>WLJO01000004.1 GCA_009701715.1 Actinomycetota bacterium
TGAAGACGCCAAGGCCGATGACCAGTTGGTAGGGGCGGATGCGCTTGGGTCCGCTCGGGGCCGAACCGGCTCCGTGCGAATCGTGCGAGGCGTGCGTACTCATGACGAGGCGACGCTAGCGCGGCGGCATGCCGGTACAGAAGGAGCAGCTCGGGGGGATCCCCGGCCGGGTCAGCCGAAGGACTGGCGGTCGAACTCGCGGATCTTGCCCGCGAGGTACTCGAGCATGCGCCTGCTGAGGGCAGGTACCTGCTCGAGCACGGCGAGGAACTCCCGTTGCGGGATGACGAGCAGCTGGCTGTCGGTGTCGCAGGTGACGGTGGCTGTCCGGGGGCCGTGGTCGAATAGGGACAACTCGCCGACGATGGCGCCCGCCTCAAGGGAGGCGACCTTCTTGCCGTTTCGCCTCACGGTGGCGGCGCCGTTGAGGATGACGAACGCCTCCCTCCCTGTCTGGCCCTGGTCGATGATGACCTGACCTGCGGTTGCGGCGATCTCGTCCCCCGCCTTCAGAACCTTCTCGAGGTCCTTGGTGCTGCAGACCGAGAACAACGGCACCTTTCGGAGCTGTTCCAGAGACTCTTTCTTGGTTGCCATGTGCGGATCATATGACTTGAGCGCAATGCGCGCTGACGGACCCCTACGCTCGGCCGGACAGGAGTCTGGGAGGGATGTCGGATGGCGGTCTTGGTCGTTGGGGGAGCCGGGTACATCGGGTCCGTCACGGTTCGCGCTCTGTTGCGCGCCGGCCGGGACGTGGTCGTGTTCGACGACCTGTCCACCGGCTTTCAGGAGGCAGTCCCCGCGGGTGCCGCTTTCGTCCGCGGCGCCACACACGATGCGGCTGCGGTCCAGCAGGCCGTCGCCGATCACGACATCGACGTTGCCGTCCACTTCGCCGCCAAGAAAGCCGCCGGCGATTCCATGCACCGACCCGGCCACTACTTCGCCGAGAACGTCGGAGGCAGCAACACCCTGCTCGACGCACTCCGGCTCGCAGGGGTGTCGCGTGTGGTCTTTTCGTCATCGGCAGCCGTCTATGGCAACGCCACGGCGCTCCCGATCGGGGAGGATGCCCCGAAGCACCCGGAGAACCCCTACGGCGAGTCCAAACTCATCGTGGAGCAGATGCTCCGCTGGTACGACACCTGCCACGGCCTGCGCAGCGTCAGCCTGCGTTACTTCAACGCCGCCGGGGCCACCGACGACGGCGAGGTCGGCGAGGACTTCGCCCAGAGCACCAACCTGGTTCCCGTGCTCATGAAGGCTGTGCTCGGGAAGCGCCCGCCGCTCGAGATCCTCGGCACGGATTACCCCACCCGGGACGGCAGCGCCGTGCGGGACTACATCCACGTGGAGGACCTGGCGACCGGCCATGTCAGGGCGGTGGAGTACCTCGAGCGCGGTGGCGCCACCACGGCCATCAACCTGGGCACGTCGCAAGGCTCGTCGGTGTGGGAGATCGTCCGTGCGGCCGAGGCCGTAATCGGCGGGCCAGTGCCGTACGTGGAGTCGCCGCGTCGGGCCGGCGATGCGGTGGAGTTGTACGCCGACATCAGCCGAGCCCGGGAACTGCTCGGCTGGGAGCCGGTGCGGGGCATCGCCGAGATCATGGACTCCGAGTGGAAGTGGCGCCAACGACGCCCCGGCGGATTCGTCGGCGCTGTGAACTAGCGACGAGGGAAGCGCTAGCGACGAGCCGCACGCCGAACTATGCCGAAGCGAAGCGGCGGCTATGTCGGCGCTGTGAACTAGTGGCCGCCGGCCTGAGCGGCAACAGCGGCAGCCGCTGCAGCCACAGCATCGGCATCACCGAGGTACTTCGCCGACGTGACGTTCAGCGCATCGTCGAACGTGTAGAGGCGCGGCGCACCGGTGGGGATGTTCAACTCGGCAATGTCCTGCTCGGAGATTCCCTCGAGATGCATGACGAGCGATCTCAGGGAATTGCCGTGGGCGACGATGAGTACGTCCCATCCGGCCTGGAGCTGTGGCACCACCACGTCGTACCAGTAGGGCAGCACGCGAGCAACAACGTCCTTGAGGCATTCCGAGCCAGGCAACACAGCAACAGGAAGGCGGCGATAGCGGGGGTCGTTCGCCGGGTGCTCGGGGCTCGACGTGTCGACGGGGGGCGGTGGAGTGTCGTAACTGCGGCGCCACAGTTTGGTTAGTTCCTCGCCATGGCGATCCGAAGTCTCTTTCTTGTCGAGTCCCTGCAGCGCGCCGTAGTGACGCTCGTTGAGCCTCCAGGAACGCTGCACGGGTAGACAAACCTGTCCGAGTTCGGTCAGCGCAAGGTGGGCGGTGATCACGGCGCGGGTGAGGAGCGAGGTGTGGACGACGTCGAACGACAGACCCTCGGCTTTCAGCGTTGTGCCCGCCGAGGCTGCCTCGGCGGTGCCCTTCTCCGTGAGCGGCACGTCGTGCCAACCCGTGAAGAGGTTCAACTGGTTCCACGTGCTCTCGCCGTGGCGGAGGATGACAAGGCTTCCGGTCATGGTGGACCCGACCGTAGTGCCCGCCGGGCCGGGCTCAGGAAGCGGACTGTGCGCCGCGGACGAGCGCGCCGGGAAGTGCTCCCGTGTGTGCGCCGTTCTCGAAGGTGACCGTTCCGGTCTTCACGGTGTACTTGTAGCCCGACGCGGTCTGCATGAGGCGACGTCCGCCGGCGGGCAGGTCGTGCACGATTTTCGGCGGGTGCGCAGCGATCGTTTCCATGTCGATCACGTTCACGTCACCGAGCAGGCCAGGTGCGAGGACGCCGCGGTCCATCCAACCGACGTGGGAGGCCGTGCGCTGGGTGATGTGGTGGACCAGCATCTCGAGGGGAAGCTTCTCGCCGCGGGTCCGGTCACGGCCCCAGAGCGCAAGCATCGTGGTGGAGAACGAACCGTCGGAGATGGCACCGCAGTGCGCCCCTGCGTCCGACAGGCCGATCAGCGAGCGGGGCGCAACCAGCATCTCCCGCGTGTCGTCGAGGTTCTCGTGGGCCCAGTTCATCAGCGGCATGTAGAGCAACTGGTTGCCATCGCGCTGGAGCAGCAGGTCGTACACGACTTCGGTCGGCGCGATACCCCGTGCGCTCGCCATCCCGGCGACGGAGCGTTCCGTCGTCGGCTCGTAGTTGACCGGGTCCTCCATCGGGAACATCTTGTGGAAGCTGGTGGTGATCTCCTGGACGAGACCCTCGAAGCGGCCGGTGCCGTGCTCGCCGATGATGAGCCGACGGATGTCGGGGTCCTTCATCTTGGCAACACGCTCTGCGAGCGGCAGGGCGCTGAGTGCGCGGTATGTCTTGCCGGTCGCGAACGGGTTGAGCGTTGCGGTGAGACCGAGCAGCACGCCGATCGGCCGGGGCGCCACCTGGTTCTTCACATCGAAGCCCTCGGCGGTCATCTTGTTGGCGAACGCCGCCATCTCGCGCCAGCGGTTGGGCAGGTTCTCGGGCTGCTGGACGGTCATCGATAGCGGACGGCGAACGTTGCGCACCAATTCGGCCATCACGTCGAACTCGGACTGCACGAAGTCCTCATCGGTCGACAGGTATGCGTCGGAGATCAACTGGATCACGCCCTGGCCGACCTCGGTCAGTGCAGACGCAAGGGCGGTGAGTTCGTCCACGCTCGAGAAGCGGGTCCCGAGCGGGGCGCCGTCCTTGGTGCGGTGGATGTAGGTGCGGCTCGTGGTGAAGCCGAGGGCACCCGCTTCGATACCCATCTTCACCTGACGGAACATCTCGGCGAGTTCGTCGCCGGTCGGGGACTCCATCGGGTCCGCCCCGCGCTCGCCCATCACGTACGCGCGCAGCGGTGCGTGCGCCACCTGGGTGGCAACGTCCACTGCGTACTGACGGCGGTCGAGTGCGTCGAGATAATCGGAGAAGGTTTCCCAATCCCACGCGAGGCCCTCGGTGAGTGCCGTACCGGGGATGTCCTCCACGCCCTCGAGCATCGAGATGAGGAATGCGTGGTCCGACGGCTTGGCCGGAGCAAAGCCCACGCCGCAGTTGCCCATCACGAGCGAGGTGACGCCGTGGATGGACGACGGGGCAAGGAGCGGGTCCCACGTTGCCTGTCCGTCGTAGTGGGTGTGGATGTCCACGAAGCCGGGGGTCACGAGGTGGCCGGTGGCGTCAAGCGTGCGCTTGGCTTGGCCGGACAACTTCGGACCGACCTCGACGATTCGGCCTCCGGTAATGGCTACATCGGCCTCTCGGGCCGGTGCCCCGGTACCGTCGACAACCGTCCCGCCCTGGATCAACAGATCGAACATGGGCTCATCATGCCCCACCTGCGGCATTGCGGCTAGCCCTAGGGGCCACTTCCCTCGTTGTTCGCGGTACCGAGGCGGCACGCGTGCCCCCGTTCGGTGCCACGAGCGTGGAAAAATGCTGAGCGTATGTGACTCATGTTTTCTAACTGCGCCGTTGTTCATGGGTTTGGGGCACCTCTAGAGTGATGCTCAACTCCCCCCCCAAAATCCCCCCAACCCGGAGGTACCCCACCATGGCAAAAGCAGTCGGTATCGACCTCGGCACGACCAACTCCGTCGTCGCTTTCCTCGAGGCGGGCGACCCCGTCGTCATCCCCAACGCCGAGGGCACCCGCACCACGCCGTCCGTGGTCGCCTTCTCTAAGTCCGGGGAGGTGCTCGTCGGTGAGGTGGCCAAGCGTCAGTCCATCACCAACCCTGATCGCACGTTCCGCTCCATCAAGCGGTTCATGGGCCAGAACTGGCACTCCGAGGACATCGATGGCAAGAAGTACACGCCGCAAGAGATCTCTGCCCGCACGCTCATGAAGCTGAAGCGGGATGCCGAGGCGTACCTCGGCGACACCGTTACTCAGGCCGTCATCACGGTGCCCGCCTACTTCGACGACGCTCAGCGCACCGCAACCAAGGAAGCCGGCGCCATCGCCGGTCTCGAGGTGCTCCGCATCATCAACGAGCCCACCGCAGCGGCACTCGCCTACGGCCTCGACAAGGGATCGGCGGACGAGACCGTGCTCGTGTTCGACCTCGGCGGCGGCACCTTCGACGTGTCCGTGCTGGAGATCGGCGACGGCGTGTTCGAGGTGAAGTCCACCAACGGCGACACCCAGCTCGGTGGCGACGACTGGGACGACCGCATCATCAAGTGGATGGTGGAGCGATTCAAGGCGGCGCAGGGCATCGACCTCGGTGCCGACCGCATGGCGACACAGCGCCTCAAGGAGGCCGCCGAGAAGGCCAAGATTGAGCTCTCGCAGGTGCAGCAGACGCAGATCAACCTGCCGTTCATCACGGCAACACCCAGCGGACCGCTTCACCTCGACGAGACGCTCACGCGTGCGCAGTTCGAGCAGATGACTGCAGACCTGCTCGACAAGTGCCGTGTCGTGTTCGAAAAGGCCCTTGCGGACGCAGGCGTCAGCAAAGGCCAGTTGCACCACGTGATCATGGTGGGCGGCTCCACCCGTATGCCGATGGTGCAGGACCTCGTGAAGGGCCTTACCGGGAAGGACCCGCACAAGGGCGTGAACCCCGACGAGGTCGTGGCGATCGGCGCAGCCATCCAGGCCGGTGTGCTGAAGGGCGAGGTGAAGGACGTCCTGTTGCTCGACGTGACCCCGCTGTCGCTCGGCATCGAGACCAAGGGTGGTGTGATGACCAAGCTCATCGAGCGCAACACCACTATCCCCACCCGCCGCAGCGAGGTGTTCACCACCGCCGACGACATGCAGCCCTCGGTGGAGATCCATGTGATCCAGGGTGAGCGCGAGATGGCGATGTACAACAAGACGCTCGGCAAGTTCCAGCTCGTGGACCTTCCCCCGGCGCCGCGTGGGGTGCCGCAGATCGAGGTCACGTTCGACATCGACGCGAACGGCATCGTGCACGTGTCCGCCAAGGACCGCGCCACCGGCAAGGAGCAGTCGATGACCATCACCGGTCAGTCCTCGCTGAGCAAGGACGACATCAACCAGATGGTCCGTGACGCAGAGGCACATGCCGAGGACGACCGCCGCCGCAAGGAGGAGGCCGAGGTGCGCAACACCGCCGACAGCCTCGTCTACCAAACCGACAAGGTGCTGCGCGAGCAGGGCGACAAGGTGTCCGTAGACGAGAAGGCTGCCGTCGAAGGCCCGCTTTCGGACCTCAAGAAGACGCTCGAGGGCAACGACGTGGGCGCGATCAAGGAGGCGACGGACAAGTTGATGACCGCCAGCCAGACGTTCAGCCAGAAGCTTTACGAGAACGCTGCTCGTGACACGAACGCAGCGGGCACGTCGGCATCGGGTCAGGGCGCGGGCTCGGTGAACGACGACGAGATCGTCGACGCCGAAATCGTCGACGACAAGTGAGCCGTTGATGAACGACGAGAACATCGAGACGGTCGACGTCGACGCAACAGATGCCGGTGGCGTTGACGACCTCGCTGACCTCGACGGCACCGACGCTGTGGAGCAGGCGGAAGAGGTTGTCGAGCACGACATCGAAGCGCTGCTCTCCGAGCGTGACCAGTTCAAGGACATCGCCCTCCGGCTCCAGGCCGACTTCGACAATTTCCGCAAGCGCGTGGCGGCGCAACAGTCCGACGAGGTCGACCGCGCAGCAGGGCGGCTTGCCGAGGCACTCCTGCCGGTGCTGGATGCGTGCGAGGCAGCGTTCACGCACGGGGTCGCAGGCGTCGAGCCGATCTGGTCCGCGCTCATCGGGGCCCTGCTGAAGCAGGGTCTCGAGGCGATGGATCTGGAGAACAAGGCATTCGACCCGAACCACGCAGAGGCTGTGATGCACGAGGAGGGTGACAGCGAGCACCCGGTGGTGTCCGAGGTGCTGCGTACCGGATACCTGTGGCGCGGCAAGGTGCTGCGCGCCGCCATGGTCAAGGTGCGCGGCTGAACCCCGAAGAGGATGACGACGAAGGAGGTGCGTGATGGCGTCGCAGCGTGAATGGTTCGAGAAGAACTACTACGAAGTGCTCGGTGTGCCCGAGAGTGCACCCCAGAAAGACATCACCAAGGCCTATCGCAAGCTTGCGCGGCAGTACCACCCGGACGCGAACCCGGGTAACAGTTCGGCCGAGGATCGGTTCAAGGACATCAGTGCCGCGTACGAGGTGCTCGGTGACGAGGCGAAGCGCAAGGAGTACGACGAGGTCCGTCGGCTCGGGCCGGTGGGCGGGGGCTTCGGCGGTCCCGGTGGCGGTGCGCCCGGTGGGTTCCGTTTCGATGTGGGTGGCTCCGACATGGGCGATCTGCTCGGCAACATGTTCGGTGGCGGCTCGCCCGGGCGTGGGCGCAGCGGTCGCGGTGGCGCCGGTGTGGGCCCGCAGCGAGGAGCAGACCTCGAGGCATCGCTGACGCTGGATTTCGTCGACGCGGCACACGGGATCACCACGAGCCTGCACCTCACCACCGACGCCCAATGCAGCACATGTGGCGGTTCGGGAGCCAAGCCGGGCAGCAAGGTGAACACCTGCGGTGTGTGCCGCGGGCGGGGCGCCGTGGACGACAACCAGGGATTCTTCGCGTTCTCATCGCCCTGTCGCGCGTGCAACGGAAACGGCGCCATTGTCGAGTCCCCGTGCGGGACCTGCCGGGGATCCGGCGTGGAGAAGCGGCCGCGTGAGGTGAAGGTGCGCATCCCCGCCGGCGTTACCGACGGCCAGCGGATCCGGCTGAAAGAGCGCGGTGGCCCCGGTCGCAAGGGTGGCCCCGCAGGGGACCTGTTGGTTGAGTGCCACGTGCGGGCGCACCCGGTCTTCGGGCGCGACGGGGACAACCTCACGGTCCGAATCCCGGTGACCCTCGCCGAACTCGCGCTCGGCAGCGAGGTGGAGGTACCGACACTTGAAGGACAGCGTGTTGTGCTGCGCCTTCGGGGTGGCACTCAGACAGGTAGCCGTCATCGCATCAAAGGACGCGGCATCGAGAACGGCAAACATCACGGCGACCTCATCGTCACGGTGGACGTCGTGGTGCCCAAGCACGTCAGCGATGCACAGCGGGAGGCACTCGAGGCGTTCGAGGCTGCCTCAACCGGGTCCCCGCGCCAGGCGCTCTTCGACCTGTTGGGCTCTCCGCAGTCCGGCGGTGCGGGGCGATGAACAGGCACCGCGCCGTCTACGTGATCTCGGTGGCGGCCGAACTGGCAGGCATGCACCCGCAGACGCTGCGCATCTACGAACGCAAAGGACTCCTCGAGCCTGCTCGTACCCCCGGTGGGAACCGGCGCTACAGCGAGGCCGACATCGAGCGTCTGCGCCGCATCACCGAACTGGCCGCCACCGGCATGAACCTGGCGGGTATCCGCAAGGTCATGCAGTTGGAAGATGAGGTGGCGCGCCTACACAGTGAAGTGCTACAACTACGTGAAGTGGTGAGGCAGGTGCAGGTGGAAGTGGATCGTCGAGCCCCTCGGCGAGATCTTGTGCCGCTCAGGCAGGCTGTCGTGGTGTTCGGCGAGCAGGCCCGTCGGAAAGATTAGGAATCGGCCGTTATCGTTCGGTTGGAGGGGCGTTGTGATAGCGAACTGAAGACGTTCCAGACGACAGGAGTTCGTCAAAAATGCAGATCTCACGTCGAAATGTGTTGAAGATGGCAGGTGCTGCAGTGATCGGCGCCGCAGCAGCGCCCACGCTCGCTGCAGGCACCGCAGAGGCGGCTGGCACGTCTGGCCCGCCCTCCGTCGGGACGATGTATGTCAAGAAGCTTTGGGGAACGAAGTGGGTCAAGGTGAAGCGTCTGGTCCGTGGCCGGATGCGCACTGTGCGGATCAAGGTGCCCGCCACCCGCCCCGTGTTCAAGGGGACCGGCTCGAGCAGCATCAACCGCGGTCTGGGCGTGCTCGGCGACTCATCCCCCATCGGCTCGGTCGGCCATGCGTGGATCTTCGGTCACCGCACCTCTCACGGGGGCCCGTTCCGAAACCTCCACAAGCTGGATGTTGGCGACATCATTGACGTACTCGGATACCGCTATGAGGTACTCGCTCCTGGCAAGACCGTCGACGCCTACATCTGGCAGCGGCACCCGGTCACCGACGCGATCCTTACCTACGGGAAGGGCAGGCGGAAGAAGAACAAGCGGGCGCTGAGGCTGAACAGGTTCACCGGCAAGATGGAAGAGTGGACGAACAACGAGGGTGTGCTCCGCAACCCGGAGGAGATCTTCGGTCCGCTCGCTGGGAGCCTGTCGCTGATCGCGTGCTCCCAGCCGAATCGCCTGCCTACCAATACCGACTTTCGGCTCGTCGTCCACTCGAAGTTATTGGGGCCGGTCCCGCCGACCTGATCGGCATACACGAACGCCCGAACTGCCATCCCGTGCGCAACCGAATTGCGCTCAGGGATGGCAGTTCGCTTTTTCGGTTCCTAGGGTGAGGTCATGGATCGCACCGCTGAATGGGACGTGCTCCGCGCCGAGCACCTCCGCCCGAAGGCCGACCGTCCGGCGAGTACTGCCCGTGGCGTGCACCACGTGGCCCTCCTCTGCGCCGACGTAGAACGGACCATCCGCTTCTATCAGGAGGTGCTCGGCTTCCCGTTGACCGATCTTTTCGAGAACCGGGACTACCGCGGCTCCACGCACTTCTTCTTCGACATCGGTCACGGCAACGCCTTGGCCTTCTTCGATCTGCCCGGCCTTGACCTCGGACCGTACGCCGAGGTGTTGGGGGGCCTGCACCACCTTGCCATCAGTGTCACCCCCGAGCAGTGGGCCACCGCCCGGTCGCGCCTGGCTGATGCCGAGGTGGATACGGACGTGGTGAGTGGGGTGTCGATGTACTTCCGGGACCCGGATGGCACCCGTCTGGAACTGCTGAGCGACCCCCTCGGCGAGATGTACGGGAATATCGTCTTGTAAGCATACGTTGATACACCCAGACTCAAGTTTCTTGAAGCGATGGAGTGAAGATATGGCATTCGACCCCAAGAAATGGACCGCGAAGACCAACGAGGCGTTCTCGGCGGCGATCGATCAGGCCAAGAGCCTGAACAACCCCGAACTCACCCCGGACCACCTCCTGAGCGCGCTCATGGCCCAGAACGACACGATCGTCGGTCCGCTCGTGCAAAAGCTCGGCCTCGCCCCGCTCATGGTGCGCAACAAGGCCGACGAGGCTGTCGCCAAATTGCCCCGCGCGTACGGAGGCGGTGAGCCGCGTCTCAGCCGTGAACTGAGCAACGTCGTCGAGATGGCCGAGCGCTATCAGAAGGACCTGAAGGACGATTATCTCTCCGCCGAGCACCTCGTGCTCGCGATGAACGCGCGTCTCGGCATTGGGTCCGAGGAGGTACTGCAGGCACTGCGCGAAGTGCGCGGATCGCACCGGGTTACCTCCCCGAACCCCGAGGAGCAGTTCCAGGCGCTGGAGAAGTACGGAACCGATCTCACCCAACGCGCCCGTGACGGCAAGATCGATCCGGTCATCGGCCGCAACGACGAGATCCGTCGCACGATTCAGGTGCTCTCTCGCCGTACCAAGAACAACCCCGTGCTCATCGGCGAACCAGGTGTCGGCAAGACCGCCATCGTCGAGGGTCTTGCACGTCGTATCGCGGACGGCGATGTGCCCGAGGGGCTGAAGAACAAGCGCCTCATCTCGCTCGACCTTGGGTCGATGATTGCCGGGGCGAAGTACCGCGGCGAGTTCGAGGAGCGGCTCAAGGCTGTCCTCAAGGAGATCACCGACGCATCCGGCGAGGTGATCACGTTCATCGATGAGATCCACACCATCGTCGGCGCCGGCGGCGCCGAGGGCGCAATGGATGCCAGCAACATGATCAAGCCGCTCCTCGCACGCGGCGAACTGCACATGATCGGTGCCACGACACTCGACGAGTACCGCAAGCACATCGAGAAAGACGCTGCGCTCGAGCGCCGGTTCCAGCAGGTGTACGTGGGAGAGCCTTCGGTGGAGGACACCATCGCCATCCTGCGCGGTCTGAAGGAGCGCTACGAGGTGCACCACGGCGTGCGCATCCAGGACACGGCGCTCGTGTCGGCTGCTGTGCTGTCCAACCGGTACATCACCAGTCGGTTCCTGCCGGACAAAGCGATCGACCTCATCGACGAGGCAGGTTCGCGTCTGCGTATCGAGATCGACTCGCTCCCCACCGAGATCGACATTGTCGAGCGACGCATTCTGCAGCTGGAGATCGAGCACCTCGCATTGCAGAAGGAGAAGGACGTGGCCTCGGCGGAGCGTCTGCAAGCCCTGCTCGAGGAGCTCGACGCATTGCAGCAGCAGGCCACCACGATGCGCGAGCACTGGGAGGGGGAGAAGCACGCGATCGCGGCAATCCGCTCGCTCAAGGAGGAGCTCGAGCAGTTGCGTACGCAGGTGGAGCGCGAGAGCGACCTCAACGTTGCTGCAGAAATCCGTTACGGGCGCATCCCTGAACTGGAGCGCCGTGTCGAGGACGCAACGGCGCACCTTGACGAGCTGCAGAAGGGCAATCGGATGCTCAAGGAGGAGGTGGACGCCGAGGACATCGCCGAGGTGGTCTCCAAGTGGACTGGCGTGCCGGTGAGCAAGCTGATGGAGGGCGAGATGGCCAAACTCGTTCACCTCGAGGACCTGCTGCACCGGCGTGTCATCGGCCAGGACGAGGCCGTGCATGCGGTGGCAAACGCGATCCGCCGCAGTCGTGCGGGTCTATCGGACCCTGACCGCCCGATCGGTTCGTTCATGTTCCTCGGGCCCACGGGTGTGGGAAAGACCGAACTGGCCAAGGCACTCGCAGAGTTCCTCTTCGACGACGAGCGCGCAATGGTCCGTATCGACATGGGCGAGTACATGGAGAAGCACTCCGTGTCTCGCCTGATCGGTGCGCCCCCCGGTTACGTCGGCTACGACGAGGGCGGCCAGTTGTCCGAGGCAGTTCGGCGCCGTCCGTACTCGGTCGTCCTGCTCGACGAGATCGAGAAGGCACATCCCGACGTGTTCAACGTGCTGCTCCAGGTACTCGACGACGGACGTCTCACCGACGGTCAGGGTCGCACCGTGAACTTCACGAACGTCGTGATCATCATGACCTCCAACCTTGCGGGGGATCCGTCGTCGTTCTTCAAGCCGGAATTCGTGAACCGTGTGGACGACATCATCCGCTTCCGTTCGCTGGCGGCCGAGGATCTGCGCCCGATCGTGGAGATCCAGTTGAGCCACCTGAAGGAGCGCCTAGCAGCCCGCCGGATCACGCTCGTGGTCACGGATTCCGCACTGGACAAACTGGCCCGTGACGGTTACGACCCGGCCTTCGGTGCCCGGCCGCTCAAGCGGGTGATCCAGCGCGAACTGGGGGACCGTCTGGCCACCACCATCCTCGAGGGCAACGCGGCCGACGGGGACACCATCACCGTGGACTCGTCTGCTGCTACCGACGGCACCGAGGCCCCGGACGGTTTCGACATCACCGTGGTGTCGCCCGTGGCGTGAGCCGCACGCCCCGGAACACACAAGGCCAACGAAACAGGTACCCCGGCCTGAAACAGACCCGATAGGGTTCCCCCACGTGCCGGTCACCGTTGTTGTAGGGAGTCAGTGGGGCGACGAGGGGAAGGCCAAGGTCATCGACCTCCTCTCGAACCAACACGACTACGTCATCCGTTATCAGGGCGGCCACAATGCCGGCCACACGATCGTTGCCGGCGGTGAGAAGTACGCCCTGCAGCTCGTGCCGTCCGGCGTGCTGTACCCCCACGTAACGCCTGTGATCGCCAACGGCGTGGTGGTGGACCCGATCACGCTGCTCGACGAGGTCGGTCGGCTGAGCGCCCGCGGCGTCGACACCTCGCGGCTCAAGGTGTCGAGCCAGGCCCATCTCATCCTGCCGTGGCACTTTGCCCACGACCGCCTCGCAGAGGGCAGTCGCGGCGACAACAAGATCGGCACAACCCTCAAGGGCATCGGCCCGGCCTATGCGGACAAGGCCCGCCGCACCGGCCTCCGGGTTGGGGACATGCTCGACAGGAAGCGTTTCGCGGAACAGCTTGCCGAGCTCGGTGCGGCCGAGAGCGATCTCCTCGTCCACCTCGGTGGCGAGCCGCTCGACGTGCCAGCGATCGTGGAGCAGTACGCCGGCGATCTCGCGGATCGCGTGGCGCCGTACATCACCAACACCGTTGCGCTGTTGCACGATGCACTTGCTCGCGGCAAGCGGCTGCTGCTCGAGGGTGCCCAGGCGACGTTTCTTGATATTGATCACGGCACGTACCCGTACGTCACGTCGTCGAACCCGACAGCTGGCGGTGCGTGCTCCGGTTCGGGTCTCGGCCCGCGAGACCTCGGCCGCATCGTCGGCATCACCAAGGCGTACACCACACGCGTTGGGTCCGGACCGTTCCCGACCGAGCTCACTGATGCACTCGGTGACACCCTGGTGGAGATTGGTCGTGAGTTCGGCACGGTGACCGGTCGCCGCCGTCGGCCTGGCTGGTTGGATCTGGTGATGCTGCGTCATGCTGTTCGGCTCAACAGCCTCACCGAGATCGCGCTCACCAAGCTCGACGTACTGGACACGTTCGACAGCGTGCGCATCTGCACGGGTTATCGGGTGAACGGCACGGCGATCACCGAGTACCCGGACCGTCTCGACGTGCTTGGCCGGGTTGAGCCGGTGTACGTGGAACTTCCCGGCTGGGGCACTTCGATCGAGGGGGCCCGCCGCGTGGAGGACCTCCCGAATCGGGCCCGGGCATTCGTGGACCTCGTGGAGCGTGAAGTCGGCGTACCCGTCCGCTACGTGGGCGTGGGCGCCGATCGTGATGCGGTGGTGGAGCGGCCATGATCCCCCGTTACTCCACCCCCGAGATGACCGCTGTTTTCGACGACATCGGGCGGTTCAGCCGCTGGCTGGAGGTTGAGCTATTGGCAACCGAGGGCCAGGCCTCGATCGGCGTCGTGCCCGAGGCCGACGCGAGTGTGTGCCGGGCACGGGCGCCCCGCATCGACGCAGCGTTCGTGGATCGGGTGCTCGAGCGGGAGCAGGTGACCGATCACGACGTGGCGGCATTCGTCGACGTGTTGCAGGACGCTGTCGGCGCCCCGGAGGGTGCGTGGATCCACTACGGCCTCACCTCTACCGATGTGGTGGACACAGCGCTCGCGTGGATGCTTCGCGACGCAACGGACCTCATGCTCAAGGCATCAGACGAGTTCGTGCGCACTCTGAGGCGGTTGGCGCTCGACCACCGGGACACCGTGATGATCGGCCGCACGCATGGCGTGCACGCCGAGCCGACCACGTTCGGCGCAAAGGTGGCCCTCTGGTGCCTCCAGGCAGACCGTGACCGCACCCGACTGCAGCAGGCGCGGGCAAACATCGCCGTGTGCAAGCTGTCCGGCGCGGTGGGCACCTACTCGAACATCGAGCCCGCCGTCGAGGCGTTTGTCGGTTCGGCAATCGGTCTGCGCCCTGTGCCCGCCACGCAGGTGCTTGCGCGCGACCGCCACGCGGAGTTCCTCTGGGCCTGTGCATCGGTCGCCGCAACGGTCGAGCTGGTAGCGGTTGAGCTTCGCCATCTGCAGCGCACCGAGGTACGCGAGGTGCAGGAGGGTTTCCGTGCGGGCCAGAAGGGTTCGTCGGCCATGCCGCACAAGCGCAACCCGATCTCGGCCGAGACGCTGTCGGGGCTCGCCCGCGTCGTCCGCTCCAACCTGATGGCGGGTCTCCAGGACGTTGCGCTCTGGCACGAGCGGGATATCTCGCACTCGTCGGTGGAGCGAGTCATCCTGCCGGACTCGGCGCAGTTGGCCTATTACATGCTGCGCCGCTGCACCCGACTGCTCGCCGGCCTGCAGGTGTTCCCCGAGCAGATGCTGAGCAATCTGTGGTCGAGCCACGGTCTGGTGTTCAGCCAGCCGGTGCTGCTGGCGCTCGTGCAGTCCGGGATGACCCGCGATGACGCTTATCGGGTGGTGCAGGAGAATGCGATGCGGGCTTGGGACGACCACCGGGACTTCCGCGGCCTGCTGGACGCCGACGGCCGGATATCGGTGTCTGCTGCAGTGCTCGACGAGGCCTTTGACCTCACCCGATCGCTGCGCAATATCGGCACCACGTTCGATGCGCTCGACGCCATCGACTGATACCGGGGCGGCTAGGCCGTGCGGTCGATACCGGCGGACTTGAGCACTCGGGGCTCAACTCCCACCTTGCGCCACGCACCATAGGAAATGCCCTGACGCTGGCTGTATTGCTTGGCGACGCGAATGAAGTCGGTCTCCAGACCGGACAGGTCCACCATCTCGCCGAAATTCTCTAATTCGATCTCCAGGTCCATCTGCTCCTGAATGAGCTTCAGCTCGGAGAGCGCATCGGCAACGCAAAGTTCGTCGGCGACGGCCTTCAGGCGCTTCTTGATGGAGTCCGCAGTGCGCTTCCGGCCGCGCTTGGGGCGGTTGGTTCGCAGCGCTTCGAGGTAGTCACGCACGATGCGACCCTCGGCGCGTCCGGCGGCGAGAGCCGCCTTGTGCTGGTTGGTCATCGGATTTTTCGGGCCACTCTTTGCTGCCATGAGATCTCACTTTACGTACCACTAAGCGTCGAACTTAGTTCAATGATTGTCAAACTCGTTCGAATTGTACGCCCTTCTACAACACACCATTGTCTCGATTGTCCCGAATTTGGCTTAGCAGTTCGGAACGACCTCACGGGCGATGAGATTGAGATGTTCAAGGTCGCTGAGGTCCAGAACTTGGAGATACATGCGCTGTACCCCTGCATCTCGAAAGCGACGGATGGTGGCGGCGGTTTCGGCCACCGTCCCGGCAGCACCATTTGCCCGCAGTTCGTCAGGCTCCCGACCGATTGCGGTCGCACGGCGAACGAACTCGGCTTCGTTGCGGCCCGCAGCCACCACCAGGGCAGCTGTGTAGCGCAGGGAAGCCGGGTCCCTGCCGATCGTCTCGCATGCCTTGCGGACCCCGGCGCTGGCCTCCTCGAATGCCTGGACGGAGCCGAAGGGAACGTTGAACTCCGACGCGTACTGCGCCGCGAGACGCGGTGTGCGCTTGGGGCCCCGTCCCCCGATGATGATGGGTGGGCCCGGCTGCTGGACCGGCTTGGGGAGCCCGGGTGAATCCTTCACCGACAGCGTCTTGCCCTCGTAGGAGAACGTTTCCCCGATGGGGGTGGACCAGAGGCCGGTAATGACCGCAAGGTGATCCTCGAGCACGTCGAAACGCCTGCCGAGCGGCGCGAACGGGATCGCGTAGGCGTCGTGCTCCTGCTGGTACCAGCCCGCGCCCAGCCCGAGTTCGAGCCGGCCGCCGCTCATCTGGTCGACCTGCGCAGCCGTAATGGCGAGCACTCCTGCGTGGCGGAATGTTGCGGAGCAGACGAGCGTGCCGAGCCGAATACGGGAGGTGTCGCGGGCGAGTGCGGCGAGAGACACGAGCGCGTCGCTGGGCCCGGGAAGGCCCGACACGCTCCCCATCTTCAGGTAATGGTCGGAGCGGAAGAACGCACCGAAACCGAGGTCCTCGGCGCGCCTGGCCACGGCCAGTAGATCGTCATAGCTCGCACCCTGCTGGGGTTCGGTGAAGATCGCGATATCGGCAAGATTCATGCGGCGACACTAGGCCCCGCCCCACCGATCGGTGGCCACGGACCGTGGACACTATGAAAGCCGGCGCCCGGCGGGTTACCACGAGCAACTACGGTCATTCACATGGATGCCATCACCGAAGCCCTGCGGGAGCACGTACTCAGCCATTCGCTGAAGCGCGGCGAGTTCACGTTGAAGTCGGGGGCCAAGAGTGAGTGGTTCCTCGACACCAAGCAGACGGCCTGCCGACCCGAGGGCATACTCCTCGTTGCACAGGCGGCCCTTGCCCGGATTCCTGCCGATGCCGATGCCATCGGCGGGCTCACTATGGGAGCGGACCCGGTGGCGTTCGGCATCGCCGCGGTGGGGGCAACGATGGGGCGGAACCTGCGCAGTTTCAGCGTCCGCAAGGAGGCCAAGGACCATGGGGTCACCGGTCGGATCGCGGGGGCGCTGGTGCCCGGCGACCGAGTGATCGTTACCGAGGACACCGTCACGCGGGGCACCTCGATCATGGAGGCGGTTGACGCGGTCACGGCATTCGGTGCGCACGTGGTTGCCATCACGGTCATTGTTGATCGCGGCGGCACCTGCGGCGCTATGGCGGCCGAGCGCGGCATCCCGTTCCTGCCGTTGCTCACGGCGCCGGATCTCGGCTTCGGCTACGGCACCTGAGACGGCCTGACAACATGTGAACGTCTCCGGTCGGGTGCGAACGGGGGGAGCGAAGAAGGGAACGAGAACATGGCAAGCCCGCAGGCGGAGGAGTACCTCGCCAAGGCCCGCAAGTACCGGGAGAAGTTGCGCGCGGCCGGGGACCCGATCCCGGCGAGTGCCGCCGAGTTCCGCAAGGCCGACCAGTTCATGGACCTGCTCACGGGAGAGCCGACGTCGGTCACCTTCGAGGTTGGCACGGTCGGTGACATTCCGGGCCAGTGGGTGATCCCGAATGACGTCGACCGGTCGAGCGTTCTGCTGTACCTCCACGGCGGAGGGTACGTGATGGGTTCGTCCGATACCCACCGCAAGATGGTCGGCCACCTCGCGAACGCCATCGGAATCCAGGCCTTCGTGGCGGACTACCGCCTCGCACCCGAGCACCCGTACCCGGCCGCCGTCCGAGATGCGGTGGCTGTGTTCCGCGGCCTCCTCGCCGATGGCATCCGACCGAACCGGATCGTGGTGGGCGGTGACTCGGCCGGTGGCGGCCTGACGATCGCGATGCTGCTGTCCCTGCGTGACGACGGGCGGCCACTGCCCGCGGCAGCCATGTTGCTCTCGCCGTGGACGGACCTTGCCCTCACCGGCGAGAGCCTTGAGTCGAGGGAGCAGACCGACGTCACCGTCACGGCCGCGGGCGCACGCAAGATGGCTGAGTACTACCTCGGCTCGGCCAAGGTTCGTGCCCCGCTCGCCTCCCCGCTGTACGCGGACCTGCGGGGGATGCCCCCCACCCGAATCCAGGTGGGGGCCGACGAGATCCTGCTCGACGACTCGGTGCGGATTGCCGAGAAGTTGAAGAACTCGCGTGTGGACGTGACGATCGAGGTGTTCCCCGAGATGCAGCACGTCTTCCAGTTCGGCGCAGGCACGCTGCCCGAGGCCGACGACGCCATCGCGAGGCTCGGCGAGTTCGCGCGCAGGCACCTGGGCGTCTGACCGGTGATGGAGCGCTGCTGATGACCGCGCACGGACCGATGGACTTCCCTGAGGCGCGGGAGGCACTGGTGGACGCGGGGCAACGACTGGCCGCCCGCCGCCTCGTCACCGGGACGTCGGGAAACCTGTCCGTCCGTGTCGGCGACCGCATTGTCACCACACCGTCGGGGGTACCGCTCGATTCGCTCGACCCTGCTTGGCTCAGCCTCATCGACCTCGACGGAACCCACCTGTCCGGTGCCGTCCCCACCAGTGAGGTGCCCTTGCACCTCGCGCTGTACCGCAATACCGGTGCCGGTGCGATAGCGCACACCCACGCGGCGGTGTCCACTGCGGTGTCGTGCACCTGCGACGAACTGCCGGCTCTGCACTACAACGTGCTGCAGCTCGGCGGGCCCCCTCGCACGGCCCGCTACGCCACGTTCGGGTCCGAGCAGTTGGGCGAGAACGTGGTGCAGGCGCTCCGCGGAGGTCGCACGGCAGCGCTGATGCAGAACCACGGGTCGGTGTCCGTCGGACACGACCTCGGACAGGCATGCGACCGGCTGGAACTGCTGGAGTGGCTGTGCGAACTGCACGTGGAGGCGCATCGGCTCGGCACGCCACGGGTGTTGAGCGCCGCCGAACTCGCGGATGCCGAGCGGGCATTCGAGGACTACCGGAAGCGGCTCAAACCAGGGAGATGAGGCCGGCCGGGCCGGCTGTTACCTCGCCGATCACCACGCCATCGTGGATCGTGCCGGCATGCTCCGGGGGGCACGACACCAGCAGCCCGCCCGAGGTCTGCGGGTCCGCGAGCAACAGGCGATCCTCCTCGGACCCCCCGACGAGCAGGCCACCGACGAAGTCGAGGTTGCGCTGTGAACCAGCGGGAACGAAGCCGTCGACAATGAGCGACCGGGTGCCGTGGATCACCGGAAGCGCTGCAAGGTTGATCCGTGCCGAGACGCCGCTCGCGCCCAGCATCTTGTGGAGGTGCCCGGCGAGCCCGAATCCCGTTACGTCCGTCATGGAGTGCGCACCTGCACGGCGTGCGTCCCGCGCAGCGGGTCCGTTGAACCGGCACATCGAGGCGACTGCGTGGGCGAAGGGCTCGGCGAGCGCGCCACCCTCGGCCACGGCGGCCGCATCGAGCCGCTTGTGGGCGGTGACGATGACACCGACACCGAGGGGTTTGGTGAGCACGAGCACGTCGCCCACACGGGCCTTCGCGTTGGTCAGCGGCTCGTGGCCCACAGCGAGTTCACCGATGACCACCTGGCCGTAGAGCGGCTCGGGCCCGTCCACCGTGTGCCCTCCGGCAATGATCCACCCGCCGTCGCGGGCGGCAGCGGCACCACCGGCAAACACGTCCCGCAGGAGGTCGAGGGGGAGTCGGTCCTTGGGCCACGCAGCGATGTTGAGCGCGAAGAGCGGCTCGGCCCCCATTGCGTACACGTCGCTCACGGCGTTCGTGGCGGCGATAGCACCGAATGTGAACGCGTCGTCGACGACCGGTGCGAAGAAGTCCACTGTTGCCACGAGGGCGCGCCCGTCAGGACGACGCCAGACAGCAGCGTCGTCACCCGTTTGTATCCCTACCCACAGGTCGGGATGCACACTCGATTCAAGGGGCGACAGCACCTGCGCCAGCTCGGCTGGGCCGAGCTTGCAGGCTCAACCGGCGCCGTGGCTGAAGGCGGTAAGCCTCACGGGGTCGTTCATCGGGACTGACGGTAGCGGGAGCGCGGCTGCGCTCCCGGCGTTCAGGCGACGACTTCGTCGACGAGACCCCAGTCGAGCGCGGTTGACGCATCGATGCGCGCCCCGGTGAGCCCGAGCCAGGCGGTCCGCTGCCTGCCGATGCGCCGGGGGATGGACACCGTTCCCCCGGCCCCCGGCACGAGACCGAGACCAATCTCGGGTAGTGAGATCACGGCATCGGGAGCGGCGACGATCCGGTGGGCGTAGGCGGGCAGTTCGATGCCGGCACCCATGCAGGCGCCGTGGAGATGCACCGAGACGCGACTGGCGAGCGTGGCCATCAGGCGCGCCGGGCTGCGGGTGAGCCGGACGAGGTGAGCCTCCGCGTTGCTGGCGAACGAGCCGAACTCGTCGAGATCACCACCGCTGCAGAATGACGAGCCACTGCCGCGGAGCAGCACGGGGCGCGCCTCGGCGTCCGCGAGCGTTGTGATGAGTGCTTCGTTCAGTTCGTCGCGCATGCGTCGGCTGAACGCGTTGTGCACGTGGGGACGGCTCAGTGTGAGCGTGATCGTGTCAACAGCGGTCTCGATCTGCACCGCCGGGCCGATCTCGGCGAGCCGGTTCCCCGTTCGGTGCGCGCGTCGCCAGGCAGCGAACTCCGGCCCACCCTGCAGCATCGAGTAGGCGAGCGACTCCACCATGAGCCCCTGCTCGGTCGTGCGGGACTCGCCGCCACGCAGCAGCAGCACGAGAGTCATCGCTGCGAGTGGCGTCCGTTCGAACGCCTCGTGCAGTGCGTCGAGATCTGTAGGGGGTACCACGACATCGGCGAAGCGACTCGGTGTGTGACTGACGAACAGCGCCGGGAGGGAGGCGAGCGCGTTGTCGGTATCGGGCCCGTCGAGGAACGCGGCGCCGTCGGGCTCCACGATCACCATGGAGCCGCTCAGCTGTTCGTGGGCTAGCCCGGCCGTGTGCATGGCCCAGATGTCGCTGCCCGTATGGCGCTGGATGTCGATGCGCCTACGCTACGCGCACGACCGGTGCGAATGTTCCCGTACCTACCGTGCTGCGCCCATGCTCGATCTCGCCCCGCTCCTCCTCGGTGACATCGACCTCTCGGATGCCGACGCGCTGTGGACGGACTGCGGGGCGGCTGCGCTCACTGGGCGGCGGTCCGGCCCGCCGCTCCCCGGTCCGGTGGCGGTCGGGCCCTCGATGCGTTCGCTCGCCCTGCGTCTCCGCGAACTGTCCACACGGCTCGGGTTCGAGGTGATCGTTGACGGCCCGGCGCTGCTTGCCGAGCGGGCACGGATCACGGGGCACGGGCGCCAGGGAACGGTGAGCTGCGGGGGTGCCTGCCGACTCCTCCGCGCGCTCGACGGTTGGGTGGCGGTGTCGCTCGCCCGCGACGAGGATCGCTCGTGCGTGCCCGCATGGCTGGAGATCGACGTGGACGTTGCCGATGCGCTTGCGGTGGACACTGCTGTGAGCGCAGCGGCCTGGGCGACCACCACGGCGGTGCTGGTGGAGCGCGCTGCACTGCTCGGTATCCCGTGTGGGGCGCTCGGCGAGGTTCGCGAGGCGCAGGTACCAGCGAACCGACTCGGCACAGCGGAGCCCTTGCGCTCCCTCGACGGTCTGGTCGTGGTGGACCTCTCGTCGTTGTGGGCCGGTCCGCTGTGCGGGCGTCTGCTCCGCGCTGCCGGTGCGCGGGTCATCAAGGTGGAGAGCAGCACGAGGCCCGATGGCGCACGCAACGGCCCCCGGAGGTTCTTCGACCTGATGAACGCCGGCAAGGAGAGCGTGGTGCTCGACCTCGCGGCACGCGAGGGTCAGGCACGGCTCGCACAACTCGTCGACGGGGCAGACGTGGTGATCGAGGGATCGCGTCCGCGCGCGCTGCAGCAGATGGGCATCGATGCGGGGTTGTTCCGCGGGCGGGTCTGGCTGTCGATCACGGCATACGGGCGCAGCCAGCCGATGAGGGTGGGGTTCGGCGACGACACAGCGGTTGCGGGTGGGCTCGTTGCCCACGACGAGGCGGGGCCGGTGTTCGCGGCAGACGCAGCAGCCGACCCGATCAGCGGTCTGCTCGGTGCGGTCGCCGTGCTCAATCGCCTTGCCTCTGGTGACCGGTGGCTGGTGGACCTCTCGCTCGCCCACGCGGCGGCGCTCATGACGCGAGGCTGATCAGCGCTTTTCCCGTAGAACGGCCGGACTCACTGGACGGACAGGTCGATGATGGCCTCGTGCTCGATGCTGCACACAATGGCGCCGTCGGCCCGGATTGTCATGTCGACGACAGCACGCTCGCCGGAGCGAACGAACCGGTCCACGACGCGCGACGTGATCTCGATGTCGGCGTTCGCGCGGGCGAGCGCGTGGTGTGTGATCCGGCTGCGGGTGTGGATCCAGGGACCGCGCACGAGTTCTTTGGAGAACACGCCGTTCGCGAGCGACGGCCACACCGCAGGGTGCACGATCCCGCGCTCGACAAAGATGTCGAGGTCGTCACCGGCGCGAACCGCGTAGTCCGGACCGTGGTTGTCGTCGAGAGCGAACCGGTGCACGGGGAGGTCCTCGCCCGGCCGTTCGGCCTGCACACGCGTATCCGCCTGCCAGGCCCGCACCACGGCGCGCGGGCTCGTGTCCGGGTCCACGATGGCGTCGACCACCACCGTGTCGTCGCTGTCCGTGCGCGGGGCGCAGCGAACGAGATCGTTCTGCAGCACCGGTACCCGGAGCCGCAGTTCGCAACCACCGCATTCGACCCAATCGAGGCCCCAGGCGGCCACGAGCGGGTGAACGAGGTACGCGTAGGTAGTGACACCGGCAACCAGCGCGCCCGCGAATCCCGCGGCCCTCGCACCCTCGTCGGTGTGGATCTTGTTGTGAGCGTGCTCGGGCAGGTTCTGCGCAACGGCTGACCACTCGACAGGAATCGATGTACTCATTCCACCCTGTCTAGTACCGACGGTCCGGTTTGTGGGGGGATCAGCGGCGCCCGCACCGATCGTGCAGAATCTCAGCATGCCGCTCTCACCCGATGCCCGCTTCCTGCTCGACGCCTTTGCCGCCCTGCCCGCACTCGGCACCCTGTCGCCCCAGGAGACCCGTGATGTGCTGGCAGCCGCTGCGGTCGCGATGCCCGAGATCCCGATGGCCAGTGTGGAGAACCGGACCGTGACGACACCGGGTGTCGATGTCCCGGTTCGTGTCTACACACCCACCGGGGCCACCTTCGGCGCTCCCGGCCCGGTGATCATGTTCTTCCACGGCGGGGGCTGGGTGGTCGGCAGCGTTGACAGTTACGACCGCACCGCACGACGCCTCGCCGACGACACGGGCTGTGTCGTGGTGTCCGTCGACTATCGCCTCGCACCCGAGCATCGGTATCCGGCACCGCTGGACGACTGCTACGCCGCCACCGAGTGGGTGGTGGCGAATGCCGGGTCGCTGAATGTTGACCCGGACCGCCTCGCCGTGTCGGGCGACTCGGCGGGTGGCAACCTTGCTGCAGCGGTGACGTTGATGGCCCGCGAACGTCGTGGCCCGGCGATTGCGTTCCAGTTGTTGATCTACCCCGTCACCGGAACCCCGTGGGACGGCCGCGCGTCGTACCGGGACAACGGCGACGGCTATCTGCTCACGAAGCAGTCGATGGAGTGGTTCACGGACCACTACGTGGGTGACCGGAGCAGGCTGGCAGACCCGTACCTCGCGCCCATCCTCGCAACGGATCTCACCGGCCTGCCCCCTGCCCACGTGATCACCGCACAGTTCGACCCGCTGCGCGACGAGGGCGAGGCGTATGCGGCGCGGCTGCTGGCGGCCGGTGTGCCCACCACGGTGACCCGCTACGACGGCCAGATACACGGCTTCTTCACGAACGACGCGTTCATGCGCGATGCGCGGCGTGCGCAGCTTGAGGCAGCGTTGCACGTTCGCGCTGCGCTCGGCTGACCTCCTTCTCGGTACCGAACGAGCAGAAAACGGCGGCCAGTTTCGGTACCGAGTAGGCAGCGTCAGATTCGGTAGACGCGCTCGGCCGTGAGCGCGAAGAGATCCTCACGCTCGGCTGTGGGCATGCCCTGTGTCATCTTCTTGTAGGCGTTCCACATCGTCCGGTACGAGAAGGAAACCTTGTCCACCGGGAAGTTGGACTCGAACATGCAGCGCTTCGTGCCGAAGTGCTTGATGATGTGATGCATCGCCGGGCCCCACGCGTCCACGATCTCGTCGCTGGTTGCGACCTTGCCGCGCTCGGCCCAGCCGCTGCCGTACGGGGCCATGCCCACACCACCGAGCTTCACCATGACGTTGGGAAGCTGTGAGAGCTCCACGATGCGGTCTCGCCACAGGGCGTGGATCTCGTCCCTCCGCCCGGCGTACGTGCCGACGCCCAGCGGCGCGCCGATGTGGTTGAGGATGATGGTGGTGCCCGGGGCCGTCTTCGCGAGTTCGACGAGCTCTGGCATCTGTGGGTGGTACAGCCAGGCCTCGAACGAGTGGCCCCGGGCGCCGAGCTGCGCGAGGTTGGCCCGGAAGATGTCCTGGCCCATGAGACCCTCGGTGTTCGGCTCCTCCTTGCTGGATCTCGCCGCTCCGGTGGGATCGAACGCGAGTCGGTGGCGGATACCGCGGAATAACCCCTGGCCCGCTGCCTCGTGGGCAGCGAGCACCTCGGCAATGGTCTCGACCGGCAGTCGGAAGTCTGCGGAGCTGACGATTCCGGCGATGTAGGCGCCTGCGGTCTTGCGGCTCCGCTCGGCCTCGATCACCATTCGCTCGGTCTCGCCGACCACCGCGAACGCCTCCGGCCCGGTCTCGTGGTACGACTCGCCGCACTCGATGAACACGGTCTTGTCTATGTAGTGCCCGCTGTTGGTGTCGAGGCGAAGCTCCTCGAGGTAGTAGCGGGGTGCGATCGGGCGGTCCGGTCGGTCGCCCCAGAGGTGGTGGTGCGGATCGACGATGCGCATGTGGGACTCGATCGGGTCCTCTGGCTTGGCCTCGCGCTTCATGACAACACTCCCTTGGCCCGCAGGCCGGCGATCTGCTCGGACGAGTATCCGAGCGACAGTGCAACTTCCTCATTGTGTTCCCCGAGGAGCGGTACCGACGCATTGGGCTCCAGCGGGGTGCCGCTGAAGCGCGGTGCGGGGCGGACCTGACGCATCGGGCCGGCGGTGGGGTGCTCCCACTCCCAGAAGGTGTTGTTGTGGGCCAGTTGTTCGTCGTTGATGAGGCTGTCGAGCGTGTGGACCGGGCCACACGGCACCTCCTCGGCGAGCAGGCGCGGCAGCAGTTCCTCGGAGTCCCACTCGAGAAAAGCCGCCTCGAGGACCTCCCCGAGGGCAACGAAGTTCTCCGGCTTGAGCACGGCCTGGATGTTCGAAAAGCGCGGGTCCTCGCACCACTCGGGATGCCCGAGTGCGCGGAACAACCCGTGCCGCTCCTTGTCCGTACCGGCGAAATAGATGAGCTGACCCTCACCGCACCGGGTGACGCGCATTGTCTGGGAGAGCGTGGGACGCTGGGCAAACAGCGGGTCGTCGAGGATGGTGCGGCTCATCATCCCGTCCGGCCAGAAGAACGCGAGCGCTGCGTCGATCATCGCCACGTCGATCACCTGCCCGCGCACGAGCCCCCGCTCCCGGGCGAGGAGCGCAGCGGTGATCGCCTGGGCAACCGTGTACGACGTCGACTTGTCCGCAACGATCGTGCGGTGCACGTCGGCGAACGGCACCTCGGGGTTCACCTGTGCCGCAACGTGACCGGTAAGACCCTGGATGACCGGGTCGTAGACCCGCCGGTTGCTGTAGGGGCCGCTCTGGCCGTACCCGGACACGTCGACGTAGATCAGGTCCGGGTTCCTGGCCATCATCGCCTGCTTGCCGAAACCGAGGCGGTCACAGACGCCCGGGCGGAAGTTCTGCACGAACACATCGGCGGTATCGCAGAGGCGGAGCAGGAACTCGAGACCATCGGGTAAGGCAACGTCCACCGCCACGCCCCGCTTGCCCCGGTTCATGTTGGCCACCAGCGGGGTGATGCCGCCGATGTTCACCTGGTTCGCCCGGACGATGTCGCCGCCAACCGTCGGCTCCACCTTGATCACGTCCGCACCCTGATCGGCGAGCATCATCGTGGCGAGCGGTCCGGACACCACTTGGGAGATGTCGACGATCCGGTAGCCCTGCAGCGGTCCTGTCATGGGCGTCATCGTCGCGTGAAATCGGGGGATGTGCTGATGAACGTGCGCCGGACCGGCCGAACCTGAGAAACTACGTGCAGGCGTGGGGGCGCCCGGTTGCCCGGACTCCCTCCACATGCGAGGAGTAGAGACATGCAATTGAAGGCCGGTTCCCGCCTGCAGAGCACCGCCTGCGACACCCAAGTCATCGTGGTACGCGCACCGAAAGACGAGGTAGACCTCCGTTGCGGGGGCCACCCACTGGCCGCTGCCGCCCCGGCCGAGAAGGCCGCGCTCGACCCGAAGCACTCCGGTGGGTCGGCGATGGGCAAGCGCTACGCAGATGAAGGCCTTGGCCTCGAACTGCTCATCACCAAGGCCGGTGCCGGCTCGCTGAGCGTGGGCGATGAGCCGATGCTGCTCAAGGATGCAAAGCCGCTGCCGTCGAGCGACTGAGCGACTGAGCGTCTGATCGACACGGTCTGGAGGGACGAAGGTCCTGACTGGTTGGTGTTCGCGCGCTGATAGTTCAGTAGCCCTAGATGAGTACGGACACGTTGTCGACCCTCTTTGCGCTGCTCACCCTCGTGTGCGCGGCCGCGGTCGTCGTTACGTGGGTGGTGCTCGCCGGTGCCCGACTCGCCGCCGCAGACTCTGCGTGGGGAACGCTGCGCGATGCCCTGGGCGACCTGTCGCTCTGGTTCGCGTGGATCGTGGCGCTCACCGCTACGGCAGGGAGCCTCTACTACTCGATCGGTGCGCACTATGCACCGTGCGAACTGTGCTGGTACCAGCGGATCTGCCTCTATCCGCTCAGTGTCATCCTGTTGGTCGGTGCCGCCCACAAGGACCGCGCAGTGGCGTGGTACGCACTCCCGCCGGCCGTCATCGGCGCGGCGATCGCGGCGTACCACACACAGTTGCAGGCCTTTCCCGAGCAGAAGACCTTCTGCGACCGCAACAACCCCTGCACCAACCGCTTCGTGTGGGAGTTCGGCTTCATCTCGCTGCCCCTGATGAGCCTTGTGGCACTTGCGTTCATCATCACGATGGTCGTCGTGTGGACCACGTCTTCCCGCCCACCCGAGGAGGTCGAATCCGAATGAACCAGAAGTCGAACAGGCCGTCGCGTCAACCCCAGCGCGGACGCAACCGTCAGGTGGGTACCCGTACCGCTGAGCGTGCTGCCGCGCGCAAGCGGACGCGGATGATCCTCGTTGCGGTGATGGGCGTGGTCATCGTGGGGGCCGTGATCGCAGCACTGCTCGCAGGGGGAGGCGACGAGCAGTCCTCGTCGAGCACCTCCACCACGGTGTTTGACGCAGCAGCGGTCGCAGCAGCCGTCACCGAGGTGCCCGCCTCGGCGTTCGACGCTGTCGGCAACGGCACGGCAACCGGTGGGCCCGAGCCGGTCAACCTCACGCCGATCACGCAGGAGGGCAAGCCAGAACTGCTGTACGTCGGGGCGGAGTACTGCCCGTTCTGCGCGGCGCAGCGCTGGGCGATGGTCGCCGCGCTCTCCCGGTTCGGCACCTTTACCGGTCTGTCGGCATCACACTCGGCAACCGAGGACGTGTACCCGGACACGCCTACGTTCAGCTTCTACGGATCGGTCTACACGAGCGTGTACCTCGCCTTCACTGCGGTGGAAACGGAGACGAACGAGATGAGCGGGGGTTCGTACAAACCGCTGCAGAAACTCACGGCTGAGCAGGAGGCAGTGCTCGCGGAGTCCGGTCGCACGGGTATCCCGTTCCTCGACTTCGGCGGCAAGTTCCTTATTTCGGGGGCAAGCTTTGACCCCGGTGTGCTGGAAGAACGCAACGGACCGGGCATCGCGAAGTTGATGGCGGACCCCACGAGCAAGATTTCCCAGGCCGTGCTCGGCGCCGCGAACGGCATCACGGTGGCGATCTGCGGGATGACCGGCAACCAGCCTGCCTCGGTGTGCGACTCGCCGGGTGTGCAGGCCGCAAAGGCCGCCCTCGGGCTCTGATCGACTACTTCATGAGCGGGGCGAGTTGTGCCTTCATGTCGTCGGGCATGCGAGCAACTTTTCCGTCGGGCCCAACGAGGCCGATGCGCACGGTGCCATCGGCGAGCAGTTCATCACCGCGCAGCACACGCTGTTGCCAACGGCTGGATGCACCACGGAGTTCGATGATCGAGGATTCGATGTGCACGATCTCGTCGGCGAGTGCCGGCTTGCGATAACGAATATCGAGCTCGCTCACCACGAACTGGCAACCCGACGCATGCGGTCCGGCGAGCAGGATGCCGTTGTCGCGCAGTGCCTCCGTGCGACCGATCTCGAACCACGTGACGTACACGGAGTGGTTCACGTGGGCATACGGGTCGAGATCCCGGAAGTGCACGCGGACCGGCGTGAGGTGAACCATGAATGCAGTCCTAGCCGGTTGGTGGCTTGTCAGGCGAGCTTCAGGAACAACTGCTCAACCTCGGCGAGGTTGAACCCGCTCTCTGCTGCTGCCTTCGGATCCGACAGGCAGTGCGACATGCCGGTGACGAGCAGTTTGAAGCCGACTTGATCGAGTGCCTTGCCGGCAGCCGACACCTGGGCGACGATCTCGCGGCACTCACGGCCATCGGCGAGCATCTGCTGGATGCCGCGGATCTGACCCTCGATGCGGCGAAGTCTTTTGTGCAGTTCCTGCTGGGTGGTGTCGTCGAGTTGCATGGTCCGGCTCCTTCCTCGACAAGTGTACGGGTGGGGGTATCTGACCGCTCCTCAGGACGCCGCCGGATTGGCCTTCAGGTGGTCGAAGCGGCCCGCCGGGCGGATGGCCCGGTAGGCGGGGATCACCGGGGCCAGGTCCTTGGGTGATGCCCCGTGGAGGATGACCCCGTCGGCCCCGAGGTCCAACTGGCGCAGCACGGCCTTGGCACACGTGTCGGCCGAGCCGTAGGTGGCGGGGGCGAGCCACTCGTCGGGGAGCAGTGTGGCCACGTGCTCGAGTTCGGCCGTGCTGGCCTTCTGGTCGAGGGCGCCCTTGAAGCCGGCGACGAACGGGTCCGCACGGAACCGAGCGAGCACGGCTGGGTCCCAGTTGTTGGTGCGCACCATGAGGTCCCCGTAGGCCTGCAGGTAGGTGGCGAGACGGCCGACGGTCTTCTTCAGGCGGATGTCCTCGGGGATCCAGTCGCCAATAGTGGCGTAGCAGCTCCACACGCGCACCTTGTCGGGGTCACGTCCCGCCTGCTCGGCAGCCTCCTTCACCGTGCGAACGCAGCGCTGCAGCGTCTCGTCGGTGAAGAAGGTGTGGAGGATCACGCCGTCGAACGCACGACCGCCGAGTGCGAGCGACTGCGGGCCGAACGCTGTGAGCATCAGTGGGATGTCCTCACGGAAGTCCGGGTCGATCTGCAGGAAGGGCCACCTGCCGGCCGGGCCGTTGTGGCCGATGATGGCCTCACCGTTCCACAGGCGGCGCATGATGCCCGCGAAGTCCTCCATCTGTGCGGTGGTGATAGTGGGCAGGCCGTATGCGTTGAACACTGCGTCCATGCCGCGGCCGAGGCCGAGCGCGAAGCGTCCGTTGGTGAGGCGGTGCATCGTGGTGCTGAAGCTGGCGGTCACCATCGGGTGGCGCGTGTTGTGGTTGGTGGCGCCGGTGGCGATGCCGAGCGTGCTGGTGACCGCGCCGGCCACACCGGAGATCGTGGCGATCTCCTTGATGTTGAAGCGTTCCGACAGGAAGGTGGATCCGAAGCCGAGCGCCTCGCCGTCTTTGCACTCCTGAATGAGGTCCTGCGGCGACTTCGGTGCGCCGGGCAATCCGTAGAAGGACAGCTCGTTGAGTTGCGGCAGCGCAGAGGTCATGGGACGTAACGGTACGTGCTGTCGCCCCGCCCCGCTGAACGTCCACGACCCCGTGGTCTAGCGTTCGGGAATGGCCCTTTCGTACGCATCGGGGACGAGCGCCGTCCCACTCCTCGGTCAGACCATCGGTGACAACCTCGAGGACACGGTTCGCCGCTTCGGCGAGCGTGAGGCGCTCGTCGTCGTGCACGAGGGGAAGCGGTGGACCTACACGCAACTGAACGACGACGTTGACCGCATCGCACGGCGATTGCTGGCGATGGGGCTGCAGGTGGGCGATCGCCTCGGCATCTGGGCGCCGAACTGCTCGGCATGGACGATGGTGCAGTACGCCACGGCGAAACTGGGCGTCATCCTTGTCAACATCAACCCCGCATACCGCACACACGAGGTGGAGTACGTGCTGCGCCAGTCGGGATGCCGCATGCTCATCGCTGCAGACGCGTTCAAGACGAGCAACTACCGGGCGATGATCGACGAGGTGCGCGGCTCGCTGCCGGACCTCGAGCACGTGCTGTACATCGACACTCCCGAGTGGAACGATTGGCTCGACGGGCAGCAAGCACCGGAGGGCGAACTGCGCGAACGCATGGCCGGACTGTCGTTCGACGACCCGATCAACATCCAGTACACGTCGGGCACCACGGGCTTCCCCAAGGGTGCCACGCTCACGCACCACAACATTCTCAACAACGGCTTCTTCGTGGCACGCGGCTGCAACTACACCGAGCAGGATCGTGTGTGCATCCCGGTACCGCTGTATCACTGCTTCGGGATGGTGATGGGCAACCTCGGCTGCACCACGCACGGCGCAACGATGGTGTACCCGGCGCCGTCGTTCGACCCGCTCGAGACGCTGCGCGCTGTGCAGGCAGAGCGCTGCACGAGCCTCTACGGCGTGCCCACGATGTTCATCGCTCAGCTCACGCACCCCAACTTCGCCGAGTTCGATCTGGCATCGCTGCGCACGGGCATCATGGCTGGATCTCCGTGCCCGGTGGAGACGATGAAGCAGACGATGTCGCTGATGAACATGCGCGAAGTCGGTATTTGCTACGGCATGACGGAGACGTCGCCGGTGTCCACGCAGACGGCCGCCGATGACACCATCGAGCAGCGGACGGGAACGGTGGGCCGTGTGCACCCGCACGTGGAGGTGAAGATCGTCGACCCGGTGACAAACCGTTGTGTGCAGCGCGGCGAGAGCGGCGAGCTGTGCACGCGCGGGTACTCGGTGATGCTCGGCTACTGGAACGACTCGGAGAAGACCGCCGAGGCCGTCGACGCTGCCGGTTGGATGCACACCGGCGACCTCGCGGTGATGGACGATGCCGGCTACATCAACATCGTTGGTCGCAGCAAGGACATGATCATCCGCGGCGGCGAGAACGTGTACCCACGCGAGATCGAGGAGTTCCTCTACTCGCACCCCGACATCGTCGACGTGCAGGTAGTGGGCGTGCCCGACGCGAAGTACGGCGAGGAAGTCATGGCGTGGGTGCGGCTGCGCGAGGGAGCGACACCGTTGGGCATCGACGACGTGCGCGCCTTCTGCCAGGGGCGTATCGCGCACTACAAGGTGCCGAGGTACGTGCACGTGGTGGACGAGTTCCCGATGACGGTCACGGGCAAGATCCAAAAGTACAAGTTGCGTGACGCCGCGGTCGTACTCCTCGGCCTCGAGGATGCAGCAGCGATCCGTACTGCATGACAGAATCCGGGAAGTAATTCCGAGGAAGGGGATCTCGATGAGTAACTGGAAACTGATCGCAACCGGACTGCGTTTCCCGGAGGGGCCGATTTGGCTCCCGAACGGTGACGTGCTCGTGGTGGAGATCGAGCGTGGCACGCTGACGCGTGTGTCGCCCGACGGCAACAAGACCGTGGTGGGTGACTGCAAGGGTGGCCCGAACGGCGCTGCCATGGGCCCGGACGGCAAGGTGTATGTCTGCAACAACGGCGGCTTCATGTGGACCGATGCAGATGGCCTGCTGTTCCCCGGCAACCAGCCGCCGGACTACATCGGTGGCCGCATCCAGAGCGTGGACATCAACACCGGCGAGGTGAAGGACGTCTACACCCAGTTCGAGGGTGTCGGCCTGCGCGGCCCGAACGACATCGTGTTCGACCGCAATGGCGGGTTCTACTTCACGGACCTCGGCAAGGGCCGCCCGGAGAGCGTCGACCGCGGAGCGATCTACTACGGCAAGCCCGACGGCTCACCGCTCGTCAAGGTGGTTGGCCCGCTCGACCACCCGAACGGCATCTCGCTGTCGCCCGACGACAAGACGCTGTACGTGGCAGAGACCATCACCGGTCGTGTGTGGCAGTGGACGCTCGACAGCCCCGGCGTGGTGTCGCAGGCCGGCGCCATGTTCGCTGCGCCCGGTGGCGGCCGCCTGACGGTGGGCATGCCCGGCTACCAGTTGCTCGACTCGATGACGGTGGACAGCGAGGGCAACCTCTGCCTGGCCACACTCATCACGGGCTGTGTGACGGTGGTGTCGCCCAAGGGAGAGATCCTTCGCCAGGTGGCCCCGCCCAAGCACGACCCGCTCGTCACGAACGTGTGCTTCGGTGGTGCCGATCTCAAGACGGCATTCGTCACGGTGTCTGCCTGCGGTGAACTGTGGTCGTGCGACTGGCCGGTGCCCGGCCACAAGCTGGCGAACTACTGATCTGCAGAGTTGCTGATCGGTTGACCGCTCGGCCTTCGGGCCGATGCAGGTGAAACGTGTTGCGGTGGCCGTCCTTCGGGGCGGCCACCGGCGCGTCCGTGCTCAGCCCTCCTGGCGGAGGCGAAGCGCAGCGGCGTGGGCGGGAAAACCCTCGTGTTCGGCGAGCGCAATGACGCTCGGTGCCATACGTCGCGCGGCGCGCAGGTCTGCCTTGGCAATGGCCGTGCGCTTCAGGAAGGTCTCGACGGTGATGCCGCTGCTGACGTGCGCGAAGCCACTGGTGGGCAGCGAGGCCGGGCAGCCGATCACGAAGTTCGCTGCGGAGAACGGCGTGTGCTGGCCCACGAGGATCTCGCCAGCGTTCACGAGCATCTCGAGCATGTCCTCCTCGGCATCCTGCGCAACGGCGATCTGCAGGTGCTCGGGCGCGAACTGGTTGGAGATCGACGCTGCAATGCCGAGCGAGTCCACGAGGATGCAGCCGCCGTTGACCCCGAGCGATGCACGGGCGGCTTCTGCACGTGCGGCAGGTAGGCCGGCGATCTGTCGCTGCAGCTCCACCTCCGTCGCTGCGGCAAGCGGAGCCGATGTGGTGAGCAGCACTGTGCAGGAGTCGGTGCCGTGTTCGGCCTCGATGAGGAGGTCTGCCGCAAGGCGTACGGGATCAGCGGTGTCGTCGGCGATGACGAGGCTCTCGGTGGGGCCGAGCACCATCATCGTGGCGACACCGAACCTCTGCATCTCCACCTGGGCGCATGTGACGGCGGGTGAGCCCGGGCCGACGATCTTGCGCACCTTCGGGATGCTCTCCGTGCCGAAGCCGAGTGCGGCGATGCCGGCCGGACCGTTCACACGGAACACGTTGCGGATGCCGAGGCGCTCGCAGACGACGAGCACGGCTGGGTCGATCTCGCCGTTAGTTCCCGGGGCGGGCGGCACGACCACGACAATCTCGGGGACGCCCGCCACGACGGCTGGTGTCCCGAGCTGTGCGATGACGCTCGGGTAGCTGGCCTTACCGCTCGGGCAGAACAGGCCGGCCGAGGAAATGGGGGTGGTCTTCTCGCCCACCCACAGGCCGGGCTCGGTCTCGAAGCCCCAGTTCTCGGAGCGCTTGCGCAACTCGCTGTTGAAGCGGTGCAGGTGCTCGATCATGTCGTCGATCGCGGCGAGGACTGACGGCGCCAGCCTCCCGGCCGCCGCAGCGAACTCTGCGTCGGTGGCCCGAAGCCCGCCCGGGCGCACGGTGGTGTGGTCGAACTTGGCGAGGGCGTCGCACACGGCGGCATCGCCGCGCAGACGGACGTCCTCGATGAGACCCACGATGGAGTCCCGGAGACCGGCGGGGATGATGTCGTCGAGACCCCGGGTGACGAGCAACCGGCGCTCGGTGTCGGTCATCTCGCTCCAGACCAGTTGGCGCATCACGGGTGCTACGGGCGTATCGGGCACCCCCGCGACGCTATCGGGGGCGTACGCTCGCGGCGATGGGCTCAGCACGCGTCCCCTACGTATCGGCCAAGCTGCAGGGCTTCGGCACCACGATCTTTGCCGAGATGTCGGCGCTCGCCATTGCCAAGGGCGCGGTGAACCTCGGGCAGGGGTTCCCCGACTACGAGGGCCCGGCGGTCGTGCTCGAGGCGGCGAAGGCGGCCATCGACGGCGGGCTCAACCAGTACCCGCCCGGGCCGGGAATCCCGGCGCTTCGCCAGGCAATCGCCGAGCACCAGAAGCGCTTCTACAACCTCGACTACAACCCGGACACCGAGGTGTTCGTCACCGTCGGCTGCACCGAGGCACTCGCCGCGTCCATCATCGGTCTGTGCGACACCGGCGACGAGGTGGTGATGCTCGAGCCGTCGTACGACAGTTACTCCGCCGTGGTAGCGATGGCGGGCGCTGTCCCCAAGTACGTCACGCTGCGTCCGCCGCATTACGACCTCGATCTCGATGCGCTCCGCAAGGCGATTACCCCCAAGACCAGGCTGCTGCTCATCAACACCCCGCACAACCCGACCGGCAAGGTGCTCACGCGTGAGGAGATGCAAGGCATCGCCGACCTCGCCATCGAGCACGACCTCATCGTCGTGTCCGACGAGGTGTACGAGCACCTGGTGTTCGACGGGGTGAAGCACATCTGCATGGCGGAGATTCCCGGCATGCGCGAGCGCACGCTCGTGTTGTCGAGCGGTGGCAAGACATTCAACACAACGGGCTGGAAGGTGGGCTGGGTGTGCGCGCCGCCGCACCTCGTTGCTGCGGTTCGCACTGCGAAGCAGTTCCTCACCTACGTGGCGGGTGGCCCGTTCCAGGCCGGTATCGCAGCCGGCCTGCGACTGCCCGACGAGTACTACCGGGAGATCGCCGACGACCTGCAGATCAAGCGTGACCGCATCTGCGCCGGGCTCGAGGAGGCAGGCTTCCTCACCTACAAGCCCAGCGGCACGTACTTCGTCACGGTCGATATCCGCCCCGTTCGGCCCGACGGTGACGGTTTCGCCTTCTGTCGCGAACTGCCGGACCGCTGCGGCGTGGTGGCCATCCCGAATGTCGTGTTCTACGCGAACAAGGACGAGGGCAGGCACATGGTGCGGTTCGCCTTCTGCAAGCGGCACGAAGTGATTGACGACGCAACAACACGGCTCAAGGCGCTGACGCGGTGAAGGTCGCAATCATCCAGCACACCATCACGTGGGAGGACCGCGAGGCGAACTTCCATCATCTCGCCCCGCAGATCACCGCTGCTGCTGCCGCCGGCGCGCGCCTTGCCGTGCTCACCGAGACGTTCTCCACCGGCTTCGGTCGCGGGGACCGCATCGCGGAACCCGAGGACGGGCCGTCTGCCACGTTCCTGCGGGAGCAGGCGACGGCCAAGAACATCTGGGTGTGCGGCTCGTGCCCCGAGGTACCGCCGAACTCGCCCGGTGGCAAGCCGTACAACACGCTGATTCTTGCCGGTCCGAACGGTGAGGTGCACCGCTACCGCAAGGTCCACCCGTTCTCGTTCTCCGGCGAGCACGAGCACTTCAACGCCGGCACCGAACTGGTGAACGTGACGGTGGAGGGTGTTCGACTCGCACTGTTCGTGTGCTACGACATCCGCTTCGCCGACGAGTTCTGGCAGATGGCCAAGCAGACCGACGCATACGTGGTGGTGGCGAACTGGCCCGAGAGCCGTCGCCTGCACTGGATGTCGTTGCTGCAGGCGCGCGCGATCGAGAACCAGGCCTACGTGATTGCCTGCAATCGGGTGGGCGAGGGAGGCGGGCTCGTGTACTCCGGCGACAGCCGCATCGTGGACCCGCTCGGCGAGATCGTCGTGTCGGCGGCACGTGAGGAAGCACTGCTTGTTGCCGAGGTGAGTGCGAGCCACGTCGCCGACGTTCGCACCCGCTTCCCGTTCCTCCCCGACAGAAGAACGTGTTGATGCTCGGGCATAGCCGCCGCTTCGCTTCGGCATAGCCCTCGTGTGGCTCGTCGCTGGCGCTTCCCTCGCCCGATAAGTGCTCGGGCATAGCCGCCGCTTCGCTTCGGCATAGCCCTCGTGTGGCTCGTCGCTGGCGCTTCCCTCGCCACGCGCTCGTCACGATAAGTGCTTGGCGAGGAGGCTGACCGTCTTGGTGCCCCCCTCGGTGTCCTGCCGTCCGACCTCGGCAAAGCCGATCCGGTGGTGGAACCGCAGCGACGCCTCGTTCATCGGCTTCACGTTCACCTCGCAGAACAGCCACGGCACGCGCCCGGCGATCTTTCGCTCGAGCTCCGCATAGATCCGGGCCCCGATGCCCCGGTTGCGCAGGTGCGAGTGAACCACGATCCGGTCGAGATAGGTAAACGACCCGTATCGCTCCGAGAACCAGCGGTAGTTGAGACTGTCGTAGTCGGCCCCCGGATCGAGGTTCAGGCAGAAGCCGGCCACGCCTTCGTGCCCGTCGACGTGCACACCGAGCGCGTACGACGCCATCGACCACAGTCCTGTCAGCCCCGGCAGGTCGAGTTGGCTTGTCGCCGGCACGGCAGCGTTGTTCAGCACGAGGACCGTCTCGAGGTCCGCCTCGTCGAGGTCCGTGATGCGCAAACCGCTCACTGCCGCTTCTCGTCCTTGGGGTACGCGAAGAACCACACGGCGAGCACGAGGAAGAAGACCAACGAAATGGTGAGGTACACGCGGTGGAACGCAGCCACCGAACCCGTCACGCCAGCCGATCCGGACACGGCGATCACCATGGAGACGCCGATGGCACTGCCGAACGTGCGGAACGTCGTGATGGTGCCATTGGCAGCGCCGAAACGCTGTGGCTCCACACCGATGAGCGATGCAGCAGTGATGGTGGACCACGCGAGGCCAAGCCCGAGTCCGTACAGCACGGCGAACGGGAAGTAGCCCACCCAGTAGTTCGGTGTCGCACCGAGGGAGAAGTACATCCCGACGCCGGCACCGATCACGAGCAGGACCCCGCCGTTGACCATTCGCTTGATCATGCCCTTGTCGGACATCCGACCGGAGAGGTTTGCGGCGGCGAACACGACGATCGGGGTGGGGATCAGCGCAAGCCCGCTCTTGAGCACCGAGTACTTCCAGACGGTCTGCATGAACAGCGGCGTGGCGAACCAGAAGCCGGAGACCGGCATGTTGAAGATCAGCGTGGTCATCGCTGCACCGCTGAAACGACGGCGACGGAACAGAGCGAGGTCGAGCAGCGGCTGGGGGTGAACCCTCGAGCGCATCACGACGATCACGAACATCCCGACCGCGCCAAAGAAGCACGCGAGCACCTTCCAGCTCGTCCAGCCCCAGTGGTCCCCCTCGAGCACGCCGAGCGTGAGCGCAGCGAGAGCGATGCTCCCGAGCGGAACCGAGACGAAGTCCAGCCGGATGCCGGACTGGGGCTCGCTCGACTCCTTGAGGTACTTGCGGCCGAGTAGGACGACGATCACGACCACGGGGATGTTCAGGAAGAAGATGGCACGCCAGCCACCGAGGGCGATGAGGCCAGCGCCGGCAGGCGGGCCGATCCCGCCGGCAAGCGCGGCGAACGACCCCCAGATCGACACTGCCAGGCTCCGTCTCGACGCCGGGAAGCCGGGAAGCGCCAGGGCGAGCGAGGTGGGCAGCATCAGGGCTCCACCGACGGACTGTACGGCACGTGCACCGATGAGCAGACCGACGTGCGGCGCGAGGCCTGCCGCCAGGCTCCCGATGGCAAAGGTGCTGATTCCGATGAGGAAGACGCGCTTGCGCCCGAAGAGGTCCGCGAGGCGGCCGGCGAGCAGCAGCAGCGAAGCCGTGCCAATGGAGTAGCTCGTCAGCACCCAGGCGAGCGTGGTGCGAGGTACGTCGGCGAACGAACTCTCGATCGACGGGAAGGCGACGTTGAGTGCCGTGGCGTCGAAACTCACGAAGAACTGCGCACACGACGTCAGGAAGAGCGCGTACCAGGCCTCACGGGGGATGGGCTCGACGGAGCGCTTCCGCTGACCCTGCTCGGCGCCCGGTACGAGCAGTTCCCCCTCCGCCATGTGTCCACTATGGCCCACGGACCCCGCTGCGGCGTAACGGGCGTAACCTGAGGTCGGACACAGGGCCAGTAAACGAACAGGAGGTCGCTCGCGCGATGTTCGCCAACAACAAGACCCAGATGATCGAGCCGGCAGACGCACTCCCGGGACGAACCGATCAGGTGATGCGAGTTCCCGAGGCACACTTTGTGAACGGCAACCCGATGAGTGGACCGTGGCCCGACGGCTGCGAGGTTGCCGTCGTCGGCATGGGCTGTTTCTGGGGTGCCGAGCGCAAGTTCTGGCAGGCGGACGGTGTCTATACGACGGCAGTCGGCTACGCGGGTGGCTACACGCCGAACCCAACGTACGAGGAGACCTGTTCTGGGCTCACCGGTCACACCGAAGTGGTGCTCGTGGTGTTCGACACGGCGAAGACCTCGTACGAGCAAATGCTCAAGGTGTTCTGGGAGAACCACAACCCCACGCAGGGCATGCGACAGGGCAACGACATGGGCACGCAGTACCGCAGCGCGGTCTATGCAACCTCGCAGGCGCAACTGGATGCGGCACTCGCCTCGCAGCAGGTCTTCCAGGAGCAGTTGTCTGCAGCGGGCTACGGCCCCATCACCACCGAGATCGCACCGACCGGGCCCTTCTACTTTGCCGAGCCATATCACCAGCAGTACCTCGGCAAGAACCCGAACGGATACTGCGGGATGGGCGGCACCGGTGTGTCGTGCCCGATCGGTGTCGCGTCGGCCGGTAACTGACACCGCTCTACGACACCAGTCGCTCGTCGACTACGTCCATCTTCGACCGGCGACTACGTCCCTCAGGATTTCCACGACCTCACTTGGACGTCGTGTCGCATGCCAACCGAGGTACACGACAACCCAGCCTAATCGTTGCACCCGAAGATCACGGTCCTCGTCCACGGCTGCGCGCACTGGACCGAAGTGGAAGCGTTTGCTGTGCGATTCCACCGCTACTCGGGCATCTGGGAAGGCGTGATCGAACCTCGCCACCACCCGGCCCTCATGTCGGAGTTCGTACTGAGGAATGAGTCGGGGAAGGTCCGGATGGTCAATGATGCGGCGCACGACTTCCTCAAACCATGACTCGGGCACTGCGCCTGCTCGCGCGAACGCGTCGAGGTGGCCGAGGAGCACTTTGGTTCCTTGCTGGCCGGGGCGATGAAGGCGCTGTGCAACGGAGCGAATCGTGCGCAGGCTGAGTCCGTCACGGCGGGCGCCGATGAGCACCTGCAGCACGACGTCGGGGCTCACCACCGAACCGAGGTCAGCGAGCGTGTGTGCCTTCGACGTGCACGGGATACCGGCCACCGTGACGAGGTCCTTCTTGTCGAGTTGCGATGTGTGGTGGACGATCACCTTCATCGTCACAGGCACCCGTAGACGTTGTTCGAGTGGGACACTGATGTCGGTGTGATTGAACGGGATGCCCTCAAAGCCGAAGAGCGCGGCAGCAGTTCGGTGAGAGGCCACGGCTCCCGACGACAGCCATGTAGCGGCTCGGGCGTCTCTGCGAACAGAAGAGGGGAATCCAGCGAGCCCAAGTATCTGTTCGCTGAAGGCAACAATGCGGTTGTCGCGCAGCGCAGTCTTGATGCGGCGGCTGTCGATACCCAGCGCTGACGCCTGTTTTCGCAGAAAGACGCCGTGCTGCCGAACTGCGCGCTGAGTCAGCTGTGCCCAGGGGTCGACGCTCATGGCGGCGCAACGTAGGCCCAGACCGCTGAGGAGATCATCGAAACCGGCGGGAAATGGGGAATCTGACCTACCGCCCAGGCGAACCTTGAACCCACAGTGCGGTCAACTGCATCGTGAGCTCAAACTTCGCACAGTCCGACGATGCACGATGCGGTAACGAGCGTGGTTGTGGCGCTCGCTAGCGAGAGGGGCCCCAGCCGTGGGCGCGGATGTGGTCGCCGTCGGCATCGAGCGGCCGGCCGACCCAATCGAGCCTGCCCGGCGTGGCCGACAGTTTGGCGATGAGACCCTGCATCCACGTATCTCCCACCTGCACGATCGCGTCGCGTGCTGCATAGTGCGGGTCCGCGGCGATCTCACTCATGTCGAGTACCGGCCCGACGGCAGCCTCAGCCTGTTCGAAGTCCGCGAGTACCTGAGCCTGGGTACGGGCCGCACAGAAGGACCACATGGCTCCCTCCACGAGTTCCCTGTTGGCCACACGGTCGTCAAAGGTGCGGACCCGTTCGTCGTCGTCCAGCCCGAGCAGCTTCATGACGCGGGCGGCCACCGAGTTCGACGACGCTGACAGGCCGACCCACTTGCCGTCCGAGCAGCGGTATGTCCCGCGGGGCACCGAGTACGGAAGTCCGGCCCCCATGCGTCCCTGCATCTCGCCGGTGGTCATGAACAGCGAGATGAGCGGGCCCATGAGTTGGAACACGCTCTCGAGCAGTGAGACGTCCACCTCCTGACCGACGCCCGAGTGGAGCGCGATCATCGTGGCGAAGGCCGCCACCAGGGCAGTCACCTCGTCGGTGAGCGCGATGGCGGGCAGCAGCGGTTGACCGTCGGGCAGCCCGCTGATCGCCGACAGCCCACTCATCGCTTCGGCGATCGTGGCGAAGCCTGGTCTACCGGAATACGGGCCGTCCTGGCCGAAGCCGGTGATCCGGGTGATCACCAGTTTGGGTCGGCGGGCGAGGAGGACGTCCGGCCCGAGGCCGAGGCGCTCGAGCGTGCCGGGACGGAAGTTCTCGACGAGCACGTCCGCCTCGTCGACCAGACGAAGCAAGACCGCTCGGTCTGCATCGTCTTTCAGGTCCAGAGCGATGCAGCGCTTGTTCCGGTTTGCGAGCTTCCACCAGAGGGCCACGCCGTCACGGGGGTCCTTCCACGCGATGGAGCGCAGCGAGTCGCCCCCGTCGGGCCGCTCCACCTTGATGACATCGGCCCCGAAGTCGCCGAGGTACCGAGCGCAGTTCGGGCCGGCGAGCACGGACGAGATGTCGAGGACGCGGAGTCCGGCAAGCGGTGTCATCGAACGGCTCATCGGCACGCCCTCATGCTCTCACCTATGTGCGGATTCCTGTTCGCTACAGTCGAGCCGTGGCCAAGCCGATCATCTATCACAACCCTCATTGAAACTCCTCCAGCAATGCCGTGCGCATTGCCGAGGAGCTCGGCGTTGATGTCGATGTCGTCGTGTACCAAAAGACCCCTCCGGACCGGGCGGCGCTACAGCAGATCGTGGACCGTCTCGAGGACCCGGTAACCGAACTGGTACGCAGAGACTCGCTCTGGACGAAGCTCGGCCTTACCGACGCGGACGTGCAGACGGCTGATCAGGTGATCGACGTGATCCTCAAGCACAAGATGATCATGCAGCGACCCGTGGTGGTCACCGACCGGAAGACGATCATCGGTCGGCCCAAGGACCGCGTGCGGGACTTGCTCTCGGCCTAGCGGAAGGGGCGGTCGCGCCGTGCGGTGACGGGCCGCGCCCACCAGCGTCCGCTGAAGCGCCATGACGCCGTGCGCTTGGCCTGGTCCGCAGTGAAGAGCAGCACGGGCTTGGGCCACAGGGCCTCTGCCGCGGCCATGATGGCCACGGCCTCCTCGTCGGTCGGTACGGGTGTGATCTCGGTGTTCATCGCGATGATCCTTGGGTGTGTCGTGCGGTACTGCCGGCGAGGGAAGCGCCAGCGACGAGCCGGAAGCCGGACTATGCCGAAGCGGAGCGGCGGCTATGTCGGCCGTATCAGAGGGGCATGTTGCCGTGCTTGCGCTTCGGCAACTCCTCGCGCTTGGTGGCCAGCAGCGCCAGTCCTGCGACAATCTTCTGCCGGGTCTCGGCTGGGTCGATCACGTCGTCGATGTAGCCGCGCTCTGCAGCGGCGTACGGGTTGGCGTACTTCTGTGTGTACTCCTCCACGAGCTCGGCACGACGGGCCACAGGGTCGGCGGCCTGCTGGAGCTCACGGCGATACACGATCTCGACGGCACCCTGTGGCCCCATCACCGCGAGTTCCGCGGTCGGCCATGCGTACGACAGGTCCGAACCGATGGACTTGGAGTCCATCACCACGTAGGCACCGCCGTACGCCTTGCGCGTGATGATCTGGATGCGGGGCACGGTGGCCTCGCAATAGGCGTACAGCAGCTTCGCGCCGTGACGGATGATGCCGCCGTACTCCTGATCCACGCCGGGGAGGAATCCAGGCACGTCTACGAAGGTGATGAGCGGGATGTTGAACGCGTCGCAGGTGCGCACGAACCGGGCGGCCTTTTCGGCCGAGTCGATGTCGAGGACACCGGCGAACATCATCGGCTGGTTGCCCACCACGCCAACAGCGCGACCGTTGACGCGCGAGAATCCGCACACGATGTTCTTGGCCCAGTGCGGGAAGTACTCGAAGAACTCGCCGTCGTCGACAACTTCAGCGATGACCTTCTTCATGTCGTACGGCTGGTTCGGCGATGCGGGGAGGATGTCGCGCAGCATCTCGCAGAGGCGCTCGGGGTCGTCGGTCGGCTCCGAGACCGGTGCATCCTCGAGGTTGTTCGACGGCAGGAACGACAGCAGATAGCGGACGTCGTCCAGGCAGGCCTTCTCGTCGGGCGACACGAAGGTGGCGACACCGGACTTGGACGCATGGCTCATGGCACCGCCGAGCTGCTCGAGGGTGACCTCCTCGCCGGTCACTGTCTTCACCACATCGGGTCCGGTGATGAACATGTGTGAACTCTCGGTCACCATGAAGATGAAGTCCGTCATGGCCGGCGAGTACACGGCACCACCGGCGCACGGCCCGAGGATCACCGAGATCTGCGGGATGACGCCGCTCGAGAGCACGTTGCGGTAGAAGATGCCGCCGTAGGAGGCGAGCGACACGACCCCTTCCTGAATGCGGGCACCGGCACCGTCGTTGAGTCCGATCACCGGGGCACCCACCTTGAGGGCGAGGTCCATCAGCTTGTGGATCTTCTCGGCGAACACCTCGCCGAGCGCGCCACCGAACACGGTGAAGTCCTGTGCGTACACGAACACCTTGCGGCCGTCGACGGTGCCCCAACCCGTGATGACGCCGTCGGTGTAGGGACGCTCGTCCAGGCCAGCGGTATGGGCACGGTGGCGGGCGAGGAGGTCGAGTTCCTGGAACGAGGCGGGGTCGAGGAAGTACTCGATGCGCTCTCGCGCGAGCATCTTGCCCTTCTCGTGCTGGCGCTCGACCGACCGGGGGGAACCGGCGTGGTACGCCTCCTCCCGGCGCTGGCGGAGGTCGTCCAGCTTCTCGTGCATCGGATTCGGGTTCGTCACGTCAAGCGAGGCTAGTCGCTGGGGTGGCTGGGGCGAAGGCTGGAGCCTGTGAGAGCTCGCTTCGGGGTCGATTTGTCTAGTTGGCGGCCTTCACCGGGGTGGTGTCCACCGGTTCGGTGATGTCCGGAACGGTTTGGCGCGTGATGTCGGTGGCGATCGTCGAACTGGTGGGCGTCGGCTCGGATCCGTCCTGGTTGCGTACGGCGAACTGGCCGCTTGCAGCCGGTAGGTCACCGTCGGGCCCGGTAGCGGTGACCGTGATGGTCCAGGTGCCGCTCGCCGGGAACACGAATCCTTGATCGGGGCCGAACCCGTATCTCGGCGAGCCCTCGATAGGCACCTCGATGCTTGCGGCGTTCACGTCGTTGGGCGTGAACGTCATGAGGCCGTTCGTAATGGTCTTGGGCTTGAGCAGCCGGAAGTGCACTTCGACCTGTGCCCCGACCTTCTTCGGGCCGAACGTGACCTCGACCTTGAACGTGCCGTCGTCGGACATCAGCGTGTTCTTGTTGACCGCTGCCGGGTCCGACGAGCCCGCATCGGGTGCCTTGGCGCCGGTCATCCAACCGGTGAGCAACAGCACGAATGCACCGATCATGATCTCGGTGCGCACCGACTTGCGGAGACGCTGAGCGGGCCTGGGGGGGAGCGTGCGGGTGCGGGCGAGCCGTGAGCGCACGAACTGGCGGTTGGCGGTGCCCACGAAGGCCATCGCTGCAACCGCAAGGATCTTGAGCACGAGGATCTTGCCGTAACCGGTGTTGAGCAGGTTCCGCGCCCCGCCGAGGTGGAACGCGGCCTCGATGATGCCCGAGAAGAGGGTGAGCCCGAGTGCCGGCACGGCGATCCCGCGGAACCGCTTCAGCGCGGTGACAAGGTCTGCCTCACCCGGACCGGCGAGCACCACCCGCGCGAGCAGCGCTGCGCCGCCGAACCATGCAGAGATGCCGACCATGTGGAGAATCCCGAACGGGACCGACAGGATCCCCTCGGAATGACGACTCCATCCGTAGGTGATGAGGGCCAGACCCGGTCCGCCGAATGCCATCCAGCGCGAAGTTGGGTCCACCACCCGCTCGGGGTGACGGGCTACCCATACCGACGCAGCCATCGCGAGGAAGCGGATGACAAGCACCTTGCCGTAGGTGGTATCGAGTGCGGATCCCCACGAGGTCGGCAGCATGCCCCGCGCGAGTGATACGCCCTTGATGTCTGCAGAGAGCGCTGCCAGCGAGATGAGGCTGCCGAACGTGCCGATCGCCCAGGCGGCGATCATGTGGCGGACGGTGAGCACGTACTCGACGCCCTCGGCCCATGCAAGCGCAACGAACAAGAGAGCACCCGCAAGGCCGGCAAGACCGATGTAGGCGAGGAGCCGGCCGATCATGCCGAGGAAGCCACCACTGTAGTTGCTCTTCGTGAGGCCGAGCCCGCCCGTCTCGATCTTGATCGGTTCGGTGGTATCGGTGGTGTCGCCCGTGCCACTGCTGGAGCCCTCTGGGGCCTCGAGAATGAAGGCGAACTTGCCCGAGATTGGCTTGCTGCCATTGGGCCGCACGAGCCACGTGACGAGGTAGCCGCCGGCGGGCAGCCCAGTCTGTTCGAGCACCCGCACCTTGAGCGACGTGCGGTTGTTGAACGCGATCGGCTGGCCGACGTTCAGCAATTCCTTGTTTGCGTTCTGCAGCTGGATCACGGCCTCGATATCCGGCAGGATCGCCGCGAAGTTGAGGATGATCTCCGGCGGGGCGGCAGTGAGGGTCGCGCCGTCGGCCGGGGTGGTGGCGATGACCGAGATCGGCCCGGTGGTTGGTGTCTGGGCATTCGCGGGCGCGCCGAGGCCGAGAGAACTGAACAGCAGTGTGAACAGTCCAGTCAGCAGCAGGAGGAGCGCGTGACGACGATGCATGGGACACCCGAACGCTAATGGTTGGGGAGGGCCGTGCCGTGACAGGGGGCACCGTGGCGAGCAGGGAGGGTCTGTTCGGCGGATCTCCCGGGGTGAACCCGCCCGCGACACCCCCTGAGTAGGCTCGCTTGCGATGGCTCAACAGTCGCTCTACCGCCGCTACCGCCCCCGCCGGTTCAGCGAACTCAAGGGGCAGGAGCATGTCGTCCGCGCCCTGCGCAATGCCGTCGCAACCCACCGGGAGGGCCAGGCCTATCTGTTCTCCGGGCCCCGGGGCACCGGCAAGACCACGTCGGCACGCATCCTCGCGAAGGTGCTCAACTGTGAGAACCCGCTCGAGGGCGAACCGTGCTGCGAGTGCGAGTCGTGCAAGTCCGTCGAGGCGGGCACCAGTTTCGACGTCATCGAGCTCGACGCGGCCAGCAACAACAAGGTCGACGACATCCGGGAGCTCATCGAGCGCGTCAACCTCGGAACGCCGGGCAGGCACAAGGTGTACATCCTCGACGAGGTGCACATGCTCACCCCCGGGGCCGAGGCCGCCCTGCTCAAGACTCTCGAGGAGCCACCGCCGCACGTGGTGTTCGTGCTCGCCACCACGGATCCGCAGAAGGTGCGCGACACGATCCGCAGCCGTACGCAGCACTTGTCGTTCCACCTGCTCAACGAAAAAGAGCTTGAGGAGCACGTTCGTTGGGTTGCCGGCGACGCAGGGATTGAGCTCACCGACGACGCGGTGGAGGCAGTCGTGCGCCAGGGCGGCGGCTCCGCCCGTGACACGCTTAGCGCACTCGAAGTGGTGGCCGCCGGGGGCGGCGTTGCGCCCGAGATGATGCCGCTCGACGAGTTCGTCGAGTCCATCATCGAGCGTGACCCGGGCCGGGCACTCGCGGCAGTGGCTGCGTCGGCCCATCTCGGGCGTGACGCGAGGTCCATCGCGGAGGCAGTGCTCGCCCACCTGCGTGATTGCTTCTTATCGATCATGGCCCCCGAACTCGTGCAGTTGCCCGCGCACCGCGCCGAGGTGGTCAGCGAGCAGGCACACCGCCTCGGTGCCGCCGCGGCCGTTCGCGCGATGGAGGGCCTCGGCGACATCCTCGTAGAGATGCGCCACGCTCCCGATCCCCGCGTGTTGCTCGAGGTGGCACTGGTCAAGCTCACTAGCGAGGCAGCAGGGTCCGACATGGCGGCACTGCTCTCGCGTCTTGAGCGCCTTGAGCGCCAGGTGGCACAGGGTGGCATCGGAGCCGGTTCCGCCACCGGCCCGATTCCTCGCCCCGTGCCCACGGACCCAAACACCGGTCGGGCGGTGCTCGGCGGTCGGGCCAAGCAGGCGGCCGCGAGCGCGCCGGTGCCCGCTGCACCAACCGACCCAACACCGTCGGCACCGCAACGACCCGTAGCAGCTCGTCCGGCGCCGACAGTGGCTGCTCCCCAGCCGGAACCGGCACCAGCGAACGCCTCCGCAGCGCCGCCGTCTGCGGTCGGCGGCGACCTCGTCGCTGTGTTCGACACGGTCGTGCGGCCGGGCCTCAAGGGCATGGCCAAGGCGCTGTACGTGGTCGCGCAGCCCAAGGGTGTTCGCAACGGCGCGCTGGTAATCGGGTTCCCGAACCAGGGCCATGCAGACAAAGCAGGTCAGTACCGGGCCGACATCGAAAAGGCGTTATCCGCTGCTATCGGTGCCGCTGTCACCGTCTTCATCGAGGCCGATGCAGCGGCGGCAGCAACGCCGGTGGACGCTGAGGTGCCGGACCCGATCGATCACGAGGTGGACCTGTCCGACCTGCAGAGCGCCCCGCCGCAGGAGCAGGGCACGCACCTCGACCGGATCGCCAGTTCGTTCCCCGGGTCCACCTTCGTGGAGGGGTCCGCCTGACGTGGCCGCCACCTACGCACCGCCGGTCCAGGCGCTCATCGACGAACTGGGACGACTGCCGGGGATCGGTCCGAAGTCCGCGCAGCGCATTGCTTTCCACCTGCTGAAGCTGCCCACGCCCGATGCGGAGCGCCTTGCCACGGCGATCGTCGACGCCAAGGCGAAGGTTCGCTTCTGCGACCTCTGCTTCAACGTGGCCGAGGACCTGTTGTGCGGTATTTGTGCCGATGACCGCCGGGACGCAACGGTGCTCTGCGTGGTGGAGGAGGCACGGGACATCGTGGCGCTCGAGAAGACCGGCGAGTTCCGCGGTCGCTATCACGTGCTGCTCGGGGCCATCTCGCCGATCGAGGGCATCGGACCGGAGCAGTTGAAGGTTCGCGAACTGCTCACCCGTCTTGCCGACGCGTCGGTCACCGAGGTGATCGTGTGCACGAACCCGAACGTGGAGGGCGAGGCAACAGCGATGTACCTGGCCCGACTGCTCAAGCCGCTCGGTCTGACCGTTACCCGGCTTGCCAGTGGCCTGCCCGTGGGCGGCGATCTCGAGTACGCAGATGAGTTGACGCTCGGGCGGGCCCTCGAGGGCCGCCGCGCCATGGACTGAGCACCGGGCCATTAAAGAACTCTGGGGTACCAGTCCTCGAGTCGACAGCGGGCGGTCGTCAACTCGGGGACGGATACCCCAGAAAGGGCCTTGGGCATGGTGGGGGTCCCAAAGCGACCTTGTATTTCATTTACGTTACGACTGTTACGGAAGCCCGTCAAGTCACCCCGAGAAATTTCTCGGGGCACGAACGGTGACCGGGCTCACCGCAACCCCGAGGGGCCGGTGGATACACCCGTACCCTGCGGCCAGAACACCCGGCAGGTTTAGATGCTTCGGATGATCAGAGCATCGCCCTGACCGCCGCCGCCGCACAGTGCAGCAGCACCCATGCCACCACCACGGCGCCGCAGTTCGAGCGCAAGCGACAGCGCCAAACGGTTGCCACTCATGCCGATCGGGTGACCGAGCGCGATCGCGCCGCCGTTCACGTTGACGATCTCGTCGGAGATTCCGAGGTGTGCCATCGAGGCGATGCCGACCGCCGCGAACGCCTCGTTGATCTCGAACAGGCTGATGTCGCTCACCTGCTTGCCGATCTTGGCGAGCGCCTTGAGGATCGCGTTGCTGGGCTGGTGCAACAGGGACGTGTTGTCCGGTCCTGCGACCATGCCGTAGCTGAGCACCTCGGCGAGCGGCGTGATGCCGCGAGCCTCCACGGCGCGCTTGGACATCATGACGATGGCTGAACCGCCGTCGCTGAGCTGCGATGCGTTGCCGGCGGTAACCGTGCCATTCGGGTCGAACGCCGGCTTCAGCCCGCCGAGCGATTCCATCGTGGTTCCGGGACGCACACCTTCGTCGGTCTCCACGAGCAGCGGGTCACCCTTGCGCTGCGGGATCGACACGTTGACAATCTCGTCTGCGAGGCGCCCGTCCTTGGCAGCGTTCGCGGCGCGCTCGTGGGACTTCGCCGCAAGGTCGTCCTGTGCCTCTCGCGAGATGCTGCCGGCGCTGTATCGCTCGGTGCCCGTACCCATCAGACACGCGTCGAACGAGCACCACAGGCCATCTTTGATGATGGCGTCCGCGAGCTCGGTGTTGCCGTAACGGAACCCGCCGCGCGCACCCATCGCGAGGTACGGCGCAGCAGTCATGCTCTCCATGCCGCCGGCGATCACGATGTCTGCATCACCGGCCTGGATCATCTGGTCGGCGAGATAAATGGTGTTCAGGCCCGACAGGCAGACCTTGTTGATGTTGACCGACGGGGTCGACATCGGGATGCCTGCCTTCGCCGCCGCCTGGCGGGACGGCACCTGACCCTGCCCGGCCATGAGCACCTGCCCCATGAGCACGTGCTCCACCTCATCGGGCTTCACCCCGGCACGCTCAAGGGCTGCCTTGATGGCAAAGCCACCGAGGTCTGCTGCGGTGAATGGGGCGAGAGCGCCACTCATCTTCCCGATGGGGGTGCGGGCGCCGGCAACGATGAAAGAACCTGACATGACGATCACGCTAGTCGCCCGGGCGGGGGTCGGATACCGGTTGGTGCGATGAGTCAGGTGGCGATGACCGTGATGTCCACGCCGTTCGTGGAACGCGTCGGCCCGTTGCAGTAGCCGACGAAGACATCGACGTCGCACAGGTACACCGTGAAGGTGACCTTGCCCGGGAAGTATGCGCGGATCCGGATCTTCGCGGAATCCCTCCCGGGGCGGAAGCAGCCGCCGAGCTTCAGGTTCGACAGACCGGGACCCTCTACACGCTTCAGGCCGGTGTGGCCCGGGCAGGCGAGCGAGTTCTCCCCGCCTGTGTAGGAAACCGAGTAGTCGAACTCGTGGAAGTCCCTGCCAGCAGGGAACGTCAGCGTGGTGCCGACGCTGCTCGTGAACGACGCGAGGTGAAAGCCGCTACCGGTGAGGGTGAGTGTGTTTCTCCCCGGTGCCGGCGTAGTGGAGGGCTCCCCTCCTGTGCCGGTCGGGTCCGTGGTGAGCGGGTCGCTGGCAGTCGGGTCCGTGGAAGGGGGTTGGCTCGAAGACGTTGAGGCGATGGTGGTTGTTGCTGCAACGGATGTCGATACCGCCGTCGAGGACGGTGCACTGGCGTCCGGCGATGTTGATCCGGCGGGAAGGACCCCCGTGGTTGCCCCGTTGTTCGCGGCGGAATCGTTCTTGTTGCCCGACCGGGTGGCCACCACGATGATCGCGATCACGGCAATCAGCGCAACGGCCGCGATGCCGAGGTCCACGCCTCGCCTGCGCCTGCGAGTGATTGGGGATCCGTTCGCGTCGCGGGTGCGATCCGACCGCCTGCCGAGATGAGCATCTTGCGGGGCTCCGGCAGCGCGTGCCGCTGCCGCGGTGGCCAGCATGTCGGGTCCGGTCGCTGTGCGTGCTGCTGCGAGCAGTTCCTGGCGGAACAACTCCGCGCTGCTCGGACGCATCGTCGGGTCCTTTGCCATTGCGCCGACGATTGTTGCCTCGACGGGTGCGGGCACACCGAGCGACGACAGCGACGGCGGGCCCTCGCCGAGCAGTCGTGACACCACAGGGACCACGGTCTCGTCGGTTGGGCGGATGAACGGTGGCGCTCCCGCCAGTGCCTCGAACAGGGTGGAGGCCAGCGAATAGATGTCCGACCGTGCGTCCGCACCGCGGCCCTGCACCACTTCGGGTGCCATGTGGGAGAGACGGGACAGCGTCGCCCGTCCGCCGGTGGCCCCGGTGGTGTCGGGAGCCGTCTCGAGCGCGCGCACGCCGAAATCGGTGATGCGCGGCACGTCGTCGTCCGCGAGCAGGATGTTGCGCGGTGCGACGTCGCCGTGCACCACGTTCATGCGGTGCGCGGCCTCGAGCGCTGACGCGATCTCCGCGCCCAGTGCCACGGCTTCCTGCCAGCGGAGCCGACCCTCGCTCCCGATGAGATCGGAAAGCGAACGGTCCTGGTGCTCCACGACCACATACGGGTGCGAGTCACTGGTGGTGCCGGCGTCGTAGAGACGCGCAATGTTGGGATGTCGGTCAATGGACCGAACGGCCCGGCACACGGACGTAAAACGATCGAACTGTTCGTCGCTCACCTGTTTGGCGAGCACCTTCACCACCACTCGTTCGCCCGTCTCGATGTCGATCGCCCGGAAGGTCTCGCGCACCTCGTCAGAGGCAATGGGTTCGAAGTCGGTTACCCCGGGGACACGGTCGTACACAGATGTCACGGTACCCACTGACGGCCCGCAGGAAGTGTCAGGTGACCACCACGACAAAGGTGACTGATCCTGTCGGCCCCGACGGACCCCGCTCGTCGGTGAAGGTGTCGATCACGGTGTATGTGCCGGGCAGCGACGACGAGAGCGTGACGATTCGGGCGAGTCCGCAGCTCGAGTAGTTCATGATCAGGCGCTGCTGCTCGGGGCCGGACACGGTGCGGCTGTTGAGGCACAGCTGTGTCGAGCCGCCGCTCGGGACGAGCGTGACGGGGAGGACGTGGAAGCGGCCATCCGCCGGGATGCTGAACGAGGTGGGGCGCGCGGCGATCTCGATGGTCGCTGCGGTTGTGCCAGCAGGGTCGGTTGTCGCCGGCACTGCTGCTGCATCCGGGTCCAGCGTGAGGTCCGGTCGGGCCGCTGGCGTGCGCATGAGCGTGATCACGTTCTGGAGGTCGTTCCGGGCGGATTCGTCCCGGTAGAACCCGCTCAGGCTGAAGGTCTGACCGTCGAACCTCAGGGTTCCGGCGATGAGGTTCCGTCTCATGCTCGCGAGCAACGTGATGGCGTCGTCCACCGACGTCCCGCTGTCGGGCTCCGGACCATCTTGGATCTGCAGGTCGTTCTCCAGCCGGCCCACGGATGCGAGAGCGTTCTTCAGGCGGGCGGCGCCCGTCGGGGAGGCCACGCCGGATAGTGAGGCGGTTGCCTGCTTCGAGTCGAATGATGCGACGAACGCATACGAGACCGTGGGAACGGGTCGGAGGGTGTCGGTGCCCGGGGGTGACACCTCGCCGGCGACCGTGGTGTCGGGGACAGTTGTCGTCGGCCCGTTGTTCCCACTATTTCGGCTGGTGATCCAGACCACGGCTCCGGTGACGGTTCCTGACAGGATCGCGATGATCACGGCGATCGACGCAACGCGTCGCTCCCTCCGACGGCGGCGCTCGCGCCTGCCCGCAGCCGCGAGAAGCGGCGCGGCCTCGTCATTATCGAGCACGGGAAACTCGTCGATGAGCGGGTAGCCGTCGGGTGGCGTGTCCAATTCGTCGAAGGGAATGCCGCCCACCGACAGGGATCCGTCCGGAGACGGGGGATCTCCGTGCTCTGCGCCCGGCGAACGCGTAGTGGGCGCAACTGCTGCGAGTGCAAACGCGAATTCCCCGGCGGACTGCGGCCGCTCGGAGCGCTCCGTGGACAGTGCCGTGCGGATGAGTCCGTCAACGTCGCTCGGCACGCCGAACCCTGTGAGCGGGGCAGGGACGTCGCCGCCGATGCGTTCGGCCAGATCGGTGGCCTCCCGGTCTGCCGGGGCGCCGAACGGGGGCCGGCCGCTCATCGCCTCGTAGAGCACCGACGCGAGCGAGTACACGTCGGTGAGCGTGTCGGGCGGTCCGCCGGTAGCGACCTCGGGTGCACAGTGCACCAGTCGCCCACCGCTGACGGGACCATTCGGTTCCGTGCCAGCGAACCTGAACAATCCGAGATCGGCAAGATGCGGCACACCAAGACTGTCGAAACGGATGTCTGTCGCCTTGAGGTCACCGTGCAGCACCTGCCGGCTGTGTGCAGCCGAGAGGGCACGGGCCACCTCGGTGCCGACGGCCACCGCATCGGTCCAGGTGATCCGACCGTGCTCGGCGACGATGGTGGCGAGGTTGTCCGGGAGGTACGTCGTGATGACCCACGGGTGACCGCCCTCGTTCACGCCACTGGCGAGAACCTCCACGATCGAGGGCTCGTTGCCGAGCGCTGCGACGTTGGCCATGTCGTTGTCGAAACGCCGGATTTGATCGGCCGCGGTGAGACGGGCATTGAGCACTTTCACCGCGACGGTCCGGCCGCTGGCGAGGTGGAGGGAGCGGAATACCGCGGCGGTGTTGCCCCTACCGACGAGCAGGAGGTCCCCGACCCCCGGCACGAACTGGGACTGATCCACGTCTCGACGGTACTCAACAGCACTGGTCGAACCGTGGCGCCCGGGTAGGTGGTCTAATCGGGGTTCGTGACCGGGCGCATCCGAAGCCGTCCGCTCCCCGATCGGTACGCCCGACTAGGTCCCGACTATCTACCCATCAGTAACCTCGCGTTTCTATGCAGCAGATCCGTGACGCCATCCTCGCCGGTGCCCCCGGCGCGGAACTCGCAGCCCTCGCACTCCCCGAGTCCTACCGGGCCGCCGTGGTCCGCCGGGACGACATCGCGATGTTCGAGGGCGTTGCGTCGGCCGACAAGGACCCGCGCAAGTCGGTCCACATCCAAGACGTCGCCACGCCCGAACTCGCGCCAGACGAGGCCTACGTCGCGGTGATGGCCAGTTCCATCAACTTCAACACGGTGTGGACGAGCATCTTCGAACCGCTCCCCACCTTCGGGTTCCTTGAGCGGCTCGGCAAGGAGAGCATCTGGGGCAAGCGCCACGCACTGCCCTACCACGTGATCGGCTCCGACGCCTCCGGTGTCGTGCTGCGCGTGGGCTCAGCGGTGCGCAACTGGAAGCCCGGGGACCGCGTCACGATCCACTGCAACTACGTGGACGATCAGGATCCCTCCGCTCACAACGACTCAATGCTCGCGAACAACGAACGAATCTGGGGTTTCGAGACGAACTTCGGCGGCCTCGCCGACCTCACGGTAGTGAAGGCCAATCAGTTGATGCCCAAGCCCACGCACCTCACGTGGGAGGAATCAGCGGTGAACGCGCTCTGCAACTCCACGAGTTACCGCATGCTCGTGTCGGACAACGCTGCGCGGATGAAGCAGGGCGACACCGTGCTGATCTGGGGAGCCACCGGCGGCATTGGTGGCTATGCCGTGCAGTACGTCCTGAACGGCGGCGGTGTGCCCGTCGGTGTGGTGTCCTCGCCGGAGAAGGCTCAGTTGCTCAACGAGATGGGCTGCGAGGCGGTCATCGACCGGAAGGCCGAGGGGTACCGCTTCTGGAAGGACGAGCACACCCAGGACGAATCGGAGTGGCGTCGCTTCGGCAAGCGTGTCCGCGAACTCGCGGGCGAGGACCCGGACATCGTGTTCGAGCACCCGGGCCGCCAGACGATGGGTGCGTCGGTCTTTTCGTGCAAGCGTGGGGGAACCATCGTCACGTGTGCAGCAACGTCGGGCTACATGGTGGAGTTCGACAACCGGCATTTCTGGATGAAGCTGAAGAAACTGCTCGCCAGCCACTTCGCGAATTATCAGGAGGCCTGGCAGGCCAATCGGCTCATCGACATGGGCAGGATCCAGCCGCTGCTCTCAGACGTCTACACGCTCGCCGAGACGGGAGAGGCGGCCCGCAAGATCCACCGCAACGAGCACGAGGGCAAGCTTGGGATTCTCTGTCTGGCCCCCACCGAGGGTCTGGGCATCGACGACCCCGAGAAGCGTGAGCGAATCGGCGAGAAGAAGATCACGCTGTTTCGCGGTCGCGGCTGAGCAAGCGACACCCTCACGCCCTCACGAGCGAAACCGCACGGAACCCACGTTTGGGTACCGACGAACGGGGGGCCAGAATGAGAGCCATGATCCTCACCGAAATCGACCACGTCGCCATCGCCGTCAAGGACCTCGATGCCGCCATCGACTACTACCGCCGTGCGTTCGGCGCCGAGGTGGACCACCGCGAGGTTGTCGAGAGCGACGGCGTGGAAGAGGCGCTCCTCAAGGTTGCCGAGAGCTACGTGCAACTGCTCACCCCCACCCGGGATGACTCGCCGGTCGCGAAGGCGATCGAGAAGCGTGGTGAGGGACTCCATCACATCGGCTACCGCGTGAAGGACTGCGCCGCGGCTCTCGCATCGATGATCGCCGCCGGTGCGACCCCGATCGATAAGGCGCCCCGCCCGGGCAGTCGCGGCACCACGGTTGCGTTCATCCACCCGAAGGGCAGCTACGGCACGCTCATCGAGCTCGTCCAGGAGTAGGCCGCCGGGTGTCCATCAGGACACGCGGCACACGAGACCCTTCAGGTACTGGGCCTCGGGAAAGCTGAGCAGCACCGGGTGGTCGCTGGCCTGGTGCAGCCTGCCGACGACCTGTGCATCTCTCGCGGCGTCGAGCGCGGCATCGGCAACGATCTTCTGGTGCAGTTCGGGGGTCACGCTGCCGCTGCACGAGAACGTCAGGAGCATCCCACCGGGCGAGAGCAGCCGGAACGCGAGCCAGTTGAGGTCCTTGTAGGCACGTGCCCCGCGCTCCACCTGGGCCTTGTTGTGCACCAGTTTCGGAGGGTCGAGGATCACGAGGTCGAATGTGGAGCCCGCGTCCCGGAGTCGGCGCAACTCGGTGAATGCGTCGGCCTCCACGAGGCTGCCGGTCGGCAGGCCGTTCGCAGCGAGGTTCTCGGCGGCGATGCGGAGCGCGGGGCCCGAGGAGTCGACGGTGGTGACCTTGCTGGCACCGCCCTGCCACGCGGCAACGCTGAACGCCCCCGTGTATGCGAAGACGTTGAGCACCTTCTGGCCGCGAGCGAGTGCCCGTACGGTGGACCTGCTCTCACGCTGGTCGAGGTAGAAGCCGGTCTTGTGACCGCTGCGCACGTCGACGAGGTAGGTCGCACCGTCCTCGCTCACCTCAACGCGTTCGGGTGGCTCCACCCCGCGGAGCAGGCCCGTGCGCTCGGCGAGGCCCTCGCGCTGTCGAACCTCCACGTCGCTGCGTTCGTAGACCGAGGTAACCCCGTCGAGCGAGAGGCACGCATCGGCGATCGCATCCCGCCAGCGGTCCGCGCCGACCCAGGTGAGTTCCATAACCGCCACGGACCCGTACCGGTCGACGATCACCCCGGGCAGGTGGTCGCTCTCGGCGAACACGAGCCGCGCAGCGGTGGTGCGCCCGGCAAGGTCGCTCCGGCTCGCCGCAGCACGCCGCACCCGGTCTGCGAAGAACTCGGCGTCGATCACGTCCTGTTCCATGAACGACCAGATGCGGACCGCGATCTGGGAGTCCGGGCTGTAGGCGCCCCAGGCAAGAAAGGTGCCATCGCTCGCAACCACCCGCACCGTGTCACCGGCAGATGCTGCGCCTCGAACCGACTCCACGGCCCCTGCGAACACCCACGGATGCCACCGCCGGAGCGATCGGTCCTTGCCCGGGTGCAGGCGTACCACGGTCGACGTCATGCCAAGAGCATGACAGCCGCCCGGAGCGACAGCGGGTTTGAGCACTCGACAACGAAGTCCGCTAGCTGATCCGTCTAGTGGTTGCGTGTCGGTGAAGTTGGTTGATGTCCCGAGTCACCGTGCGCCATTGCCTGTACCGAGTGCGTCCTGCAATACTCTGCTGCGCTAGGTCGCTGCGCCCGCGTAGGGGTTACACGGAGTCGAGTGACCAATCGCCAAGTCGAAGGGCCGGTACGTCATGTGCAGTTTCCTCAGGATCGGGGCGCGGCGCAGCTGCGCTCAAACGTCCACTTGTGCACAGGGATCGGCAAGGTGGCTCCGCCGGGCTGTGCTAGCGACTGTTGGCTTGGCCGCGGCACTCGTAGCACTGCAGGCCCTCACCGATCACCACCGGGCCGCGGCCTCGGAGCCCGCCGCCCGGCCTGCCGCAGGCGCGAGCAAGGGCACCGTCGTGCTCAATGGCCCGAACGGCATCAAGGTCAACGCCCGATTCAACGCCACGTCCTCGGGTAACTGGACGATCGGTGTTACCGGTGGCAGCGGCACAATCGGAGGGATCACCCTGCGCAGCGGTGATTTCACCGGTGGGCTGCGCTCAATCGGCGGCCGCGTGTCCGGTGAGGTGCGGGTCAAGCTGTCGAACTCTCCGGCGCTCCTTGCGAGTTGGCGCCGAGAGTCAGTTCTGCGGCTCGTCTACTGGCAGGGTGGGCCCGGGCGGGCTTTGGTGGCCTCCACGAACGGAACGAGCCTGTCGACGTTTGGCAACGCCAGAGCCAGTTGGTCGGCGATGATCACGATGTGGGCCGGTAGAGATTCGAGCAGCGTCACCTTCACCGGACCCTTGCTGCGGAATGACACCTTCTACCTGAAGGGAACAGGCCAGGTTCTGCTGGGGACCGAACCCGTTGAGGTATCCGGCTACTACGCGAGCAAGGGCTACAACAAGAACCGACAGGCACGATGGGCGCTCTCCGGTACAGGAGGAGCCACCACCTTGCAGGGTGGAGGTCAGTTGCTCAGCAGTTCCCTGAGCGCATCGAGCAGAAACGCCTCGTTCACGGGGCGCGCCGTCATCAACCCGATCCCGGGCTCGAATGTTCAGGTAACGACCGATGTTTGGTTCCTCGATACGAAAACCTGGTCGCTCAGGGTTCGCAGCGCAACACCCGAGACGTGGTCCCCGGTGTCGTTCGAGGGCCTGAGTGTGGATAGCGCCCACTTCGCAGGTCGCATCGTGAGCACAGCAAAGGGCGGTGTGCGCTGGTCACTGCAGACCGGCATGGAACTCCAACACGAGGACCTTGCTCTCGGTGGCACGTTCAACTCCTCCGGACCGGCTCGCTGGAACATGAACATAACCCGGGCCAGTGGATCACTGTTTGGGCTGAAGCACGCCCTGGAGATCACGAAGGTGGCTGGCGACATCAACTTCGACTCGGGAGCCATCGACGGCACGATTGACGTCTACCCCAAGGGTGCGTTGCTCATGAACCTCCCCGACGGATGGACAACCGAGACCAAGCTGAGTGTCAACTTCTCGAAGGCAGGCCCGGCCGCCCCGTTCACCCGCTCGATGAGCGCCAACTACACCGCTCGGAACGGCGACAGCCACCTCACGCTCGCCGGCACGTTCGCGTCCTCGAAAGCGTTCAAACTCGATGCCTCGGGTGCGCTGTACCTCAGCGGTATAGCGGTTCCCTTTGGAGGAACCTTCGAGAGCGCTGGATGGCTGAACGATGGAGTTCCGCGCACTGAGCCCTACTGGAACGTGTCTGGAAACATCGCAGACGCTGCGGGCGGCAAGGTACCGATCAGCGGAGGGATGAACGCCACAGGGGGAAGCTTCGGGTTGAGCAGCACCCAGCGTCCCCCGCTGTTCGTACAGGACCTGACGCCCGTCCAGCGCGTTCGCCACACAGTGAGGCAACTGGACGGATACGAGGACGCCTTCACAGGGCTCACCGATGTCGTGATGAAGAAGGCCGTGACGGTCGGAACAAAGTACTTCGCCGCATGGGTGAAGCAGTACGGCGTCACCTACAAGAACCAGAACGAATGGACCTACACCGCCACCCAAGATCTGGGCGACGACTTCGTGGCACAACTCGGTGACTCGACGCTCACTGTCCCGCGCAACGAGATCACTGGCACGCTCAGCTATTACTACGGCGAGTACACCTGGGACGTGACCGTCGCGGACATCTCGTGGACAGATCTCGCACCGGACGTAAACCTCTCGACGGATCTCGTGTTCTCCGATGTTTGCCCGTTGGACGACCCGGACCAGGAAAAATGCCCGGGTGAAGACCCCGACAACCTGTTCATTGGCTTGGTGAACGGAACGATTACGTTCCCCGATCCGGTCCCGGACCTGTCGACCAACGGCGCCATCCTGATCGCCGGAACTACACAGTGGGGTCGGCTCGAGGCCACGACAGCGGACATGGACTTTAGCTATCCCCCGTACGTCACCGCCGAGGTGAAGGATCCCGCGATGACCATCTGGTTAGGGGAACGCAAGGATCAGTTCGACCCGAACCTCGGTATGCCAGACCTCAGCGAGGCGACGAATGGATGGGGAGTTGAGTTCTGTGGAGACTTTGCCATCGGCATCCCCAAGATCAAGACGGTGGAAACCGGAGGATGTGTCGAGTGGACTCCAGCGGGTTGGGCCATCGGCCAAATCGATACGTCGGTTGGGTTCCTTCCGACTTCAGTGTCGAGTCTCGTGTCCACGCTCAGCACAGGACTCAAGAGCTTCCCGAGCCCGTCCGGGCTCGGCTACCTCATCGGGCAACGGGTGCGCGCAACCGCTGGTCAGGCGTGGATGGAGGGTTTCGTCACGACGTACACCGGCGGCTTCCTTGGCCTGAACATTGACACGCTGGGCGGCACCCCAACTTCGCTCTCGACTACATCGCTGTCGATTGCGAAGGGCCTCAAATCGTTCACGACTACCGCTGGGCTGAACTACAAGATTAACGATCGAGTGCGGCTGCTCTCGAAAGCCAACTTCAACAACTTCATGGAAGGCATCGTCACTTCCTATTCCGGGACAACACTCTCGCTGAACGTTGATGTAATTGGTGGTACTGGCACCTTCGCCGACTGGAACCTCTATGGCTCCTTCAATTCCTGGAACCTTGCTGCCCTTCGTGGCTTGAGCGACGATCTGACCACTGGCTCGACCAACGGCGTGTCGCTCAAGTCGTTTGCTCTCAAGGGCTTTGCGTGGACGAACATTGATCCCAGCGATCCTTCGCTCCCTGATTCATGGAACGGTGAGCTGCCCAAGATCAACCTTGGCAAGGCCCCGGACGGCAACTTCATCCCGATCAATTTGCCCTTCAAGATCCCGCAACTCACTGCGAATCTCAAGTTCCCCGGGGCGCTGATGAAGGCGTTCGGTCTCCCGGAGTTCGACACCGTCATCCCGGCCACCGGATTCTTCGACATCGACAAGCCGGAGTTCTCGGTTGACGCGAGCATCGACGTGAACCTGAAGAATCAGGGTTTTGAGCTTCGCTCGATAAGCACCCACATCGGACTCGAGGACAGCACCTTCTCGCTCAGCCTCGGCGCCGACGCGACAGTAAAGGTGAAGGGCAACAAGTTCCCCGTGTCGGCATTTATTGGCATCGAGGCGGGCAAAGAGGCCGCTGGCATCGTCGTACGACTGGCCGCCAAGGGCATTGCGAGCAGTTTGAGTCTCGGTACCTTCGACCAACCGACCCTGCTGCCCACCGGCAATTTTGAACCGGACAACACAGCGCTGGTCGAGGGCACCTTCGATGTCAAGCAGCCGGACTCAGTGCTTGCCAACGGTGGCTTTGAGAACACCGCCTCGCCACCGACGTTGAGTAACAGCGGCTTCGAGAACAACACTGGTCTCGAGTTGTACCCCGATGGTGGCTTCGAGGACGGGAGCCTTGGTTCGCTCCTCGCAAACGGCGACTTCGAGGACACCGACCAGACGAACAACGGCGACTTCGAGACCGGTGACTTTACGAACTGGTCGGTGCGATCGGGCTTTACCGGCTCGGTGCTTGCTGATTCGGCCCCAACGGACGAGGTCGGAAGCTTCGTCGCATTGATCAAGAACAACTCGGCCGCCGGTGCAACGAACACCAACGACGCGTTAGTCGAATACGACTATGTCCCCACGGTGGTCAACACCACGTACACGATGGGTGCATGGGTGCGATCAGGCACGTCCTCGAACACCCGCGTGCGACTCGGCATCTACCAAGAACAGAACAATGGCATCCCTAGTGGATGCGGCTCCCTCTCGCAGGCATTCAGTTATTCGAGTTATTTCACCGTCACGTCATCGTGGCAGTACGTCCAGTGGAGCACGGCGGGGCTGGCGTGCCGATCATCGGTTGCAATCGTGGCAGGAATCCCCGACGGCCAAACGACGGTGGCGTTCGACAGCATCACGCTCTCGGTCGTCAAGGGGTCTGCCACGGGCAATATCGCGTTGGGGAACGTCACTCGTTTCGACCAGCTGAGCGGTAGTGCCAGCTCGGTCGTTTACTCGAATGCAGCGAATGCGCATTTGGGCGACGGCTTCATGTCCATCCGCGGGACCGCCACGAACTGGTCTGCTGGTTACACCGTGAATGAGGCCCTAGACCAAGGCGTGACGTATTCGTTCTCTGCGTGGGTGAAGTCCCCGACTGCGGCCGCAGTGAATGGATATCTGCGGATCGAATCGATCGGCGGAACATCGGAGACCGTTCAGGTCCCCTTCTCCACCTCAGGATCCGGATGGAAGCACGTCATCCAGTCCATCAAGTTCGCGTACAGCGGTCACACCGGGGCGAAAGTCAGCTTCTACAACATGACCACGTTGAATACCGACCTCTACGTCGACGACGTCCTCTTCCAGCAGATCCCTACCGACTACTTCCAAGTCAGCCTCGCGGTGAACAAGGACCCGGGCGGATCCCACTCAGGAACGGGAAACCTTGAGATCCAGAACACCACCTCATGTGGCGGGTGCCGCGCGGATAGCCTGACGAATCTTGCCGCCCCGAGAGCTGGAGCGACCTACAGATTGTCGGCTTGGGTGCGCAACCCCACTTCCACGCCAACGGCAGCCTCGATCTGGATCAGCTGGGTAGGTGGGACCTCAGAATCGTATGGGAGCGCCTCCCGAACGATCACGAACAGCGATGGCTGGGTGCAGCTCACGACGTCGTACACGTACACCCAAGGTGACCACTCAAACGTTCAGGTCGTACTCCGAAACAGCACGATTAATGGGACGACCTTGCTGTTCGACGACGTGTCGTTGACTGGTATCAATACCGTTCAGGACCCGGCACCGGCTGATGCATGGTCCACGGTCAACTTTGACGAGTCCAGCGTGCCGATCGTGTACTCCCCGGGAGTCTCTCTCACCAGCGACTACGCAAATCCAGGGAAATCACTCGGCATGTTTGGGCCGAGCACCTCCTGGTGGTTCAACGCAGGAACCTCGAGCCCGGGTTATGCAAGCGGAGATTTCGATATCTCGACCGACATCTACTGGCCCGGGACCACAGCGGACCGAGCGCCGTTCGGGTTCTGGATGACCGGCAGTGGTACGACAAGTCCGAGCTCGAGTACTCAAGAGAACGTAACCGGCTATCTCTTCTATCTCAGCAACTATGACGGTGCCGGCAACGGCTTCTACACGGTCAGCAGCGGGAGTTGTTGTACGCAGATCTCCGGCAATTCCGACTTCCCGGGACTTGCTGCAGGGGTGTGGCACCGACTGAGGCTCAAGGCCATCGGCTCTACCGTGACTGCGACCGTCATCCGTCTGGATACTGGAGAACTTGAGGTAACCCGAACGGTTACCGTTCCGTCGGGGAACCGAGCGGGTGTTTTCGGCCAGAAGTTCACGAGCACGGGATCATCGACGGGCCATCGCTGGGACAACTTCAGCGGTGGCGAGACCAAGATCCTGCACACGGACAACCCAGCAAACGCGCACAGCGATAACGGCTATGTGCAGCTGGTCTCGTCGAACAACACGGCGACGATGAAGCGCACCCTCGTGTTCTCCCCAGTCTTGGGCTCAACCTATGAGGCGTCGGCGTGGGTGAAAGCTCCTAGCGGGACTGTCAGTGGCTCGATTGTTGCCCGCACGACACTCACCGGCGAGACAGCAACCACGAATTTCACGGCGAACGGTACGTACCAACTGGTGAAAGTGCAGCTTCCAATAACGAAAACGGGCGCAGGCGGTATCACGCTTGAGCTGAACAACACCACCACAAACGTTTCCCTGTGGGTTGACGACGTGAACATCACCGCGATCGCGTTGTCGCAGCCTGACCCGTTTGTTGCTGGCGATGGCGGCCCCCTCACCACGGGAATCTATGTCGACCCTGTGAACGCACACGGCGGCAGCAACTATTTTGAGATCGTTGCCAAGACGGCAGCAGGCTGGATGTGGAAGCCAGTTTCCTACGACCTGACGGCCGGCGAGCAATACACGATGCAGGCTTGGGTGCGCTCGCCAACGGGAACGGCGGTGAATGGCAAGATCGGCCTGTCCAACTACGGCGGCTCCCAGAACGACTATCGCGAGGTGGCGTTCACCGCCACGAGTACCTGGCAGCGCGTGTACCTCACCCTCCCGGTCGGCTCGAGCAGCAGCACCACCACGAGGCCACAGATCTACGTCTCTACACTCAACGTGCCGCTCGACGTCGACGATGTATCTGTTACCAAGGTTGGCACGTGGGGCATCGTGGAGAACGCAGTGACGACGATGAGCCAACTGGTGCTGAACAATCGCGACGCAGCCCAGAACGGCGCGAACTACCTGACGCTCACTGAAACGTCGACTGCAGCAACAGCCACGTACACCATGGACACGCTCCCGCCGATGAGCAAGTCGAGTGGTGTGTCGCTCAGCAGCGGTCAGCTGAAGTCTGACGGCAATGGCGATTGGTGGTACTTCAACTCGGGCACCCCAGGCTACGTGTCCGGAAACTTCGACATGTCCACCGACGTGTACTGGCCCGCGCTCACCGCAGGTCAGATTGCGAACAAGGACGTGCTCAGCATCGGATTCTGGATCACCAACCCGGGTACGTCGCCGAACGGGTACCTACTCAAGCTGTTCAACGGTTCGTCGGACATGAACGCCGGTTTCTATTCCGTGAACGCCGGCAACAACACCAAACTTGCCGACCCCGGCTTCGGCCAACTCGCAAGCGGAATTTGGTATCGAGTGCGGCTAACGGCTACTGGTTCCTCGGTCACCGCGGTGATCACGCGCCTCGATAACAACACTGTGGTGCGAACGCAGACCTACACGATGCCGGCGGGCAACCGTTCGGGCGCGTTCGGACAGGTGAGCGGCGGGACGGCCGGGCCCAACGGGAATCGTCTCGACAACCTGATGATCTACGGAGCACCAGGTGGCGTTGCCGCCTCGGTGCCAACAACTATCGCATCGGGTTCGTCGTACTCGTACCACGCCTTTGTCCGGTCGACGACTGGTGCTCCAGTCAACGGTCAGCTGCGCTTGCGTTCGACGGGTGGCACCAACTCCGACGAGGTAGCCAGCGTGGCCTTCACGGCTACAGGTGAGTGGCAGGACGTTGGCCTCACGTTTACGTCGACTAAAACGAACACCACGCTCATCCCTGAGATCGACCTGCTTCAGGCCGGTCAGCTCGATATCGACTCGGTGGACCTCCATCAGCTGGTCATCGTGCAGCCCGACCCGTGGGTGGCGACGGCCGGAGGGGGCGGCACAGTAACGGCGTTCGTTTACAACGACCCGACAAATGCGCACGAAGGTGATGGCCTATTCCGTGTGTCAATGACGGGTGCGAATCCAGCATCTGTCTACCACGACATCGACGTCACGCCGACCGTCGGTTCTCGGTATTCGTACACGGCCTGGGTCCGCTCCCCATCGGGAACGCCGGTCAGCGGCCAGATGGTGCTGTATGCCAACGGCGGAACGCAGCAGTCGGCCACGGCAAGTTTCACGGCTACTGGATCGTGGCAGCAGGTGACCCTGTTGTCGCCGTCGATGACCGCTGGCCACACCTCGCTGCGGTCACAGATCAATGTGCAAACAGCTGGTGTTGAACTCAACGTTGATGATGCAATTGTGCAACTCGCAAGTTGGCAGACATTCGGTACGGGCGTCGTTGCACAAAGCCAGATCAACGATGCAGACAGCGCTCAGTCGGGTTCAGGGTTCCTCCGTATCACTGACAGCATTGGGAACGATGGTGGCGTGCAACTCGTCCAGCAGTACACATCGGCCAAGACCACCAAACAAGTCATGACCGTATGGGTTCGCTCGACGGATGGAACGAGTGTTAACGGCCGTGCCGTGCTGACCGCTCGCGGGGGTGGCGACGATGTAGCGACAGAGTCGTTTGTCGCCGACGGGTCGTGGCAACAAGTGACTGTCAAGGTGCCGATCACCAAGGACGGCCAGACCTCGGTGCTTCTGCAGGTGTACGTGGACACGGCAGGCAAATCGCTCGACCTCGACACGGTGAACGTTGGCCAAGATCCCATCGGGGATCCGGACGGTATCAACACAGCGTTGCCGCATCCGGATTACGGCTACACCTACCTCTGGGACGATGCCTTCGGCATCCCCGGCGCCCATCTCTGGGCGCTCACGGCGCAGGTCGGTTTCGCCTGCGAGCAGGTGGGTTGCTCGCCGAGTCTCGGTGTGGGCGCCACCATGTACTTCGACCCGACGAAGGCGCCGGCGGTCATGCAGGGGACAAGCTGGCTGAAGGGCGACATGTCGGCGAACATCAGCACGCTCAATCCGTGCTTCGCGTTCTCCTTCGAGTCGCCTGATCCCAACACCTATGTCCAGATCCAGGGTGGTGTCTTCAAGACGACGGACTTCCTGATCAGCATTGCCCCACGCGGATGCGAACTCGGCGACTACTCAATCGAGCCGGGTACTCGGTTCTCATTCGACACGAGTCTCGGCAGCGCAGACATTCACTTTGCGTTGGAGATCGGTAGGGACGACGACGGGCTTCCGACCTTCTACCAAGAGCTAGGGGTGACGAACCTCAAGCTTGGTGGCATCACGTACAACGAGGTGTCACTCAAGATTGATATCTCGGCTCAAGCCTCATCAACCACACTCGTCGGTGATCTCACCCTTCCCATGGGCAAGTTCTACGGCAGTTTCAATCTCTCGGTGAACGCGAACTCGCTGCACCAAGCGGGAACGGTGGAGGTCACCGACTGGCAGATGGCCGGAGACCAATTCAACGTTGACGACTTCGAGTTCTCTATGGTCACCGACATACCGTTCGCCGCCGGATCGTGTTCGACAGTAGACAGCAGTACCGCGGGCAACCTGTCGATGGGTTCGAAGAAGTACAGCTTCGACGGCAATCTGACGATGGACTGCGGTGTTCTGAAGGTTCTGCACTTTAGGTTCGCCTACTCGAAGAACTCCGTCTCCTACGACTTCTATCTGGATTACAACAGCAACACCCACGTGCTCGCTGGCGGTCTGAAGTTCAAGTTCGACCGGAGGATCTCGTGGAAGCCGTTGACGTACCGGTACGTCCGCCACCCGAAGTTCACGGTGAAGATCGACTTCTACATGGACTTCGACAAGCCGAAGGATGACAGCCTGAAGATCTACGGCTCCGTGTCCGTGTCCAGTGGAAATGGCAACTTGGACTGCACGTTCGCCGCCTCGGGTGACGATGGTTGCAAGTTGCATGTGGAGATCACGCCGAGCGGAAGCAGCAAGAAGAAGTGGGACGCCAAGTGGTAGGTCCCGCAACGCCCCGGTAGAGGTTTGTCAGTTCCACAGTTCCGTTGGATATCCCGCACGATGCCATGTCGAGATATCCAACGGGTTGAAGCCTGAATCGGTCTGACGTTGTTCAAACCTGGGCAGGTGGCCTACTTCGCCAGCAGGCTGGCGCCCTCGCGAACGAGTCGGTCCGCCTGCTCGGCCGTGAGCCTGCCCCGGTCGACGAGGTCGGCGATCGTGAGCGCTATCTGCCCCGCGATGAGTACACGGGCGTCAAGGAGTGGATCATCGGGTGCGTCCGTTGGCATCCGCCGCCACCTCTCCTGCATCCGTTCCTCGATCAGTTCCTGAATCCCGTTCAGTTCGACAGGTCCTGCTCCGACGAGCAGCGTGCGGAGCAACAGCCGGTCCTCGGCCGGCACTGCGCTCAGTCGGACGAAGATCGAGCGGGCGGCTGCGGAGCGCGAGCGAGCTTCCGAGTTGAATTCGCTCTCGGTGTCGGCCATGAACGTCATCAGGCGGTCCGCAACGAAGGTTCTGGCCAGCGTGGCGAGGTCCGGGAAGTGGTTGTACACGAGTCGCCTGCTCACGCCCGCCTCGGCGGCAACGGCAACCATCGTGAGCGCGGTGAGTCCGTCTCGGCGAACCACGGCAGTGGTGGCATCGAGCAACTGGCGTCGACGCTCGGGGGGCCGCAGGTATGACCGCTTGGGTGCCAGTGGCTTGGTTGTCGGCATCGTGCTTCCCTCCCTGAGCAACCTACACGTCGTCAGGAATTCTCCGGGCATGATGGGGTATGAGCACCGTGAGTCGACAGCGAGACGGCGAACTCTCGAGCGAGGTTCGTGATCCGATGACCAGCAGTCCCTGCAACGAGGAGTTGCTGCGGGCCCTCAGGTGCAGCGCGTGAGGGTCCATCTCGTCGACGGCACGTATGAACTGTTCCGGCAGCACTACGGCCAGGCGTCGCGTCACGGTGGTGCGCCGCCGGGAGCCGCGACGGCCGGTGTGGTGGCTTCCACCATTGCCCTGCTCGCCGGCGGTGCAACACACCTCGGTGTCGCCACCGACTCGGTGGTGCAGTCCTTCCGCAACGAACTCTGGGCCGGGTACAAGACCGGTGAGGGTCTCGACGAGGAGATCGTGGTGCAGTTCCCGCTGCTCGATGAGGCTCTGGCCGCGCTCGGTGTTGCGCTCTGGCCGATGGTTGAGTTTGAGGCCGACGATGCACTCGGGTCGGCTGCTGCTGTCGCTGCTGCGGACGAACGGGTCGAGCAGGCAATCATCCTCACCCCCGACAAGGACCTCGGCCAGTGCGTGAGCGGCTCACGCGTCGTGCAGTTCGATCGTCGCAAGAACGAGACCCTCGACGAGGCCGGAGTGATCGCGAAGTTCGGCGTGCCGCCCTCGTCGATTGCCGACTATCTGGCCCTCGTCGGTGACACAGCGGACGGGTTCCCGGGCCTGCCGGGTTGGGGTGCCAAGTCGGCATCGGCCCTGCTCGCCCGTTACGGCCGGCTCGAGGACATCCCTGCGGCCGAGGCGGACTGGGATGTGCCGGGCGGGGTCCGTGGCGCAGCCAAACTTGCAGCCACGCTGCGGGAACGTTTCGACGAGGCACTGCTGTTCCGCAAGGTGGCAACCATCGTCACCACCGTTCCGGTGGGCTCGGTTGACGACTGGCTTTGGCAGGGACCGACCCCGGCCCTGGCTGCGGTGGCAGAGCGTCTCGGTGCCCCCGAACTCGTGGTACGCGCCGAAAAAGCAGCAACCCGGCGACTGCGGTGACGGCCAGGCGACCTGCGGCACTCATCAGCGACTGCTGAAGGCTGCTGGCTTCCGCCCCTGACCTGATTCGCAATGCGGACGTTGCACAGGACCCGACCATCACCGCACTCGCCGGGTTGAACCCCGCGTACGGTGGCGTCAGCGTACCGTTCCGCTACCGTGTCGGCACCCCTGCGTCGGTGCACCCCGGTGTGCCTGCAATGGCGTAGGAGGGGTGCGAGAGCGGCCGAATCGGCACGCTTGGAAAGCGTGTGAGGAGCAATCCTCCGTGGGTTCGAATCCCACCCCCTCCGCTCGATGAGCCAGCAACAGATCCCCGACGACGTGGCAATGTCCGAGGCCCTGGCCGAGGCGCGAGCCGCAGGCGCGCGGGGTGAGGTGCCGGTCGGGGCGGTAGTTGTTCACGAGGGACGGGTCATTGCCCGTCGCGGGAACGAGCGTGAGGTGTCGGGGGATCCAACCGCCCACGCCGAGGTGCTCGCGCTGCGGGATGCCGCCGCCGTGCTCGGTCGCTGGAGGCTTGACGACTGCACGCTCCTGGTCACGCTCGAGCCCTGTTTGATGTGCGCCGGGGCGCTGCTCAACGCGCGTATCGGACGCCTTGTGTACGGAGCGGCAGACCTCAAGGCAGGGGCAACCGCGAGCCTCTACAACGTGTGTGCAGACCCTCGCCTGAACCACAACCCGCCCGTGCAACACGGCGTCCGTGCTGCCGAGGCAGCAGAACTGCTGATCACTTTCTTCGCCGAACGCCGCTGATCGCAGGCCGTTCGGGCCGGTGGCCATCGGCCCCTGACGGATAGCATGGCCAACGGAAGGATGCCCGAGTGGCCGAAGGGACACGCCTCGAAAGCGTGCGAGGTTTTTGCCTCCGTGGGTTCAAATCCCACTCCTTCCGCCAAGCGTTGAACGGCCGGATCGGTACCTACCGGTCCGGCTGGACCGCTTTTTCGGGAGGAGAAAGTCGCCCACCGAAGTTTTTCACTAAAAGTGTTCAAATGAACGTTGTCAGCGGCGGCCAGATGCGGGATCATGGAGTGGACATCCCTTCCATGACGAACGAACTCCCCCCGTCCCCGCCAGCCCGGTCTGTGGCTCATCGCTTCAAGCCGAGCAGGCGCGTGCCGAAGTGGCATGTCGTCTACAGCCTGCTCGCGCTGTTCGACGTGCTCGTGGTGGGGACCGGGCTCGTCTACGTGCACCGGATCGTGCAGAGCTATCACCGCTCGGTGTCCACCGCACAGGTGTGGGACACGCGGCTCAACCAGGCAAGCACGCTCGACGAGGCTGCAGGGCGCGTGAATCTCGCGGTCGACGGGGTGTTCGCGAGCCAAGGCACCGAGACCGCCGCGTCCCAGGTGACGCTCGCTGCGAATACCTTCGCCACCCGTGCGCGGGTGCTGCGCACCAGCCTCACCGAGATCGAGGAAGCGGAGCGCGGCAAGATACTCGTCGATCTCGACAAAGCGGTTCGTGCCATCGAAGAGATGAAGGAAGCAGCTATCGGTGTGATCACCGAGTTCACGCGGGGGAACCCGACGGCTGCTGCGGCGGGGATGACGACGTTCTCGGCAGCACAGGTCCGGGCGACGGACGCGCTTCGCGCCCTGCGGGTCGACGTGCGCAGGGTTCAGGCGCAGGTCTTCGCCCGGCAGGAGGACGAGATAGTCGGGCTCCAGCGCCTGGAGTACCTCATCGAGGGACTCTTCCTCCTCATGGTGCTCGCCGCCACGGTGTACGGGAGTCGGCTGCGGGGCGAGTTCGAGCGCCGGACAGTCGAGAGCGACGCGCACCTGCGCGAGCTCGAGGAGACCTACGGAGAACTGTCCGAGGCGCGCGCCGTTCTCGAGGAACGGGTTGCAGCGCGGACCGTCGAACTCGCGCGGGCCAATGACGCGTTGCGCGCCGAGGTGGAGGAACGGCGCCGGGCAGAGGCGGACCTCCGACTCAGCGAGGAGCGCTACGCGCTTGCCGCGCACAGCGCCAACGACGGCCTTTGGGACTGGGACTTGCGGAGCGGACAGTTCTACTCGTCCCCGCGCTGGCGAGCGCTGCTCGGTTACGACGACGACAACCTGCGGGGCAACATCAGCGAGTGGATGGACCGGGTGCACCCCGATGACCGTGTCACGCTTCAGGTGAGGATCGGCACACACCTGCAGGACCCGTCGCAACCGCTCGAGCTGGAGCACCGCGTGATGCACCGTGACGGCGAGTACCGGTGGATGCTCGTGCGCGCCACGGCGGTCAGCGACGACTCCGGCCAGCCGGCGCGCATGGTCGGTTCGCACTCGGACGTGACGTCGCGCAAGAACGCAGAGCTCCAACTCCTCCACGTGGCCCTCCACGACACGTTGACCGGTTTGCCGAACCGGGCGTATTTCATGGACCACCTCGACGCCGTGCTCAAGCGTTCGAGGACCCCGTACGGCACGCGCTTCGCGGTGCTCTTCATCGACCTCGACCGCTTCAAGGTGGTCAACGACAGCCTTGGTCACGGCACGGGTGACGAACTGCTCATCGAGGTGGCCAAGCGCCTGACTGCCGTCGTGCGCCCCGGCGACATGGTCTCCCGCCTCGGTGGTGACGAGTTCACCATCCTGCTCGAGAACCTGGCCTCCGACGACGGCGCCACCATGGTCGCGGATCGCCTGCTCCAGTCGCTGAACGAGCCGCTGCAGCTCGGTGGCTACGAGGTCCGCGTCGGGGCGAGCATCGGGATCGCCTTCGGCACCGCCGCGTATCTCGCACCGGGCGAGATCCTGCGTGACGCAGACACGGCGATGTACCAGGCGAAGGCAGACGGCCGCGGCGTCTACCGCATCTTCGAGTCCTCGATGTACGACGCTGCGCTCGACACGCTCGTTCTCGAGAGCGAGCTGAGCATTGCAGTCGAGCGCGAACAGTTCCGCCTGCAGTACCAGCCGGTCGTCGATCTGTTCGACGGGCACATCGTTGGGTTCGAGGCCTTCGTGAGGTGGCAGCACCCGGCGCGCGGTCTCATCAGCCCCGCAACCTTCATGAGCATTGCGGAGGCCACGGGCGACATCGTTTCCATCGGTCGCTGGGTGCTCGAGCAGGTCTGCCGACAGATGGCCCTCTGGCGCCATGCGCTTGTCAACAGCGATCAGCTCAGTGTCTCGGTGAACGTGTCGCCCCGTGAGCTCTGGCAGGTCGACTTCGTCCCGTTCGTGTCCGGGCTGCTCAAGACGCACGGGATCAGGCCGAGCCAGCTTCGCCTCGAGATCCCCGAGGGAGCGGTAAGCCGCAATCGCGAGGAGACGGCAACCGTCATGCGGAATCTCGCCGGTCTCGGCATCGGGATGAGCATCGACGACTACGGAACGGGCAACACGATGCTGTCGGCGATCAACGAGCTGTCGGTGGACACGCTGAAGATCGATCGGTCGTGCCTTGTCGGCCTCACCCCGGAGGGGCCGGTGCACGATCTCGTCGCAGCACTTGTCGATACCGCCCGGACCCTCCACATCTCCGTGGTGGGCGAGGGGATCGAGACTTCGACGCAGGAGCAGGTGCTGCTCTCGCTCGGCTGCACGCTCGGCCAGGGGTACTACTACTACGCCCCGCTGGAACCCGATGAGGTTGCCGGCGTGGTGGCAGTGGCGCCTCAGCGCACGAACACCACCGGGTAGCGCCCGAAGTACGGCCGGGTCGTGGAGGCGTCCATCTCCGGCGGGTTGTCGGGGTCGGGACGACAGCCGTTGTCGAACATCGTCTGGACCGCAACGGGGACGAGCCCGGACAAGTGGTTGTCGAGCACGTCTCCGTCGAGGAAGCGAAGGCCGGCGGCAAGGTCCTGACCGATGCAGGCGTGCATGCCCTGTCCGAAGCTGAGTCCCCAGGGGGCTACCTCCGCTGCCAGCGTGCGGTCCGGGTTGAACTCCTCGGCGTCGGCCCCGAACAGCTCGGGATCGCGGTTGATCACCGTGAGATCGAGGATGACCCGATCACCCTTTGCGAACTTCCGCCCATTCGAGAGTGTGATGTCCTCGAGCGCCCAGCGCATGCCGGTGGGGCTCGACGGCTGGAGCCGGATCGTCTCGTGGGTGCAGCGCTGCACGAACATGCGGTCCTCGGTGACGCGGCGTTCGTCCTCCGGGTGGGCAGCGACCCACTGGAAGATGTTGTGCATGACGCGGTTGAACGCCGTCGCACTGGTGTGTGCACCGGCGAGCAGGTAGAAAGCGATCTCCCGACGCAGGCTCTCGTGCGCCATCGGGATCTTGTCCTGGTTGCGCAGCAGCACCGTGAGCACGTCGCGCGGCAGGTCCTCTTCGGTGACGTTTCCGGCCGCCAGCCGTGCGAGCAGGTTGGTCCGGCGCTCGACGGCCGGCAGGAGGAACTCGGCGTCGAACTCCTCCAGCTTGGTCTGTACCTCGGCAGCCTTGGCCGCCTTGTCACCCGTGTAGTGGGCGAGTGTGGCACCCTCGATGAACGTGGTGAGGTACGAGTACAGCCGGAAGCTCTCGTCCGGAGTGCCGTGGGGACGGTCCACCCCCGAGGTCAGCGCCGCCAGATTCATCATGAGCTCGTGCCCGAAGCTGACGAGTTCGGCATGCCCGTCGGCGAGGTACGGCGCCACCGTGCCACGGATGATTTCGGGGAACAGCGAGTTCTCGTAGTAGGCGAACGTGTCTCGACGGAACAGACGGTTCTCGAGCCGGCGACGGTCCCGATGCTCGGCCCCGTGCAGGTTGACGATGACGTCGGACATGATGACCTCGCCGGCGTCATAAAGGGCCTGCCGGAGATCTCGGTGCCGGTAGCACTCCTGTGCCTCGGCGAAGGATGTCACACGTTCGTCCACGTGCGTGATGATACGACGAACGACTCCGTCGTGGCGAGGGGGGTCAGGCCGTCACGGTAAACGTCGTGATCATCCCCTTCTTGAGGTGCACGCTGTCGCCCTCTGCGATGTTGCAGAACATCGCGTAGTGACCGGGGGTGAGGGCAAAAGTGCGGGCGCAGGTGGTGCCGGCAGCGAACTCGGCGATCTCCCCGAGCGTGTCCGACGCAGGGATAGCACTCTCGTTCACCGAGCCGTTCGCCGCGTACGGAAGACTTGCCGGGTCGTCAGCCCGGACGACGAGCATCTCGTGGACCATGGTGCCCTCGTTCGTTGCCACGAAGCCGACGTTGCCCGCCTTCATGGTGTCGCTGGACAGTTCGATCGACCATTCCTTCAGCGAGACGTCAACCCGGGTTGTACCGGCAGGGAGGTCGGAGGCGGCGAAGCAGGTGATTTCGTGGCGCTCCACCGCATCCGGTGCGTCCGTCGCGCATGCAGTCACAACCGTTGCTGCACCCAGCAGTGCGATTGCGCAACTCATGAACCCTGTCTGCCTGTGCATATCGCCTCCTTGTGGGCTGATGACGCACCATACCGAGAATCGCAGGCCGCTGATTGTCGCGGTCTGCGGTTGGGACACGGATGGGGACCTGCGAGCATGACGGGATGAGCGTCGTCAAGATCAATGCAATCAAGGTGCCCGCGGGGATGGGCCCCGAGCTCGAGAAGCGCTTCGCGGAGCGTGCGCGCTCGGTGGAGCAGATGCCCGGCTTCGAGGCGTTCGAACTGCTTCGCCCCACTGCCGGCGAGGAGCGCTACTTCGTCTACACGAGGTGGGACTCCGAGGAATCGTTCCAGAACTGGGTGAGCAGCCAGGCGTTCCAGCACGGCCACGCGAAAGCGCAGAGCGCCGACGGCAAGCCCGTCGCAGCGGGCGCCGATCTGCTGTCGTTCGAGGTGGTCCAAAGGATCACAGCGTGACCCTTGTCGCGCCGAGTCTCTGCGCACAGGCGCAGGCGGATGCAACAGCACTCTTCGGTCGGCTCACCAAGCCGGCCGGGTCGCTCGGCGCGCTGGAGGACCTCGCCATTCGTCTCGCCGGCATTGAGCGGCGGTGCCCGCCCACCCCGTGGCCGGGGGCAGTAGCGGTGTTCGCTGCGGATCATGGTGTCGTGGCATCCGGCGTGACACCGTGGCCCCAGGAGGTCACGGCGCAGATGGTGTCAAACATCGCCGCAGGTGGCGCGGCGATCAGCGTGCTGGCCCGCCAGCACGACCTGCGACTCGTGGTGGTCGACGTGGGGGTTGCCTCGGCGGTCGGGGCCGCGCACAACGTCTGGTCGCACAAGGTGCGGCACGGATCGGGCGATCTCTCCGTGGGCGCCGCCCTCACGACGAGCGAGGTGGACGCCGCGCTGGAAGTTGGGGCAGAGGTTGCGTCGAGGCTGGTGTCCGACGGGTCCCGCTGTCTCCTCACCGGCGAGATGGGCATCGGCAACACCACCCCGGCGGCAGCAGTGATTGCTGCACTCACGGGCGCTGCGCCCGATGACTGTGTCGGTCGGGGTACGGGGATCGACGACGTGATGCTTGCGCACAAGCGGCGAATTGTTGCCGCAGCTGTTGCGCGTCTCAGCGAGGGCGCCCAACCGGTTGCGGTGCTTGCCGAGGTGGGCGGGCTCGAGATCGCGGCACTCGCCGGCTACATCGGTGCGGGTGCCCGTGCCGGGGTGCCGGTACTGCTCGACGGCGTCATCACGCTGGCAGGCGCCTGTGTGGCCGAGGCGCTGTGGCCGGGCACCATGCAATCCTGTGTGGCGAGCCACCGCTCGGTCGAACCCGGCGCAAGCGTTGCGCTTGCGCACCTCGGCCTGAGCCCGCTCATCGACCTCGGGATGCGTCTCGGTGAGGGATCGGGTGCCGCAACCGCCTATCCGTTGCTGGTGTCGGCGGCACGGTTGCTCGGCGAGATGGCCACCTTCGACGGCGCGGGCATCACCGAGAACGAGTAGGCCGGGCCCCGCTGAACAGTTCGAGTGCAGCCTGCACGCTGCACTCCACCACGCCGGCCTCGTCGGCAACGGCCTGGAGCCAGGCAGGTCGGAACCTCGCGGCAACGGCGAGCGGTACGTCGAGGCCAGAGTGCTGCACGGCGAGCCGGGCGAAATTTGCTGCGTAGTCCGGCGGCCGGATGTCCTTCGAGAGTTCGTAGAGCGCGAAGGGGTCCGGTGGGGACTTCATCGTGTGGACCGGCGTGCTGAGCACCTGGGAGGTGGGCGCGGGGCCACCTCCAGCGCTACCGGGACCATCCTCGATCACGGCGCCGCGGACGAGCGCTGGTCTCGCGCCGGCGAGCAGTACGGCGATGTAGCCGCCGAGCCCCCTGCCGACGATGGTGCTCGGCCCGAGGTGCGCGACCGCGGTGTCGGCGTCGGCCATCAACACCTCGGCGGTGTAGCCGCCGCCAATGGGGACGGTGGACTGGCCGTGACCGGTGAAGTCGAGCGCGTACACGGGCCCCGTCCACGCCGAAGCCGAGTCCGGGGTGCGCGCTGGCGAGTGCTCGCCAAGCCCATGCAGCAGCAGGAGGGGTGTGCCATCCCCACAGCGCAGTTCATGCAGAGCAAGCTGGATCCGGTTGTGGGTGAGCAGGATCATGCGCACCCCAGGAAGTCCATCACCATGTCGAGCACGAGCTCAGGCTGCTCGATGTGCACGAAGTGACCGGCGCCTTGGACGAGCTCGATACGCCCGTTCGGCGGAACCCATCCCGCAAGGTCATCGGGCGTCGTTCCCCAACCCATTTCCTCCTGCTCGGTCACGAGCACCCCGAGGAACGGCGCTCCGATCCCGGGAAGGCGAAGCTGTGCCCATTCCGGCCGCCAGGGCCCGAAGCCGCCGAAGCGCATGGACGGGTCGAGCTTCCAACGCCAACCGTCCGCATCCAGGCGCCCACCCCGCGTCACGAGGTAGCGCAACCAGTCGACCGACAAACGCGGGTTGATCCGCTGGCGCCGCTTCGCCAACCCGTCGAGTGTGTCCGGCTTGCGCGACGCAACCGCTGTTTGGCGACGGTGGTCGAGCCAACCGCCGATCTCGTCGGCCAGCATCTTCGTGCGGTCGTGCTCGGAGATATCTGGTGCCCTGCGCTTACACGGGATGCCATCGATATTCACGAGGTGGGAGAACCGGTGCGGCTCGAAGTCGGCCATCTGAACGATCAGTGAGCCGCCCTTGGAGTGTCCGATCACCGGGATCGGCCCATCCGCGACGTAGTCGAGCACAGCGCGCATGTCGCGGAGGTCTGCGTCCCAGCAATAGAGGTGCGCGTGGTCGCTGTCGCCGTGGCCGCGCTGGTCCCACGCAACCACCCGGAAGCCCCGGTTGGCGATCTTCGGGGCGAAGACGTCGTACGTGGCAGCGAAGTCGAAGCCGCCGTGCACGAGCATCAGCACCGGGTCGTCCTCCTTGCCCCACTCGGCAACGGCGATACCCACCCCATTTGCATCAACCCGGTAGGCGCGGTCGGGCAGGCGCGCGCCCGGATACGTCACTGTCTCGTGTTGAGCGCCGTGGTCTGCCATGCCGGCATCCTAGAACCTCACGATCGTTGCGCTGACTTGCGTCGGCATGCAGAGGACATGAGCCGACAATTTCCCGCTGGAAAATTCTTGGCTGCAGTGAGGCGTTGCACTGCGAAAACCCTTTATGGGTAAAGGTATTGACGCAGTATCTGTGTCACACCCCTTTGTCATCATGGGCACATGTCCGCAGCTACCGATGCACTGAGCGCGCTCCGCTCTGCTGTCGATGCACTGCTCGCTGCACCCGATGCGTTCGACGGCGATGACGAGCTGCACGCCTTTGTGATCGGGGCTCAGGTGGAGCAGCACCGCCTTGTCGCTGCCGTCGCACCAGCCGTCGCTCGTTGGGACAGTCTGCGGCTGTGGGCCGATGACGGGACGCTGTCCGCAGCGTCGCGGCTTTCTGCCGAGGCACATACCTCCAAGGCCGCGGCGCGCTGCATGCTGCGGCGCGCAAAGCAGCTCCAGGAGATGCCCATCACCGCAGCCGCCCTCGCGGAGGGATCCTTGTCTCCCGACCACGTCGACCTGTTCGGTCGGGCGAACCGGTCCCAACGACGCGAGCGCTTTGCGCAGGACGAGGAGAACCTCGTGTCCGCGTGCAAGCCGCTCCTCTTCGACGACGCCATCCGCGCCGTCGCCTACTGGCGCAACCGCGCCGACGCCGATGGCTCCGGGGACGCCGAGGCCGTTAGGCGGCGGGACCGCGCCGCAGACGCGCACCTCTACGCGTCGGAGACCCTCGCCGGGAACACGGTCATCAACGGCCTGTTGGACCCGATCGCCGGCGAGATCTTCCGCAACGAGCTCGACCGCCTCGAGCACATCCTCTACCTAGCTGACAAGGAATCCGGCAGCGATCGCACCAACGCCCAGCGGCGTGCCGCTGCCCTCGTCGAGATGGCGACTAGATCAGCAGCTATGCCCGACAATGCTCGACGCCCCAAGCCCTTGTTCGTCGTGCATGTCGGCGACGAAACAGCGAGGCGTCTCTGTGAGCTCGCCGCCGGCACCGTCCTGCAGGCCGACGAACTTGCCAGATGGCTCGACGATGCCCTCATGGAAGCGTTCCTGTTCGACGGACCGTCCGTCTTGCTTACTGCGTCCCAGAAACGCACCTTCACCGGCAAGCTCCGCTCCGCGATCCAGGCGCGTGACCGCCGTTGTCAGCATCCGTCGGGTTGCAGGACCCCCGCCCCGAAGGGCGACGTCGACCACATCATTCCGTGGGCCGAGGGCGGTAGAACCGACCAGTTCAACGCCCGCGTCGGCTGCCAGCCCCACAACCGCAACCACACCAAACGCGACCGCGATCCACAACCACACCCCCAACAACCCGTTGACCGCCTCGCCGCGTTGCGCGCGAAATGTCGCTGGGTCTACCGACGAGAATGCGAACGCAACGGCGACGACTCCGACGGGTCGGGTTCGCGCTAGTTGCGGCGGTGCGCCTCGGCGAGTTCCGCGAGGTCCGACATGATCCGCGAGAGCTCAAAATCCTTCGGTGTGTATACAGCGCTGATACCGGCGGCGACGAGGGGCGCGCGGTCTTCCTCGGGGATGATGCCGCCCACAACGATGGGCGCGTCGCAGCCTGCAGCGCGTACGGCGCGCAGCACGGCAGGAACGAGGTCAAGGTGCGAACCAGACAGGATGGACAGACCGATCACATCCGGGTCCTCGTCGCGGGCGGATGCGGCGATCTGTTCCGGTGTCAGCCTGATCCCGCTGTACACCACTTCCATACCCGCATCGCGGGCGGCCACGGCGATCTGCTCGGCACCGTTGGAGTGGCCGTCGAGACCGGGCTTGGCGACCAGCAACTTGGGCGGCCCGCCCGCCATTGCGCGCACTCGCTCGGCAACCTTGGCAAGCTCAACCGGGCGACGCCCGACAGCGGCGGACACCCCGGTGGGCGCACGGTACTCCCCGAACACTTCGCGGAGCGTCCCGGCCCACTCCCCTGTGGTGCCGCCGGCCTGAGCCAGCGCAATGGTGGGCCCCATGATGTTCTCGTCACCCTCGGCGGCCCGGCGCAGCCAGTCGAGTGCCTCTGTGACAGCGGTGTTGTCCCGGGCGGCCCGCCATGCGTTCACGTCGTCGATGGTCTCCTGCTCGACGGCGGGGTCCACCTTCATGATCGCTCCGGCACCGCCAAGTGGTGAGGGCTCGGTCTCGGTATACGCATTGACACCGACCACTACCTGCTCACCGGATTCGATCCGGCGCGTGCGCACCGCCATCGACGAGACGAGGCGTCCCTTCAGCTCGTCGACGGCCTCGAAGGCGCCACCGAGCGACAGCACATCCTGTAGTTCCGACCAGGCAGCATCGCGCAGTTCGGCGGTCTTGGCCTCGATCACCTTGGAGCCGTCGAAGAGGTCCGGGTATTCGAGCAGGTCGGTTTCGTAGGCAAGCACCTGCTGCATCCGCAACGACCACTGCTGGTCCCACGGCCGGGGGAGGCCGAGGGCCTCGTTCCACGCGGGAAGCTGGATGGACCGTGCGCGTGCGTTGTCGCTGAGCGTGACAGCGAGCATCTCGAGCAGGATGCGCTGCACGTTGTTCTCGGGCTGAGCCTCGGTAAGGCCAAGCGAGTTCACCTGCACCCCATAGCGGAAACGGCGCGCCTTGGGATCCTGCACGCCGTAGCGCTCGAGGCCGATGCGGTCCCAGAGATCGGTGAAGGCACGCATCTTGCACGTCTCCTCCACGAAGCGGATCCCCGCGTTCACGAAGAACGAGATGGATCCGAAGACCTGCTCGAACTGCTCGGGTTCGATCTGGCCCGAGGCCCGAACCGCGTCGAGCACATCGATTGCAGTGGCGAGCGAGAACGCGATCTCCTGCACCGGCGTGGCCCCGGCCTCCTGGAGGTGGTACGAGCACACGTTCATCGGGTTCCACTTCGGCGCGTTCTTCGCGCACCAAGCGATCATGTCGACGATGAGGCGCTTGGACGGGTCCGGCGGGAAGATGTACGTGCCTCGGCTGAGGTACTCCTTCACGATGTCGTTCTGAGTGGTGCCCCGCAGTTGCTTGCTCGCAACGCCCTGGTCGGCGGCGTTCGCGACGTAGAGACCGAGCAACCATGCCGCTGTCGCGTTGATCGTCATCGACGTGTTCATCTCGCCCGGCGGGATGGAGTCGAGCAGCGAACGCATGTGGCCGAGGTGCGACACGGGCACACCGACCTTGCCCACCTCGCCCCGCGCGAGGAGATGATCGGGGTCGTACCCAGTCTGTGTCGGGAGGTCGAACGCAATGGACAGCCCGGTCTGGCCCTTGGCGAGATTGGTCCGATAGAGAGCATTCGATGCGCGGGCGGTGGAGTGCCCCGAGTACGTGCGCATCATCCACGCCTGTTGCTTCACATCTGCTCCTTAGCGTTTACGGCCCTACGCCGATCTGTTCACCGACACGGTCCACGACCCGTTGCCGGACGAGGACACAGTGATGGACCAACCCCTGCCCGACCACGTCGAACCATCGCCGAGGAGATCGGTGAAGGGCCGCGTGCCCGAAATGGGGAGTTGGCTTCGGTACTCGTTCAGGCACGGTGTGTCCGCACCAGACCTACATGCTGTCGGGGATTGGTCGATTTCGTGCACCACAATGCCCGATCGGGGGAGGTGTGCGTCGAAGCCGGTGTTGGCGAGCGCCTCCACGGTGAGGAAGCGGGCATCGTCGATTGGGAGCACGAGGACTCGGGGACCCTCCGTGGCGTCTGAGGGCACGAGCGGGAAGGTGCCCGCTCCATCGGCCACCGTCACCGAGGTGAGGGGCAGCCATCCGGCGGCGAGGCGGTTCACTGCGATTGTGCCGGGCCCGTCCCGCCTGTTGGGGTCGACGTTCCGTGGGGCCGCACTGTTGCTCATGACGTCGATCGCGCTTGTGTACCCGTCGCCGCCACCCGAGTGGGGGAACCCGAGGGTGTGTCCGATCTCGTGCTCCAAGAGGTCCACCGCCGGGACGTCACCCCAGTCCGGGTGGAAATCCGACGCCCCGACGTAGGCCGCCCTCCCACTCACTCTGGCGGGGCAGGCAGCGGCCGCCTTGCAGCGCTCGCCGGTGCGCCCCCAGCCCCCGTGTTGGTCCTCGGCGTGCTCGGCATCGGCGATCACCACCAGGCCGTCGATATCGCCCGCCGAGCGCTCCGCCGCCCGGTCTACGCACGTGCGGTTCGTCTCGTTGGCGGCGATCGTTACCTCGCCTTCCGGCACGAACTCGGGAACGTAGGCACCATGGGTGAGCGTGGTGAAGTACGCGCTTACGTGCTCGCTCAGTAGTGCGGCGACCTTGCGGACCTCGAGGTCGAGGCGGAGGTCGACGGGGTTGTAGATCGGATCGGTGACGCCGACCGGTACGTGGCAGATCCACACCCCGAGCCGGTCGGTGCCGAGCGAGAAGCGGCGGAGCGGGCTGGCTCCCTCGAGCAGAGTCTGCAGCGCCCGGTAACCGGTGGCCGTCCCGCCCGGCGCAGACGTGGTGGATGAGGCGGACGGTCCGCTCGTCGTCGGCGCAGTGGCGGCTCCGCAGGCCATCAGCGACGCACTTGCGGCGACAACCAAGGCGAGCGAACGGCGTCGCATCATGGCTGCCCGGCGCTCACGGCCCGCCGGAGGCGCTCGAGATACTCGTTGCGGGGGATCGCAACCGCGCCGAGCGAACCGAGGTGGTCGGTGTGCCACTGGACGTCGAGCAGTTCAACCCCGGATTCGCGCAGCATCCCAACCAGCGCAACGAGGGCGACCTTGGAGGCATCGCGCTGGGTGGAGAACATCGATTCGCCGGCGAAGAAGCGGTTGATCCGGACACCGTAGAGCCCACCGACCAGTTCGCCGTCGTCGCCCCTGCACTCAACGCTGTGGGCCCACCCCATCTCGTGGAGCCGTACGTACGCCCGCACGAAATCGTCATTGATCCAGCCGTGTGGACGATCAGGTCGCGCGCACGCGACCATGACCTCGCGGAAGGCGGTGTCGACGGTGACGGTGTACCGCTTCGCGCTCTGGCGCAGCGACCGCGTGACGTGCAGCCCGTCGAGCGGGATGATCCCCCGCGGGTCGGGCGAGAACCAACCGATGTCACGCCGCGAGATCGGCATCGGGAACAGACCACGCCGGTAGGCAGCGATCAGGGTCGACGGCTCGAGGTCTGCACCGACGGCCACGAGGTCGTCGTCATCGCTTTCGTCACCGTTCGCGTCGTGATTCGCGTCGCTCGGATCCGGTAGGTGCCAACGGCTCTCACCGGGGTCGGCCGGAACGGTGTCCCACGTGGTGGCGGGCCCCGCTTCGCGATTGCGTCGGTTCACGACAACGAGTGTGCCTACTTCTTGGCGTATTCGTAGAACCCGCGGCCGGTCTTGCGGCCGAGGTGTCCGGCCTCCACGAGGCGGCGCAGCGAGGGTGCAGGGGAGTCCGACGGGTCGCGGGTCTCGGCGTGGAGCGCCTCGAGGATGGAGACCGAGGTGTCGAGGCCAACGAGGTCGAGCAGTTCGAACGGCCCCATCGGGAAGTTACAGCCGCCCTTCATGCCGATATCGATGGCCTCCATCGAGGCGGTCTGCTGCTCGAGCATGCGAACCGCACGGTTGAGGTACGGGAAGAGCAGGGCGTTCACCACGAAGCCGGCGCGGTCCACGACATCGATGGCGTCCTTTCCGCAGCTGTCGGTGAACTCGTGGGCGGCCAGGATCGTTGCATCGCTGGCGGTGATCGGTCGGATGATCTCGACGAGGCGCATCAGGGTCGCGGGGTTGAAGAAGTGGATGCCGCACACCCGGTCGGGTCGGCCGGATGCCATCGCCATCTCGACGACCGGCAGGGTGGACGTGTTGGTGGCGAGGATGGTGTGCTCCGGGGCGTGCTCGCCGAGTTCGGTGAACAGCATTCGCTTGGTGGCGAGGTCCTCCACGATCGACTCGATCACCAGGTCACTCATCGCAACCTTCGCGATGTCGGTTGTGGTGGTGATGCGACCGAGCAGCTCGTCACGCTCGTCGGCGGTGATCGTCGCCTTCTTCACCTGACGGTCCAGAGACCGTGCAACGGCGGCAACGAGCTCGTCGGCCCCCATCTGTGTGCGGGACCTCACCATGACTTCATACCCGGCGCGGGCGGCGACCTCGGCGAGGCCGCTGCCCATGATCCCTGAGCCGCAGATTCCGATGGACCGAAGAGTGCTGGAGCGTTCCATCCGGTGAAACTACCGATTGGTAACTTTCGGTGGCAACTTGTCTTTACAACTTGTCTGCCCCAGAGTACGTAGCGATCGGAGGCCGGTGATGGGTGTCATTGCGTTGCTCGGGGGTAAAGGGTTCGACGACCTCGGCGAGAACCGGGAGGTGACCCAGCGGTTGCTCGACCTCTCGGGCGGAACCGAGGTGCTGTTGCTGCCCACCGCGGACGCGTTCGAGGAGCCTGCCCTCGCGGTTGAGGCAGCGACTGCTTGGTTTGCCGGGTTCGGGGCAACGGTCCGGCCGCTCATGGTGCTCGGCCGGGGTGACGCGGTGGATCCGTTGATGGCCGCGGCAATCGAGCAGGCGTCGTTCGTGTACCTGGTCGGCGACTCCCCGATGCACCTCCGCTCGAGCCTCAAGGACACCCCCGTCTGGGCGGCCATCGTGGCCGCCGCGGATCGGTCGGTGGTCGCTGCGGCAGGTCCGTGTGCCGCGGCCATCTGCGACCCGATGACCGACCCGCGCGGCGGGGCGTTCGGTCTCGGTCTCGGTCTGGTGCAGCCTCTCGCCGTGATCCACGAGTCCGAGACGTGGTCCTTCGAGCGACTGCATCGCGCTCGTCAGCTTGCCACCGGCTTTCCGGTCGCCACCCTGCCCTCGGGCACAGCACTCATCTGCCACGATGGCATGTGGACCCGCTACGGCGACGGTGTCGAGGTAGCGGGAGAACTTCCCACCTCGGGCTGACCCCCCGCTCGGGATCAGTTCGCGGTGGTCGTCTCGGTCGGCGCGGAGGTCTCGATGGGGGCAGCCGTTGTGGGGGTGACCGTTGTGGTGGTGACCGTTGCTGTCGCCCCGGGCTTCACGCTCACCACGACTTTTTCGATGATGACATCGGACTTCGGCGTGCCGGCCCCCTCGGAGCCCTCTGCCTCCATCGCCTTGACCGTGGTGTCGAACCCAGCAGTCACCTGGCCGAACAACGAGTAGCGCGGGCCGAGCGATGCTCCGTTCTGGCCCGTGATGATGAAGAACTGGCTGCCGTTGGTGTCCGGGCCGCTGTTCGCCATCGCGAGCGAACCGAGCTGGTACGAACCTGCGGTGGGCAGTTCGTCAGCGAAGCTGTAGCCGGGTCCACCGCTGCCCGTGCCGGTCGGATCGCCGCACTGCACCACGAATCCGGGGATGATGCGGTGGCACTTGGTGCCGTCGAAGTAGTGGTAGTTCGCGAGGTACACGAAGTTGTTGACCGTGTTCGGGGCGATACCCGGATCGAGTTCCATCGTGAACTCGCCCTTGTTGGTGGTGACCGTTGCGACGTAGACCTTGGTGGGGTCGATGCAGAGCCCCGGCGCGGCCGGGAACTCACCCTCGTGGACCGACGAGCCGTCGTCGTTCGGGCAGGCGAGCGGTGCGATCGTGGTCTCGGGAACGGTGCTGTCATCGGTCGGGGCCGTGTCGACGACCTCGGTGGTGTCGGTAGCGCCGCCGTCGGAGGTGGAGTCCTTGTCGTTGGACGTGACAGCCCACACGATGAGCACGAGGATGCCGACGACGAGGGGGATGCCGACGCCGAACTGCAGTCCGCGTCGCTTCACCTTCTGCTGGCGGCGCTGCTTCTCGAGCTGCTCGAGACGGAGCTGACGGTTGGCCTTCTTGCGTTCACGTTTGGCAGTACCCACGAGTTCAGGAGGCTACCGGCCATCATGGGGGCATGGAGATTCCCCGCAGCACGATCCCCACGCCCCCCGTGGAGCAGGTGCTTTCGGGGCTCTGGGCGATCCCGGTGCCGATCCCGAACAACCCGCTCGGCCACACCAACGTCTACGCGTTCGAGACGGATCGAGGGCCGGTCCTCATCGACTCCGGCTGGGACGACGAGTCGAGTTGGAACAGCCTCGTGGCGGGCCTCGTCGAGGCGGGATTCCGGGCTGCCGACATCTACGGCGTGCTCGTTACCCACATGCACCCCGACCACCACGGGCTGTCGGGTCGGGTGCACGAGGCGTCGGGGGCGTGGATCGCCATGCACCCCAAGGACGCAGCGATGCTGCCGAAAATGAGCGTGGAGAAGGCCGAGAAGGAGTTCGTGGACGAGGTGGCGATGATGCTGCTCGACGCGGGTGCCTCCGAGGACGAGATCGTCATTCGCAAGCGGGCCAGCAGCAAGGGGCCGCGCCCGCCCATGATCGTCCCGAACCGGGAACTGTCCGACGGCGAGCGGGTGGACGTTCCCGGGTGGCAGGTGGAGGCGCTGTGGACGCCCGGTCACTCGCCGGGGCACACGTGCTTCAAGATCCTCGACCACGGGATGCTGCTCGCCGGCGACCACGTGCTGCCGTCCATCACGCCGCATATCGGTATGTCCCGCGCGGACCGCAACGGAGATCCGCTCGGTGACTTCCTCGCCTCGCTGCTCAAGGTGGACCAACCCGACATCACCATGGTGCTGCCGGCACATGAGCACCGCTTCGATCATCTCGGTACCCGGGTGCGCGAGATCATCGCTCACCACGAGGCGCACCTGGCTGCGCTGGTGATGTCACTCGCCACGGGGCCAAAGACGCTGTGGGAGCTCGCCAAGTCCCTTGAGTGGAACCGGCCGTGGGATCAGCTTGACCAGTTGATGCACCGGGCTGCGGTGAACGAGACGGCGGCGCACATGCGTCACCTGACCCGGCGTGGACTGGCGGCCCGGCAGAAGGGCGTGCGCCCGATCACGTTCGAGGCCGCGAATACCGAGCCGGATCACGCCCACGGCCACGATCACTCCGACGGCCGGGATCACGGTCATACGCACGACCATCCACACTGAAAACCCCCGATAGCCTCCATGAACCGTGGCTCTGATCGTCCAAAAGTACGGCGGTACGTCCGTCGCTGACCCCGACCGAATCCGCGCGGTTGCCGAGCACGTGGCTTTCACCAAGCGCCACGGCAACGACGTGGTGCTGGTGGTGTCTGCCATGGGCAAGTCCACCGACAACCTCATAGCGCTCGCCGAGAAGGTCTCGTCAGTGCGCACCGGTCGTGAGATGGACATGCTGCTCACCACGGGCGAGCAGGTGTCGATGGCGCTGGTGTCGATGGCACTCGCCGACGTCGGTGTGGATGCCATGTCGCTCACGGGCGACCAGATGGGCATCATCACCGACACCGTGCACGGCAAGGCGAAGATCCTCGAGGTGAAGCCCGAGCGCGCTCAGGAAGCCATCGCCCAGGGCAAGGTGGTGGTGGTGGCCGGTTTCCAGGGACTTTCCACGAACAACGAGATCACCACGCTCGGCCGCGGCGGCAGCGACACCACGGCGGTCGCAATCGCCGCTGCGCTCGGCGCCGACTCGTGCGAGATCTACACCGACGTCACCGGCGTGTTCTCCGCAGACCCGCGCATCGTGCCGCAGGCCCGCAAGCTGGCGCGCATCAGCTTCGACGAGATGCTCGAGATGGCTGGCGCCGGTTCAAAGGTGCTTGCGCTGCGCTCCGTCGAGTTCGCCCGCAACCACAATGTCCCGCTCCAAGTACGCAGCAGTTTCACCTGGGAACCCGGTACGTGGGTTACCGCAGAGGAGTCCAGCATGGAAGATCCCATCATCTCCGGAATCGTTCAGGACGCGAACGAGTCCAAGGTCACCGTGCTGTCGGTGCCCGACCGGCCGGGTATCTCGGCTGCGCTGTTCGAGCCGCTGGCTGCAGCAAACGTGAACGTCGACATGATCGTGCAGAACACGTCGAACGACGGCAAGACCGACATCTCCTTCACCGTGCCGAAGGCAGAACTGAAGATTGCACTCGAGATCGTCGAGAGCGTGGCTGCCGAGATCGGTGCCGGCGGCGTGTCGCACCAGTCCGACATCGCGAAGGTGTCACTGGTGGGTGCCGGCATGAAGACGTCGCCCGGTATCGCCGCCAAGATGTTCCGGGTGCTCGCCGACGAGAAGATCAACATCGAGATGATCTCCACGTCCACCATCCGTATTTCGGTGGTCGTGGCTGCAGCGTCAACGGAGAAGGCCTGCCAGGTGCTGCACACGGCATTCGGGCTGGACTCCGGTCAGGCGTATTCGGCGCCGCTTCCCGAGCGGAAGTAGCACCGAGCACCGACGACCGGGGGCGCAGAGCAGCGAGTGCTCCGATCGCCCCCGATAATCTACGGTGACGCCGAAGAGCCTACCGCTAGCCTGAGTTGTCATGCGCGTAGGAGTCGTCGGAGCAACTGGTCAGGTCGGCGGGGTTATGCGAACCCTGCTCGAGGAGCGGAATTTCCCGGTCACCGAGATCCGCTATTTCGCATCAGCCCGCTCGGCCGGTTCCACGCTGCCGTGGAAGGGCCGCGACATCATCGTGGAGGACGCTGCTATCGCAGACCCGTCGGGTCTCGATGTTGCGCTGTTCTCCTCCGGTGCGTCGTCAGCGAGGGAACTCGCCCCGAGGTTCGCAGCAGCAGGCGTCATCGTCATCGACAACTCGTCGGCGTGGCGCATGGATCCAGACGTGCCGCTCGTGGTGAGCGAGGTCAACCCCCACGCCATCAAGGACGCACGCAAGGGCATCATCGCCAACCCGAACTGCACCACCATGGCCGCCATGCCGGTGCTCAAGCCGCTGCACGTCGAGGCCGGCCTCGTGCGCCTCGTCGCGAGCACCTATCAGGCGGTCAGCGGCGGCGGTCTCGCCGGCGTGAACGACCTGGATGTCCAGGCCCGCGCCGTGGTGGAGGGCGCTGCTGGCCTCACCTATCGCGGCGATGCCGTGCAGTTCCCTGCGCCGGAGAAGTTCGCCCGCCCCATTGCCTTCAACGTCATTCCGTACGCCGGCAAACTGGTGGACGACGGTCTCGACGAGACCGACGAGGAGCAGAAGCTGCGCAACGAGAGCCGCAAGATCCTCGAGATCCCCAACCTGCGCGTCAGCGGCACGTGCGTGCGCGTCCCGGTGTTCACCGGTCACTCCATCTCCATCAACGTCGAGTTCGAGCGCCCTATCACCGCTGCCCGCGCCATCGAGCTGCTGTCGAAGGCCCCGGGCGTGGAGCTGTCGGACATCCCCACGCCGCTGCAGGCTGCTGGTCAGGACCCGAGCTACGTCGGCCGCATCCGTCAGGACACGTCGGTGGACGGCAACAGGGGTCTGGCGCTGTTCCTCAGCAACGACAACCTGCGCAAGGGTGCTGCGCTCAACGCCATCCAGATCGCCGAACTGCTCATCAAGTAGTTCGCCCGCACCGGACGCGCTGCTTGTGGCGGACGGAGGGACAATGTCCCGGGGGTCTCTTGCCTAGTCGGACTTGAGCGTCGCCCGAGCGTTGGAGAGCCACTGGTCAATGGCTGCTCGAGTTTCGTTCACCACTTCTGGGTTCTCCGCCAACCAGCTGTCGAGGAGCGGGGCTACTGCGGCAGCACGACGGCCTGAATAGTTGACGTCGGTTCGGCACTGCAGGTCGGCAGACCGGGTTGCGATCTCGTCGGGACCAGGTGTGGCGCCCGGCCACCGACGCGCCCACAGCGAGGACGGCTTGGCTGCCTCGACCCCTTGTTCAGCCATGCAGGTCGACCAGGCGGCATCGACGGCGCCGAGTTCAGCGGACTCACGCGTCGCGGTATTCCACGTGTCTGTCGTGAGATTGAAGCGCTTCCAGGCGTCGAACGGCTCGGACTTCGATCCGTAGATGATGCTGTACACCTCAACGACGCATCCTGCACTTGTTCCTTCTTCGCCCCAGGCCTTCTGGGCGGATGGGTGATCGGCGAGCCAAGCGTCTCGTGCCGATCGCGGCGGCGAGGCAGACCCAGCCGCACGCGAGGTTCCCGCTAGGAGGTACCCCTCATCCGCTGCGCGTGTCGCTGGGGAGTATTCCGGGGCGGGCTGGAACGAGTCGTCCGGAAAGTCTGCGTACCCAGCGGCCTTCATGCAGTCCGCCCCGGCCCTGGACGAGGCATCGAACAGGAGGCGAGCGTCGGCTCCAGTGATTCGCCCGAGCGCGTTGATCCCAGCGGGGTCGTCGGCGATCGCCGCGGCCAACCCCACGCTGTCCAGGGGAGTCGTGTGGTCGAGCGTCAGCTGCACGGAAACGGGGGGCAGAGTCACTGCCGATGTGTTCGCCGACGGTCGGTCCTTCGTCGAGACATTCGATTGCTGTCCACACGCGCTCAATAGCAGACCACTTGTCAGTACGAGACCCGAGAGCCCGTAAAGCTGCGTCTTGGTTGCTCTTCTATTGAGGGTTGTGCTTCTCACGGCAATAGTCCCTTCAGGCGTTGTAATCCGGACATTTTCCAGAATTCGAGTTGAGCTGAGCCAGTGTCACGAGTTGCTCGGAACGAATTCTGGCGACACCTCGGGACGGTGCCCACACCCAGTTCGTCACAAAGTAGTCAAGGCTCGAACTTGGCCAAGCGGGGTCGTAGTCAATTGCTTGGTATATACACAGAAACTGGTAGGTGGTGCTGTGATAGCGGTTGCGGGCCCAGATGAGCGGGTATGGGGACTCAAAATACTGAGGATACGTCACGTCTTTAGCGAGGTTCACCTTGGGGTAGTTCGGATCGTCGTATTGCCCACCTACGAAATAGACGTCAGTCGCTGAGCTGGTGCTCTGACCGCTTGACCAAGCGAAACAACGCTCGCCTGCGCTGCAATATCCGTTGTGCCACGCAACGACCGCGTTCGGGTTCCGACGTTTTGAGCACTACCGCATCCGCGCCCTGCTCTACGCCGGCAAACCGAACTGGGAGCTACTCGCCACCCTCACACCCCGCTGAAATCCGAAGAGCCTCTAAAGCGAGCTGGCAAAGTGACGACAGGACCAGACCGAGTACCGAGATAAAGACCCAGTGAGGGTAGGTCACGGTAAAACTAAGGGTCGGGATCGGAGTGGCAAAACAATGAAGATCGGGTTCGGTTTCAGGCTCCCTCCAACGGGAAAGTGAGCTCTAGAGATGTGGAAAGAGTGGATAATCAGGCCGGCCCCATAGGCGACAGCGACATAGTTATTACGCACACGCGCAGGGGAGCGCACCGCAGCGTGGACAACCGTTCGCGTAGCGATTCACGGCTTCCTCGAGGCTGATGCCCATCTGATTGGCCAGCGATGCCACCCAGGCGACCACGTCGCCGAACTCGTGCAGCTGACGGTCGGGCGTTCCCTTGCGCACGGCTTGCGCAAGCTCGCCGACCTCTTCGCAGAGCCACGCCACCGTGGAGGGCACGCCGCGTGCGCGGTCCCGCTCGCCGTACGTCTGCTCGATGACCTGTTGGAAGCGGCTGAGTTCCATGACGACAGTCTCCCAGCCCCGATCTGCGTGCGGGGGCTTTGAACCGCTCAGTCGTTGGGCCACTGCTCGGCAGCCGAACGCAGCTCCTCGCGGTAGTCGGGGTGGCAGATCTCGGCGAGCGCACGGGAACGCTCTCGGATCGTCCGCCCGTGCAGTTCGGCAACACCGAACTCGGTGATCACCACGTCCACCTGGTGACGCGGCGTCGACACCACGCTGCCGGCAGGCAATGAGGCAACGATGCGTGACACCGTCGTGCCGCCGACAACCGACGTCGACGGCAGACAGATGAGGCTGCGGCCCGAAGCCGACAGCCCCGGCCCGGACACGAAGTCCTCGTGGCCGCCCACACCGCTGAACTGCTTGCCCAGCACGTTGTCCGCAACCACCTGACCCGAGAGATCCACTGCCATCGCACCGTTGATGGACACCATGTCTCGGTTGCGGGCGATGCGTTCGGGGGAGTTCACCACGCGCACGGGAAGGAAGCGAACGTCACGGTTCTCGTGCAGCCACGTGTACAGCTCGGGAATGCCGGCAGCGAACGTGGTGGGCGTGAAACCGTCGAACTCGCTGTTCTTGCGGTTGCTCACCTTGCCGGACTGGTGCAGTCGCATCAGGCCCGTGGTGAACATCTCGCTGTGCACGCCGAGATCACCGAACGGTCCGGCTGCGAGGCGCGCTGCGATCTGATTCGGGATTCCGCCGATGCCGGTCTGCACCGTGCAGCCGTCGTGGAAGAAGTGCAGGGCGTGCTCGGCGATGGCCATCTCGGCCTCGGTGGGCACGGCATCAGCAAGGTTCAGTGGTGCACGGTCGGTCTGCACCAAGAGGTCGATCTCGTCCACATGGAGACGGTGCGTGTAGTCGGGCTCCACGCCGTAGGTACGCGGGAAGTGCTCGCTCACCTCGACGATGAGCAGACGGTCGGGATCGGCCCCGGCGCGGTGCAGTTCGTCAACTGTGGCGCCGGCGTGTACGGACAGGCTCACCCAGCCGTCAACCGGCGGCGCGGCGGCCGTGGCCATCACCCGGGGGTTGAGGTGGCGCAGGACGGGTTCGAAGCGACGGAAGTCCGCCGGCACGAAGTCGATGTCCGCGCCGGAGTCCCGCAGGAACCGCTCGGCCGGCCCGAAGAACCCGCTGCGATAGCGGACGCCCTTGCGCATGAAGACTTGATAGAGGTCGGGCAGCAGCGCGCCGAACACCTCGAGGCGGGTGAAGTCGTCCCGCTCGCCGAGGGCGTGGAGGAACCCGCCGGGCACGCCTGGCCCGAGCGGCACGGCCATCGAGTCGTCTTGCCGGATCGCTGCTACTGCTGTCGCAAGGTCCACCGTCGCCATGGACCCAGTCTCCCACTGCCTCACCCGAACGCACTTCGGCGGCTCTGTCGGCGCATGAGGCGTGGCGAGGGAAGCGCCAGCGACGAGCCGCACGCCGAACTATGCCGAAGCGGAGCGGAGGCCAGTCCCGACCATGAAAACGAGAACGGACCGCCCTCGCGGGCGGCCCGAACCTGACCGTCGGGGTGGGGAGATTCGAACTCCCGGCCTCCACGTCCCGAACGTGGCGCGCTAACCAAGCTGCGCTACACCCCGGTCTTGAAGTGCAGAACTCTAGCCAGAGACGGCCGGTTCTCCATCTTGGGCAACCTCGGCAACCGCATCGGGCACCGGCGTGCCAACGACGGGATTGATGGCCCGGTCCACCGCCCGCCGGATGCTCAGCGCATCAATCGGCTTGACCAGCCACGACTCGGCGCCGCTGCGCCTTGCGAGATGCACGTCAGCCGTACGGTCGAGCAGCATGACGATCGGTACGTGGCTCACTGCACCAGCAGTCTCGTCAAGCCGGAGTGCCATCGTGACCGCCATGCCACCCATCGACCCGATCTGGAGGTCCAGCACGGCGACATCGGGCACTTGCACGTCCACTGCTGGTGAGACCTCCCGGCCGTTCCGGCAGACCGTGAAGGTGGTTCCGGCGCCCTCGAGGGCGGAACGCACCTCGTTGAGCACCCAGTCGGCGTCGGTGGCAATCAACACATGCACGAGTACTGACCCTATCGGAGGAGGCCGTCGGGGTGCAGACCCAGCAGATGTTCGACGACGCGCCCAAGTCCGTCGAGGTCATGGACGTCGGCCTCGAGCAGCGGAACGGTTGCCCGGCTCGCAGGCTGCCCATCGAGGAGCGCAAGCAGCGGCTCGAGGGCCTTGCGCTCGCTACCGGCAGCGGCCTCGAGCAGCGCGAGGTTCTCCCAGAGCGATCGCAGCGGTCCGTTTCCGTGGGAGGCAGCGAGGTCTGCGATAGCGGTCGTGTCGAGGCCGTCGGTGAAGTGTGGGTGCACCCGGTTTGCGACCACGGCCGAGACGCCGAGCTGCTGGTCGGCCAGACGCCCGGCGAAGTATCTGGCCTCCTCGACCGCCTCACGACGGGGTGAGGTGATGAGGACATAGCCGGTGTCGTTGCTGCGCAGGAGGCTCATCACCGAGTCGGCGCGGCTCCGGAAGCCTGCCTCCATGCCATCGAATGCCTGGAAGAACGAGACGGCCTCCGCAATGGCGTCCCCGCCGACCACCCGTGACAACGACTTCAGGAAGGGCTGTGCTGCGGCGCTCGCCACCCGCATCCCGATCCGTGTGGGCGCGATGAGCACCCGATAGAGCCGGTGGTCGAGGAAGTGCACGAGTCGCTTGGGGGCATCGAGGAAATCGAGGGCGTTACGCGTGGGCGGTGTGTCAACCACGACGAGGTCGAAGCGGTTGTCACGATGCAGTTCGTACAGCTTCTCGGCAGCCATGTACTCCTGCGTCCCGGAGAGTGCTCCGGAGAGGTTTCGGTAGAAGCGGTTGCCGAGGATGAGCCCTGCCTGCTCCGGCGTTGCCGAGTGTTGGCGAACGAGGTCGTCGAACGTCGCCTCGGTGTCGAGCATCACGGCCCAGAACTCACCGCCCGTGACGCCGGGGACCCGGCTCGGCTCGTGCGCGATCGTGACCCCGATGGCGTCGGCGAGCCGCTTGGCCGGATCGATCGTGACCACCACGACACGCCGACCCCGTTGCGCCGCCGCAAGCCCGATGGCGGCCGATGTGGTGGTCTTGCCGACGCCTCCCGGTCCGGCACAGACGAGGACCGAAGCGCGATCGAGCAGTTCCGCGAACGACTGCCCCGTCGACGGAGTGCTCATGCGACCGCACCCCCGTCGTCGAGTGCCTTGGCGAGCGTCAGGATGTCCTCAGGGGCGAGACCTGCGGCAAACACGGTCGGAAGGTGCACCTGTGGGAGCGGCAGCGAGGTCGACAGCCGCGCAACCTGATCGGACTGGTCAGCGGCCCGTCCCCGACGGAACTGGGCGGCAGCGGCGAGCGTCGCAGCGTGGGGCTCGCCATCGAGGTCCGCCGACGCCGGGTCCGGCACGTCGAGCCCGGCACGGTCGAAGGCGTTGATCACGAGCGGGGCGAGTTGCACGCCCACCCGGTCCTCGAGCGCGAACGCAGTCTCGATCGTCTCGTTCACCGGGGTCTCCTCGGGAATGGTCACGAGTATCACTTGGCAGCGGGCGGGGTCCTGCAGCATCTCAAGCACCTCGGCGGCCTGGGTGTTGACCGGTCCGGTGCCGATCGCGTCTCGCAGACCTGCTGGGGCCATCAAGAAGGTGATGGCGTGGCCGGCGGCCGGGCCGTCCACGACGATGAAATCGTGGTCGCCCGAGCGCTCGATGGCCTTGATCTTGCCGAGCACAAGGAGATCGTCGATGCCGGGCGCTGCGGTGGAGACGACGTCCACGACCCCCGTGGAGACGAGTCGCTTGGAGATCCTCCTCATCCCGTGGGTGTCGAGGTACTCAACGAGCGCAGCCGGCGCCTGCAGGCTCCGGCCGCGGATCCTCCCGGTTCCATCCGGTCCGAGACCGCCCACCAGGAGCCGTTCCTCGTACCCGAGGGTCCGGTCTGGCGTGCCCGAGGAGGGCACCCCGAGCAGGTCAACGACGCCAGGGCGGCCGTCTACATCGATGACGAGGACCCGGAGACCACGATCGGCTGCCGCTCGGGCGAGCGCGGCCGTTACCGTTGTCTTGCCGACTCCGCCCTTGCCAGCAACGATTGCCAAGCGGGAGGCGGTGAACGACTGCAGTGGAACCACACTCCCTCCGGAGGAACTAGTGCGCAGGTTAGCCATCGTCATCCTCTTGGCCACGCTGGCCGCCCCCGCGGCGCGGGCTTTCGCACAGGATGGCGGAACCACGGCCAATCAGGGCGCCGCGCCGGTGGACGTGTTCAAGGTCACCGGTCTCATCGATCCCGTCCTGGCTAACGGGATCGACAAGGCGATCGACCGGGCGGTCAAGAACGGGTCCCAGGCGCTCGTCATCCAGATGAACTCCAAGGGGGCAGTGGTGAGCCGCGCCCGGATGGAGCGGCTTGCGCAGCACATCGCAACATCGGAGATCCCGGTTGCCATTTGGGTCGGCCCCTCGGGAGCCCGCGCCACAGGCCTTGCTGGACAGTTGCTCGGTGCCGCCGCAGCCACAGGTATGGCCGGCAAGACGAAGATCGGCAACTTCGGCGAACCCCTCGCTCCTGCCGGGGTCACCCTGCAGCTCGGCGACGCCGCCCAGGAGTTGCGGGCGCGCACGGTTGGTTCCCAGGACGCACGCCAGCTCGGCCTGGTCCGGATCGGTAGCAAGGACCCGACGATCGAGATCGTCAAGAACATGATCGCGGGTCTCGACGGCCTCGAGTACAACGGGCGTGTCCTCGACACGGCCATCGAGACCGTGCAGGGCGGCACCACGCAGCAGCAGCTCACCGGTGCCCGTTTCACGGATCTCGGGCTCACCGACCGGCTCTTCCACACCGTGGCGAGCCCGCCGATTGCCTACCTCCTCTTCATCACGGCGCTCGCGCTCTTGATCTTCGAGTTCTACACAGCGGGTGTGGGGCTTGCCGGACTTATCGGGGCCGGCTGCCTCGTACTCGGTTGCTACGGGCTCGGTGCACTCCCGGTGCGCGGCTGGGCAGTGGGCATGATCGTTGCTGCGATGCTGGTGAGCGCTGTGGACGTTCAGGTCGGCATTCCACGGTTCTGGACCGGGGTCGGCTTACTCGGAAATCTGGTCGGGGCCCTCTGGCTGTTCCGGGACGGGTTCATGCTGTCGTGGATCACGCTGTCGGTCGGCATGATCGCGATCGCTCTGACCTTCATCGTCGGCATGCCCTCGATGGTCCGCACCCGGTTCGCCACGCCGACCATCGGTCGGGAATGGATGATCGGCGAGATGGGTGAGGCGGTCATCGCCGTGGACCCCGAGGGCATCGTGGAGGTGCGCGGAGCCCAGTGGCGAGCACGTGCCAACCGTGCCACGCCGGTCGGCAGGGGTGACAAGGTGCGCGTCGTCGCGATCGACGGTGTGACCCTCGAGGTGGAGCCCGAGACCGGCGGTGCTCGCGACTATCGAGAGCGTCGGCCCAAGACCGACGACGGGTTGGTCGACGCCGATCCCGTCGCCTCTGCCGAGTCAGCGTCTGCGAACGGGACCAACTGATCCCATGAGCGCCTCCCGGCCACCGTCGGTGGACGCGCTCGCCCGTTCCCTCTCGTCCACCGGTCTGCCCCACGCCCTGCTGGTGGAGGTGGCGCGGGAGTCCATCGCCTCCGGCAACTGGGAGGTCGCCGCCGATCGTGCGGAACTCCTCGCCCGTTCGTTCCTGCAGCCAGTCATCAACGCGTCCGGGGTCCTGCTGCACACGAATCTCGGACGGGCACCGCTGCCGCACTCCGGTGACGGTCACGCGGTGAACCTCGAGTTCGACCTCGCCACCGGTCGGCGGGGCTCGCGTCAGGCGGCGGTCGGCGGCCTGCTCGCCCGGTTGTGCGGTGCGGAGGCAGCCGTGGTGGTGAACAACAACGCCGCCGCCGTCCTGCTCGTCGTGAGTGCCCTGGCCGAGGGTCGTGAGGTGCTGGTGTCCCGCGGCGAGAGCGTGGAGATCGGTGGCGGGTTCCGCGTCCCCGAGGTGATGGAGCAGTCCGGCGCGACGCTCGTCGACGTCGGAACCACCAACCGGACACGGGCGGAGGACTACCAACGGCGGGTGAGCGATCGAACCGCACTCATCCTCAAGATCCACCCGTCCAACTACCGCGTCGAGGGGTTTGTCGAGGAGGCAACGGTCAGTGACCTCGCGCCGATCGGTGTGCCGGTGGTCTCCGACATCGGGTCCGGTCTCGTGGATGCCTCCTGCCCGTGGATCTCCTCGGGTCCCCCGGCATGGCTCGTCGGCGAACCGGCAGCGCGCCAGACACTTGCGGCCGGCGCATCGCTCGTCATGTTCAGCACCGACAAACTGTTCGGTGGGCCCCAGGCCGGCGTCATCGCCGGCAACGCAGCACTCATCGAGCGTTGTGCCCGACACCCGCTGATGCGGGCCCTTCGCCCGGGCGCGCTCGTGCTGTCCACACTGCAGGAGGTCGCCCTCGCCTATCTCCGTCGCGAGGCCGACCGCACGGTGCCGTTCTGGGCAATGGCCACAGCGCCAGCATCCGAGATCGAGCGCAGGGCCCGGGCGCTCCAGGTCGGCCGCGTGGTCGCGCTCGAGTCGCTGCCGGGCGCGGGTTCGCTGCCCGGGATGACGGTGCCGTCGTTCGGCATCGTGCTGGACGGCGACCGCTCCGAGCAACTGCGCCTCCACCGCCCGCCGGTCATCGCGCGCGTGCGCGAACAGCAGACCTATCTGGATCTGCGCACCGTCGCCCCGGAGGACGATCCCGTCGTCGCCCACGCCGTGGGCGCCCTCACACCGTGACCCCCGCGCAACCCGTCGTGCGCGTGGTTGCCACCGCTGGCCACGTGGACCACGGGAAGTCGTCGCTCGTGCTCGCGCTCACCGGTACCGACCCGGACCGGTTCGAGGAGGAGAAGCGCCGGGGCCTCACGATCGACCTGGGATTCGCGCACACAGCGCTGCCCTCGGGCGCCGGCATCGCGTTCGTGGACGTGCCGGGCCACGTGCGCTTCTTGCGCAACATGCTTGCCGGCGTCGGGGCCGTTGATGCGTGCCTCTTCGTCGTCGCTGCCACCGAGGGATGGAAGCCCCAGAGCGAGGAGCATCTTCGGATCCTTCAGTTGCTGGGCATCCGGCACGGTGTGATTGCCCTCACCAAGGTTGACGCCGTGGACGACGAGTGGCTCGAGGTGGCCACGATGGACGTACTCGACCACGTTCGTGGCACGTTCCTGGAGTCGGCACCGATCGTGCCGGTCTCGTCGGTGACGGGTGCTGGGGTGGAGGAACTGCGTGCGGCCCTGGATCTCTTCGTGGCCGGGACGTCGACAGCAATAGACATTGGTCGCCCACGTCTCTGGGTGGATCGAGTCTTTGCCGCCCGCGGTTCGGGAACGGTCGTCACGGGAACGCTGATTGGTGGGGCTCTCGCGGCGGGGGACCATGTGGAGGTACTGGGTGAGTCAGGCACGCACGCGGTCCGGATCCGGTCGATCCAGACCCTCGGCCACACGGTCGATCGGGTAGATCCCGGCCAGCGCGTCGCCCTCAATCTCGTTGGGGTCGAGCACACGCAGCTTCGTCGCGGGGACTGCGTGATCCAGATGGCGCGTTGGCGCCCGACAGTCCGGTTCGACGCGTCGCTCAGCGTGCTCGACGCACTCGACCACCGCGTGTCGAGGAGAGGCGCGCACGTGGCCTATGTCGGCTCCGGCGAGTTCCCGGTCCGGGTGCGCATCCTCGGCAGCGAGACGCTTGGCCCGGGTGACGAGGGTCTCGTCCGGATTCATGTGGCCCAGCATCTGGCGCTTCTCCCGGGAGACCGGTTCATCCTGCGCGAAGCCGGGCGGAACGAGACGGTCGGTGGGGGTGAGGTCCTCGATATCGCACCGGTTCGCCCCGCATCGAAAGCCCGGCCGGACCGGTCCGTCGACCGTGTCGTCGCCGAGCAGGAATGGATTGATGCCGATGAGTTAGAGGCCCTCACCGGTGTGCGCCGCGACGCAACTGTGGGTCGGTGGGTCGTTGCGCCGGGCGGGGTCGACCGCATGCTCGAACAGCTTCGGAGCGACGTGCAGGAATGTGGCGTGCTCGGTCTCGATATCGCCGTACTCGACGAGCGGCAGCGTGCCGTGTTGTCTCTTGCGCCGGAACTCGAGGTTGATGCAGGACGTGTTCGGCCGGCCGCACAGGCCGATCCGCTGGCGGATCACCCGTTCCTTGTCGAGGCACGCGGGGGCGGCCTCACCCCTCCGTCCCCCGATGGCGTTGACCGGGCTGTGCTTCGCGAACTAGTTCGACGCGGGCTGCTCGTCGAGCGGGACGGCGTGTACTTCCACATCGCCGCCATCGGCACTGCTATCGGCGCGGCTGTCCGCCTGTTGAGCGAACACCCAGACGGGTTCACCGTCGCCCAGTTCCGCGATGCCACAGCGACAACCAGAAAATTCGTGTTGCCCCTCCTGGGCGAGTTGGATGCCCGGGGGATGACGCGCCGCCGTGACGAACTTCGGATCGGCGGCCCGCGACTGCCCGGTTAGGGATACCAGCACACGTTGGTGCCGTCGTTGTACTCAGCCAACGGCGGTGATGAGCAGCGACCGACGCTCATTCTCGGTCATGCCGCCCCAGATACCGAATGGCTCGCGGGTGTCCAGCGCGTAGTCCAAACAGGACCGCTGCACCGGGCAGCCCAGACAGATCGTCTTGGCCTGTGATTCGCGCCGCGCCCGTTCATCTCTCGATTCATGGTGCATTGGCGGATAAAAAGCCCGCGACTGCTCCCGGCCCTTGCAGGCGGCAGCACGAAGCCACGGCCGGTCCTCGGCGTCGCGCGCAACGAGAAGCATTCCTTCCACGACTTCCCCCATCGTGTCGTTTCCCCCATCAGGGAAAATAGGTCTTTTGTCACGCTCGGAGCAACCCTGCGACCGAGGGAGTCCTGACGGGGGTGAAGGTGCTAGTAGTTCCGGCAGATCACCACTCCGAGTGGTGACCGCACCGAGAAGTGTTTTCACCACTTTTGGTGGCGTTTTGGCCGAACCGCGACTAGGGTCTTCCTCAAGGGAGACGGAGTGCTTCTTGAGATTTCCAACGCAGTGCGGTGGATCCATCGCTACATGGATGCACCGGAGAGGGATCGAGGCAGACGTGGGCAGGTACCGGTGCCAAAAACTGATCGCGGGTGCTGTGGGCGTCGTCGCCGCAGTCCTCGCTGTGACCCCGGTTGCTACGGCAGCGCCGCTGGCAGCGCATGGGCTTTCTCCGATGGGGGTAACCCTCCCAGACGCAGCCACCGCCGAGACGCAGCTACTCGACCTTCTCAACCAGGCTCGCGTCGATGCCGGTCTGCAGGCGCTGGTGCGGATTCCGTCGTACGACCACTACGCCCGTGAGTGGTCCGGGTTCATGTCGACAGGTGGGTGCACCGAGCGAGACGGAACGAAGCTGTGCCACCGTCAGAACCTCGCAGTAATAGCCTCCCTTGCTGCCCCCAAGGGTTGGGCGCGTGCAGGCGAGAACGTTGGCACAGTCCCCGACGGCGGCACGGTCCTCTCCCTGCATAACGCCTTCATGAATTCGGCGTCGCACCGGGCGAACATCCTCCACGTGCAGTACAACGCCGTCGGAGTCGGTGTCACGTTCGACGCGAACGGAGCGCTGTTCGTCACGTTCGAGTTCATCGCAACCATAGGTGTCCCGAACTCCACCGGTCCCGTGGTCGGCTTCCCCGAGCCGCCGGCGGGTTCCAGCGAGGAGGACGCATTCGTCTTCTACCTGAACTTCCTTCGCCAACAGGCCGGCGTCCAGACGGTCACCCGCCAGGCAGTGCTCGATCGGGAGTCGGCGTACTGGAGCAATCGGATGCTCAGCGGGATTTGTATCGGCAGCAGCCTCTGCAACCGCAAGGATTCCCGGGACGTGGCCAAAGCGGCCGTCGGCTCGGGCAAGACGAAGTGGTGGGGTGGTGCCGTTGGACAGACCTATGCCACCGACACGAGCGCCCAGATCTCCCAGTTGACCCAGAACTCGGCAATGAGAGCCTTGCTGCTGCGCCCCGACGTCAACCTCGTCGGAATCGGCTACTCGATCACCGCCGACGGAAAGCGACTCATCACGCTGATCCTGCTCAATGCACGCAACGCGGCAAGCTCCCTCCCGACGAGCGGTAACGGCTGTGGCTGGGTCACCTCCACCCTGCGGCAGCGTGCCAAGGGCCCCGAAGTGCGGGCCGCCCAGTGCGCGCTCGCGTCGAAGGGCGGCTGGACCGGTCCCGTGGACGGCAGTTACAACAGCACATTCGCCAAGGCCATCAAGGTATTCCAGAAGTCGATGCGGCTGAGGGTGAACGGTACGCTTGACCCGAAGACCCGCAAGGCACTCGGCGTCAGCTGACCGCCCGGCCCGCAGGGCGTGCGGGCCCGCAAATCGCTAGCGTGACGACGTGGGCCTCGTCGTACTCCTGTTGATCATCGGGGTACCGATCGCTGAGCTCTACGTGTTTGTGCAGATGAGCCACGCCGTCGGTTTCTTCGCCTCACTCGCCGTGCTGGCTGCCGTGTCGGTCGTCGGCGGTTGGATCGTCAGGCGTCAGGGCCTGCGTGTCTGGCGCCGCTTCAACGAGCAGGTTCGGCAGGGCTCGGTTCCCTCCAACGAGATTGTCGACGGGGCACTGCTGCTCCTTGCGGGTGCGCTGTTGCTCACGCCGGGTTTCATCACCGATGCGCTCGGCATCCTGCTGTTGCTGCCGCCGGTGCGCCTCGCCGTCAGGGCCTTCGTCAACCGGCGGGCCCGCCGTCGACGAATCGCAACCGCCACCTATTCCGGACCCTTGCCCCGCTCGGGCCCCTTCTCCCCACACGGCGTCATCGACGTCGGATCGGACGACCGTGACTGACCGCCCCGAAGCCCTTGACTACGACCCGCACCGGGTGCCCACCCGGCCAGCGGCCACCGTCATGCTCGTGAGGGATGCGGCGGCGTCCGGTATCGAGGTATTCATGATGCGGCGCACCGCCGCAGCGGTGTTCGCGGCGAGCCAATATGTGTTCCCGGGCGGCAAGGTGGACGACGCGGACCACGCGGTGAACATGGAGCCGTGGTGCGACGGGCGCACCGATGCTTCGTCGAGTGGACTGCTGCAGGTACCTGCCGGTGGTCTCAGCTTCTGGGTTGCCGCAATCCGCGAGTGCTTCGAGGAGGCCGGGGTGCTCCTCGCGCGAAATACGGCATCCGACGACATCATCTCGTTCGATGATGCATCGGTGGCTGCTCGCTTCTCGGCGTACCGCGACGAGATGAATGCAGGCCAACTGGACCTCGGCGACCTCTGCCGTCGCGAGGACCTTCGATTGATCACCGACGCGATCGGGTACGTGAGCCACTGGATCACCCCAATCGGCCCGCCCCGCCGTTTCGATGCACGGTTCTTCATCGCACGTGCCCCTCAGGCTCAGGAGCCGCTCCACGACGACAATGAAACGGTGGAGAGTCTCTGGGTGCGCCCGAGCGAGGCCCTCGACCGGTTCCGTGCCGGGAACCTCGCGATGTTCCCGCCGACGGCGGCGAACCTCGAGTTCCTCGCCGACCACTCGAGCGCCGATGTTGCGCTCGCGTCGGCTGTAGCCCACGGGAAGACGCCCCCGGCAGTGCACCCGAAGGTGAAGGCGAACGACGACGGCAAGGTGGTGGTCACGCTGTTCCCGGGCGATGGTGGCTACGACGCAGCACCCGACTACGAGGTCATCGCCTAGGCGGTTGTGGCTGGCTTTCTGCCGAGCGTGAGCTCGATGGAATCAAGCATCCGTGCCGAGCAACCGGCGAGTGCGATGGGGGGAATCGTTTCGTTGACGAGGCGCTCGGCAAGCCTGCGGAAGGCGCGTGCCGCCTCGCCGTCGCCCTCGATTGCTACAGGGGCCCCAGAATCCCCACCGGCAGCAACTGCCGCCTCGAGCGGGATCTGGGCGAGCAGTTCGGCGCCGATGGTGTTGGCGAGCTCCTGACCCCCACCACGACCGAACAGCTCGTAGCGCTCGCCGTGGTCGCAGATGAACGCGCTCATGTTCTCCACCACGCCCGCGACGCGGAGGAAGGAGCGACGGGCCATGTCGGCGGCCCGCACAGCGACCTTCTGCGCGGCGAGAGCCGGTGTGGTGACGATGAGCATGTCGGTACGCGGCAGCATGCGCGCCAGACCCATCTGCACGTCCCCGGTGCCCGGAGGCATGTCGATGAGCAGGTAGTCCAGTTGTCCCCAGCGCACGTCATTAAGGAACTGCTCGACGGCCTTGGTGAGCATCAGGCCACGCCACATGAGCGCCGTCTCTTCGTCGACGAGGAAGCCAGTGGAGACCACTTTCAGGGTTCCGGGCCCGATGCGGCGCTCGTTCGGGATGATCATCGGGCGGTCTGAGCCCTCTACCTTCTGGGCCTCGAGGCGATCGGACATGCCGAGCAGCCTCGGTACCGAGAAGCCCCAGATGTCCGCGTCGAGGACACCGACGGTGAAGCCACGGGAAGCGATTGCGGCCGCGAGGTTGACCGTCACCGACGACTTGCCGACACCGCCCTTGCCCGACGCGATCGCCAGGACACGGGTGTTGGCGGGAACAGCAGTGTCCGAGGCGTTCTCCTTGGCGTTCCAGCGCGCCTTGGTCATCACGGCGCTGCGCTCATCGGGGGTCATCTCGCCCCAGTCGATCTTCACTTTGGTGACACCGGGGTGAGCCCCCACGCGGGTCTCGACGTCTTTCTTGATCTGGGCGCGCA
>WLJO01000040.1 GCA_009701715.1 Actinomycetota bacterium
AGGGCACTGAGATGGTGATGCCTGGTGACAATGTGATGATGACGGTGGAGTTGGGTAAGCCGATCGCAATGGACGAGGGTCTGCGTTTCGCCATCCGTGAGGGTGGGCGTACCGTTGGCGCCGGCCGCGTCATCAAGATTCTCAAGTAACGAACGCCCGGCGACGCGACAGGAGCGACCATGCCGAAGAACGACAAGCGCGTGAAGATCACCCTCGAATGCACCGAGTGCAAACGGCGTAATTACATCACGATGAAGAACAAGATCAACGATCGTGAGCGACTCGAGATGCAGAAATACTGCTCGCACGAGCGCAAGCACACCTCGCACAAGGAAACCCGATAGCCAGTCATCCCGGTCACGACGGGGTCGGCATGGGCGAGCACACTGCTAGCCTGACGACTTCATCAAACCGAGGGCAGTAGCTCAACTGGCAGAGCAGCGGTCTCCAAAACCGCAGGTTGGGGGTTCGAGTCCCTCCTGCCCTGCTCCTTACACACCTTTGGAATCGAGCAACAAGCCATGTCTATGGACATGAATCGCGAACAGAAGCGCCAGATGAAACGGATGGGTACCCTCAATGAGCAGGGCAACCCCACCCGCGGTCAGGCGCGGACGAAAGCGACTCGTGGACACGACGAGGCCCGCACCACACCGCCTCAGTACCTTCGTGAGGTCCGGGCGGAGATGCGCAAGGTGGCTTGGCCGTCTTGGCCCGAGGTGCGCAAGTACTCAATCGTGGTGCTGGTCACCGTTGCGGTTGTCACGGCCATGGTCTTTGGCCTCGACTCCGGCTTTGGCGAACTCTCGAGCTGGTTGTACGGATGAACGACATGACTGAAAACGAACTGAACCCCACCGATGTCGAATCGGCCGAAACTGTGGACGCTGCGGAGCCGACTTCTGTCGATGCTGCATTCGACCTCGTGGACGAAGGCGCCGAGGAGGCTGCGTACGACAATCCGTGGCTTCGCCCGGGCGCTTGGTACGTCGTCCACACCCAGTCCGGCTATGAGAAGAAGGTGAAGGCCAATCTCGAAGCCCGCATCCAGTCGATGAACATGGAGAACGAGATCTTCGAGATCGTTATCCCCATGGAGGATGTCGTGGAGTTCAAGGGTGGTCGCAAGCAGACCGTCCAGAAGAAAGTGTTCCCCGGCTACCTGCTGGTCCGCTGCAACATGGACGACTCCTCGTGGTATTGCATTCGCAACACCCCCGGCGTCACCGGCTTCGTGGGCCAGAACAAGTTCGGCCAGAAGCCCACGCCCCTCTCGCGCCGTGAGGTGGAGACCTTCCTGTCCGTCAAGGGCGGTCAGGATCTCGCACCGCGACGCAAGCCCAAGCTCGAATACCAGGTCGGTGAGAGCGTTCGCGTCAAGGAAGGCCCGTTCGCGGACTTCTCCGGTCAGGTCGTTGAGCTCAACCCCGATCACATGAAGTTGAAGGTGTTGGTCAACATCTTCGGCCGTGAAACCCCGGTCGAGCTCGACTTCAGCCAAGTCTCCAAGCTCTGAGTTCGCTCAGACGTCACGAAGGGAAGCAGCCATGGCCAAGAAGAAGGTCGCTGCAATTGTGAAGATCCAGATTCCGGCCGGCAAGGCAACGCCCGCGCCCCCGGTTGGTACCGCGCTCGGACCGCACGGTGTCCCGATCATGGAATTCGTCAAGCAGTACAACGCAGCAACGGAATCCCAGGTCGGCACCGTCGTACCGGTTGAGATCACCATTTACGAAGATCGCTCCTTCACCTTCATCCTCAAGACTCCGCCCACGCCGGTGCTTCTGCGCCAGAAGGTCGGGATCGAGAAGGGTTCCAAGGAGCCGGGCAAGGCATCAGCCGGTGTTGTCAGCGACGCAATCGTCGAGGAAATCGCCAAGATCAAGATGCCCGATCTCAACGCCTACGACCTTGAGGCTGCCAAGGAGCAGGTTCGCGGCACGGCACGTTCCATGGGCCTCAAGGTCCAGGGCTGAAGTAACTAACCACATCCTCTCGCCGGACAACCTCACCGGCGGAGCAGAACAATGAGGGAGGCAATTATGCCGTTGTCCAAGAAGTACGCAGACGCGCTGAAGCGATTCGACCGGGATGCCCAGTACAGCCCGACCGAGGGTCTGGCTCTCGTGAAGTCGCTCGCTGCGGCGAAGTTCGATGAGACCGTCGAGATGGTGAGCCGCCTCGGAGTCGATCCCCGCAAGGCTGATCAGATGGTTCGCGGCACTGTCGCGCTTCCGGCCGGAACGGGCAAGACCCTGCGGATCGCAGTGTTCGCCGCCGGCGATGCCGCTCAGGCGGCGCGCGATGCCGGAGCGGACATGGTCGGCTCGGACGACCTGTATGCCGAAATCGAGAAGGGCAATATGAACTTCGATCTCGCTATTGCCACGCCCGACCTCATGCCGATGGTCGGCCGTCTCGGTCGTGTCCTCGGCCCGCGCGGGCTCATGCCGAACCCGAAGACGGGCACCGTCACCACCGACGTCGGTCGTGCAGTGTCGGAGTTCAAGGGCGGCAAGGTGGAGTACCGCACGGACCGCTACGGAAACGTCCACGTGCTCATCGGCAAGGTGAGTTTCGCCCCCGAACTGCTCGAGCAGAACTTCCGAGCGGTGCTCGACGAGCTGCAGCGGGCAAAACCCGCTTCGGCCAAGGGCAAGTACCTTCGCAAGATCGTGGTGGCGTCCACCATGGGTCCCGGCGTGAAGATCGACTTGAACCGGCTTAAGCCGGAGCAGTAAAGCGTGCTCGCCTTGTGCGGTACCCCCTGAGGGCGTCGTACAAGGCACTTGAGCAGGTAGTTTCACAGTTCTACAATCGAAACGGTTCTCGCCAGAGACATCCGGTCCACCTGCCCGCAGCAGGGGCCAATGGGACACAGCACGGAGTGTCCCGCCGGACGAGGCGAACTCCAAGAGCAAGCAGATCCTCTCTGCTCCTCGTGGTGTTCGCGAAAGCGAGCACCACCGAGTTGAGCGAGAGGAGGTGAATCAATGGAAAATCCGAGACCCGAAAAAGTCACCACAGTGGCGGAGATCGCAGCAAAACTGCGTGGCGCAGATGCGGCAATCCTCACGGAATACCGCGGTCTGACCGTTTCCCAGATGGCAGGCATTCGTCGTCAGTTGCGTGAAGCAGGCGGCGAGTGGAAGGTGTACAAGAACTCTCTTGCCCGCCTTGCAGCGCTCCAGACCGGTGCGGAAGCACTGTCGAGCGAACTCGTCGGTCCGACTGCTATCGCTTTCGTGAAGGGCGACGTTGCTGCTGCGGCCAAGGTGCTGCGTGAAGCATCCAAGGTCAACCCGCAGCTCGTCCTCAAGGGCGGTGTGATGGGCGACAAGTTCTTGTCCGCCAAGGACGTGGAAGTCCTCGCCGACCTGCCCTCGCGGGAAACCCTGTTGGCGATGTTCGCTGGGCTGCTTACTGCACTGCCCCGCAATCTTGCCTACGGCCTCAAGGCACTCATTGACCAGAAGGAATCCGAAGCCGTACCGGCCGAGTGACAACCCCCCTGCTCACATCAACCATTCGTTCATCAACAACTTTTCGTTACAAGGAGTAACAACATGGCTCTCACCAAGGAAGAGATCCTCGACGGCATCGCAGCGATGACGCTCATGGAGGTCAAGGAACTGCTCGACGCGTTCGAGGAGAAGTTCGGCGTGTCCGCCGCTGCCCCAGTGGCAGTGATGGCTGCCGGTGGCGCGGCTGCCGCCCCGGTCGAGGAGGAGAAGGACGAGTTCGACGTCATCCTCACCGGCGCCGGTGCCCAGAAGATTCAGGTCATCAAGGTCGTGCGAGAGATCACGAGCCTGGGCCTCAAAGAAGCGAAGGACCTCGTCGACGGCGCCCCGCAGAAGGTGCTCGAGAAGGCCACCAAGGAAGATGCCGAGAAGGCCAAGGCCAAGCTCGTCGAGGCTGGCGCCGAGGTCGAGGTCAAGTGACCTCGCGGGCAGGCGAATCAGCCTGCCCATGCTGAATCAGACTGAATCCTTGGACGGGGGGAGAGGCTTGGGCCTCTCCCCCCGCCCATTTTTTGCGCGATACCGCGACTCGCTTGCCCTCCGAAAAGGGCAATGGCAAAGGGGGAGCCGTGGAAGCGCTCTGGACGTTCGGCTCGGGCGGTGTCGCCGCTCGACACGCGCCGGCTGTCGAGCGGATGCGGGATCCGTCTAGCGGGGCGGGTACTGGGAACTCTGGGGCACGAGGTGGTTGAGGCGACTCCGCCGGGCAATTATCTCGGGCTGCCCGGCGGGATGGTCCCCGCCGGCCTTGCTGCAGGTCTGCCTGTAGGGGTTCAGGTCATGGGGCCCATATTCTCTGACCTGCGCTGTCTCACACTCGCTGAACAAAGTGATCAGGTGCTGGGGCTCCAGGCACCCATCGAGCCAGTTGATGTTCGTCAGGAGGTTTGATCCGACCGCCCTGTTGAGCAGCACAATTGTCGAGAGTGCTTGACGGAACGCCTCGGCTCATTTACCGTTCGGGCGAACTGAGCAAGCCTCCCGGCGATCCCTGCCGGTGTGGTTGACGTCTTACGCACCTGAGCGGTAGGCTCGTTGTTTGCCGTGCGTCCCGACCTCTGTTTTTCCATTCCCGAACTGATGTCGCGCGCCCTGGCAACTCTGATCCCACCGCTCGATTTCGAGGAGTGACCCTTGGCCGCCCGTACATCTGCTCGCGAGCGCTACTCCTTTGCCAACCTGAATGAGGTTCTGGAACTCCCGGACCTCATCGCAGTTCAGCGCGCCAGTTTTGACTGGTTCCTGAATCACGGGTTGGCGGAGACGTTCCGCGACATTTCCCCGATCAAGGACTTCTCCGAGACGCTCCAGCTCGAACTCGAGTTCGACCCGGACGACGAGGACCTGCGCCCCACCCCCAAGTTCACGGTGGAGGAGTGCAAGGAGAAGGACATCACGTATCAGGCCGCGATCTTCGTCAAGGCCCGGTTTATGAACCGGCACACCGGCGAGATCAAGGAACAGACGGTCTTCATGGGTGACTTCCCGATGATGACCGAAAAGGGAACCTTCATCATCAACGGCACCGAGCGCGTCGTCGTTTCGCAGCTCGTGCGCAGCCCCGGCGTCATCTTCGAGCCGGGCGAGCGCTTCCGCCTTCGTAACCTGTCGAAGCACCAGCTGGTGAAGGGCACGGTGCACCCCTACCGCGGTGAGTGGCTGGAGTTCGACGTCGAGCAGAAGCCGGGCAAGGACGTCACGGCCGGAACTCGCGTTGCCCGCAAGCGCCGGATGAGCATCTTCACGCTGCTCCGCGCCCTCGGCTACGACGAGGAGCACGCACCCGGCTTCATCGATCGCTTCGTGAGCCACTTCGACTTCCTCGAGGGACAGTGGGAGAAGGACCGCAACCTCGCGCCCACCCAGGACGAGTCGCTGGTCGAGATCTACAAGCGCGCACGCCCGGGCGAGCCGCCCACCCTCGACTCCGCCCGTGCGTATTTCAAGAACGCATTCTTCGAGAACCGTCGTTACGACCTGAGCCGCGTCGGCCGCTACAAGCTGAACCGCAAACTCGGTGCCGAAGTGGCCCGCCTCGGTGAGCTGTTCGGTCTGAGCGGCGACCTGCTCGACCTGCCGCAGGAGGGGCAAGACGTCCTCTCGCGCTGCGAGGTCGTTGCAGCGGTCTCCTACATGCTTCACCTCGTCAAGCAAGAGCCGGGCTACCGACTCGACGATCAGGACCACTTCGCCAACCGTCGTATCCGGTCGGTGGGCGAGTTGATCCAGAACCAGGTCCGGATCGGGCTCTCCCGTATGGAGCGGGTCGTGCGTGAACGCATGACTACCCAAGACGTCGAGGCCATCACACCGCAGACGCTGATCAACATCCGTCCGGTGGTAGCAGCGATCAAGGAGTTCTTCGGGACCTCGCAGCTGTCGCAGTTCATGGACCAGGTCAACCCCCTTTCCGGCCTGACCCACCGTCGTCGGCTCTCGGCCCTGGGGCCGGGCGGTCTCTCGCGTGAGCGCGCAGGCTTCGAGGTGCGAGACGTTCACTTCTCGCACTACGGCCGCATGTGCCCCATCGAGACCCCGGAAGGCCCGAACATCGGCCTGATCGGTGCGCTCTCCACGTACGCCCGTGTCAACGAGTTCGGATTCATCGAGACGCCGTACCGACGCGTGGTCAACGGTCGCGTTACCGACAATGTCGTGTACATGGCCGCCGACGAGGAGGAGGAGTATGTGGTCGCCCAGGCGAACACGCCTCTCAACGCGGACGGGACGTTCAAGGACGAGCGAATCCTCTGTCGCCGCTCGCCCCAGGCTGCGAACCTCGAGCAGCTCAAGCAGATGCTCGAGGCGGAGAGTTTCTTCGGTGCCACCACCGACATTGCGTCGGTGAAGCCCGAAGAGGTGGATCTCATGGACGTGTCGCCCAAGCAGATCGTGTCAGTCGCCACAGCGCTCATCCCGTTCCTCGAGCACGACGACGCAAACCGAGCGCTCATGGGCGCCAACATGCAGCGCCAGGCTGTGCCGTTGGTGCGAGCCGAGGCCCCGTACATCGGTACAGGGATTGAGGCCCGTGCGGCGCGTGACGCGGCGGATCTCATCCAGGCGCTCGGCGACGGAACGGTGCTCGAGGTATCCGGCGACCTGATCGTGGTCGACTACAAGGAACACGGCAAGATGCCGTACAAACTCGCCAAGTTCCGCCGTTCCAACCAGGACACCTGCATCAACCAGATCCCGCGGGTTGTTGAGGGTCAGCAGGTCAAGAAGGGCGACATCATCGCCGACGGCCCGTCTACGGACCACGGCGAGCTTGCTCTCGGAAAGAACCTGCTCGTGGCACTGGTGCCGTGGGAGGGCTACAACTTCGAGGATGCCATCATCCTCAACGAGCGCATCGTGCGTGACGACGTCCTCACGTCGATCCACATCCACGAGCACGAGGTCGATGCACGGGATACCAAGCTGGGCCAGGAAGAGATCTCCCGAGACATCCCGAACCTGTCGGACGACATCCTCCGAGATCTTGACGACCGCGGCATCATCCGTGTCGGCGCAGAAGTTGGTCCGGGAGACGTACTCGTCGGCAAGGTGACGCCCAAGGGCGAGACCGAGCTGACCCCTGAGGAGCGCCTGCTCCGTGCGATCTTCGGTGAGAAGGCGCGCGAGGTACGTGACACGTCACTAAAGGTCCCGCACGGCGAGAGCGGCAAGGTCATCGACGTCAAGGAGTTCGATCGCGAGAAGGGCGACGAACTCCCGCCTGGCGTCAACAAGATCGTTCGCGTGTACGTGGCTCAGAAGCGCAAGATCTCCGTGGGCGACAAGCTCGCCGGCCGTCACGGCAACAAGGGCGTCATCTCCAAGATCCTTCCCACCGAGGACATGCCCTTCCTCTCTGACGGCACTGCCGTGGACATCATCCTCAACCCGCTCGGCGTTCCCTCACGGATGAACGTCGGTCAGGTGCTTGAGGCCCACCTCGGCTACGCCGCCCGTTGGGGATGGACCGACACGAAGAACAACGTGAAGGTCGGAGACGAGCCGATCCGCGGTACCGAAACCAAGACACGCCCGCTCACGACGCCGTCGACGTTCATCGCTACACCGGTGTTCGACGGTGCCCACTGGGATGAGGAGGAGCAGGCTGGCAAGCACCTCACGATCCAGAAGATCTTCGAGAACCTCAATCCGGAGAGCGTGGATGGCGAGCGGCTGATCCAGCGCGATGGCAAGACCATGCTGTACAACGGCCGTACAGGAGAGCCGTACGACAACCCGATCACCATCGGGTACATGTACATCCTGAAGCTCGCCCACCTCGTGGATGACAAGATCCACGCACGCTCGACCGGCCCGTACTCCATGATCACCCAGCAGCCGCTCGGTGGTAAGGCACAGTTCGGCGGACAGCGCTTCGGCGAGATGGAAGTGTGGGCCCTCGAGGCCTACGGAGCGGCGTACTGCCTGCAGGAACTGCTCACCATCAAGTCCGACGACGTGCTCGGCCGGGTCAAGGTGTACGAAGCCATCGTCAAGGGCGAGAACATCCCCGAACCGGGCATTCCGGAGAGTTTCAAGGTGCTCATGAAGGAGATGCAGGCGCTCTGCCTCGACGTGGACATCAAGGACCATGACGGCAAGGACATCGAACTGCGCGAGCTCGACGAGGACGTGTTCCGCACGGCCGAGGGGCTCGGCATCGACATCAGCCGTCCGGAGCGTGGCTCCGACGAAGACGACCGTGAACGCGATCGCGCCCGCCGCGAGCGCTCGTTCTGACCAGACGCTGACGACGAAGAGGCAAAGGAACACCAATGCTCGATGTGAACATGTTCGACCAGTTGAAGATCGGTCTGGCAACTGCCGACAAGATCCGTTTCTGGTCCCACGGTGAGGTCAAGAAGCCCGAGACCATCAACTACCGCACGCTGCGTCCGGAGAAGGACGGCCTCTTCTGCGAGAAGATCTTCGGGCCGACCCGCGACTGGGAGTGTTACTGCGGAAAGTACAAGCGGGTCCGCTTCAAGGGGATCATCTGCGAGCGCTGCGGCGTGGAGGTCACGCGGTCCAAGGTGCGCCGTGAGCGCATGGGCCATATCGAGCTTGCTGCACCTGTCGTTCACATCTGGTACCTCCGCGGTACTCGTTCGTGGCTGGCCTACCTCCTTGCTGGCATCGAGCCCCGCGAGGAACTGAAGGCCAAGCAGCTCGAGAAGGTCATCTACTTTGCTGCGAATCTGGTCACCTACGTCGACGTGGACAAGCGGCATGCCAACCTCGCAACGCTAGATGCCGAGTACCGCGAGGAGCTCGCTGCCATCCGCAAGGAGATGGAGCTCGACCTGGACGCCGTCTTCAAGCGCGGGGAGCAGGAAGTTGCCCAGCTCGAGAAGGGCGGTGCGAAGGACAGCGAGATCAAGGCAGTCCAGCGCGCCAATGACAAAGAAGCTGCGTCAAAGCGGGAGCGCTTCGAGCAGGAGATAGATCTCGTCAGCCGCACGTGGGACGAGTTCAAGGATCTTCACTCACGCAAGATCCTCGACGACGAGCTCCTCTGGCGTGAGCTGCGCGAGCGCTACGGCGACTACTTCGAGGGCGGAATGGGCGCTGACACGATCAAGTCGCTCATCGACCGCATCGACTTCAAGGAAGAGGAACTGCGCCTCCGGAACGCGATCGAGCCCACCGAGGGCAAGAAGCCGCTCTCTGCTCAGCGCCGCCAGAAGGCCATCAAGCGCCTCAAGATCGTGACGGCGTTCAATCGCACGGAGGATGGCCGTCAGGTCAACGACCCGAAGGCCATGATTCTCGATGTGGTGCCGGTGATCCCGCCGGAACTACGCCCGATGGTGCAGTTGGACGGCGGCCGTTTCGCTACCAGCGACCTCAATGACCTGTACCGCCGCGTGATCAACCGGAACAACCGCCTGAAGCGCCTGCTGGATCTCGGTGCTCCCGAGATCATCGTGAACAACGAGAAGCGCATGCTGCAGGAGGCCGTTGACGCGTTGTTCGACAACGGCCGTCGCGGTCGCCCGGTAACGGGTCCCGGCAACCGCCCGCTCAAGTCCCTGTCGGACATGCTGAAGGGTAAGCAGGGTCGCTTCCGCCAGAACCTCCTCGGCAAGCGAGTGGACTACTCCGGTCGTTCGGTCATCGTTGCCGGTCCGATGCTCAAGTTGCATCAGTGCGGCCTGCCCAAGTTGATGGCTCTCGAGCTCTTCAAACCCTTCGTGATGAAGCGCCTGGTAGACCTCGAACTGGCCCAAAACATCAAGTCCGCCAAGCGCATGGTGGAACGGCGCCGCCCGCAGGTGTGGGACGTTCTCGAGGACGTCATCAAGGAGCATCCGGTGATGCTCAACCGTGCGCCAACGCTTCACCGTCTCGGTATTCAGGCGTTCGAGCCGGTGCTCGTCGAGGGTAAGGCGATCCAGATCCATCCGCTCGTCTGCACGGCCTTCAATGCCGACTTCGACGGTGACCAGATGGCTGTTCACCTCCCGCTTTCGGCGGAGGCGCAGGCCGAGGCCCGCGTGCTGATGCTCTCGTCCAACAACATCTTGTCCCCGGCGTCCGGACGACCCATTGTCACCCCGACACAGGACCTCATCATCGGTGCGTTTTATCTCACTGAGCAGGTAAACGGCGCCAAGGGCGAGGGACGCGTGTTCCGTCACATGTGGGATGTCGAGCGTGCACTCGACGAAGGCACCCTGAATCTCCACGCCACCATCAAAGTCCGCGAGCAGCAGCCCGACGGCACCCGGATCGAGCGGGACACCACCGCAGGACGTCTTAAGTTCGAGGCGTCGCTGCCCCCGCTCTACGTGAAGGACTTCGGTTACATCACGAGCCCGGTCCGCAAGAAGGAAATGGGTGTCATCGTCGAGCAGATGTCCGACACCTACAACAAGGGCGTTGTTGCTATCTCTCTCGACGCCATCAAATCGGTCTGTTACCGCTACGCGTCGCAGTCGGGTCTCACCGTGTCTATCGACGACGTGAAGACGCCCGTGAACAAGAAGGACCTGCTCGACAAGTACGAGAAGGACGCCGAGAAGGTTGAGAACTACTACCGCCGGGGCATCATCACCGACGGGGAGCGCCGCCAGCAAGAGGTCCAGATTTGGACCGACGCCACCGAGGCCGTCAAGCAGGCCATGGAGGCAGCCTTCAAGGCTGCGCAGTTCAACCCCATCGAGATGATGGTCGGCTCGGGTGCCCGAGGCAACATGCTTCAGGTCCGACAGATCGCCGGCATGCGCGGCCTTGTGGCCAACCCCCGCGGCGACATGATTCCGCGCCCCATCAAGTCCTCGTTCCGCGAGGGCCTGCAAACGCTCGAGTACTTCATCGCCACCCCGGGTGCGCGAAAGGGGCTCGTAGACACCGCACTGCGTACAGCTGACTCCGGCTATCTCACCCGCCGCCTGGTCGACGTGTCCCAGGAGCTCATCATCCGTGAAGAGGACTGCGGAACCAACCTCGGTATTTGGATCGAGAGCGTGGAGCCCGATACAGCGAACAAGCGGCACTACCTCGAGACCAAGTTGTTCGGCCGGGCACTGCTGCGTGATCTGACGCTTACCGACGGAACCATGATCCCGAAGAACACGCTCATCACCGACGAGCAGATGGTTGCCCTACGCGACGACGAGAAGATCAATCGCGTCCAGGTCCGCTCAGTGCTTACCTGTGACGCGGAGCTCGGTATCTGTGGTCTGTGCTACGGGCGGTCGCTCGCAACCGGCAAGCCGATTGAGCTCGGTGAGGCGGTTGGTGTTATCGCCGCTCAGTCGATCGGCGAGCCGGGAACCCAGCTGACTATGCGTACCTTCCATACCGGCGGTGTTGCCGGTACGGACATCGCCGGCGGTCTTCCCCGCGTGGTGGAACTGTTCGAGGCACGCACGCCACGTGGTTCGGCCCGTCTTGCCCGACTATCGGGTGTGGTCCGGATTGACGAGGACGAGGGCAAGGGCATCCCCGTGACGGTCGTCGGCGACGACAGCACCGAGGACACGGTCATCCTCCCGTCACAGGTCCGCATGCTCGTCAGCAACGGGCAGGAAGTGAAGGCCGGCGAGCCGATCACCACTGGTCCGTTCGATCCCAAGGAACTCATGGAGATCAAGGGCATCCGCGAGACGCAGGTGTACCTCGTCGAGGAGGTCCAGAAGGTCTACCGCGATCAGGGCGTGTCGATCCACGACAAGCACATTGAGATCATCGTGCGCCAAATGACCCGTCGGGTCGGCGTGCAGGAGCCCGGAGCCACGGACTTCCTCCCAGGCGAGCGGGTGGACGCGAAGAAGTTCCGCGACACCAACCGACGCATCTTCGAGGAAGGCCAACGCCCCGCCGAAGGTCGTCCGGAACTCATGGGGATCACCAAGGCATCCCTCGCAACCGAGTCTTGGCTCTCGGCGGCCTCCTTCCAGGAGACCACCCGGGTGCTCACCGAGGCTGCGATCGACGGTCGCGGGGACAACCTGCTGGGTCTCAAGGAGAACATCATCATCGGCAAGCTGATCCCTGCCGGCACCGGCATGATGAAGTACCGGGAGTTCGACATTGTGGCCCCCGATTACCAGCCGATGGCCTATTACTCGTCCGAAGAAGACCCGGCCGAACTGCTTGCACGTCTCCACGGCGACTACAACGCTGACGATCAGGTCGTCGAGTCCAACTGAACTGGGGAGGGACCGGTTGCCACCCGTGGCCACTCGCCCCTAACCTTGCAAGGTCCCATCCAGCGGGGTTGACCCGCCGGAGGACGAAACCAAGTGGATCCGTCTGGGTCCCTTATCACGAAAGCACCGAGAGGTAGCGCGTTGCCCACCATTCAGCAGTTGGTCCGCCAGGGGCGAACCAGCAAGACGACCAAGACCAAGACTCCGGCGCTCAAGGGTTCGCCCCAGCGTCGTGGCGTGTGCACCCGTGTGTACACCAACACCCCCAAGAAGCCGAACTCGGCTCTTCGCAAGGTGGCCCGAGTCCGCCTCACCAGTGGTGTCGAGATCACGGCCTACATCCCGGGCGAGGGGCACAACCTGCAGGAGCACTCCATCGTGCTGGTGCGAGGTGGTCGCGTTCGTGACCTGCCGGGTGTCCGTTACAAGGTCATCCGCGGCGCACTCGATGCCGCTGGTGTGAAGAACCGCAAGCAAGCTCGCAGCCGTTACGGCGCGAAGAAGGCGAAGTGATCTGAGATGTCGCGCAAGGGACCTGCAAACCGTCGTGAACTCGCGCCGGATCCCATTTACCGCTCACTGCTCGTCACGCAGATTGTCAACAAGGTGCTGCTCTCGGGCAAGCGCTCGGTCGCCGAGAAGATCGTGTACGACGCGTTGAAGATCGTGGAGGAAAAGACCGGCGCCGAGCCGATCGCCACCCTCAAGCGAGCAATCGACAACGTGAAGCCCCCGCTTGAGGTGAAGAGCCGCCGCGTGGGCGGTGCCACGTACCAGGTGCCCGTCGAGGTCCGGCCCCGCCGTGCGAGCACGCTCTCCATTCGCTGGGTGGTTGGCTTCTCCCGCGCTCGCCGCGAAAAGACCATGGCCCAGCGCCTCGCCAACGAAGTCATGGACGCAGCCAACGGCCTTGGTGCCTCGGTGAAGCGTCGTGACGACATGCAGAAGATGGCAGAGTCGAACAAGGCTTACGCGCACTACCGCTGGTAGCCGCTCGCCGGTTTACGGCAACAACGAAACGACAGAGGCCCGCCGTCACCGGCGGGCCTCTGAAATTTTTCTGATCTTTTTTGCAGACTCTGCATCCACTCGGTGGCTTGGACGCGAAAAGGAGAGGAAGACTTCGGTACCGAAGTACCCCCCAAACAACAATGGAGAACTACCCGTGAACACCCCCCGTTCCCGCCGCTCGAAAGCGGCCATCGTCGGCATCGCTGCCGCCCTGTCGCTCGTTGCAGTTGCTTGCAGCAGCGATGAGAAGGCCGCAGACACCACCGCCGCCCCCACGACCACTGTCGCACTCGGAACCATCGTCGACGTGGCCGTGTCCAACCCGGACTTCAGCATCCTCGTTGAGGCAGTTACTGCCGCCGGTCTCGTGGAGACGCTTAGCGGCCCCGGTCCCTTCACCGTCTTCGCCCCGACCAACGAGGCATTTGCTGCTGCGCTCACGGCCCTTGGCCTGACCAAGGAGCAGTTGCTCGCCGACACTGCTCTGCTCACCAAGGTGCTTACCTACCACGTGGTCCCCGGTACGGTTCTCGCTGCTGACGTGGTGACGCTCAACGGCCAGGAAGTCGCCACGGTTGAGGGCAGCAAGGTCAAGGTCACCGTCGAGGGTGACAAGGTCAAGATCAACGACGCAAACGTTGTCGCCACCGATGTGAAGGCCTCCAACGGCGTTATCCACGTCATCGACGCGGTTCTCGTGCCGGCTGACGCAGCACCCACCACCACTGCAGCGCCGACCACCACCGCTGCCGCCCTGCCGAGCATCGTCGACATCGCGGCTGGCGATCCGCAGTTCAGCATTCTCGTCGAGGCAGTAACCGCTGCCGGTCTGCTGTCGGCCGTTCAGGCGCCCGGCCCGTTCACCGTGTTCGCCCCGACGAACGACGCGTTCGCTGCGGCGCTCAAGGCACTGAAGATGACCAAGGAGCAACTGTTCGCTGATACCGCGCTGCTCACCAAGATCCTCACCTACCACGTGGTCTCCGGTGCGGTCCTTGCGGCTGACGTGCTCAAGCTCGACGGTCAGGAAGTCACAACGCTCGGTGGCCTCACGTTTAAGGTCACGATCGACGGTGACAAGGTGATGGTCAACACGTCCAACGTGATCAAGACCGACATCCTCGCCTCCAACGGCGTGGTCCACGTCATCGACGCGGTCCTCGTCCCGGCCGCCTGATTAACAACACGAAGTCCTGACAGGACCTCATGATGCACAATGGACCCCGGCTCCCCACAGCAGTGTGGCGGCCGGGGTCCTGTCCGTGAGGGCACCGATTATGCTGACGTACATGTCGGACAACGACACGGCCCTTGGTGGAGAGGCATCAGGCAGTCGTGAACACGCCGCGATCGACGTCGATCAACAGATCGATAGCTCCTTCGCTCAAGGCGGCGATGCTGAGCTTCGAGCTTCGTACGAGCGATACTCCAGCATTATTTACACCTACTGCCGACGATCGTTAGGCGCCGATCAGGCAGCAGATGCAGCACAGGAAACCTTTGTGTCCGCATGGCGCTCCCGTGAGTCGTACGACCCAGCGAAAGGCAGCGTTGCGGGTTGGCTTATGGGCATTGCCCGATTCAAGGTGATTGAGCAGTTCCGGCGGAGCGGTCGTGACGGTGGTTCGTTGGAGGTGCCCCCCGGCGACGTTTCGGAAACGACGGATGTCAACCTCGAGCGGATTGCTGACCGGATGCTGCTAGCCGAGGCCCTTGACCAACTTGGGCCACGCGTGCGCACGGTCATTGAGTTGGCCTTCCTCAATGACCTCACCCAGGCCGAAATCGCCGAGCGATGCTCGCTCCCGCTCGGAACGGTAAAAAGTGACCTTCGGCGTGGTGTCGAACGACTGCGCCGTCATCTCAGCAGCCCAACGGGAGGTGTGCGATGAACATGGATCCCACTATCGGGGAATTCGAGGTAGCCCTGCGCCTGAGTCTGCGATCCCTGACGCGAGCGGACCGGGACCGCCTTCAGGCACCCGAGTACCTGTGGTCCCGCATTGAGGCAGGTCTGCGGAGCGCCGTCTCGGAACAGGCCGCGGACGCACCCCGCGCCAAGGTGATTCCCCTGCGCCGTCAGCGTCGCGTCGTCACCGTCGTCGGAGCGCTTGCAGTTGCCGCTGCGGCCGCGATCGCCATCCCCCTGGCTGTTTCCTCCCGGAACGAAGTGACCGTGCTGGCCGCCGCCCCGCTGACGAATGAGGGTCTAGCGGCCTTCGATGCCACGCCGGCTGGCTCGGCTCGTCTGGTGTCGTCTCACGGGCACGAGTTCCTTGAAGTCTCGGTTCAGAACGTCCCGAACCGGGCCGGAGACCACCTCGAACTCTGGTTGATTGATACGGCGGTGAAGGGCATGGTTTCGCTCGGCCCGTACACCGGCAGCCACCGGTACGCGGTCCCCGATGGCATCTCCGCCAAGGCCTTCCCCATTGTCGACCTGTCGCTCGAGCCGGGGGATGGAGTTCCGACCCACAGCGGGGTCTCCGTCGTTCGAGGAACGCTCCCCGTGAGCGCCCGCTCAGCCTGAGCCACCCCTTTAGGACCGATGGGCTCAAAGTGCGCAGCCGCCGGTAGATTCAGCGGTCAATTGGGTGATTGCCACCTGGTGGTCGCACGCCGCCGCCCAACAACGGGGGACCTTCATGAGCACGTCAACGAGCGGACGGCGACTGGCCGTCCTTGCGCTAGCAGCCGGTATCGCGTTCGTGTCGGTTGCGTGCGGCAGCAAGCAAGAAGGATCCCCGCCGACTGCGGCGCCGACGACTGCATCACCGACCACGGCTGTGCCGACTACTGCCGCACCGACCACTGCTGCTCCCGCCACGACGGTTCCTTCACAGGCGAACTGCAACACGTGGAATATCTGGCAACTGATGTCCGACCCAAAGTTCGGGTTAGGCAAGTTTGCGCGGTTGGTCACGGATGCGGGCCTCGAGGGCCTGTTGCAGGGTCCCGGCCCGGTTTCCGTATGGGCCCCGAATGACGTGTGGTTAGAGGACCTCGCCAAGGTGTGGGGAACGCCGACGGAGACGGTATTCGCCGACAAGGAACTGCTTCGGAAGGTCATCTCCTACATGATCGTGCCCGAGGTGATTCCGCCTGAACCCCTGATGCAGAAGAAGTTCCAGGAACTCACGACGCTCGAGGGGTCGAAGATGTCGTTCCTCACGGTCCAACGGAACCCCATGATCTACAACATCACCCATCTCTATCCGGGGGGCTTCGTCAAGTTCACCACCAGCGAATGCTTTTCGAATGGCTTTCTCCACAGGACGCTCGGGGTGTTGTGGCCGCCAGATGTCGATCATCTGCAGTTCGAGCGGTGCCCGGACGTCCCGACTTGTGGGTGCAGGCCGAAGAACGATGAGGGCGACAAGTTCTATTGCAAGCTGGTCAAGGACTCCGACATCGGCATGGTCGACATGATGCGGGTTACCCCCGGGTTGACGGACCTGTCCCCGGAGTGCTCGCCGGTGCGCCTGCTGAAGCACGAAGCGGGAACCGAGAAGTGCACCTTTACCGAGGTTGAGTTGGCCGTTGCCGAGGGCCAGGAGAACGTCAGCTCGGGTCGAGTAACCGAGGAACAACTGGCCAACTGAGCCCAACGGACGCAGGGAAGCCCCTCTGGCGTTAGCCTCCTCGTTCGATTGGGTGCTTGCCGCCCGACGATCACCAACCGCTTCCCAACAACGGGGGACCCTGATGAACACGTCAACGAACCGTCGGCGCCTTGCCGTTGCTGCACTCGCGGGTTCTCTCGCGCTCGCTTCGGTTGCCTGCGGGGGCTCCAAGCAGTCAACGCCGGCGCCCGAGGCGTCAACGACTACGCCGTCAACGACCGTCGCTCCGATCACGGCTGCACCGACCACGGCCGCGCCCACCACAACGGTTCTGCCGACGACGGTGTTCTCGCCCGATTCCTCGATCAAGGAGACGGTCAAGGATCTTCTCGACAAGGACTGGATGTCTCGACTTGGAGCGACATCGTTCAATGCGATCGCCCGGCCCTTTACTGGCCTGTTGGAGCAAATCGGGGGCCCCGGTCCAGTCACCCTCTTCCTCCCCGGCCCTATTGCCTGGGGCTTCTTCCTGGCCGTCACCGGTAGGGACGAGCAGAAGACCTTCGAAGACCAAGAGCTCATGTCGGAGGTCCTTTCGTACCTCGTCGTGACGGATCGCAAGTACACACCTGCAGACCTCCTGAAGATGGATGGCCAGGAGATCACCACCGCGGCCGGAAAGGCGTTGAAGGTGATCGTCAGGAACGGCGGGGTGTACTTCGCGAGCGCCAACCCCTTGGCAGATTCGCGGTTCTCTCGCGGCCTCACGAGAGTCACCCTTGGGGTCCCGGCCAAGAACGGCTACATCTACAGCCTCGACTGGGTGCCGTTGCCGAGGGAGGAAACGCTCAAGCTCATCACGTGTGACGTGGGCAGGTTCGGGTGTGACGACTATCCGAATCCTCCGGATGAAACCCCTGGGTTCTGCGTTCCGGGGAATATCACGGACAGGTGCGTTTCGATCACGGAGGCTCCGACGCCGGAGGTCCCGACCACCACTGCGGTGACGGAGACCACCGTCCTGCCCGACCTCTGCTGCATGGAGACTGTTTGGGACATCCTGAACTGGGAGGGGCAACCGCTCGGTTGGTTGGTCGATGCGATCAAGGCAGTGGGCCTCGAGGATCTGCTCAAGGGTCCCGGCCCCGTGACTCTCCTTGCACCAACGGCCCCGGAGGCCTTCTTCAAGGCCTTGGGTATCACCGGAAAAGAGGTGTTGCAGAACAAGGAACTCCTGACCAAGATCATCAACTACCTCGTGGTGACCGGCCCCAACCGGTACCTTGCGGAAGACCTGTTCAAGATGGACGGCCAGAGCCTTACTACGCTCGGCGGGGCGAAATTGCCGATCACCGTCAAATACGGCGTGGCCTATGTTCCGGGCAATAACCCCTACGGCGACGTCAGCATGGGCGGGCCCCTTTCGGCGATCTACGGATCGGTTCACGCCAAGAACGGCGCTGTTCTCTATATCGACTGGGTACCGCTGCCACCGGATGTGAAGTTCATCGACCTGTTGAAGTGTCCGTCGGGACGCTTCGGCTGTGACCGTAAGGCCAGTCTTCCAGACGGGCTCTTCCCAGGTTTCTGCGATGCCAAGAAGTCGATCTACGGGTGCTACCCGCTGTCCAAGGACTGAGTCGGCCTCGCAACCCGCCTCACCACAGTAGGACCGATGGGCGTAGTAGTTCCCGACCGCGGTTACGCTCTCGGCGCAATTGGGTGCTTGAAGCCCAACGATCACCAACCGCTTCCCAACAACGGGGGACCCTCATGAACACGTCAACGAGCCGTCGGCGACTTGCTGTTGCTGGACTCGCGAGTTCTCTCGCGCTGGTTTCGGTTGCCTGCGGCGGCACGAAGGAAGCGGCGCCGTCCAGCTCAGCTCCGTCGACCGAGGCGTCAACCGCTTCGCCGTCAACGACCGTCGCCCCGATGACGGCTGCTCCGACCACGGCCGCGCCCACCACATCGGTTCCGCCGACCACGGTGTTCACTCCCGATGAGTCCATCCAGGAGGACGTCAACCAGGTCCTTCACCAGGGGCTTGCGTCGGGCTCGCGCGAGATCGGCCTGCAGGTACTCGGTGAGCCTGTGGTAGCCCGTCCAGAGGGCGTGCCGATCAAACCTGGCTACGAGTTGGGCGAAAAGGTCCTCAACCTGTTGAAGGGCCCGGGCCCCGTCACCCTGTTCATCCCGTCGAGTTACGCCTGGGGCCTTTTCGCCTCGGTGATCGGCAGAGACGTCCAGCGCCTCTTTGACGACAGGGAGCTCATGGACAAGATCATCCCGTACCTCGTGGTGACCACGAACCGATACACCGACGACGACCTGCTCACGATGGATGGTCAGGAGATCACCACGATGGGTGGGGCGAAATTGAAGGTGAGCGTCCAGTTTGGGCAGGCGTTCCTTCCCGGTGCCAACCCGCTCACCCTTCCCCGAACGCCCGGCCTCACCGCAATCAGCGGGGCCCTCCCGGCCAGGAACGGCTACGTCCACGTCATCGATTTCGTGCCGCTACCGGCCGACGAACTGCAGAAGCTCATCACGTCGAAGTGCACGGTGGGCAAGTTCGGGTGTTGGAACTCGACGGACATTGACCCGCGCTACCTCGGGTACTGCGTTCCGGAGAACACCAACGAAGCGTGTGTGCCTCTCACCGACGCTCCCGACACTTCGGTTCCCACCACGACTGAGGCTCCGGCTACCACGGTGCTGCCCGATCTCGCTGTGAACGAGAGCGTCTGGGACACAGTGACCGACCCCCGGCAGACGTTCGGCCTGTTTGTGGAGGCGATCAAGGCTGCTGGCCTCGAGGGTGTGCTGCAGGGCCCTGGACCGGTGACCGTTTTTGTGCCGCCGGACGCCACCTTCAAGGCGTTGTTCGACGTCTTGGGCCTGAAGAAGGAGGAGGTGTTCGCCAACAAAGAACTCCTCACCCAGATCATCTCCTTCCTTGTGGTGACTGGTACGAACCGGTACACCGACGAAGACCTCCTGCAGATGAATGGCAAGGAACTGACCACAATCGGTGGGGCGAAGATGCTGGTGACCACCAAGTACGGCAAGGTGCTCCTTCCCGGCTTCAACCCGTTCGGAAGTTCCGATAACGGAGTTGTCGCCACAGGTGGCCCGCTCTCGTATGTCTATGGTTCGTACCGAGCCAGAAATGGCTTCGTCCACATCGTGGACTGGGTGCCGCTGTCGCCGGAGGTCCATGCCCTGAAGCTTCTGAAGTGCCCGACCGGACCGTTCGGCTGTGTCCGCCTGACGCGCGCACAGGTCTCTGGCCCCGGCTTCTGCGATGCCAAGAAGCCGCTCTACGCCTGTGTGCCGTTGCCCAAGGATTGAGCAGAGCGACGAGGGCCGTCGCCCCGGTGAAATGCCGGCGACACCCCGGCAACAGCCAGATTCGGGCCGGTGGGAGACGTACCACTCAACGGTAGCATGATCGGCTGTGCCTCGGCCGTCCGTGCGTCAGCGCGCCGGACGTTTGAGCAGGTCCCCCCACGGTTTCTCGACGACGCGGAAGTGAAGAGACATGGCAAAGCGTGATTACCCCCTTGATCGTTACCGGAACATCGGCATCATGGCCCACATTGACGCGGGCAAGACGACGACCACGGAACGGATCCTCTTCTACACCGGCAAGACGTACAAGATCGGTGAGGTCCATGACGGTGGCGCCGTGATGGACCACATGGTGCAGGAGCAGGAGCGTGGAATCACCATCACCTCCGCTGCCACCACCTGTTTCTGGCGCGACCACCGCATCAACATCATTGACACCCCCGGCCACGTGGACTTCACCATCGAGGTGGAGCGCAGTCTCCGTGTGCTCGACGGCGCTGTTGCCGTGTTCGACGCAGTCGCTGGTGTGGAGCCCCAGACCGAGACGGTGTGGCGCCAGGCCAACAAGTACAAGGTTCCGCGCATGTGCTTCGTCAACAAGATGGACCGCACGGGTGCCGACTTCTTCCGCTGCGTGGAGATGATCGAGAAGCGCCTCGAGTCCGTGCCGTGCGTCGTGCAGTTGCCGATTGGCTCGGAATCCAACTTCCGCGGCGTCGTCGACATCATTCGCATGAAGGCGATCATGTACCACGAGAACGACAAGGGTGAGTCGTTCGATGTTGTCGACATCCCCGACGACTACGTGCTTCAGGCCGATGAGTACCGCGCCAAGCTCCTTGACCTTGTTGCGTCGGAAGACGACCAGCTCATGGAGAAGTTCCTCAACGACGAGGAACTCACCGAGGAAGAGATCATCCTCGGCATCCGCAAGGGAACTCTGGCGTTCTCGTTCGTGCCCGTGCTCTGCGGCTCGGCGTTCAAGAACAAGGGCGTGCAGCCGATGCTCGACGCAGTCATCGCGTTCATGCCGAGCCCGTTGGACATCCCGGCAACGACGGGCCTGAAGCCGGACTCCGACGACGTTCTGACCCGCAAGCCCGACGAGAACCAGCCGTTCGCCGCGCTCGCCTTCAAGATCGTGGCAGATCCGTTCGGCAAGCTCACCTACTTCCGTGTGTACTCGGGTCAGGTCAGCAAGGGCGACGAGATCTACAACTCCACCAAGGAGCGACGCGAGCGCGTCGGGCGTTTGCTCCTCATGCATGCAAACCAGCGCGAGGACATAGACACAGCGTTTGCGGGTGACATCGTGGCTGGTCTCGGTTTCAAGGAGGTCACCACCGGTGACACGCTTTGCGACCGCTCCAACCCGATCGTGCTCGAGCGCATGATTTTCCCCGAGCCCGTGATCCACGTGGCGATCGAGCCCAAGACCAAGGTGGACCAAGACAAGCTTGGCAAGGCGCTGAAGTCGCTGTCCGACGAGGACCCCACATTCCGTGTCCGCACCGACGAGGAAACCGGCCAGACAATCATCTCCGGCATGGGCGAGCTGCACCTCGAGATCCTCGTAGACCGCATGCAGCGCGAGTTCAACGTCGACGCCACGGTGGGCAAGCCCCAGGTGGCCTACCGTGAGACCATCACTCAGAAGGTCGACTCGGTCGAGTACCGCCACATCAAGCAGACCGGTGGTACGGGTCAGTTCGCGGTCATCAAGATCACCGTCGAACCGAACCCCGGCAAGGGCTATCAGTTCCAGGACAAGATCACCGGTGGCCGCGTGCCCCGTGAGTACATCCCGGCCGTCGATCAGGGTGTTCAGGCCGCGCTCGAAAACGGCGTGCTCGCCGGCTACCCCACGGTCGACGTGAAGGTCAGCCTCATGGACGGTCAGTACCACGACGTGGACTCCTCAGAAATGGCTTTCAAGATCGCCGGCAACCAGGGCTTCCGCAAGGCCGCCGAGATGGCCCGTCCGATCCTGCTTGAGCCGATCATGGCCGTCGAGGTCGTAACCCCCGACGAGTACATGGGTGACGTCATGGGAGACCTGTCGAGCCGTCGTGGTCGCATCGAGGGCATGGAGGCCCGGGGTAACACCCAGGTCGTCCGTGCGCAGGTGCCGCTCGGCGACATGTTCGGCTACTCCACCGACCTGCGGTCACGCACCCAGGGCCGGGCCACGTACACCATGCAGTTCCACTCCTACCAAGAGGTTCCCAAGAACGTCGCGGAGGAGATCATCAGACGGGTGCGCGGCGAGTAATCGCACGCTAACCTTCACCATCCTCGCTGCCCCGGCAGCATCTGGGAACCGACGTGGTTCCTGCCAGTCGATCCTTGACAACCCCTACAGCACTCCGGAGATAGAGAACCGTCATGAGCAAGGCAAAGTTCGAGCGTACGAAGCCCCATGTGAATATTGGGACGATGGGTCATATTGATCATGGTAAGACGACGTTGACGGCTGCGATTTCTAAGACGTTGTCTGATAAGGGGTTGGCGAAGTTCACTCCGTTTGATCAGATTGATAAGGCGCCTGAGGAGAAGGCTCGTGGTATCACGATCTCGATTGCTCATATTGAGTACGAGACGAAGAATCGGCATTATGCGCATGTTGATATGCCGGGTCATGCTGACTACATCAAGAACATGATCACGGGTGCTGCGCAGGTTGATGGTGCGATTCTGGTGGTGGCTGCGACTGATGGTCCGATGCCTCAGACGCGTGAGCATGTGCTTTTGGCCCGTCAGGTGGGTGTTCCGTACATTGTTGTGGCTTTGAACAAGGCTGACATGGTTGATGATGAGGAGTTGTTGGACCTGGTGGAGCTTGAGGTCCGTGAGTTGTTGACCGAGTATGAGTTCCCGGGTGATGATGCGCCGGTGGTGCGTGTTTCGGCGTTGAAGGCGCTGGAGGGTGATCCGGTGTGGCAGGAGAAGTTGATGGAGCTGATGGATGCGTGTGACAGCGCGATCCCGCAGCCCGAGCGTGAGCTCGACAAGCCGTTCCTGATGCCGATCGAGGATGTGTTCACGATCACGGGTCGTGGGACTGTGGTGACCGGCAAGGTGGAGCAGGGTCGGGTCCATACGGGTGACGAGGTCGAGATCGTGGGTCTGCGTG
>WLJO01000041.1 GCA_009701715.1 Actinomycetota bacterium
CAATCGCATTGTCCGCAGCGTTATCCGCGAGCACCTTCGGGTTGATCGCCTTGGGCGAGAACGAACTTGCCATATAGGACAGAAACGCCGATTCGGGGTACTTCATCTTCACGATGAACGTCAGCGGATCGGGTGTCTCGTAGCCGGCTACCGGGAGGAGCATGTACGAACTCGGGGACTTGACCGCTTCGTTCGAGCGCCGTTCAAAGCCAGCCTTGAGCTCAACTGAGGTCAAGGGAGTGCCATCAGCAAAGGTGAGACCCGAGCGGAGCTTGAAGGTGTACGAGAGCCCGTCGGCGGCCGCTGTCCAGCTCTCGGCGAGGAGACCCTTGAACTCGGTACTCGAGTCTGGGGCGTACTCAAGGAGCCCTTCGTATACCGACCCCATGACGTTGGAACCCTGTACCTGATAGTTGGTGTCGGGGTCCGGCGGATCCATGTCGCTGGTGAACGCGAGTTTCAGGGTTGCGTCCTGCTCAGGGGCGGGCGTGGTGGTCTCGGCGGGCGTTGCCGCTGTCGTCTCACTGCCCGCTGTCGTGGTCTCGGGCGAGCTGGAAGTTGAACTGTTGGTTGATGACTTGCCTCCGCAAGCGCTGGCCATGATGGCCAGAACAGCAGCAGCAGCAACAATGCGATGACGTCGCATTGGGGGTCCCCTTTCTCCGGCAATGCCGTATTTCGAACGTAGTTCGAAATACTAGGCGAATTGGACGAAGGTCAGCGGGAAACCGGCCGCTTGCGAGCCGTCACAGCGATTGTGGCTGCCTGGCGCCAAGCCGCAGGGAGTCGGTGAGGTTCGGATCGTTCTCGACGATCGCCGACCTATCGATAGCCGGGATGGCGAGTGCTGGGGGCAGCCGTGGCCACCGGGCCCCTGCGATGGCGTCTGGCGCAAGGTGGCAGTTCTTGTCCGCAGCGAGGTGATTGAGTGCTGCAGCGACGAGTGCCCATCGATCGGGTTGATCAATGTCGGTGAGAGCGGTGAGCAACGCCGCCCGCTCCCGATCGCCGATCGGCAATCCGCCGCGCAGGGCCTGTCTGGTTGCTGCCGAGGTGCCCGGCGCGGGGAGCGCCTCGTGGTCGGCGAGGGTGGAGGCCAGTTCCCGTGCGAGGGCGCAGAAGGCCACCACCCGGTTGTGCTCGTTCGACCCGGTTCGGGCTTCGTGCTCGGTGAGCCTTCTTGTGGAGAACGCCGTCTCGATGGCGCCAGAGAGCCGTTCGAGTGAACGTGCAACGTGGAGCGCATCCCGCTGCAGACCGGAACGGACCGAGGTGCGCGGTTCATTGGTGCTGAGCAGTTCGGTCATCGGAAGCTGCACCTCCGAGGCGACCCGGGAGTGCAGGGCGCTGATCGTCGGGGTGTCGGACAGAGGGCCTTCGCGATGCTCGTTGGTGAATCGATGACAGATGTCGGCGACCGCTCGGGGGAGTACGGCCAGACGATCGGCCTGCCAGCGCGACAGCGCGTGGATCACCTCGAAGGAGTGGAGTACCGGTGTGTTGGCGAACGGACCGCTTGCGGCGAGGTTCCATGTCAGCCGGGTATCGGCATCGGGTGTGTCGCTGAGCCGGCGTTCACTGACACCGTCGGGGCCACCGAACCCTGTGCCCGTGACCTCGACGATGCCGACCAGAACATCGGCGTCCGGTCGGTACCGGAGCAAGAGGCACGCCGTTGCGGCGGATTGGTGCCGGTTCACGAGGCACTCACCCCTTCGTCGCCACCCGGCAGGTTGCCGGCAGCCTGGTGGGCGAACGTGCGGGCCCGGCTGAGCTCCCGGCTCACGGTCTCCCGACGGAGATTGGCGCGGGCAGCCACTTCCATCACGGTGAAGCCGTAGCCGTCGACCATCATGAGGAACCCGCGCTGACGCGGGGTGAGTTGCTGCAGACAGGCTCGCAGCATCGTGCGGTCGTGCTCTGAATGGACAACCGTCTGGTCGACCGCAGTGCCGAGAGACGTGGCCAAGTCGAGCAGTTCGCCATCTCCATCGAGGATGGGCTCGGACCCGGATGCGAAGGCACGTGCCTTGGTGAAATAGCCATCGCTGCCATTCTCGAGCACGTGGACGAGCCGCACGCCCTCGGATCGCTGCACCCGCTCCTTGCGGTCGAACGTGATAGCCACCTGTTCGGTGGCCTCACGTGCGAATCGCTCGGGGGCGTAATCCCTCATGAACCGGGGGACATCTGCTGCGAAGCGCAGCAGGACTCCCTGGACGATGTCGTCCACGTCGAAGGACTGTCGGCCACGCTTCGAGGCGATGCGAGCGGCCGCACGGGTGAGGTGCTTGATGTAGGCCTTCTCCTCGGCGGGAGTGGGCAGGGGGAGGTTTGAGGTGGTGTTGGCTGGGGTCTCCTTCTGTGAGTGGTGGGTCGGGTTGGTGCCCACAAGGACAGAATGACAGGGGGGTGTCACGGGGTTTCCGGGCGTGCTCAGAGCGGGTTCTCCGGGGTGTCTTCGTAGTTGGTCTTGCGACCGCGGGACGACGAACGGGACCGGGAGAACTGTTTCTTGCTGCTGGCGGCGTCCCAGTGCCCGGACTCGAGGCGCTCCACGTCGAGACGCAGGTCCTCGATGTCGCCCTGCGGCGGAGCGACCATCGACGCGAGCGTCGTGGCAGTCTCGCGAAGCAGTGCCGAAGCCGTCTGGTAGTCACCGATCTCGGCGGCGTCCCGGGCCTCGCGTCTCGTGCGCGCCACCTCGAGCACCAGAACCTCTTCATGCACCCGGGGATCCGCGTCGGGGTCCTGGGCTCCTTCGTCTCCGACAGTTACCCGCACCGGGACGGTGACGGTGTGCAGCGACACCTCGCCGACGGTGGAGGCCCAACGGAAGGTGAGTGTGGCGACATCGAACGCTCCGTCCGCGGCGACCGGGCGGAGGTGGAAGCGTGCCACGACCTTGCGGGTCTCGCCGCCGTAGGCGTCGCCGAGCGCCACCTGGATACCGCCGCTAGCGAGGTCCGTGATGGGGAACTCGTTGAGCACCTTGGCCACCGCTACTGCAGCGCTGGGCTTGATCTCGACGGACACGTTCTGGGCAACGACGCTGGCGAGCCCGGCGAACTCGTCGGCGAACACTGCTGCTGTCTGATCCGGGCCGGCGCACCAGTAGTCGTTGCCGTGGCCGGCATCGGCGAGCCCGGCGAGCAGTCGCTCGTCGTAGCCGTCGCCGAAGCCAATGCACGACGTGGAGACTTCACGCGCACGGCCGCCACCGACGAGCGCGAGCAGTTCGTCCGGTGTCGTGATGCCGGCGTTGGCGTGACCGTCGGTGAGCACGATGATGCGCCGCAACGCGTCCTCGCGGACGTCGGCGAGGAGCATCTCGAGGCCCTTCAGCCAGCCGCCGGAGAGGTTGGTGGACCCGCCAGCCGTGATTGCCCGCACCGTGCGCCCGGCACTGGTCGGGTCGTGCTGGCCGAGCGGGAGCACGAGGTTCACCTCGTCGTCGAAGGCAACGACGCCGATGCGGTCGGAGGCGCCCACGAGACGCAGCAACTGGGCGGCAGCCTTGGTGACCGAGTCGAGCGGCTGGCCGCCCATGGACCCGGACCGGTCCAGCACGAGCACGATGTCGAGCGGCTTGCGCTCGATCTCCGGTGCCGGCGGTGCCGTGAGCTCGATGAGGACGTTGACAACCTCGTCGTTGCGGGTGGTGATAACGGTGCGGTCGAAGGAAATTTGCGGTTGCATGATGTTGGTGTTGCTCCTCGGGAGTGGGTTGATCGGTGGTCGGATTCGATCCGGTACTGGAAGGACGGGAGGGCCCGGAGATGTGACATCGGTGCGGTCACCCCGCTCGACGACGTGGCCCGGGATCACGGCCTGATCGGTGCGCTGCGTTGTCCCACCCATGAACAATCGGGATGAGCACACCTGCAACGACGATGGGGACAACGAGACGAACGGCGCGGAGTGTGACCGCCCCATCGATCTCGAGGCCGTGAGGCGCGGGTACCGAGTGGCACGGGCAGATTTCGGTCTCGGTCGTTCGGGTTGGCTGTGGCCGTGTGTAGCGGTTGCGGTGGACGCGGCGTTTCTGCTCGGTGACCCGATTGGGCTCGTCCCGTTCTGTGACTCCCCTGATCTTGCGGATCGTTACGAGGCCGTCGGTGCCCGCGTGTGGGGCGAACTGTGCAGCACCCTGCTCGACAGTGCCGGTGAGGTGGAGGGCCTGCTGACGGTGTCCCAGGCGGAGGTGCACCAGGTGCTGGTGGACGGTGTCGTCGAGGAGTTCAGCGATCTGCTCGAGCACCCAGACACTGAACTGGGCGGGGAGTTCGCGAACATCGTCGGCCCTGAGTTCGGCGTGGAACTCGACATCGACGTGGCCTCTCCGAGAGGCATTGATCCGGAACCATGGCAGGAGCGACCGGGCGCACCGGGGATCGACTGGGGTCGGATCCACGAGATGGCCGGCTGGATCCAGCGTCGGGTGAACGCACTTCCCTTCGCGTGGACGTTGGGGGAAGAATGAGGTAATGGCCCACCTCGTTCCCTCGGATTTCGATCTCGGGGGCCTGGAACACTCCGAGCGACGGGTGTGCGAGGCGATGCTCAGCGGGTTGGACGACACCTGGTTGGTGTTGCCGACGGTGCCCATCTTCGACCGGGGCGACGCGGAGATCGATCTGCTGCTCGTGTCCCCGGCGCAGGGCGTGGTGCTCGTGGAGGTCAAAGGGGGTGCGGTGCACCTCGAGAACGGCGTCTGGTACCAGTACGACCGGAGGCTGGCGAAGTCCCCCGTCGAGCAGGTGGCACGTGCCAAGCACGCGTTGATCGGGCGGATGCGGAGCGCGAGGGTGGACATGGAGGGGCTGTACATGAGCCACGTCGTCGCTCTTCCCGACGTGGGTGCGATCCCGGTGGAGGGTCTCGGCCCCGATGCACCGGCGAGCATCCTGCTCGCCAAGCCCGAGCTGTTGGACCCATCCGCCGCTATCAAGCGCCTCGGTGCACCGGACCGTGTCCCAGTGCCGCGGGACCGTCTCGAACGGTTCGTGCGTGCCGTCCGGCCAACCGTGGAACTGTCCACCGGCGAGGGCGGCGTGATGCTCGCGACCTCCCGCCACCTCGATGCAACCACCCGGGCTGTCATGACGGCGGTGCGCGGCCTCGACAGCCAACAACGCGTCCTCGTCACCGGTGGTGCCGGGACCGGCAAGACCTGGCTCGCGATCGACTGGGCGCGCCGTGCCGTGGCGCGCGGTGAGCGCACGCTTGTCGTCTGCTTCAACAAGCCGATCGGGGAGTTCCTCCACCGCAGGCTCCGCAACACGACCGCCACGGTCGGCACCTATCACGACGTCGTGGTCCGCCTGCTCGAGCCCCACGGGTTCCGTGTCGGCGAGAACCCTGGCCCCGGCTACTGGGACACCATCCCGACGGCGGGGCTCGCCTTCCATGCGGACCGGATCGGTCAGCCGTTCGACACGTTGATCATCGACGAGGGCCAGGATCTCAAGCCGCACTGGCTCGAGTCGCTCGAGCGCCTGCTCGACCCGTCGGGCCCGAGGCGCCTGCTGATGGCAGCCGATCCCTCACAGGCCATCTATGAGCGCAATTGGGCGCCGCCAGCCGACATGGTGACCACGCACCTGGAGCACAACCTGCGGAACTCCCGCCCGATCGCGGCGTTCGTGAAACGGCTCGGCGGCCCCGAACCGATGCCCGGAGCCCCCGGCACGGTGCCGGTCGGGCATCTGGCGGCCGGTGGTCGCAAGGAGATCGCCAAGCGGGTCCGTGAGACCGTTGCCGAACTCACCGAGCAGCACGGAGTCCCGTTCTCCGGGATCCTTGTCGTGACACGGCACAAAAAAGAACGCGACGACCTCGTCGCCAATCCGCCCGAGGGCTGTCCGATGGTTCGCTGGGAGGACCGCAGCGAGGAGGCGATCCTCTGCGAGACCGTGCACCGGGCAAAGGGGCTCGAGCGCCTCGCAGTGATCTATGTCGACACGTCGGCCGAACCCGACCGCCAGTTGCAGTACATCGGCGCCAGCCGGGCGATCGCCTGGCTCACGCTGGTTGGCTCACCGGCGCTGATGTCCCCGCCTGCGCCCTGAACCGAGATTTCCGGCATGATCTGAGGCGTGTCTCATGAGCAGGTAATGCAGTTGGACCGCGCCGGGGCGGGGGCGCTCGTGACGATCCTCGGCATCGTGCTCGACAACATCCACACCGCCGAGTCGGAGGGCTATCGGTCCAACTGGAATGTCGAGCACGTGCTGGACCTCGACACCCGCTTTCACCACGTGTGGCCCGAGCTCACTGACAGCCTGATGGGGTTTGGTGGCGGCGACCCGCGGGCCGATGACCGCCGAGAGATGGAGCTGCACATCGAGGACGCTGAGCTGTTACTCGCCGGGATGGCCTTCACCGAGATGGCGAGCACGGACTTGCCGTTCTTCGAGATGGTGCAGTGGACGAGCGAATTCGTTGCGTCGGAGCTGCGCCAACTGTGGTCGGACGACGTCTGGCGCGAGCGTGCAGGCGTGAAGGACAATCGAAGGTGGTGAGTCGTTGATCGAGTATCTCGGGAAGATCTACAGGCCGGTCACCAACCTCTCTACCAGGCGGCGCCGGGCCGCCGAGGTGCTGCTCCTCCTGACCGTCGCGGTGCTGATCCTCGTCGAGACGCGAATGCTGTGGTTCTTCAGCGATGATTGGGCGTTCATCCTCGGCCGTCGCGAACTGCGCCTAAACGGCCGAACCGCAGACTTTCTCTGGTACCCGCACAATGAGCACCTCATGGGTGGGCTCGCCGTCATCTATTCGACGATGGTCGCCCTGTTCGGCATCTCGTCGCAGTTCCCCTTCATGGTGCTGCTGATGATCGGTCACGTGGCCGTCACGTGGATGGTGGGAGTCATTATCCAGCGTGCGGGTATCCGCTGGGAGTGGAGCCTTGCGGCGATGGTGTGGCTCGGCTTCTTTGGGAGCGGTAACGAGAACATCATGTGGCCCGTGCAAATCGGGTACGTGTGGTCGCTCGCGTTCTCGCTGGGGGCGATGCTGATCGCCACTCACCCACCCGCTGAGGGGCAACCGGACAAAGGTGCCCGCCGGCGCGAGGTTGCGCTCGGGGTGAGCGCGTCATTGCTGTTCGTTCTCGCCCTCTTCATCGGACCCACCGCAATCGTGGTCATGCTCGGTACCGGTGCGGTGCTCGCCGTCGAACGACCGTTCAGGCGCAACTGGCTGCGGGCGCTCGGCATCCTCGGCGCACCGGCAGCGCTCTATCTCTGGTGGTTTGCGGACTACGGCCGGCGCTTCTCGGCCCCGTGGGGGCATCCGGTAGGCAGGATGCCGGCGTACTTCGTTCGAGGGGTGACAAACGCGCTCGACCATGCGGTTGCGATCCGGGGTGGTGGCACGGTGCTCGGGCTGATCGCCGTTGCCCTCACCGCGGGGCTGTGGCACCGGGCCGCCGTCCGCCGCCTCCTGATCTTCGGCGCAACGGGTTTCGTGGCGTTCTTCATCATGAATGCGTATGGGCGCGCAGGCCTCGGAACGGTGCAGTCCACGTCGCCGCGCTACGTGGGGGTGGCGGGTGTGTTCGCTATTCCGGTATTCGCAGTCGGTGCCTCCGAACTGTTGAGGCGGGTGCGCGGTCGACGGTCCGCCGCGGCGTCGACGGGTACGTTTGCGGTGGTCACCGTTGTGGCGCTCATCGGTGCACACGCCGTATGGCGAAACGCGAACGACATCCATGCGGCCCGGAGGGCGCGCGAGGCGGTGCTCTACGAGGTGCGCCCGGTGATCGAGATTGCTGCATTGCACGCGCTCTCGCCCGTTGTGGACCTCGGCACCCAGCCAGAGCCGAAGTACGACCCGGACGTGACGATGGGGCGGCTCGCGGAGATCCGGAGGAGCGGCTCGTGGAAGCCGCGTACCGACTGGCCCCTCGAGCAGCTGCTCTCCGGTTCGCTGCAGTTGGGAGTCGTCGTGCGGACAGATGGCCCGACAGCAGCCTCGAACAACGCGGGCCTCGCCGTCATCGTCGCAACCGGTGTGGTCGGCAGGTCTGACGGGTGTCTCGAGCTTTCGGTGTCATCCGAGGCGCCGGCATCGGTGACGTTCGCGGGTGATGCACCGGCGGGCTTCGTGAGGATCACGGGGCTCGAACCAGCCAGTGCGATCTCGATGGATGTGGTCCTCTCCAGCGGTGCCGCCCGGTCGGCACGTCGCGCCCTCGGTGTGGTCTCGGGTGCACCGGTTTGGTTCGGTGCCGATCCATTTGTGGGGGAAACCGTTTTGCGCTTCACGACGGTGGCTCCGTCGCGCGTCTCGGTGTGCGGGATCGTGGCGAAGTAGCGAACGGAGATCATCCGCGTTCGACCTCATACCGGTTCAGGCGACGCCTGCGGTGTGCTTTCTGCATCCCGGACCTGGGCGCGGTGCAGAGCGGTCAGTACTGCAGCCCGCTCGTCAACCTTGAGGTCGGAGTCGAACCACGAGGTGAGTGTGAGGGGTTGTCCATCGACAGCCGTCTCGCTCCCCGACGTCCTCGTCATTTCGGCGTACCCCTCGGCGGCGAGCGCCGCGAACGCGAGATCGCTCGCCCCGAGGCGCTGCACCCACGACGCAACAACTTGGCTGCGTTCCCCGCCCCAAGGGGTCACACGGACCTCGGGTTCGCTCCGGTGGCGGACGTCCACCGTGACGGCGAGCGGGCCGATCACGCCGAGGGAGTGCTCGTTGGCGTAGAGCGATGGTGCGTGCGTCTCGGCGAGGAAGGCAAGTCGGTTCCCCACTGCGGAGTGGAGGTCCACCGAGCCGAAGAGGTCTCGATGCACGGGGAGCAGAACGACACTGTCGGCGTCGTCCGGCACGATTGCGAGGTGGTCCCATCCGTTGATGATCAGCGCCGGTTCGTCGACACGGTGATGCGTGAAGTCCTCCCGGTCGACGGGGACGAGAGCAACAAGGTCGGCGGTGTCGAGGGTGGTCCCGTCGGGGAGCCGCACGAGTAGCGAACCGCGCACGGGGAACAGTGCCCTCCCGACGGCAGCGAGTGCCTCGTCGAGCCGTGCGTGGGAGGTCCCGTCGCTGACGACAAAGCGGTCACCGTCGGTGCGCACCTCCCAAATGGGTCCGGTTGAGCGGGGGTCGTGGTCACTCCAGGCCGTCGTCACCTGAACGAGCGGTTCGCCCGAGCGGAGCACCTCCCTTGCGGTGAGCCACGAACCGTGACGCCCGAGCGCTCGCGGCAGGGAATCGAGGCCTGTCTGAGCGAAGTACACATCGTCGAACGAGAACAGATCCCCGCCGTGGTCAACGAGCCCGTCGCCACCGTTGTGCCCGAGCGGGAGGAGCCAGACCTTGCCGAGGCCGTCGGTCACCCGGCACGTCTCCCACGTCCCGATGTGGATCTCGATCTCGTGGTCGAGCAGTTCAGCGAGGCCGCTGCGGTTGAGCAGCGCTAGGACGGTGGCGCCGTCGAAGCCGTTGACCGTCACCGTGTGCACACCGGACAGGCCGGGTGCAGGGCCGAGGACCGCGAGTACGGTGTCGAGCGCGCCCGCAAGGTCCGCCGTGGTACCCACAGTGTGAGCGGTCTCCGACCGGTCGGTCAGCGTTCGATGGGTCACGGTTGCCCCGCCGCCACCGTCGCTGTTTGGCCGCATCTCGAGGAGGTGTTCGACGGGTTCCGTTGGGTTTGCTGCAGAGCGACTACGGCGCCACACGTCCATGACGCCGAGTCCGCTTCGGCGTGCTTCTACAGCTTCGTCGAGGCTCGCGCCGATGCTGATGAAGTGGAGGGCTTGGGTCGGCTCAAATCCGGCACCGAGCCAACGATCACGTGCGTGGGGGGTCACCCGGGCTGCCGCGAAGAGGCGCAGGACGAGGGGAGCAAAGGGCTGGGCGGTCCCGGGGGAGTCGGGCATGGTCCGGTGGGGAACGCGGTGGACGCCAACCGTGTGACATGACCAGCGTCGAGCCCGGGCCTGTTCCGGGAAATCACGTGACACCAGTGGCGTAGCGTTCCCCCCACAATGCTGACGCTCCACCACGCCGACGAGCTCGAACCCCTGCTGAACTCGCTCGCCGGGGTACTCGCACCTCCGCTCGCAGACCCGTTCACCCCGCACGTGGTGGCCGTTCCGTCCGCCGGAACGGCAGACGCGGTCATGGCAGCGCTCGGTACCCGTCTCGGCAGTACCGGCCGCGGCGACGGGATTGTGGCCAACGTGGGCTTCTTGTTCCCGGGTCAGTTCGTTGCACGAGCGCTCGGCGCGGCGGCAACCGACGACGACCCGTGGTCGATCGAGCGACTCACGTGGACCGTGCTGCAGATCCTCGAGGCACAGCCCTCGCTGCTCCCGTGGGCAACCGATGCCGGCGCTGCCGCCGGCCGCGACCCGTGGGCGCTCGCTCGACGCATCGCCGACCTCTTTGACCAGTACGCCAGCCAGCGCCCGGCACTCGTCACGTCGTGGGCACTCGGTGAGGACACCGACGGCACGTTCCTCACGGATGGCCACCTCGCGCCGCTAGATGCCGGACATCTCTGGCAGGCGCGCCTCTGGCGAGAGGTACGCAAGCACATCAATACACCGAGCCCGCCGGAACGCCTTCCGCATTACCTCGAGCAGATTCGTCTCGGAGCGATCCAGCCAAACCTGCCTGAGCGGGTGAGCGTGTTCGGGTTCGGGTCGCTGTCCTTCACGTTCCTGTCATTGCTGCGCTCGCTCGCGCAGGTGCGAGACGTGCACGTGTTCCTGCGCCACCCGTCACGCGTGGCATGGGCGTCATCGGTCAACCGCCTGGCTGGGGCCGTGCAGGTGCGCGCCAACCTGGATGTTGCGGCACACGTCAACCATCCCCTCCTTGCGTCATGGGGCCGCCCGGCGCTCGAGGCGCGGGCCCTCACTGCCGGCATGCCAGACGTCGTCGAGCGGCCGGCGGACCGTGTGGCCGATTCGCCGCCGATCTCGCTGCTGGCACACGTTCAGAACGGTATTCGCCACGATGTCGCCCCTGCTCCGGCGGGTGGGCTCGCGCTCGCGGACCACAGCCTGCAGGTACACGCGTGCCACGGGGACCTCCGTCAGCTTGAGGTGCTGCGTGATGCCCTCGGCCATGCCTTCGTCACCGATCCCACCCTGCAGGCGCACGACGTGCTGGTGCTGTGCCCCGATCTCGAGCGCTTTGCCCCCCTCGTCGAATCGGTCCTCGGCCGTGGATCGCTGCCCGTCCCGGCGCGCGTGGGTGATCGCTCGCTCACCACCGAGGATTCGCTGGCCGACGTGCTCCAGGCCGCGCTTCAGCTCGTCGAGGGACGTGCCACCCTCACCCAGGTGCTGTCGCTCGCGCAGTCCGAGCCCGTTCGTACCCGGTTCGGTTGGGAGGCCGAGCACATCGGTCAGCTCGCCAACTGGTGCACCGAGCTCGGCACCCGGTGGGGGTTGCTGCCGGAGCACCGGGTGCAGTGGGGCATCCCGTCCGACATCGTCGGCGGCACGTGGCTCGCCATGAGCGAACGCCTGCTCGCCGGTGCAGCGCTCTCCGCCCCCGCGGACCGTGCGGTGCTCGGTAACGTCGTGCCCTTCGACGACATGGGGTCCGACGATGTTGCCCTCGCCGGCACGATGGCTGACTTCCTCGCGCGCCTCGTGTGGTTACACGAGCAGGTCGGTACGCCCCGCCCCATCGCGGAGTGGGTGGACACCTTGCACGCCGTGGTGGATCATTTCTGTGCCGTGCCGAAGGACGAGCACTGGCGTATTGCGGCGCTGCACCTCGTGCTCGACGAGATCCGGATCACCGCAACCGGTCCGAATGGCACGAGCGCGGTTCCCCTCGGGATCGCCGATGTCAAGGCAGTACTCGCCAATCACCTCGCGGATCGTCCGGGTCGCCTCCGCCTCCGCAGCGGTGCCGTCACGGTGACGTCGCTCATCCCCCTGCGCGGCGTGCCCGCCCGGGTGGTGTGCATCCTCGGCCTCGACGAAGGAGCCGTGCGCACCGGCAACGCGGATGGCGACGACGTTCTGGGCTCGCGGCCCTGCGTGGGGGAACGTCACCCACGCTTGGAGAGCCGCCACCTCCTGCTCGATGCCGTCCTTGCCGCACAGGATCGCCTCATCGTCACCTGCAACGGGGCGGACCTCACCACCAACAAGGAGGTCCCCTTCATCGTTGCTCTTGCCGAACTGCTCGACACGGTGAACTCTGTTCGTGGCGGGAACGGCCCGCAGGTGGTCATTCGCCATCCGCGTCATGGCTTCCACGAGGGCGCGCTTACTACGGGGTCGCTGCTGTCCGGAAGCGACCAGCCGTTCACGTTCGACCCGCAGATGCTGGCAGCGGCACAGGCGCGCCGGACGGCACACGCACCGCAACCCGCTTCGGGTTCAGACGGCACGGTCCCTGTGTCACCATGGGCCCTCGCGCCCCGACCCGTCGGCACGGTGAACATCGACCGTGCCGTGAGCGCCATCGTCAACCCCGGTCGCACGTACTTGCGCGAGCGTCTGGACGTTCGCCTGCCGGGCGATACCGAGACCCTCGACGACGGCCTGCCCATCGGGCTCGATCCGCTCGGCACGAGCGCGCTGGGGCGTGCCCTGCTGCAGGCGCGTCGCCACGGCGTCGGGTTTGATGAATGGTCCGCAACGGTCCGTCTCACCGGCACGCTCCCTCCTGGGGATCTGAGCACCGCCGCGCTGGACGCGGTCATCGACGAGGTGCAGGGCTTCGAGGCCGTACTGCAGGCGTGGAGCGTGGACGACCGCGCCACGGACGAGGTGGACATCGCACTCCAGGTCGACGTGCGGTTCGGCGGGAACGGTCCCACTGCAGTGCAGCTGATGGGCAAGGTGGCGGGCGTCAGTGGCACACGGCTCGCCGACACGCGCTATGCGCGCCCGCGTGCCTCGCAGCGCCTCGGTCTTGCCCTGCGCCTCGCTGCGCTGCAGGTGCAGCATCCCGACACGGACTGGTCTGCAGTGCTCGTCACGCGCAAGGCCAGCGACGACGATCGCACGACACCGGCAATCGGCCTGCGCTTCCGTGGGGTGGGGGCCGAACGTGCCGAAACCGCTCGGGCATTCCTTGTCCGGGGACTGCAGGTGCTCGAGTGGGCACTGCGCGATGCGGTGCCACTCTTCGAACGGGCCTCCGAGGCGATGGCCGCTGCGAACTGGGGAAGTGCCGATACGCATCTAGAGAACGACCTCAAGGACGACGCGGTCGGTTTCCTCTGGGCCGACACCTCGGTGGACGATCTCCGAGACGCGCCGCTCTGTGCGGGTGATCCACCCGGCCTCCGTGCAGACAGCGGCGCCGGCCGGGGCGTTGCCGTCGCCGAATGGGTCTGGGGGCTCCTGCATAAATCGGTGGAGTACGTGGACCAAGACGGAGCGGTGCTCGAGGCCGGCGATGACGAGGACGGGGGCGAGGCGTGATGACGCAGCAGAACGAACTGGATCTGAAGGGTGCGCTGCCCCTCTCGGGGCGCCTCGTGGTCGAGGCGAGTGCCGGCACGGGCAAGACCTATTCGCTGACGGCCCTCGTAGTGCGGTACGTGGCCGAGCGCAACGTTGCGGCGTCTGAGCTACTTGTCGTTACGTTCACCCGTGCGGCGGCGGGCGAGCTGCGGGACCGCACGCGCAAGGCCCTCTTCGATGCGCGACAGGTTGTGGTGAGCGGGGAGGTCCCGGAGCGCCACCCGTGGATGGGGTCGCTCCTCGCGGGGCACGAGGGCGAGATCGAGGCCCGTCTGAACAACATTGAGCAAGCGATCAGCACGTTCGACGATGCCACGATCACCACCATCCATGGCTTCTGCCAGCAGGCCCTGCGCCAGCTGGGTCTGCGTTCGGGGGCCCGGCTCGGCAGTGAGCTCGTCGAGAACACCCGAGACGTTGTCGACGAGGTGTGCCGGGACCTCGTGGTGCAGCGGCTCGCGCCGCAGGCAGGGGCCCTGTCGTGGCCGGCGATGAAGCGCAATGCACCAAACAAGGTGCTCACGCAGCTCACCGAGGCGGTCAACGCACTGCTCAACAACCCCGGTGCCCACCCAGCACCGCAGGTTGCCGCAGGGATCGTGCCGGCGAATCACGACACGATCGAGCGGCTTGCGGACTGGGTGGCCGTGGTGGACGAAGCGGTGAAGCGCGTGCGGGAACGCCGCTCGGACCGCCACGAACTCGGCTACGACGATCTGGTCACCCAGTTGCGGGATGCCGTCACGGATGAAGCGAATGGCGAGGAGGCCCGCCGTATGCTCCAGAGCCGTTACCGGCTCGTGTTGGTGGACGAGTTCCAGGACACGGATCCCGTTCAGTGGCAGATCTTCGACCGGGCGTTCGGCGATGGTCAGGTGGTCATCACGGTCGGAGACCCGAAGCAGGCGATCTATCGCTTCCGTGGGGCAGACGTGCACGCGTACTTGCGGGCCACGAGCGGAGTGGACAAGAAGGAATTGCTCACCAACTTCCGCAGTGATCGCGAGTTGGTCGAGGCGACGCTCGGCCTCATCGGTGGGGTACATCTCGGGGACTCACGCATTGCGGTCACGCCCGTGCGCACACCGGAGTCCGCACCCGTACGGGCCCTCCCGGCTGGCGCGCCGTTGCAGATCCGCTGGGTGCCGCGCCTCGCCGAACTGCTCGGCAACAAGCCGCCCACGTGGGAGCGCATCGAGAAGCCTGCTACGAAGTCACGGCTGGCGGAGTACGTCACGCTGGGTTCCAAGGTCTCGTCGCCGAGGGCGCGCCGCGCCATCCTCGGCGACCTCGCTCGCACGGTGGTCGAACTCCTCGAGAACGAGCACTATGGCGAGGGCACATCGGCCCGGCGGGTCACCCCGGGCGACATTGCGGTACTCGTGCCGTCGCACGCCAACGCCGAGCAAGTGGTGGGCGCGCTCAACCGGGCTGGGGTTCCCGTCGTCCGTACGCGGACCGGGAGCGTCTTTGCTACCGCCGCCGCGCAGCAGTGGCGCGTGCTCCTCGCTGCGCTCGAGCGCCCGGCGTATGCGCCCCTGGTGCGCGCCGCCGGGCTCGGTGTGTTCCTCCACGAGGCACCCGCATCGTTGGATCCCGACTCCCCCGGATCCACAGCGCGCGTTGCCGAGCTGCAGCAACTGTGCGCGCGCTGGGCGGACCTCCTCGCAGATCATTCGGTACTCACCTGGTACGACCACGTGCGTGCCGAGAGCGGCCTCGTGGAGCATCTCCTCGCAGACCTCACCGGCGAGCGGGAACTCACGGACCTCGACCACATCGCCGAGGTCCTCGCGTCCGAACTGCCGGGTAGCGGTCACTCCGCCGCGGCGGTCCGCCGTTGTCTCGAGCGGCTGGTGGGCGAGTCCGACGGCTCCGACGACCTCGGCCCGCAGATGCGTCGCATCGACTCCGATGCCGAGGCCGTACAGGTCACCACCCTGCACGCCTGTAAGGGGCTCCAGTACCCCATCGTGCTCATCCCGTTCTCGTGGAGCATGCCGAGCAACAAGGGGCCGCTCATTTACAACGGCGCCGAAGGTCGCGTCATCGACGTTGCCACCAAGCAGGGATGGGCCGGTGGCGGCATCCCGGAGTCCGACAAGGGTCGGGAGCACCGCTCCAACATCGAGCGCCGGGCGGACCAGTTGCGCCTCCTGTACGTCGGGCTGACACGGGGCGAGCACCGCACCGTTGTCTGGTGGGCCCCGGGCAAGGATGCACCCAAGAGCGCACTCACCATCGTGCTGTTCGATCGCGACGAGCACGGCGTTCCGCTCAACACACCGCCCACCGACGTGGACTCCGCTGTGACCAAGAGTGCCCTGAAGATCCCGTCGTTCGAGCCCACCGACACCGAGGTTGCTGCGAAGCTCGCTGCACTGTCGGGCCGCGTTCCTGGGCTCATTGACGTGTCCACGGTGCCCGCCCGCACGGCAGTCAGTCGCTGGGGCGGGCCGCCGGCGGCAACCGCACCGGCGACGCTCGCGATCGCAGATGCGGGTGGACGCAGCGCGGCCAACCCGGCCTGGCGCCGCTGGTCCTTCACCGGTATCAGCCGTACCCGGGACGAACCGTATTCACCGATGTCGCCGTCGCCTGCTGCACCGGTTGTCGGTGGCCTCGACGAACCGGGGAATGTGGACGATGTGGCAGCGCCGCGACACACCCCGCTGTCTGGTCCGGCGGTACCGCTCGCCGACGTTGCTGCGGGCACGGCATTCGGCACGCTCGTGCATGAGGTGCTCGAGAAGTTCAACCCGACCAGCGCGGACCTCGACGTTGAACTGCTCGAGGTGGTTGAGGCAGCCCTGCGTCGCAACCGTGTTCCGGTGGACGCCGGTGTCCTTGCGCGCGGCCTGGTGCTGGCTGCCAACACCCCGCTCGGGCCGCTTGCCGGCGGGCTGCGGCTCGCCGACATCGACAGAGCGGACCGGCTCGCCGAGCTCGAGTTCGACCTCCCACTCGCTTCGGGCTCCGGGCAGATCGCGTCTGCGGACATCGGGCGGGTGCTCCTCGCCACACTGGACGGTGCCGATGCGATGCGGCCCTATGCGGTCGAGCTTGCCGCCGGGCGCTTCGCGGTGGACCTTGCGGGATTCCTACAGGGATCCATCGACGCCGTACTGCGCATTCCTGCTGCGGGGGGCGGCCATCGCTATCTCGTTGTGGACTACAAGACCAACCGTCTGCACGCCCGCGGTGCAGCGGACCCACTTGCGTCGTACCACCCGGACCTGTTGGTGCCCGCCATGGAGCACAGCGACTACCCGCTGCAGGCACTGCTGTATAGCGTCGCGCTGCACCGGTACCTCCGCTGGCGGCTGCCTGGCTACGAGCCCAGCAAACACCTCGGCGGCATCGCGTACCTGTTCGTGCGCGGCATGGTGGGTGCAGCAACCCCCACGCACGACGGTGTGCCGTACGGCGTGTTCTCGTGGCAGCCGCCAGCGGCCGCGGTGCTTGCGCTTGAGGAACTGTTCGCCACCGGGAGGGCCGCATGAACGAGGGCACCACCATCGCACCGGCCCGCAACGACAGCGGCCTCGTCAGCGTGCTTGTCCCCGACGAGGTTGCGTGCCTTGCCCCTCTCGTGGACGCCGGGGTGCTCGGCGCAGCCGAGGTGCACCTAGCCGCATGGGTGGCCCGGTGCGGATTGCTGCACGCCACCAACGACGAACCCGTCATCGTCGGTGTGGCTATGGCGTGTTGGGCCGCACTGCACGGTCACGCCTGCGCGGACCTCGATCACCTCGCGCTTGCCGTGGAGCGTGAACGACCCGCCCGCCAGTATCTCGACGGTGAGCCCGCGCTCGTGTGGCCGAACACCGAAGGCTGGCTCGCGTCCCTGCGGGCAGCCGCGGAGCGGGGTCTCGTCCGTGTGGTGGGGAACGCAGACACCGAACCGGTGCTCGACAGCGCCCCGCTCGTGCTCTGCGGCCGTCGCCTGTACCTGCAGCGGCACTGGGTGGACGAGTGCACAGTTGCGGCCTCACTGCGTGCTCGCGCCGGCACCGACGTCCTGTCGGTTCCCGCCACGCTGGGCGATCGCGCGGCGCGCCTGCTGGAGCGGTTGCTCCCCGCGTGCGAGCCCGATGGGTCGGTCAATCAGCAGCGCCTGGCGGCTGATCTCGTGTTCCGCCGGAACCTTGCGCTGGTCGTGGGCGGCCCGGGCACCGGTAAGACGTACTCCGTCGCCCGTCTCCTCATGGCGATGATGTCCGATGCCGAGGACCGTGGTGAGCAGTTGCGGATTGCGCTCGCTGCACCAACCGGAAAAGCGGCCGCTCGCCTCACCGAAACCATTCGTGCGGCCGTCGCCCGGGTGGAGAGCGAGGAGGAGCACCTCGCCGTACTTGTTTCGGATCGTCTGACGGACTCGGTGAAGAAAGCCCTGATCGCGCTCGAGCCCTCCACAATCCATCGCCTGCTCGGCCCGCTCCCGGCCCGCCGACAGCGGTTCGCACACGATGCGACCAACCCGATCCCGTTCGACATCGTGCTCATCGACGAAACGTCCATGGTGTCCACCCCGCTCGTAGCGCGCCTCGTGGAGGCCGTCCCGCCGACTGCCCGTCTGGTGCTCATCGGGGATCCCGATCAGCTCGAGAGTGTGGAGCTCGGCGCTGCGCTCGGCGACATTGTGGTCGCTGCCGCGGACCCGCTGTCGCCGCTCGCCGGCCACGCAGTGCGGCTGCAGCGGGGTCACCGTTTCGAGCACGACTCGCCGATTGCGCTGTTGGCCGACAGCGTGCGGGAGCAACGGGTCGACGATGCCCTTGCCCTGCTCCGTAGCTCCACTACGGAGGGGCTGACGTTCTCGCCCACAGAGCACCCGTCCTCGGAGGGCTCGCTCGCCGTCATCGAGTCGGTCGTGGCACCGGTGCTCGAGGCCGCGCGGGATGCCGCAGTCGCCGGTAACGCCCGCCTTGCCCTCGAAGCCCTCGCCGGTGTGCGCGTGCTCTGCGCGCACCGCCTCGGCGAGTTCGGTGTGGCCCACTGGAACGAGTGGGGCGAGCGGTGGACGTACGGTGCCAAAGGTGCGCCCACGGTGTGGTACCCGGGTCGGCCATTGCTCGTTACCCGCAACGACTTCCGCCTCGGCCTCGCCAACGGTGACACCGGGGTCGTGGTGCTCGTGGACAGCCGCCCCCAGGCCGCTTTCGCCGACGCGACCGCCCCGTCTGGTGTCCGCCTCGTGGATCCGGTGGAACTCGAGGACGTGGACACCGCGTACGCAATGACGATTCACAAGAGTCAGGGCTCCGAGTACGACAGTGTTGTGCTCGTCCTACCGCCAGCGTCCTCGCCCCTGATCGGTCGGGAACTCGTCTACACCGCTATCACCCGCGCCAAGCGGCATCTCGCGGTGGTCGGCTCCGAGGCGGCGATGCGCGGCTGCATCAACACGCCGGCTCGGCGAATGACCGGTCTCGCAGCATCTCTCGCCCGATGAGCCTTACGATGCGGCCATGACGCATACCGACGTGTTGATCGTGGGTGCAGGGATCTCGGGGATCTCCCTGGCCTGTCACCTCCAGAAGGAGTGCCCGGATCGCACCTACACGGTTCTGGAAGGCCGGTCCGACATCGGCGGCACGTGGGATCTCTTCCGGTATCCGGGGGTCCGTTCGGATAGCGACATGCACACGCTTGGCTTCCGGTTCAAGCCGTGGAAGCACGAGAAGTCCATAGCGGACGGTCCGTCGATCATGGACTACCTGCGCGAGACGGTGACGGAGCACCACGTGGAGGACAAGATCCGGTTCGGGCACCGAGTTGAGCGCGCCGAGTGGGACAGCACCACCTCGCGCTGGACCCTCACGGCACGGCTCGCGGACACCGGCGAGAGCGTGCAGTACACGGCCAACTTCCTCGCGATGTGCTCGGGGTACTACTCGTACAAGGGCGGCTACGAGCCGGCCTTCCCGGGCGCCGATCGCTTCGCGGGAAGGATCGTCCACCCGCAGGCGTGGCCCGAGGACCTCGACTACGCAGGCAAGAACGTCGTCGTCATCGGATCCGGTGCCACGGCGATGACGATCGTCCCGGCAATGGCCAGCACGGCTGCGCACGTCACACTGCTCCAGCGCACGCCCACGTACGTCGTCGCGCGCCCCGATCACGACATCATCAACGACAAGCTCCGCAAGGTGCTCCCCGAGCGGGCCGCGTACGCGATCACGCGGCGCAAGAATGTGATCCTCGGCGGGTACTTCTACAAGCGCACGCGCACCCAGCCGGAGAAGGTGAAGAAACTCCTCCTCGGCGGGGTTCGCAAGGCGCTCGGGGAGGACTTCGACGTGAAGACCCACTTCACGCCCGAATACAACCCTTGGGACCAGCGCATGTGCCTGCTCCCCAACGGTGATCTGTTCCGCAGCATCAAGTCCGGCAGGTCGTCGGTGGTCACCGACACCATCGACTCGTTCGACGAGACCGGCATCCGGCTCACGTCCGGTGGGCACGTCGATGCCGACGTGATCGTCTCGGCAACGGGCCTCAACCTCGTGACGGTGGGGGAGATGGAGTTCACCGTGGATGGCGAGGCCGTGGACTTCTCGAAGCGATGGACGTACCGCGGCATGGGCTACTCCGACGTCCCGAACCTCATCACGACGTTCGGGTACGTCAATGCCTCGTGGACCCTGCGGGCGGACCTCATCAGCTCGTATGTCTGTCGCCTCCTCAACCACATGCGCGCAGCCGACGCCGTGCAGGCAACACCGAGGCTCCGGGCAGCGGACCGCGGCATGCGGCAACGGCCGTTCATCGAGGACTTCTCGCCGGGCTACATGCAACGCGTGATGCACCTCATGCCGATGCAGGGCGACCGCGAGCCGTGGATCAACAGCCAGGACTTCGCCCGCGAGCGCAAGCAGATCGGCAGGGGACCGGTCACCGACGGTGTGATGCAATTCCTCAGCGAGGCAGACGTACAGCGGTTGCTCGTCAGCCAGCGCTGAGGAGCGCGCGCAGGGCGGTGGCGAGCCCGCTGACATGTGGGGGTTGCAGCATCGTGAAGTGGTCGCCGGCCACCTGGTGAACGGTGACGCCGCCGACAACGGCGCGACAGCGCGCAGCGGAATCGCCAACCTCCGCGGCGAACAGGTCCACGGGTGCCCCGATCGGCTCGACCCGGTATCGGTTCACTGCCCGGCGCGTGATCCGGCGGAATGCGTCGTAGTGGTCCTGGTGGTAGCGCTTGGCGGCCGAGGTACTGCCCGTGGTAGCGAGCCGGAGGACGCGGAGCCTCGGTGTCAGTGCTCGCCCGGCCCAGCGCACTGCCATGGCGGGCGTCTCGAGCACGAGGCGTGTGCGTGTGCGCCGCCGGAGCCGGGCGAGCGGGCTCGGTATCGATCCGTGCCCCGGGCGTGGAGAGGCAGGTGGTCCCCCCAAGCCGGGGCGACCCGCTCGCCCGGGAGCAGCATCGAGGAGGACGAGCCGCGTCGATCGCCCCTCGTGCTCCAGTTGACGCACGATCTCGTAGGCGGCTGACGCGCCGGCGGAGTAGCCGATTACCACGACGGGCGTGTCGTGATCGTATCGTCGGTCGATCTCGAGCCTGGCCGAGCGCGCGAGTGCGGGGACGGTGAGGTCCGGCCGGTGGGGCTGGTGCAGACCGAGGGGCTCGATGACGTAGAAGGGTTGATCCGTCCCGAGCGCGCCAGCCAGCGAGCGGAAGGCGAGGGCCGTCCCACCCCCTCCGGGGATCGCAAAGATCGGGGGCAGCGCACCATCGGGGTTGAAGGCGACCACGGGTGAATGCTCCTGGGCCCCGTCACGGTTCATGCGCGCAGCGATTGCGGAGGCCGTGCGGTGGGTGAGCAGTTCGGGTGGCTCGATCTCGCCGAACCCGGCATCCGCGATCCGCGCGCAGAACTCCACGGCGTCCAGGGAGTCGAGGCCGAGGCTCCAGATGTCATCGTCGACCGAGAGGTCCTCAACATCGAGGATCTCGGTGAGCTGACCGAGCAGCCACAGCGCCCGTTCGTCCCAGATCGGCCGCGGGGCGGTCGAGCGCCATCGCTCCCGGTGACGAGATCGGAGCGCCTCACGGTCGAGTTTGTTGCGGCTGTTGAAGGGCAGGTTGTCGTGGCGCACCAGGAATGACGGCACGAGGTGAGCCGGGAGCGTGTCGACCAGGTGCGCGCGGACGGCCTCGGGGGTGAGCAGCGGGTCGTCCACACACACGTGCGCAACGAGCCGCCACTTGCCGCTACTGCGCTGCTCTGGGAGCACGGCAGCCCCACGGATTCCGGGAATGGCCCGCAGGCTGTGCTCGGCCTCCTGCGGGGCGACGAGGAGGCCATTGATCTTCAGCAGGTCGTCGACGCGGCCCCGATGGTGCCACGTGCCGCTCGCGTCGATCTCGGCAAGGTCACCGCTGCGCCACCACGATCTGCCCAGCCCGTCGCGAGAGAAGCGCGCGGCGTTCAGCTCCGGGTCGTCGAGATAGCCGTATGCACTCGCATCGGTTGCAACGATCTGGCGGAGGGGGCTGTCGCTGTCGATGGGCTCGAGGCGGACGGAGTCGGCGTCGGTCGGCCGTCCGAGCGGAACCCTGCCGGTGCCGAGCGGCTCGTCGGGGCCGACGACGTACTCGAACGTGCGGCTCACCTCGGAGGCCGCGTAGCCGACGCGCACCGTGACCGATGGTGAGGCGAGGCGGCGGAGCAGCGCGACGGTCTCCCAGTTCGTTGCCTCGCTCCCCATCCGGATCGTCACGAGCGAACTGAGGCGGTGCGGCTCCGACACATTGCGGGCGAGGGACTGGGCGAGCGTGTCGGAGAGCCCGACGTCCTGGATCCCGCGGTCGCCGAACCACTCGAGGAGGGACTCCGTCGGCATGATCGAGGGATCGACGAGGTGAACGGTGTTGCCGAACGCGAGCTGGGCGAGCGCACGGTGGCTCCCCCCGAAGTGGAGCGGCTGCGGCACCGCAACCTGCCAGGTGGCGTCATCGGCGATGCCGGGTGATCGGTCCGGGACCGTGGCGAAGCGATCGAACGACGCCCACCTGCGCACGACGGCCTTCGGCCTGCCCGTCGAGCCCGACGTGAAGATGATGTAGCCCGGGCTGGCTCCATCGACGGCCACCGAGTCCTCGTCGCCCGATGCCGGTTCCCCGTCGCCGGCCGTGTGCTCGCCGAGCACTGTCACGCCCTGGGGGAGGACTGCGGCGAGGGCCGGACTGCCCGCGAGGGCGAGAGCGGGACGACCGATGCGCTCGAGGATCTCGAGCAGGCGTGAGCGGGGTGTTGCGGGATCGATGGGGCAGAACGGCATGCCAATGCGGAGCGATGCGTGGAACGCGATGACCGAGCCGATGCTGCGGTCCACTGCCACCGGCAGGACCGAGCCGCTCCAACCGTCGAAGGCGGTCGGAGCGAGCGCCTCGTCCGGCAGGTGGCGACGTCTGGAGATCACCTGTGCCGCGAGCGCGCGCACCCGGCTGTCGAGCTCGCCCAACGTGATCGAGTCGGCCCCCGCCGTCACCGCCACGCGCTCAGGATCCCGTCGGGCCTGTTCGCTCAGAGCGGTACAGACCATGAGGGTTCCCGATGACATCGATCGCTAGATTAACCGTGGAAACTCAGCAGTACGTGTGTG
>WLJO01000042.1 GCA_009701715.1 Actinomycetota bacterium
GATCACCGCAGCACCGTGCTCGGCGGCCAACGACATCACGCGGTCTAGCCGGGAGCCCTCGTGCTCACCGTCTTCGAGGTTCGCCGAGTTGAGGATGCAGCGCCCGCCTGCATGGAATAGGGCTGCCTCCATCACCTGTGGTTCGGTGGAGTCAAGGACGAGCGGGACGCTGGCGCTTGTCGCGAAGCGGGCCGCTAGGTCGTGCATGTCCTCGGTGCCGTCGCGCCCGACGTAGTCGACGCACACGTCGAGCACGTGGGCGCCTTCCCGCACCTGTTCGACGGCGATCTTGGCGCACGTGTCGATGTCGCCGGCCAGCATCGCGTCACGGAACGCCTTCGAGCCGTTGGCGTTCGTGCGCTCTCCGATGATGAGGAACGAGTTTTCCTGAGCGATCGTGACGGGGGAGTAGATGGACGACACGCTCGGCTCGAACTGCGGGTGGCGCTCCGCCGGGGCGACGTTGCGCACGGCATCCACGACTGCCTTCAGGTGCGCGGGGGTGGTGCCGCAGCAGCCGCCCACCACGCTGACACCGAGCTCGGCAACGTGGCGCAGGTGGTACTGGGCGAGTCCCTCGGGCGTGAGGTCGTAGTGGGTCCGGCCGTCAACCACCGACGGGAGCCCGGCGTTGGGCATCACACTGATCGGCACCGGGCTGTACTGCGACAGGTAGCGCACGTGCTCCTGCATCTCGCCCGGGCCGGTGGCGCAGTTGATGCCGAGCACGTCCGGCTTCATCGCCGCGAGGGTTGCGACGGCAGCGCCGATCTCGGAGCCGACGAGCATGCGACCCGTCGTCTCGATGGTGACCTGGACCTGTATGGGGACAGGTCGACCGGCAAGTGTCATCGCGCGCCTGCAGCCGATCATGGCGGCCTTCACCTGCAGCAGGTCCATCGAGGTCTCGATCAGGAACAGGTCCACACCGCCGTCGAGGAGCGCGCTGGCCTGTTCCGCGTACGAATCGCGCAGCACGGTGAAGGCGATGTGACCGAGGCTGGGCAGTTTGGTGCCCGGGCCGATCGAGCCGGCGACATATCGCGGCCGGCCGTCGCGGGCCTCCCACTCGTCGGAGACGTCGCGGGCGATACGCGCCGCCGAGCGGCTCATCTCGTAGGCCTGATCGGCGATGTCGTACTCCTTGAGCACGAGGGAGAACGACCCGAAGGTTGCTGTCTCGACAGCGTCCACACCGACCTCGTAGAAGGCGTGGTGCATGCCGGCGATCACGTCCGGTCTCGTGAGGGCGAGCATCTCGTTGCAGCCCTCGAGGCTCGCACCCCCGAAGTCGTCGGCCGTGAGGTCGAGTCCCTGCACGTACGTGCCGAAGGCGCCGTCAAACACAACAACCCGCTCACGGACTGCATCGAGGTAGGGCTGTTTGCTCACTCGTAGCAAGGCTAGCGCCCGTGTCCGCCGGGCTGATGAGCCCGCGGGTGTCGCTTCGCCACTAACGTCGCCATGGCATGGGTCGTGAGCGGATTTACACCAAGACGGGCGACGACGGCACCACGGGGCTGTTCTACGGCGGCCGGGTGCGCAAGGACAGTGAACTGCCCGCTGCGTACGGCACCGTCGACGAGGCCCAGGCGGTCCTGGGGCTCGCCCGGGCCGAGGCCGCAGCTTCGGGCTCGGAGGACGCAGACGAACTCGTCGGACTGCTCGTGCCGATCATGAAGGACCTGTACGTGCTCATGGCCGAACTGGCCACGCTCCCCGAGAACCGGGCCAAGCTCGTGCCCGGGCAGTCTGCGGTGGCCCCCGCCATGGTGTCCCGCCTCGAGGCGATCATCGACGATCTCGACACCCGGTTCGATCCGCCCACCGAATTCGTGGTGCCGGGCGGCAACCGGGTCGCCGCCTGGCTCGACCTTGCCCGCACGGTGGTCCGTCGCGCCGAGCGGATGTCCCTCGCCGCCGCAGCCGATCCCTCGCTGGTCGTGCCCTACCTCAATCGCCTCTCCGACCTGCTCTGGACCATGGCCAGGTGGCAGGAGGGAACCTCGATCATCACCAAGGAGTTGTCATGACCCTCACGATCGACGTTGCACGCTCTGCGCCGCGCGACGCGGATGCCGTCGGCATTCCGGTGGCATCGGAGGGCACGGTTTCCCGCTCGCTCGGACTGACCCGTGCCCGCCTTGCCGAGCTCGGGTTCGAGGGCAAGCCCGGCCAGACCCTCGTCATCCCGACAGCCTCGGGCGCCACGGTGATCGCGATCGGTGTGGGGGCGCGCAAGGACCGCACGCCCGCTGCGATGCGCAATGCAGCAGCAGCGCTCGCCCGTGCTGCCGCAAAGTGTTCCACCCTCGCTACGTCGCTTGCCGATGTGGACGGCGAGGCGAGCCGGGCAACTGCCCAGGCGGTTGCCGAGGGGCTCGTGCTCGCGTCGTACCGGTTCACGAACCACAAGAGCGACAAGCCCAAGGGCGGCCTTTCGCGGGTCGTTCTGCTCGCGGGGTCGGCGAGCGAGGCCACTGTCCGCGCCGGGGCCCAGCGCGGCTCGTTGATCGCCGGGGCGGTCACCACGGCGAGGGACCTCGCCAACACCCCTCCGGCGTACCTCACAGCCCGTCACCTCGCGGAGCGGGCCGAGGAGATCGCAGCGGCAAATGGGCTCGAGATCGAGGTGTTCGGCAAGGACGAGCTCGAGCGCATGGGTTGCGGCGGGATGCTCGGGGTGAATCAGGGCTCCGTGGAGCCCCCCCGCCTCGTCAAGCTCGTCTACCGGCCGCGCAACCCATCGGGCCATGTGGCTCTCGTGGGCAAGGGTGTGATGTACGACTCGGGTGGCATCTCGCTCAAGCCGTCCGACGGCATGCACGTGATGATGAAGATGGACATGAGCGGGGCTGCCGCCGTGCTCGCAGCGATGTCCACCCTCAAGGCACTGCGCTGCAAGACACAGGTAACCGGCTACCTCTGCTGCACGGACAACCTCCCGTCGGGGAGCGCTTTCAAACTCGGCGACGTGCTCACGTTCCGCAACGGCAAGACGGCCGAGATCCACAACACCGATGCCGAGGGGCGCCTCGTGCTCGCCGACGGGCTGAGCCTCGCCGTGGAGGACAAGCCGGACGCGATTGTGGACATCGCAACGCTCACCGGTGCCGTGCTGTCCGCGCTGGGCACGCGAATCGCCGGCGTGCTGGGGAACGACCAGAAGTGGGTGGAGCGCGTGCGTGCTGCCGGTGAACGTGTGGACGAGTTGATGTGGCAGCTGCCGCTTCACCGCGAGTACCGCAAGCTGCTCGACTCCAATGTGGCGGACATGAAGAACGTGGGCGGCCCGTACGGCGGTGCCATCACCGCAGCGCTGTTCCTCAACGAGTTCGTCGCGGACGTGCCGTGGGCCCACCTGGACATCGCCGGCACGATGAACTCCGACAGCGAGGATGGCTGGCTGTCACGCGGGGCAACCGCCTTCGGCACCCGCTCGCTCATCGAACTGGTCACCTCCTTCACCCGTTCGTGACTGAGCGGGTCGGTATCCACTGCCCGTGCAGCGACTGAAGGTGGTGGGGGAGACGGCCAAGCTGTTTAGCGGTGAGCGTCTGCAGGTGCGAACGGACGGCGAGGCCGTAGGGCGCAGGCTGGGCGTAGCCGAACATCACCACGCGATCGAGGGCCTTCGCGAAGGGGCCGGGCCGAGCCGGCTGGTGCACGAGACCGAGCGCGCCTGCAGTCTCGGCGAGGTCGAGTTCGTACCCGTCCGGGAAGGCCTCGAGCCCGTCGACCAGCCGGCGCAGGAGCCACGTGGCCGTGGGGCCGAGGATCGGCAGGACGAACAGTTCGGTGTAGCGGCCGCGTGCCTCGTGTCCACGGCTGTCGGCTTCGCGGTCTGGCCAGGGAAGGACGATGAGCGTGCTGTCGCTGCACAGGAGGGTGGATGCGGGCATGGGGTCTCCTCACGATCGGGACGACGCGTGCTGCGTCGCCGTGCTCTACTGATGTGCGGCGGAACAGGGAAGCGGAAGGGGTCGGTGTGAACATCGAGCGAGACACTCTCGGTCGAGTGCAGGACCTCGTGGCCGCAGCCGACCGGATCGTGGTGCTTACCGGGGCCGGCATCTCAACCGATTCCGGTATTCCCGACTTCCGCGGCCCGAAGGGGTTGTGGACCCTCAACCCGAAGGCCGAAAAGATGGCAACGATCACCCACTACCTCGCCGATCCCGAGGTGCGGGAGATTGCGTGGCAGACGCGGCTGCACTCCTCTGCCTGGGAGGCCCGCCCGAACGCAGGGCATCGGGCGATCGTGTCGCTGCAGGATCGCGCACAACTGCATGCCCTCATCACCCAGAACGTCGATGGGCTCCACCAGCTCGCGGGTGTGAGCGAGGACCTCGTGATCGAGGTACACGGCACGATGCATCACTCCCGTTGCTGGAACTGTCAGGACCGCCTCCCGATGGCGGAGACACTGCGGCGCGTCGCCGCGGGCGAAAACGACCCGGACTGCCTGCGCTGTCGCGCCCGTGGTGAGCACGGAATCCTGAAGAGCGACACGATCTCGTTTGGCCAGAGCCTCGTGCCGGAGGTGATCGACCGCGCGTTTCGGGTGGCCACGGAGTGCGATCTGCTCATTGCGGTTGGGTCCACACTCGCCGTCGGCCCGGTGAACCGGGTGGTGCCCGAGGCGAAGCGTCACGGTGCTCAGGTGGTGATCGTGAACGGTGAGCCAACCGAGATGGACCATCTCGCCACCGAGATCATCCGCTCGGGGATCAGCGAGGTGCTCCCACTGCTGCTCACGCCCGGTGGGTGACCGGTAGCGGCGCTGGGGCCCACCTGCGGAATCCCGACCCAGCCAGTAGGCTTTCACTATGGCAACCTTCCGAGACCTGCTCTCTGCCGCCAAGGCGGAGATCACCGAGGTAACACCGGCCGAGGCCGAGACTCAGATCACTGCCGGCGGCACCGTGGTGCTCGACGTACGTGAGCCTGATGAATACGAACAGGGTGCACTGCTCGGCGTGGTGCACATTCCGCGTGGCCATCTCGAGGGTCAGGTGGAGGGCAAACTGCTCGACAAGACCGCTCCCGTGGTCGTGTACTGCGCAGGCGGCGTTCGCTCAGCCTTCGCCGCCAAGACGCTCCAGGAACTCGGCTACTCCAACGTGGTGTCGATGGCCGGTGGCTTCGGGCGCTGGAAGGACGAGGGCCGAGCCTGGCGCACACCGGTTGCGCTGAGCGCCGAGCAGAAGCACCGCTACATGCGTCACCTGCTCCTGCCCGAGGTGGGTGTGGAGGGTCAGACAAAACTGCTCGGCTCCAAGGTGCTTATGCTCGGTGCGGGCGGTCTCGGCTCGCCTGCCGCGCTGTACCTCGCCGCGGCAGGTGTGGGCACCATCGGCATCGTCGACATGGACGAGGTGGATGCCTCGAACCTGCAGCGCCAGATCCTGCACAACATCGACCGCGTCGGCGATCGCAAGGTGGACTCCGCCAAGAAGACACTCACGATGCTCAACCCCGATGTCAACGTGGTTACCTACGACACGCGCCTGTCGGCCGACAACATCATGGACATCCTCCCCGGCTACGACGTCGTCGTTGACGGTGCGGACAACTTCCCGAGCCGATACCTGCTCAACGACGCGAGCGTGAAGCTCGGGATCCCCGTGGTGCACGGATCGATCTTCCGCTTCGAGGGCATGGTGAGCGTGTTCGACCCGAAGAGCGGGCCAACGTACCGCGACATGGTTCCCGAGCCTCCCCCGGCCGACCTTGCCCCGTCGTGTGCCGAGGCTGGTGTGCTCGGTGTGCTGCCCGGCATCATCGGTTCCATCCAGGCGCTCGAGACGATCAAGTTGCTCCTCGGCCTCGGCGACTCGTTGAGCGGCCGGATCCTCGCGATCGACACGCTCGAAATGTCGTTCCGTACGTTCAAACTGCGCCCGGACCCGAGCAACGTGGTCACCTGGGCGAATCGGGACAAGATCGAGGTGCGTGACCTCGACGGGCTGTGTGCCCCCTGGATGGGTCACTAGCCGATGGTCGCCCATAGCCGCCGCTTCGCTTCGGCATAGGGCTCCTGTTCGCTGCTGCTGGCGCAGCGACGCTCACCTCTCGATGGTCGCCCATAGCCGCCGCTTCGCTTCGGCATAGGGCTCCTGTTCGCTGCTGCTGGCGCAGCGACGCTCACGTCTCGATGGTCGCCCAGAGTTCGTGCTTCGCCTCGGCGGAGTTCGGGAGAGCACTGCAGCCCGCCGGCGTCTGTCAGAATAGAACGAGTATTGGAGGGGCCATGAGCACCGAGGAAAAGACGAAGACAACGTCGCGCGCGGCGACCCGGCGAAAGAAGTTGATCGGCGGTCTGGGTGCCGCTGTGGTGCTTGCGGCTGTGGTGGTCACCATCGTTTCGGTGGCCGGTGGCTCCGGTTCACGTTCGGGCACCCTGATGACGATCAACGGTGTGCAGTACGACATTGCAACCGGAGCGAACCTTGCGGGCGCGGACCTGAGTGGCGCGAACTTCACCAATGTCGATCTGAGCGGTGCCAACCTGACCGGGGCAAATCTGAACAACGCCACCCTGACGGGCGCGAAGTTCGGGTGCATCCCGGTGAACAATGCTCAGAAGTGCGCGAACTTCACCAATCTGAAAGCGTCCGGAATCATCGGTACACCGGCGCCACTGCCGGCCAAGTGGGTGCTGAAGTCTGGTTTCCTGCTCGGGCCCACGGTCAATCTGTCGGGGCTGTCGTTTCAGGATTCCACCATTCTGGCTAGCAGCACTGCCCCCGGAATCGACCTCACCGGTGCGAACCTCCGGGGCACGAACCTCAAGGGTGCTGCGTTGGCCAACGCGATCCTGACCAACGCTGACCTAACCGGTGCACTCGCCCGAAATTCCGAAACGAACTCGGGTTCGTTCCAGCCGACCACGTTCTTCGCGGTGATCTGGAACAACACCACCTGTGTCAATGGGTCCAACAGCAACAGCACCAACAACACCTGTGTGAACATCGGCTACTGAGCCGGGGCTCAGTCGAACAGGTCGGGGTCGGTCCTGCAGATCTCCTGCCAGAGCGGCTGGAAACTGAACCATCCGGCGAGCGGGAACGCAGTCTGTTCCCGCGTGTACACCGCGTTCTCGTGGGAGATGAGGTGCGGTGTGCCGGCAGCCTCGGCGAGCAACTGCGCCTGGCACGAGCGTTCCATCGTGATGAACCAGAACGCGGCGGCATCGACGGTGTCGCCAACAGTGAACAGGCCGTGGTTCTGGTGGATCGCCGCCTTGCCGACCGGGAAGTTTGCGGCGAGTTCCTTGCCGGCGTCGGCACTGAACACCACGGCGCCGCCCTGCACACCAATCACGTCGTGATCCTCGTAGAACACGCAGGCATCCTGGGTGATCGGGTCGAGCCTCCGGCCGAGCGAGGACCACGCTTTGCCGTACACCGAGTGCGCGTGTGCTGCGGCGACGACGTCGGGGCGTGCTTGATGGATCGCCGAGTGAATGTTGAACGCCGCCCGGTTGAGCGGGGCGTCGCCGTGCAGGATCTCGCCCTCGTGGTTCACGAGGAGCAGGTCGCTCACGCGCATGTACCGGAAACTGACGCCGAACGGGTTCACCCAGAACTGGTCGGGGAACTCCGGGTCGCGCACGGTGATGTGCCCGGCAACCCCCTCGCCGAAGCCGAGGCGGCCGAAGATCCGCAGCGCACCGGCAAGCTTGGCCTTGCGGTAGTTCCGCTCGTCGACGACGTTGTCGAACGTGGGCGGGCCGATGTTCAGCGCTGCTTTGCCCATGGCGGCGTTGGCGAATCCGTTGGAGTGCTCGGTGGCGGTCATGCCCCGAGACTAAACGCTCGTCAGGCCCTCACGGGTCGGACAACGGCCTCCTGGGTGAACGTGCACACGTGTGTGCCGTCGAGCGCGTACACATTGCCCACGGTGAGGCCCCTGCCCCCGGTGTAGGTGACACAGCTGCAGTCGAACAGTTGCCACGTGTCGGCCCGCATCGGCCGGTGGAACCACATGGCGTGGTCGAGGCTCGCGGAGAACCAGCCCTTTTTGAACGCCTCGAACCACTGCGGGTGGTCGGTGGGCAGGTCCCCGCCGCCCCCCGGATGGGCGCGCGCTACGGCGTCGCACGGGAGGTCGTCGCTCAGGTAGGCCGCGGCGCAGCAGTGGTTCACCTGGTCGTCGCCGAGCGGTATTGCGGACCGCATCCAGTACATCTCGCGGTGGGCGCCGCGGCGACCGTCATCGGGCATCTGTGCCTGCATCAGCGGCTTGCGCTCGAACAGCGGTGTCCAGTTGCTCGTGGCCACATCGTCGGGCCCCGGAACGACGGGCATCGGCGAACTGTCGATGTCGGGGCCGTCCTGGGGCCGCTGGAACGATGCCTCGAGGTTGAGGATCGCACCGTCGGCCTGGCGGGCGAGCACCCTGCGGGTGGCGAAGCCCCGACCCGTCCGCAGGCGCTCCACATCGAACTGAATCGGCTGTGAGGCATCACCGGGCCGGATGAAGTACGCGCGCAGCGAGTTGATCGCGAAGCCGTCGGGGCCGCCGAGTCCGTCGATGGTGTTGGCCGCCGCACGTGCCGCCTGGGCGACGATCTGGCCGCCATACAGGCCACCCCAGTTGTAGTGCGGCCCGGTTCCGATGAAGGTGTCCGCACCGTGGGGGGCGAGGTCGAGCAGGCGAACGAGATCCACGCCCCCATTGTGACTGCGGGGGCGTGGATGTCGTTCATCCCTCAGGGTTTGGCTGGTCGGGACCTTCGGGCCCCTGAGTACGCTGTTCGGGTGGTAGACGACGTGAAGCGAACTGATTCCGGTATCGAGATCAAGGCCGTGTACACGGCCGAGGACCTGGCCGGTTGGGACCCGGCAACACAACTGGGCCTTCCGGGGCAGCCGCCGTACACCCGCGGTGTCTACCCCACGATGTACCGCGGGAAGCTCTGGACGATGCGCCAGTACGCGGGCTTCGGTACGGCCGAGGCGACCAACGAGCGCTTCAAGTTCCTCCTCAACGCCGGCCAGACGGGCCTTTCCTGCGCGTTCGACCTGCCCACACAGATGGGGTACGACTCGGACCACCCGCGCTCGGAGGGCGAGGTCGGCAAGGTAGGCGTGGCGATCGACTCGCTCGCCGACATGCGCCTGTTGCTCAAGGACCTGCCGCTCGACAAGGTCACGACGTCGATGACCATCAACTCGACGGCGGCAGTGCTCCTGCTCATGTACGAACTGGTTGCGGAGGAGCAGGGGGTTCCCGCCTCGGCGATCACCGGAACGATCCAGAACGATCTACTCAAGGAATACATCGCCCGCGGTACGTACGTGTACCCGCCCCGGCCGAGCATGCGTGTCATCACCGACATATTCGAGTACTGCTCGAAGCATGTCCCGAAGTGGAACACGATCTCGATCTCCGGGTACCACATCCGTGAGGCCGGCTCCACCGCTGCGCAGGAGATTGCGTTCACGATCGCGAACGGCATTGCCTACGTCGAGGCAGCCATAGCGGCGGGACTCGGTGTGGACGATTTCGCCCCCCGCCTGTCGTTCTTCTGGAACGCGCACAATCACTTCTTCGAGGAGATCGCGAAGTTCCGCGCGTCCCGTCGCATCTGGTACCGCCTCATGACCGAGCGTTTCGGTGCGAAGAAGGAGTCATCGAAGCTGCTCCGGTTCCACACCCAGACGGGTGGCTCCACGCTGACGGCCCAGCAGCCCGAGAACAACATCGTTCGTGTTGCGGTGCAGTCGATGGCCGCCGTGATGGGTGGCACCCAGTCGTTGCACACGAACGGCTTCGACGAGGCGCTGGCGCTGCCCACGCAGCGCTCGGCACAGATCGCCCTGCGCACCCAGCAGATCATCGGCTACGAGAGCGGCATCGCCGACACGCCTGACCCGCTCGCCGGCTCGTACCTCGTGGAGTCGCTCACCGACGAGATCGAGCGGCTCGCGTGGGAGTACATCCACAAGATCGACGAGATGGGCGGCGCAGTTGCTGCCATCGAGGCCGGCTACCAGCAGGATGAGATCGAGACGGCGGCCTACGAGTACGCCAAGTCGATCGACAATGACGAGCGGGTCATCGTCGGTGTCAACAAGTTCACTGCGTCCGGGGACTCCGAGCCGGACCTGCAGGCAATCGACCCGCAGCTCGAAAAGGGCCAGGTTGCGCGCCTCACTGCGTACAAGGCGGACCGGGATCACGCAGCGCTCGCGGCGCGGCTCGAGGACCTCAAGACCGCTGCACGGGGCACCGAGAATGTGATGTACCCGATGAAGGAAGCCCTGCGCGTGGGGGCAACCCTCGGCGAGGTCAGCGACGCATTGCGTGAGGTCTTCGGCGTGTATCGCCCCGGTCAGTAGATGGTCCGTCCGGGGGCGAACCGCCAGTCCGCCGCCGAGCGTGCCACGTCGGCCGGAGCCTTTGTGGGCGTGGCCGGCGCGGTGGTCCTGCTGTTCTGGTCGCTCACGTCGGGCATGAACCACAGTTCGTGCCGGCAGAACATCGCCAACAACCCGGACTGCAACAACAACGGCCCGGCCGCCCGCACGCTGCTCGCCTGGTCGGTGCTGGCGATCATCCTGTTCGCTGCGTCGCTGGTCACGCGTCGCTGTCTGCGCAGGGCGCGGCTGGAGCGCTCCGGGATCAACTTCACGGCGTCCACCAACCCCCGGGTCCTTCGTGGCGATCGGATGCTCCGCAGGGCGGGATGGGCCTGCTGGGCCGGCGCAGTCGGCGTGCTCCTTGCACTGGCCGTGACGGGCGCAGGGGCAGTGCTCGGTGTGGTGTCGCTCGTGGCGTTCGTGGGGGCGCTCGCGCTCTGGGCGAGCGGGCTGCGTCTCAAGCGACGCTGAGCCTCATCAGGCGGTTCGGTCGACGACCCTGAAGCCTCGGGTTGGATACCCCGTTGCGCCGCTGGGCTCGGGCGTTGTGGGGAATTCGGTCTGGGTCACGCCGGTCTTGTCGGTGGTCCGGGCACGTAGCAGGTGGGATCCGGGTGTTGCGGTCCACGGGAATCGCCAGAGGCGCCACGCGTCGTCGAGGTCCTCGTCGCCGAGTTCTGCCTCGATCCACTCCCCGTCGTCCACCTGTACCTCGACCTTTGCCACCCCGGTGTGCGGGGCCCACGCAACCCCGGCAATCATCGTGGGACCGGCGTCGATCTCCGTCCCGGCGCGAGGCAGGTCGATCCGGCACTGTGTCTTGATCGGTCCCTCCCGGCTCCATCCCACGCGAATCCAGAACGACTCCTCCTCCCAGGTGGTGAGGCGGATCGACGACAGCCATTTCGTGGCCGACACGTAGCCGTACAGCCCGGGCACGACGAGGCGAACGGGGTAGCCGTGCTCGGCCGGGAGCGGCTCGCCGTTCATGCGCAGTGCGATGAGGGCGTCGCGGCCGTCGAGCGCTGCAGCGACAGGGAATCCGCAGGTCCACCCGTCGACGCTCGTGCTGAAGACCTGTTCGGCGGAGTCCTGCACCCCGGCCTCCCGGAGCACGTCCGCGAGCAGCACCCCCTCCCACTCGGCGTTGCCGACCAGCAATCCACCGACGTAGTTCGAGACGCAGGCAAGGGTGATGGTCCGCTTGACCTGTGGTCTGGCCAACAGGTCTGCGTAGGACAGCGTGAGCGGCCGGTCCACGAGACCCTCGACGGTCATCGACCACGTCGCCGCATCGACCTTCGGGAATTCGAGCGTGGTGTCGATGCGGTAGAAGCGATCGTTCGGCGTGATGTACGGCGTTGCCGGGTTGAAGGGGGCAATGGTGGTAGGCGGCGCGATCGGCAGCGTTGTGGGGGGCGTGACAACCGCGGTCGTGACCGGTGACGTGGTCGACGTTGGGGCGGGGCGAGCAGTGCTGCGCCCGGGCGAACAGGCCGAGACCGCACCTCCTGCGAGAGAGAGGGCCCCAATGAGCAGTGTCCGGCGCGAGGTCAGATCCTCGAGCACTAGAACTGCTCGAGTCGCAGCGTTGGGAAGAGGATGACCTCCCGGATCGAGTGCACGCCGCTCAGCAGCATGGCGAGACGGTCCATGCCGATTCCGAGCCCGCCGGTGGGGGGCATGCCGTACTCGAGCGCGCGCAGGTAGTCCTCGTCGACGGTGCCGGCCTCGAGGTTGCCGCTCTCCTTTGCGAGCTGCTCCTCCTCGAAGCGCATTCGCTGTTCGCGCGGATCGTTCAGCTCGCTGTAACCGTTCGCCAGTTCCCTGCCGCCCACGAACAGTTCGAAGCGCTCGGTGAGGTACGGATCGTTGCGGTCCCGCCGCGCAAGTGGCGAGATATCGACAGGGTGACCGGTCACGAACGTCGGCCGCACGAGCGACTGCTCCACCGTCGCCTCGAACAACTCGTCGATGAGCTTGCCGGCGGTCCAGTGCGGTTCGGGCTTGCTGCCGTACTGCTCCGCCAGCGCAACGAGCTTCGCGAGGGGCATGGACGGGTGGATGTCGACGCCGGTCGCCGTGGCAACGAGGTCAATCATCCGGTGGCGGGGCCATGGGTCGGCGAGATCGCATTCGGTGCCGTTGATGTCGACAATCGTCCCGCCGAGGCAGTCCATGGCGGCCCTGCGGATCAGTTCCTCGGTGATGTTCATCACCTCGGAATAGTCGCCGTACGCCTGATACAGCTCCATCATCGAGAACTCGGGGTTGTGACGGGGTGACAGTCCCTCGTTGCGGAACACCCGGCCGATCTCGTACACCCGCTCCATGCCGCCCACGATGAGTCGCTTGAGGTGCAGCTCGAGGGCGATGCGCAGGTACATCTGCATGTCGAGCGCGTTGTGGTGGGTGACGAAGGGGCGGGCGTGTGCCCCGCCGGCCTCGACGTGCAGCACGGGGGTCTCCACCTCGATGAACGACATCTCAGAGAGCGTCCGCCGGAAGCTGGAGATCATCTCGTGGCGGATGCGGAAGGTGCGGCGTGCCTCGTCGTTGACGATGAGATCCGCATATCGCTGCCGGAACCGCGTGTCGACGTCGGTGAGGCCCTTCCATTTGTCGGGCATGGGCCGTACGGCTTTCGACAGGAGTTCGAAGTGGTCGATCTTGACGGAGAGTTCGCCCTTTCGGGTGGTCATCACCGTGCCCTCGGCGCCAACCCAGTCGCCGAGGTCTAGGTCCCCGAATGCGGCGAATGAGTCGTCGCCGATCACTGCCTTGGAGACGAAAAGCTGCACCTCGTCGTCTCGGTCCTTGAGGGTCGCGAAGATCAGCTTGCCCTGCTCACGGATGAGCATCGCTCGGCCGGCGACCGAGACACGATGCTCGGTCTCCGTGCCTGCCTCAAGGTCACCGAACGCTGTGCGAAGGTCCGAGAGCGTGTGTGTCCGGTCATAGCGATACGGGTACGGCTCGAGTCCCCCCGACCGCATCTCATCGACCTTGCCGTAGCGCTTGGAACGCTCCGCCTCGAACACGGAATGGCCGCCGTCGGTGACTTCGCTGTCGTCGTTGTCGAGGTGCTCGCTCACAAACAGGTGAGGCTAGTTGCCGAGGCGACCTCGGCAGGGGACTTTGCGGTGGTTCGGCGCCGGTTGGCCTAGATCACGAGCGAAATGAGCACCGCACCAAGGGTGTAGGAGGCGTTCACCGGATAACCCGCAGGGGTGAAGCACTGAACCTCAAATGTTGCGTCACCACTGACCAAGTCGGTCTGGGTACGGCCAGGGGAGCAGCGGAGGTTCGTGGCGTCGTGGCCTGGGGGCTCGGGCCAGCTGTCGTTAAAGCCGAAGCCCGACACCATCGTGAACACAGCAGCACCGGAACCGGACAGAAGATTGTCGCCGACGATGGTGGATCTTCCGGGTTGAAACTCGTCACGAGTGACGTCGGTGCCCGAGGCCCCGCTCCAGTGGTAGTTCCCGCTGATGTCGGTCAGCGTGTCGTACGTTCCGGCGTTCCGCAAGAGCGACAGGGCGTTCGGGCTGGCTTCCCCGAAGATGTCGGTCTCCGTGGCGGTGAGGGTGAACAGTGAATCTGCCCGAGCTCCGGTTCGCGAGTAGCAGTCAACCCGTGCGTTGACGTCTGAGCCAGAGGGGAACCACCCGGCAAGGTTGCAATAGCGCTGGCTTGACCTTGTTGCGGACACGAACAGGATTCCCTTGTTGTTGGGGAAGCTCTCGTTCGGGAATATCACGGTGTATGCCCCGCGGGCCAGCCTCGTCACCCGGAGCGGGGCAGCCCCCGGCTCGGCCCGGAACTGGTTGGTGGGCGTGTGCGAGCGGTTCGACTTGTTGGTGGTCAACACCGAGTAATGAGTTTCCGCCAGCGGGTTCCGTATCGAGGTGTAGAGCAACGTGAACCCGGCATCGCTGGTCTTTCCCGTAGTGGCGCTCCAGCAGCGAACCTTGAGTTTCGTCCCAGGATTGGCGTTGGAGGTGCCGATAACCGAACAGAGCGGCAGGGGAGCACCTGGTCCGAGGACAGTCAACTGCGGGTTTCCCTGTCCGGTAACTTCGGGCGCGACGATCGTGTAGTTCCCGCGTGACGTGCGCGTGATGGTGATGGAGCCTCGGCTCGCCCACGAAGCTTCCACGTCGGTCGGCGCAGTCCTGCCGTAGGTAACTGCGAAGGCTCCGGTGCTGGGTCCGAGGAAGCCGGCACCCGACGGTGGGGCGGAAACTTGGAGAACGATGCCGAGCCCGAGTGTCATTGCGAGAAAACCCGCCAATCCACGGGGGTTTCGGAGTGAGCTAAACATGGTCTTCATCGGGCCACCTCTCTGATCGATTGCGCAAACGCTAGCCTTTTCGCCGTGGCCGTGCGCTTTGTCATCATTGGTGGGGGCCCCGCCGGCAACACCGCCGCCACCTATGCCGCTCGGCTCGGGGCAGAGGTCACCGTGGTCGAGCGCGAGGTCATCGGCGGTGCCGCGCACCTCTGGGACTGCATCCCGTCCAAGACGATGATCGCCACCGGTGGCGCGATGGCGGCGAGTCGGCGCATGCGCGGCATGGGGCTCGAGCAGCACGAAGCCGAGATCGACACCCCCGCGCTCGAAGAACGCATCGAGAGCATCAAGACGCGGATCCAGACCTCCGTGGAGCGCCTCCTGTCGAGCCAAAGGGTCCGGATGATCGCGGGATCGGCCTCGTTCAAGAACGCGAACGAGATCCTCGTGGAGTCCAACGGTGTTACCGAGACGCTCCACGCTGACGCCGTGCTGGTTGCTACCGGCTCGCGTCCACGGATCCCGAACTGGTGTCAACCCGATGGTGATCGAATCCTCACCACGCGCGACTGCTACCCGCCCAAGGTGATGCCGGTACATATCGCCGTCATCGGGTCCGGCGTCACGGGCGTGGAGTTCGTCCACATGTTCGCATCACTGGGTTGCAAGGTCACCTTGGTCGTCAGCCGCCAGCAGGTCCTGCCCAGCAAAGATCCTGAGGTGGCCGCGGTGCTTGAGGTCGACTTCCTCAAGCGCGGGGTCTCACTGCTCAAGGGCGCGCGGGCTGTGGGCATCGACCTCGTCGACGACGAGAACGGGACAGGGGTGGTTGTGCGCTGCGACGACGGCCGCATGGTTCGGGCCAGCCACGCCGTGCTCGCGATCGGGTCCGTGCCGAATACCGACGGTCTCGGCCTCGACGCAGCCGGGGTGGAGATGGATCGCAACGGCTACGTGGAGATCAACCAGCACTGCCAGAGCAATCAGCCGCACATCTATTCGGCAGGCGACGTGAGTGGAAAACTGCCGCTGTCGTCCGTGGCCGCGATGCAGGGTCGCAAGGTTGCCGAGCACGTGATGGGTCTGCACACGAGGGAGCACCGTCACCTCGACTACGACAAGGCAGCGTCTGCGATCTTCACCGAACCCGAGATTGCCGATGTGGGTCTGGCTGAGGCCGAGGCGTTCGCCGCCGGACGCAAGATCCGGGTTACCAAGGTGCCGTTCTCGGCCTCCGCAAAGGCGCTCATCAACAACGATTCGCGTGGCTTCGTGAAGATCATCTCCGACCCTGCCACCGGCGTTGTGCTGGGCGGGTCGATCGTCGGCGGTAACGCTGCAGAACTCATCAGCGTCATCGCGCTGGCGGTTACGGCCAACCTGAAGGTGTCCGATATCGTTGAGAGCCTGCTCGTGCACCCTGCACTCAGCGAGGCCCTTGCCGAGGCAGCCGAATAGCGCTGCACCCGGCACGACCCCGGCCTGCCCCCGCTGCCTACGGCGGTTGACGGACCGGGACGCTGGAACCGTTAGGCGATGATGACGACGATGTCGCCGGCGCCGACCTTGGCACCCACCGCGACCTTGATCTCTTTCACCGTGCCGGTCTTTTCGGCATTGATCTGGTTCTCCATCTTCATGGCTTCGAGCACCACGACGGCCTGACCCGCCTCGATGGCCTGGCCGACCTCGACGAGGATCTTGACGATCGTTCCCTGCATGGGCACGGCCACGTCACCAGCGCCCGTTCCGCCGCCGACGGCACCGCTGCCTGCTGCGCGGGCGGGCTTCTTTGCCCCGCCACCGGCACCACCAGCGACGGCGATCGTCGGCGTGTCGGGAACCCACATCTTCACGTCGAAGCGCTTGCCGTTCACCTCGACGGTGGTGCGGCGCTCTACGAGTGCAACAGCATCATCGGACGCGGCTGCATGCTTGACCGGTGCACCGATGCCGGAAAGGTCGAGGCGCTCCTCGACCCACTTGGTGGAGTGTGTAACGGCGGCGAAGTCCGGGTGCTCGAGGATGGCGATGTCGGCGGGGATCGTCGTTGCAACGCCCTCGACCACGAGTTCCTTGAGCGCGCGCACGGCGCGGGCTATGGCGGTCGGGCGGTCCTTGCCCCACACGATCAACTTGCCGATGAGGTTGTCGTAGTACTGGCTGACCTCGTCCCCGGCCTCGTAGCCGGCGTCGAAACGAACGCCGAAGCCGTCGGGCGCACGCAGCGCCGAAATCGTGCCGGGGGAGGGGAGGAACTTGCCGCCGGCGGGGTTCTCGGCGTTGATTCGCACCTCGATGCCCGCACCACGCCGCTGTGCGGCGACTTCCTCTTGCGTCATCGGAAGTTTTTCGCCGGAGGCCACACGGATCTGCCACTCGACGAGATCGATGCCGGTGATCACCTCGGTGACGGGGTGCTCCACCTGGAGGCGGGTGTTCATCTCGAGGAAAAAGAACTCGCCGTCCTGGTAGATGAATTCCACCGTGCCGGCGTTGAAGTAGCCGACTGCCTTAGCCGCCTTGATCGCCGCCTGCCCCATCGCCTCTTCCATGCCGTCGGGGAGACCCGGCGCCGGCGCCTCTTCGATGAGCTTCTGGTGACGGCGCTGCGCCGAACAGTCACGCGTGGACACCCACACGCAGTTGCCGTGTTTATCGCCGACCAACTGCACCTCGACGTGGCGGGGCCACGTGAGGTACTTCTCCACATAGATCTCGTCGCGGCCAAAGAAGTTGCGAGCCTCTCGCTGTGCGGACTCCATGGCGGACTGCACCTCGTCGGCACTACGGACCACTTTCATGCCGCGCCCGCCGCCACCGAAGGCTGCCTTGATCGCGATCGGGAACCCGAAGTCGTTGCCGAACGCGGTGATCTCCTCGGCAGTCGTCACGAAGTCGGTGGTGCCCGGGACAATCGGAGCGCCGCCACGCAGTGCGGCCCTGCGGCTCGACACCTTGTCGCCCATCTCCTCGATTGCCTCGGGCGGCGGCCCGATGAATGCCACACCCTCTGCCTCGATGGCACGGCAGAAATCGGCGTTCTCGGAAAAGAAGCCGTATCCGGGGTGAACGCCATCGGCGCCCGAGCGCCGGATGGCGTCGAGGATCGCCTCGGTGTTCAGGTAGCTCTCCGCCGCGGTTTGTCCGCCGAGCGCGTAGGCCTCGTCGGCAAGCCGGACGTGGAGCGCATTGCGGTCGAGTTCGGAGTAGACCGCGACGGTCTTGATCCCGAGTTCACGGGCGGCGCGGATGACTCGGACGGCGATCTCGCCGCGGTTGGCAATCAGGATCTTTTGGAGCACAAGTGTCAATGTTGGCCGATGAGTACCGATCAGCCAAGATTCATTGTCGAAGTTGTCGAAGAAACCGGCTCGACGAACGCCGATCTCCTGGCTGCTGCCGCCGGCGGTGCGCCCGACGGAACGGTGCTTCGGGCCGTTCACCAGACCGCCGGCCGGGGTCGTCTAGACCGGGTCTGGGAGGCGCCTCCGGGCGCGAACCTGCTGGTCTCGTTCCTTTTTCGCCGTGGTCTGGACCAACCCCATCGTCTCACCCACCGGGTTGCGGTTGCTGCCGCGGTTGCCGCTGAGCGGCTGACCGGCCTCCGGGTTGACCTGAAGTGGCCGAATGACCTCCTGGTGGACGGAAAAAAGCTCGGCGGGATCCTCACCCAGGTAGGCGGCCACGCCGGTGGAGTGGACTACGTCGTACCCGGACTCGGGCTGAACGTCCGGTGGGCCCCTCCCGGAGCCGCCTGCCTCGGGCCGGATGTGGACCCTGCGGACGTGCTCGATGCCCTCCTTGCTGCGCTCGCGGAACTGGGCGACGACCACGACGACGAGTACCGGCGCCGACTCGTGACGATCGGTCAACACGTGAGGGTGGAGATGATGACTGGCGACATCATCGGGACTGCGGTGGATGTCCTCGCCGACGGTCGTCTCGTGGTCCGACCGGACGGCGATTCGGATGCCGAGCGCGCGACGGTCATCATCGACACAGGCGACGTGGTGCACCTCCGTCCGTCGTCGTGAGCCGGTCGGTCCCGACAGTGCCCGGGCGGACGCCGTCGTGCGTCGTAGTGTTTGGGCGTGCCGGTTGCCTGGGTTCTCCTGATTCTCGGTTCGTACCTGCTCGGTACGTTCCCGACAGCGATCGTCGTCGGTCGACGCAAGGGCGTTGACCCGACCAAGGAGGGCAGCGGAAACCCCGGGGCCACCAACATGTACCGAACCGCGGGAAAGTCCGCGGGGGCGATCGTGCTCGTGGGCGACATGCTCAAGGGCCTCATCATCCCGATCGTCGGGCTCGCGGTCGACGGACGCCCGCTTGCAATGGCTTGCTGGGCCGCTGCAGTGGTGGGCCACATCTTCCCCGTGTTCCGTGGGTTCCGGGGCGGCAAGGGAATGGCTACCGCGGGCGGCGGAGTCATCCCGATGTTCTGGTATGTCGCGCTCATCGGCATCAGCGTGTTCGCTGCCACCGTCAAGGTAACCAAGCGCGGCTCGCTCGGGTCGCTCGCCGCCTGTGCGGCGGTTCCGCTTCTCGCGGCGGCGTTCGGCCGCCCGGGCTGGGAGGTCGGTGTTGCAGCGGGCATCTTTGGGCTGTGCACCGTTCGTCACTGGTCGAACATCAAGCGCCTCATCACCGGCAGGGAGGCCGCGGTCGTCGGTCGGGCCCCACGGTGACCGCAGTCGGCATGAACCTGCTGTGGGCGCGACCCGGGCGGGTCGGCGGCAGCGAGGACTACTTCGTCCGTCAACTGCTCGGACTCAGGGAGGTCTCCAGCGAGTTTGACCTGACGGCGTTCGTGCTGCCCGGCTTTGAGGACGCGCACCCCGAACTCGCCGGGTGTCGGTTCGTCACCGCACCGCTGTCCGGCCAGCAGCGTCCCGTCCGAGTGGCGATGGAGCACTCATGGTTGGCGCGTGAGGCGCGCCGTCGGCGAATGTCGCTCGTGCATCACGGCGGAGGCTCAGTGCCCGCAATCGGGGTACAGCCCGCAGTCCTCACGGTTCACGACCTCCAGTGGCACGAGTATCCGCAGTACGTCGCGCCGCTCAAGCTTCGGTATCTGCGATGGTCCACACCCCGTTCGATCCAGCGCGCCCGTGTGATCGTGACACCCACCGAGTTCGTGAAGCGCACGGTGGTCGATGCGTACGGCGTGGATCCGGCGCGCATTGTGCCTGTCCTTCTCGGGATGGAGCCGGAACTCGGCGCGGCCGCCACCGACGAGGGGACACTGCGCGCACGATACGGACTCGGCAGTGGTCCGATCGTCGTCTACCCCGCAATGACACATCCGCACAAGCGGCAGGACTTCCTCGTTGACCTCGTTGCCGGCCCGTGGGCAGACATCACACTGGTGCTCACCGGAGGAGAGGGCTCGGCTGAGGGCGCGCTCCGCAAACGGATCGATGCGCGAGGCGTTCGGCATCGCGTCATCCGCACGGGGCGCGTGCCGGCGGCCGACCGCGATGGCCTCATCAAGATGGCCATGGCGGTGGCGTTCCCGAGCGAGTACGAAGGGTTTGGCGCACCCGCGCTCGAGGCGATGGCACTCGGCACGCCGCTGATCGCGAGCGACCGCGGAAGCCTTCCCGAGGTGGTTGCCGGCGCTGGTTTGGTGCTGCCGCTCGAGCCCGACGCGTGGGCCGGGGCGCTGCACACGGTCGGGCTGCGCAGAGCAGAACTCGTTGCTGCGGGCAGGGCGCGGGTGGCCGAGTACTCCACCCGCCGCAGCGCCGAGGACCTGCTGGGCGCGTACCGGTTGGCGCTGTCGTGAAGATCGTCGTTCTCTGCCCGCATTTCGAACCCGATACCGCGCCCACCGGGACGGTGATGACCCGACTCGTTCACGAACTCGGCCGCCGCGGGCATCAACTCCACGTGGTGACGGCTCTGCCCTGGTACCGCAAGCACCGCATTGAGGAGGGCTGGGAGGGCAGCCGTATCCGCCGGACGTCCACGTGGTTCGGCTCGGTTACCCGCGTGCACCCGTTCCCGGGGAAGGACCGCAGCAATATCGCCCGTCGAGCGCTGGGCTTCGGTGGGTTCTGTGCGCTCGCGGGATGGGGAGCCCTCACCGTGGGCCGTGAAGGCGGACGCGGCCGGGTGGATATCGTGCTCGTCATGTCGCCGCCCCTACCGCTCGGTCTGGTTGGGTGGGCCGTTGGGCTGCTGCGTCGCGCCCCGCTCGTGTTCAACGTGCAGGACGTGTTCCCCGATGCGGCGGTCGAGACGGGCGCCATCACCAATCCCCGGATCATTGCCGCTGCGCGCTGGCTCGAGCGGGTCACCTACGGCCGCTCCGCCGCCATCACGGTGCTGTCGGACGACCTTGCCGCGAACGTGGCGGAGAAGGTGAGCCCGTCGCACAGGCCCGCCGTTCGCATGATCCCGAACTTCGTCGACACCGAGGCCATCCGTCCGCTCGACCGGATGACGGCCTACCGATCCGAACTGGGAATCGGTGACGAGCCAGTCGTGATGTATGCCGGCAATGTCGGCATGTCCCAGTCGCTGAACCTGTTGGTCGAGGCGGCTCGCCAGATCCCCAACGTGACCTTCGTGATCAACGGCGACGGGTCGGGGCGCCAGGGTCTCGAGGCGCTTGCGGCGGGCCTCCCCAACGTTCGCTTCGGCGCCTATCAGCCGGTCGAACGGCTGTCCGAGGTGCTCGCCACCGGCGATGTCCATGTCGTGCCGTTGAAGACCGGTCTGGGCAGGGTGAGCGTGCCGAGCAAGACCTACTCCATCCTTGCCGCCGGACGCCCGATCCTTGCGGCGATCGACCCCGGAACCGAGGTACCGAGGATTCTCGAGCAGAGTCGTGCCGGCCGATCGGTGGCGCC
>WLJO01000043.1 GCA_009701715.1 Actinomycetota bacterium
GTGCTCGTCGCCACGATGGACGACGGACGCGCGAACGCGATGACGCTCACGATGACCGGGGCGCTTCGGGCGGTGATTCGCGATGCGGAGAACGATCCCGGTATCGGCGCCGTGGTGATAGCGGGCCGCGAGGGCAGGTTCTCGGGTGGGTTCGACCTCAGCGTGATGAACGGCGGCGACCAAAATGCGATCCGGGAGATGATCGCGGGTGGTCGGGACCTCGTTGCTGCCGCTTACGGATCGTCAGTTCCGGTGGTAGCGGCGTGTACCGGCCACGCGATTGCCTGTGGCGCGTTCGTGCTGCTGGGCTGTGACGATCGTGTGGGGCCAGACGCCGAGGTGAAGATTGGGCTGAATGAAGTGGCGATCGGCATGGTGCTCCCCAACTGGGGTGTGGCGATTGCGGTTGAACGCCTGAGCCGCCGACACCTGCAGGCTTCGGTTGCCCACGCAACGCTGTACAACGGCAAGGGTGCAGTAGAGGCGGGCTTCCTCGATGCCGTAGTGGCCCCCGAGGCCGTGATCACCACTGCGATTGAGCGGGCAACCCGGCTTGCCGAACTCGATTCGGCTGCCTACGCGGGAACGGTGCGTGCACTGCGCGGACCGGTGCTTGCTCGCATGACCGGCGACTAACCAACGTTGCACGACCCGCTGGCCGAGCGGCCGATCACGGCGATGGGCTACCGTACGCCCGTGGGGAGACCGCTCGATGGGGTGCGAGTAATCGATACGTCCACCGGCCCGGCCGGTGGTGTGGCAACGATGGTGCTGGCCGATTTCGGCGCGGATGTCATCAAGGTGGAGCCCCCGGGCGGCGACCGGTTCCGTTCGCTCGCGGCAAGCCCGCTCTGGCTGCGCGGCAAGCGCAGCGTGGTGCTCGACCTGCACAACGATTCCGAACGTGCGCATCTGCACGATCTGGTGTGCTCTGCGGACGTGCTGGTGACAGGTGGACCCCCGGCGCGCTCTGCCCGCTGGGGGGTCGACTACGCCGCCGCCGTTTCGCTGCGCCCGGACATCGTCCACTGCTCGCTGACCGGCTGGGGCGAGACCGGCCCGCTCGCGAACCTGCCCGGCTATGCGGCAACAGTGGCCGCCCGGGCGGGTCGCATGAAGGGCTTCACCGGACAGGTGCTGCGTGACGGTCCCGTGTACGCGGCGCTCCCGGCTCATATGCACATCGCCGCTCATGGCGCGGTGCAGGGCATCGTGAGCGGTCTGCTCGCGAGGGACCGCACGGGGCTCCCGCAACGGGTTACGACGAGCCTGCTGCAGTCGCTCATGCCCTTCGACCTCGTGGACCTCCTGCTCATCCAGATGGCGGACCGCTGGGGCGCCTCACCGATCCCTAACCCGCAGGGCGGCGCGGCACTCCCGTCGCTCAACTATCACCCCGTGATGGCGGGCGACGGTCGCTGGATCCAGTGCGGAAACCTGCTCGAGCACCTGTTCCTGTCCTTCCTCGATGCGATTGACCTCTACGGCGAACTGCTCGCCGACGAGCGCTTCCTCGACTCGCCGGCTGTGTGGACGCCTGATGCCATCGAGCACGTGCGTGACCGCATCCTCGAGGTCATCCAGACCAAGACAGCAGACGAGTGGATGGCGATCTTCCACGAGAACGGCAACGTTGCCGCCGAGCCATACCTCACGCCCGCCGAGGCAATGGATCATCCGGACCTCGTCGACAACGGGATGATCGTGGAGTTCGACGACCCCGTGGTGGGGCGGGTCCGTGCGATCGGGCCGGTGTCGGTGCTCACCAACACCCCTGCCGTGGTGACTCGACCGGCGCCGACAATCGGTCAGCACACCGACGAGGTGCTTGCCGAGGCTGCCCGTTCCGCCCCAACCCGCACCGCACCGGCCGCAGAGGGAGCCACGCCGTCGGGCTACCCGCTCGCCGGCGTGACGATCCTCGAGTTCGCCACGGTGATCGCCGCACCGCTCGGCACCTCGATGCTCGCGGACCTCGGGGCGCGCGTGATCCGTGTGGAGCCGGTGGACGGCGATCCGTTCCGTCACCTGTACGGGCACGGCTACATGACGGTGAAGACCACCGCGGGCAAGGAGTCGATCTACGTCGACATGAAGCGGCCCGAGGCACGGGACATCGTGCAGAGACTGCTGCGCAGCGCAGACGTGCTGGTGCACAACTATCGACCGGGCGTGCCCGAGCGCCTGGGCATCGGCTACGAGCAACTCGCCGCCGATCATCCGGGCCTCGTGTGGGTGTCGGTGCTCGGGTACGGCCCACACGGGCCGAGTGCACACCGCCCGGCAACGCACCCGTGCGCGGGGGCCGCCATGGGCGGTGCCGGGTTCCAGGCAGGGTCCGCGCTCACCCGTACCTGCTCGACGCTCGAGGAGGTACGCGAGGCGTCGCGCCAGATCATGAAGGCCAACGAGGCCAACCCGGACCCGAACACGTCGGCCATCGTTGCGTCCTCAGCGCTGCTTGCGCTCCTTGCGCGCTCCCGAGATCCGCAGCACCGCGGGCAGGCCGTGTACGTGGACATGATGACGGCGAACGCGCACGCCAACATCGACGCGTTCCTGTCGTACGACGGCATGGCGGCCCGCCCGGTAATGGACGACGCACTGCTCGGCCTCGGCGCATGCGACCGGCTGTATCGCTGCAGCGAGGGATGGGTGGCACTGACAGTCACCACCGACGCGGAGTGGGAACGGCTCTGCGCCGTAGCGGCCCGGTTCGACCTGCTCGCAGACGACCGCTTCACGGGCGCGGCCGGGCGCCAGCAGCACGATCGTGACCTTGCCGGTGTCCTCGAGGCGCTGTTCGCAACGCGCACCGCCGTCGAGTGGGAGGCGGTGCTCGCCGGTTCCGGTGTGGCGTGCGTGCAGGCGGACGAGTGCACGCCGGGAGAGTTCGAGGCCCGCAGCGAGCACCTCCGCCAGAACGGTTTCGTGCCTGTGGTGCAGCACGCGCGCTTCGGCGAGATGCGGCGTTGGGGCCCGATCGTGCAGGTAAACGGCGGCCGGGACAGCTATGGGCCCGGCGTGCTCGGCGGAGCGGATACCGATTCGCTGCTTGCCGAGATCGGATACACGCCGGCGGAGATCGCAACGCTGCGGTCAACCCGAGCGGTGTCGTCCGAGGACACGGCGCCCTACTCGGGCTGATCCGGACCGGAGGCTGGTCTCTGCGGCATTGCTACCTTGGTCGCATGCCCACAGGTGGATCGCCCGAGACCTGGTTCGACAATGAGCACCCGGCTCTTCGCCGCTGCTGGCACCCGGTTGCGTGGGTGGAGGAGCTTGAGGCGGCCAACGGCGTGCTCGGCATCGAACTGCTCGGCGAGCGCTGGTGCGTAGCGCGGCTCGCTGACGGCCTCACCGCGGTGCGCGACGAGTGCCCGCACCGCCGGTCGCCACTGAGCGCCGGTTGCGTCGTGGATGGCACGCTGCAGTGCGCGTATCACGGCTACCGGTTCGCTGCCGACGGTGTGTGTGTCGAGATCCCGGCCGTCGACCCGAGGCTGCCGATCCCGCGCACAGCGCGCTGCGAGACAGCGGCCAGGGTTGCCGAGCACCTCGGCATGATCTGGGTGGCGCTGGAGGAGCCGATCGTGCCGCTCCCCGAGGTGCCCGAGCACACGGACCCGTCGTTCGTCCGCTGTCCACTGCCGCCGATGGAGTGGAAGGCGAGCGCCGCGCAGATGGCGGACAACTTCCTCGATCAGGGACACTTCGCGTTCCTCCACGTGGCGACCTTTGCGGACCCGGACGACCGGCTGGTGGGCGAGTACGACGTGGTGCGCGACGGCTGGAAGTACTCGGTGAGCTACTGGCATCTCACCAAGGCGCTCGCCGACTCGTACGAGCCGGGCGACGACTTCCGCTCGAACCAGCGCGAGTCGTACTTCGTGTTCACCCCGCCCCATCACGTGTACCTGCGCATCAACTACCCGGCCGAGAACTCGATTCTTACCATCAGCTTCTGCCACCAACCGGTGAACGCAACGACGACTCGTCTGTTCTGCACCGATTACCGCAACGACATCGCCGACACCGAGGAGATGCGTGCCGACACCGCGAAGTTCCAGATCGCGGTGGCGCTCGAGGACCGGGTGATGCTCGAGCGCATGTGGCGCAAGGGGGTGTCACTCGACGTAACGGCGGACCTGCACACGAAGGCGGACCGGATCACGCTTGAGATGCGCCGCGTGCTCGCCGAGCTCGTCGTTGCCGCAGCAGCGGAGTAGCGCACACCGTCCGTCGGGCTGGTAAGAACCTCGGCATGATTCGCATCCTCAAACCGCTCGCTGCCCTGCTCCTCGTCGGGAGCGCCGGACTCGCCCTTGTCTCCTGTTCGGGCGACAGCCAGGACACGGGTAAGGAATACGTCGTTGCGCTCACACTCGACACCGCCGATGCACCGCTGCTCGTGATCAACGAGGTGGGTGCGCAGAAGGAACGCCGTTACGGCGAGGCGCGGCTCGTGGGCTCGGCCAATCTTGCTGGTCAGCAGGTGGAGGTGGAACTCCTCGCCATGATCAACTATCTCAATGGAAATGGGCCGTTCGCCGGCTTCTGGACGTTCATCGCGGACAACGGTGATCGCCTCGGGTTCACTTATTCGGGTGAGGCCGAGCAGCGCGACGGTGTGGGGCGCCTCCGTGGCTCGGTGAAAGTACTCGGTGGCACCGGGCAGTTCGTCGGTGTCACCGGCTCGGGAACGGTGGAGGGCCTGCGCAGTGGTGAGTTCGGCTCCGGCACGGCGATCGCCTACACGCTCACGCTTGGCCTTGAGGGTCTCGACTGAGTCGTCCAGCCCAACATGCGGGAGCAAACTGGCGTCTGCGATACTGACGACGTGTCCATTCGTCGTCGTCGTCTCTCTAGCGCCCTTGTCGTCACTCTTGGTGTTGCCGTGCTCTCGCTCACCGCTGCCGGCTGCGGAAGCGATTCCGCGGACACCGCGGCATCGCCGACCACCGTGCAGCAGGTGCCCAACCTTGTCGGCACCTGGAGTGGGAAGTACGAGTTCCCGTCGCCGTCGAAGGGAAAGGTGATCCCCGCAGCACTCGACCTCGTGATCGAGCGAGCAGAGGGTGCAAACCTGTTCGGCTACGAGAGCTTCGTCGACGCAACGGGCAAGACCATCAAGTTCCCGCTCGTGGGCACCGCTGAGGTGAACGCGGCGACCGGGCGCGCAGACGTGGTGATGGTGACCACCGGCTTCTACATCGAGATCAGCGTGGTGGATGCTGACCACCTCGCGGCACGCTTCGTGCGCACCGACGACAAGCCCACCACGTTCCTCGTGAACCTCACCCGAAAGAAGTGAGCCGCGTGGCGACCCCCGGGTCGCCACCGCCACGTTGTGCTCAGGCGGGGAAGCGGATGGTCACCGCATCCATGTCGCCGGCATTCAACTCGCCGAGCGCCCCGGCGGTGCTGCCGCCCACGTACACCGTTCCGTTCGGCACCACCGCAACAGCAGTTGCCTCGTCGAACTCAGACGTGCCCCACTGCCGGAGCACGGTTCGGCGGCCGTTGCGGTCGAACCGCATCAGGACGATGTCGTCGTCGCCGGCTGCAGGATTGGCGCCGAGGAAGGTCTCGCTCGTGCCGAGCGCTCCCTCGGTGGTACCCACCACGGTGACGGTCCCGTTCGGCCGCACAGCGACGCCGTAGACGCGGTCGCTCCCTGCAGTGCCGTACTGACGCGCCCACCGCATGTTGCCGTTGCGATCGACGCGCACGACGAACAGGTCACGGATGCCCTGATTGGCGACACCGGCCTGAACCGAGCCGGAGGTGGTACCCCCGGCATACACATCGCCTCCGGGTGTCACGGCGATGCTGGAGAAGTCACCGGCACCGGACCCAGCGGAGTACTGACGGCCCCACTTGCGGTTGCCGTTCGAGTCGTACCGGAGGAGCATCGGCAGGCGTGTCCCCGTTGCCGGTGTCGAGCTGAAGCTGCCCTCGGTGCCACCGGCTACGTAGACCGAACCGTTGCGTGCCACCCCGATACCGTTCGCGTAGTCGGCCTCAGCCGTTCCCGCCTGACGGATCCACTTGCGCGTTCCGTATCGGTTGTACTTGGCGACAATGACGTCGCTATCGCCGGACCAGGCGAGGCCTTCCACGGCGCCGCCGACGGTTCCGGTGACGTAGATGTCGCCGCGGGACGACACGGCGACGGCGTTCAGGCTGTCGGAGTAGATGCTGCCGATCTGGCGCGTCCACACGACGGCCCCGCTGGAGTCCAGCATCGTGACGAAGCCATCGGTATCGCCGAGGCTCGAGCCACCGTTGGTTTCGGCGAGGTCACCCTGCGTGGAGCCAACGATGACCACCGATCCGGCCGGACCGGCGGCGGCACCGTTCGCGTAGTCGCTCTCCGTTGTCCCGAAGCGGACGACGAGGGGGTCGTTCCCGGCGGAGTCGTGTTTGGCGGCGAGGACATCGACATCCCCGTCTGCGCCGCCCCATCCCGGTCCTCCGATCGCCCCGACGGACCAGGTGGTGCCGTTGGAGGCCGCAGCGATGCCGTAGAAGTACTCGTTCCCCGAGTTCCCGAGTTGGCTCACCCACATGGCGTTGCGGGACGCGGTGTACTTCAGCACCACTGCGTCTGCGTTCCCGCTCGTGGCCGTGCCGAGCACTCCCTCGGTCTGAGCCGCGAGGTACAGATCCCCGCGTGACGAGACGGCGATGGCGTTGGAGTCGTCGAACTGAGTGCTGCCGACCTGATCGATCCACTTGCGCTGGCCCGTCGTGCTGTAGCGCGCATTGATGATGTCATAGCCGCCGGCGCTCGGTTCGGCGAGGCTGCCCACCGTCGAACCGGTGACGAACACGTTGGTGCCGCGCACCACCACGTCGCTCCACTCGTCGGAGAGGTCGCTGCCGATCTGGTGCTCCCACGTGAAACTGGGTGATGGTGTGAGATCGATCCGTGCGAGCACCCCGTCCCGGCCACCCGCGCTCACTGCTTCGGGCAGCGTGCCCTCGGTCCAGCCGGTGACATACAGCTCGCCTCCGGTGCCGACCGCAACGCCGCTGAGGCTGTCTGCTTCGGGCGTGCCCCACTGCAGGTTCGTCTGACGGTTGCCGGAGCGGTCGTAGGACACGACGAAGAAGTCGAAACCACCCTGGTTCGCTGCCGTGCCGGGGAGGCTTCCCTCGGTCTCGCCAACGAGGTGAATCGCGCCAGCCGGGGACACGGCGAGGTTATGGACCATGTCGATCTGGTCGGTGCCGTACTGGGCCAGCCAGGAACGGTTGCCGTTGCGGTCGAAGCGCGCCACCCAGAGGTCGGTGTTGCCCTGGTTGGCACCAGGACCGGTGAGGTCACCCGTGGTGGTGCCCCCGACGTACACCTCACCGGCGCTGTTGACCGCAACGGATCGGGCTTCGTCGTCGCCACCGTTCGACGAGGCGATCTGGCGGATCCACTTCCTGCGGCCGTTGCTGTCGAACTTGGCGATGAATGCATCGGTGAACGCAGTGTTGACGTTGGTGCCGACAAGGGATCCTTCGGACCCTCCGACCACGTAGATCTCGTTGCGCGCGGAGACCGCAACGCCGTACACGTACTCGATACCCGGGGTGCCGAACTGCTTGGTCCACCGGCGCGAACCGGAGGGATTGTGGCGGGAGACCCACACGTCTGCGTTGCCGGCACCGGTGCCGCTCAGGCTGCCGGCGGTGTAGCCAACCGAGTAGACGGTTCCGTTGCGGGCGACGGCGACATCGATGGCGCTGTCGGATTCACTCGTGCCGAACTGGCGTGCCCAAGACGGTGTGCTCGACGGCGATACGGCCCCGGCGCTCTGGCCACCGAGCACGGCGCCACCTAACCCGCCAACGAGTATCCCCACCACGGTGCCGATGCCCCAGATCGACCGTCGACGGCCCATCGACGGCGTACTTCTGCGCTTCACGGTTGCCCCCCTGTACTTACCCAGCCAGCCACTCTTCGTGGCGACATCGCTACAGAATACACAACGCCACTTTGCGCGAGCGATGACGGTTGGGACGGGTCAACCGGTGGTTGTGCTGGCGGTTCCCGAACGGGAAAACGACAGACGGCCCCCTCGCGGGGACCGTTCCAATCGTCTTGGAGCACTATGTGCTCAGCGCGCCCGGAGAGACTCGAACTCCCAACCTTTTGATCCGTAATCAAAAGCTCTATCCATTGAGCTACGGACGCAGTATGTGATGGACCAGTGTAGGAGCCGTAACGCAGCGGGGAAACCTCGCCGCGGACAGCACCATCGCTGGTTCATTTGGCGGAGAGGGTGGGATTTGAACCCACGGACCGCTTTTGGGCAGCCAACGTCTTAGCAGGACGTCCCGTTCAACCGTGCTCCGGCACCTCTCCAAATGGAAAGCCCAGCATAACGGGCCACCCCAACCGTTCGCCCACCCCGGGTTGCTTGGGAGCACTCAGCCCGTGGCGCCCGGTGTGTTCGGATCGACCCAGGTGATTGAGGACTCCACGACCGGTATCTGATCGCGCAGTTTCGTCATCAGGTTCATCGCATCAATGCGGTCTGCGTCCGTGAGGTAGTGCAGGTCGCCGAACACGGCCAGCCCCTCCGAGAGCAGGATCACCACGTGCATCCAGAGGAAGGCCGCTCGATCACTCACCGGCAGACGTGACTGGAACTCGGTTCGCAGCGCCAGCATGGTGGCGGCCTGAGAGTCCCTGTCGACACCGGTCTCCATACCCTCGCCCTTCATCCAGGCGAGGATCCGATTGCGCAACGCGAGGTCGGGGTCCGTGAACAACCGCAGCGCGGTACCAGCGGTGAACGACCCAAGACCGTCGCCATGACGAGCGAAAGCGTCTGAACCAAGTCGCCTGCAGACAGCGACGAACAGGCTGTGCATCGAGCCGAAGTTTCGCGGGATCGTGCTGGGGTCAAGCCCCGCTTCGGACGCAATGCACCGTGCAGTCACCTGGTCGAGGGGGAGTTCGCGAGCCAGACGGATAGTCGTCACCAGGAGGAGTTCCTGTGCCTGCGCAGCCGGGACGTAAGAACGTCGCTTTCGAGGCACGCCAAGCGCGTCGCCTGCCCGGGTGGTGCGATTTCTGGCTGCGGGGTCTCGTGGGGTAGTTGGCATGGGGTTGCCTGACGGAGTGATGAGACAGATGGGGCTGGCTTTTCGCGAACTTCCTTGGACGGATTCTCACAAATGCAAGCAATGAGTGCAAATGCACAAGAATGTGCCAAAATGACAGCTTGTGCGTGGGGCCACGCAGGACGGAGGGGTCCGGGATGTTTCATTATCGACGCAGGAAGCGCAGCGTGCGCCGCGGCCGGGGTGTCTTCGTCGGCCTTGCCTGTGCCTTCGCCGTGGTGGCCGGCCCGGCTGTGACGGCATCCGCTGGGATCGCCGGGCCGCCGGGAGCGTCGGGTGCCACCGGGGCAACGGGCGCCACCGGACCGCAAGGTGCAACGGGCCCGGCAGCCCTTGCTCCGGGAACGATTACCACGTACCTCGCCAACGTCGTAGGGGAAACCGGCTACTTCGGCTTCGCATGGGCCTCAACGGGCAGCCGTTACTTCATGGGGTCGGGTCAGTTGTTCAAGACAACAAGCGCTGGCGTGACCACCACCATCGGCAGCGTCAACGACTTTGGCAACGGCCCGTGGGCGATCGCCATCGACGCAAGCGACAACGTGTACGTCGCAGGGTCGCAGGCGAACAGAGTGTTCAAGGTGGACCCGACAGGAACCATCACCAACTTCGCCGGGACCGGCACTCGCGACTGCCCCAACGGGGTGGACTGCAACTACGGGGCTGACGCGTTCTCGGTGGTGATCGGTCGCCCCAACGCCCTTGCGGTGGACTCGGCGGGCAACGTGATCATCGTCGCCAACTGGCAGGGAACGATCCTGAAGGTTCCCACCAGTGGCCCGAACACCGGAGTCGTGACCTTGCTCGCCAACGGCCCCATCGGGAACTGCGGCGGAAACAACGCGTCGTGCTCGATCGGCATCGACTCCGACGACAACCTCTACATCCCCTACCGCTTCGGGGCGCACAAGATTGCGCCGGACGGCACCTCCACCGATATCAGCGTGGTGCTTCCTGGCGACGACGAGTACGGCATCTACAACGTCGGCGCCACCGTCGACGTGTTCGACAACCTGTACGTCACGGGAAACCTCGGCCACGTGATCCGTCAGGTGACCCCAGATGGACGTGTCACCACCGTTGCCGGTACGTACAACACACCGGGCTACACCGGTGACGGCGGGCCAGCAACCTCCGCGACGCTTCTGTATCCGGGCGTAATCGGGACCGATCCGAGCGGCAACATTTACTTCACCAACTTCGATGGCTCGTGCGGGTGCAGCGTTGTTCGTCGCGTCGAGCGACCGCTCGCCTCGGGCGCCATCGGTGCGACCGGTGCACAGGGCGCAACCGGTGCTTCCGGACCGCAGGGCGACACCGGCCAGGCGGGTGCGAGCGGAGCACAGGGCGCCACCGGAGCCCGCGGCTCTACCGGACTGACAGGCGCCACGGGCACCGCCGGTCTGCAGGGTGCTACGGGGCTCTCCGGCTCGACTGGCCCGCAAGGATCGACCGGATCCGTCGGTCTGCAGGGTGTGACGGGGCCAAACGGTGACACGGGTTCGACCGGTCCGACCGGTCCGACCGGTGCGACGGGGTTGCAGGGGCCGACTGGCCCGAAAGGTGATACCGGCGCAACCGGCGCAACCGGTGCAAAGGGTGACACGGGAGCGGTTGGTGCGACGGGGCCCCAGGGCGATACGGGTAGTGCTGGTTCGCAGGGCAACCAAGGGCCCCAGGGCGACACTGGCGCCGCAGGTATCGGCACGTTGGTGGCCGGTGTTCAGCAGCTACGCAGTTCGCCGCGGTACGCCGGGCCGGGTATGGCTACCTCGTCGTTGGTCACGCCACTCGACTATCCGGTCGCTGAGATGACCCTCTCGCTGCTCTACGTCAAGGCGTACGCGAAGTTCACGGGAACGGTGACCGTCATGCGCAACGGTCAGCCGACCGTGCTTCGGTGCACGATGGTGGCAGCCAAGACCTGCAACGACACCCTGCACTCGGTGCGCTTCGACGCAGGCGACTCGTTGACCTTCCGTTTCGCGCCCGTTGGCAACGCCCGCAGCGCACGAATCGTCCTGAGCGTGCGCACTACCGGCTGACTACATCGGACACGCCGCCGATCGCACACCACCGCGTAGCGGGGGAACGGTCAGTAGCGCCTCAGGAGCGGACGCTGTGCTGGGCGAGGAACCACTCGTAGGTCGAGCGGATGCCGTCGGCGAGCCCGGTGCTGGCCGTCCAACCGATCCCGGCAAGCTTGTTCACGTCGAGCAGCTTGCGCGGCGACCCGTCGGGCTTGGTCGTGTCGAACACGAGGCGCGAGTTGGGGTGCACAACCTGTCCCACCATCTCGGCGAGTTCCTTGATCGTGACGTCCACGCCCGTGCCCACGTTGACGTGCTGCTCGCCGTCGTAGTGGTCCATGAGGAACACGCAGGCATCGGCGAGGTCGTCCACATGGAGGAACTCACGCCGGGGCGAGCCGGTTCCCCAGATCGTCACGTCGCTCTGGCCGCTCAGCTTGGCCTCGTGGAACTTGCGCATCAGCGCCGGCAGCACATGGCTGGAGTCCAGGTCGAAGTTGTCGCCCGGGCCATAAAGGTTCGTGGGCATTGCCGAGATGAAGTTGCAGCCGTACTGGCGGCGGTAGGCGCTGCACAGCTTGATGCCGGCGATCTTGGCGATGGCGTACGGCTCGTTGGTGGGCTCGAGCGGACTGGTGAGGAGGGCTTCCTCGGTCATCGGCTGCGGGGCCTCGCGCGGGTAGATGCACGACGAACCGAGGTACAGCAGCTTGGTGGTGCCGATCTGGCGGGCAGCCTCCACAACGGTCCCGTGGATCATGAGGTTGTCGTAGAGGAACTCGGCCGGGCGGGTGCTGTTCGCGAGGATGCCGCCCACGGTGCCGGCCACGAGGTACACGTACTCGGGGCGGTGGTCACGGAACCAGTAGTTCACCGCCGCCTGATCCCGGAGGTCGAGTTGCTCCCGGGTGGCAACCTGGAGGTTCGTGTAGCCGGCGGACTCGAGGCGGCGCACGATGGCCGACCCGACGAGGCCCCGGTGTCCGGCCACAAAAATTCGAGCGTCCTGCGGCACCATCGTGAGGAGCGTACCCTGCGTGTCTACAGGCAGGTCATCACAGCGCTGGGGAGCACGTGTGATTGCAGCCAGCCGATGAACAGGGGGACGTACTGATGGAACTTTCGGGCAAGCGGGTACTGATCACAGGTGCGAGCCGCGGGCTCGGCGAGGCGCTCGCGGAATCCTTCGCGGCGGCGGGGGCGAAGGTGGTGCTCGTGGCCCGCAACAGCGAGGCAATCCACGCGCTGGCGACCCGACTGGGCGGCGCTGCCTACGCCGTCGACCTGTCGGACCAGTCTCAGGTGGACGGCCTCATCGAGCGGATCGAGGCGGACGGCGGTCCGGTGGATGTGCTCGTCAACAACGCCGCAGTGGAGACGAACCGCCTCATCGACGAGATGGACGAGACCGACATTGCGAGCAGTATCTCGCTCAACCTCACCACGCCCGAGCGCCTGGCACGTCAGGTGCTCCCGGGGATGCTGCAGCGCGGCCGGGGGCACATCGTGAACGTGTCGTCGATGACAGGGATCGCGAACATCCCATCCACCTCCGTCTACTCCTCGACGAAGGCTGGGCTGTCGCACTTCTCCGGTGGCCTGCTCGCAGACCTCAAGGGCACGCCAATCGGGGTCACGCTCGTGGAACCCGGACCGATCGACACCGGCATGTGGGACAACATCATCGCCTCGCCGGCCGTGCAGGCCGCTGTGAAACGGATGACGACGCTGAAACTGGCACCCCACATCGCGCCGGCAACACTGGCGGTGGCTGTGGTGAGCGCGGTGCAGGCGAACCGCAAGTACGTGCGGTTCCCCAAGCGGGGGATGCTGCTGTATCTGCTGGAGAACGCGCCGCGCCGAATGATGGCGTGGTGCCTCGTCGGGGTGAAGGCGCGGTAGCCAGCGCGGTAGACAGTGCGAACAAGCAATGATTCAACAGAAGCACAACGAGTCGATACAAGGGAGAAATTCATGAGCCAAGACCGAGACCACGAGATCGATGAGATGCTCGCTGAGCGTTCCATCAAGAAAGCCATCCTGCGCTCTGCACAGGCCTCCGACCGAAGCGACTACGAGTTGATGGTGTCGTGCTTCTGGCCCGATGCCACGATGGATGCTGGCATCTTCAACGGGCCGGTTTCGGCGCTGTTCGCCATGGTGAAGGACGCTCCGGTAGTGCCGAACTACGTGCTGAAGCATGTGGTGGGCAACGTGCTCGTCGAGGTATTGCTCGACCAACACTGTGCGCGCGCCGAGACGTATTGCTTCGGTGGCGACCGCTCAGTGGCGGAAGACGGCACGGTGATGGAGCGCGTCACACACGTGCGCTACATCGACCGTTTCGAGGAGCGCAACGGCGAGTGGCGCATCCAGAAGCGCCTCGTTTCCTACGACTGGTCCACGGTCACGCCGGTGACGGGCACGAATCTGATGCAGCCGAGTTTCCTCACGGGCAAGCGAGCACCGGACGACGCCTGGTACCACATCCTCGACTGACCTGCCGCGAGCGTTCATGAGTCAGTAGCACGGCCGAGCCGCGCCCGGGTCCTAGGTCCTCCGGGCGCGGACCCGTCGCTCAACTCACGGGATGCAGATCTTGAAGTTCTTGCCGGCAACGCTGCGTTCGAAGCAGAACCTGAAGTTGTCTCCCGAGATGTTCATGTTGGTCCCTCGGCTCCCCAACTTGTCCCATCCACCGGCGCCGACGTAGACCGTCACCTTCACGTTGCTGCCAACGGTCAAGCCCGCCGAGGACGAGATGCCGAGCGTGACGTCTCCCGAGAATTCGCCCTTCAGCCCAGCAGTGCTGTTCCCAACCTGATCCGAACCGCTGAAGTACGCGGACGTGGATGCGGTGAATCCCCAGTCGTCGCCCAGATCGGTATCGGGAATACTGAACGGAATGCCCTTGAAACTTGACGAGAAGCTAAACCGCGGGGTGACCGTTCCCGCACAGGAGTCCGTCAGGCAGACGACGAAGCCGAGTGTCACCGGCACGGTGACGAGGCCGAGATCGAGTCTCGGACTGACGACGAGGTTCAACCGCGAGCGGTTGGGAATGAGGTTCACCCAACCAGTGGTGAACTGGCCGGTAAATCCGGAGATTGTCCTGAAGCGACCTCCCAGCGCACCCGAACCACGGAACCTGGCCCGGAACGTGGGCTGGACGTAGACCGGAGGCCCGAACTGGAAGCGGGGTGCATTGACAACTGCGGCGAGTTCGACGTCAAAGTTCCTCAGGATTCCGCCGTTCGGGAAGGTTCCGGTTCCGGTGAACGAGAATGAGTCCGTGAGTGGCTGGAGCGAACCACTCAGCGTGACGAGCGCGCCGGCAACTCGCAGCGAACCGGAGGCTTCGAACAGCATCAACGGCGTGAGGAGATTGGTCACCGTGACATCCATCGCGAGGCTGAACCCGTTGAGCGACACCTCGCCGGAGCCAGTTGCTGAGCAGCCAATCAGCACTGTGCAGTTACCGAAGATGTCGATGCGTGCAGCGCTGCCCACCTTGATCCCACCGACAAGGTCGGCGCGAGGGTTCGGGTTCCACCCTCCGGCAGCAAAGAACAGACGAAGTGATCCGTCAACACGGAAACTCTTGTCGGAAGCCGGATTGTCGACGGTTAGCCACCCGCGGAACTGCGGTGTCTTGACGCTGCCAGGAGGGCCGCCAGGGTTCGGGTTGTAGAACGCGAAGAGGTCGACCGTCGTGGCGAACACTCCGGCCTTCGCGCGAATCTGCACGCCGGCCGGAACGTCGAAAATTCCAACCGAGCAGCCAAATGGGGAGATCAACAGACTGACGAGGGTGACGGTGACGACCTGTGACTGCGGGGGGAATGCAGCGATCGGCGTGGAACTGTTGGGGTCGCCGACCGTGACGGACAGGCACGGGCTCACCGCGGAAAGGTTCATCACGAACGTGACGGGGATCGGAGCGTTCGACTCAATTCCCATGTATTCGCGGAGTTTGCCGGGGATGGTCCCGTCCCCAGCGAGTCCAATCGACACGTACGGGAAGATTCCGGGGGTCAAACCGATTTGGATGGCTACCGAGTTGAGGCTCAACCCGGTGACCCCGAAGATGTCTGGCCATACCGCCTTGCCGTTCTCGCCTACTGCAGAGAGCGCAAGCGTGGCCTGCGATGCTTCGGCAACACAAGTATTGAGCGTCTTGCCCAAGATCGTGATGACGAAACCACCAACGAGTCTCGGCACGACCGCCGTGCACTTACTGACGGCTCGGGCTGCAAGCACCACAGCGATCGGAGCGTTTCCGTCGATGGACACCGTTCCGTTGGCGGCGATCTCCAAGCCGGTCTCCGAGCCGATAGTTGGCTCCAGATTCACGATCGCGGTGAGCGTGAAGGCGTTGATCGTCGCCTTCACGTGGGGCATCGGCGGGAGTTTCAGGCTGGCCCGAACCACCGCAGAGATCTTGAGCAGGCCATTCGTCGTATACGTGGCGTATGCCCCGAAGTTGTCCTTGGGGACTCCGAGATTTTCGTTGAGCCACTTCGGCGTTGCCAGCGAACCAGCAAACATGAAGGTCCTCGGAGGGACCCGAACAATCGTGTCGAGCACCTTGGCAGAGATGTCCTGTTGAGAACCGAAGTAAGCAATGCTGCCCATCTGAGCACCGCCGAGGTCGGCCTTATTGCTGAGTGTGCCGACCGTGACGGTGCCACCGTCGACGTAGGCAACCGAGAGTCTCTTGGGGACGAAACTGCCGACCACGGGGACACTCACCTGTCCTGAGCCAGCCACGAGTACATCGAATCCGCCGTTGGCGGAGCCACTGTCGATGGTGATGTCGCCCGGTAGTGCAGCAAAGGCCGGGTCGTTTGCCGCGACCTTGAGCGTCAAGAAAGACATCAGGACAGTGCCGAAAGCGAGGCTTGCGGTGCTTGTCTGATCGAAGTTGCCGAGCATCACGAATGCGCCAGAGGTCAGGTTCGCCGCAGCCCGGTAGTCACCCGACGACTGCGCCGGGATGCCACTGCCGAGGTTGGCGTAGAACCCTGAACCCGAGGTGCCGCCGTCTGCCTGGAGGGCCAAGAACGTTGACGTGGTGTCGCTGGTGGGGCAGACCGAGGTCGTGTTCGCAACCGTCGGGCACGACGGTTGGATTCGCACCGTTGCACCGGCAAGCAGTGCGAGTTTGCCGGTGGTGGTGGCGCCAGAATCGCCGATGATGCTTGCGGCGGAAGCAAGCCTTCCTCGGAGGTCCCACACGGTGCTGCTGGGTGTCGCGACAATCGATCCCGCGATGTTGTTGATCGAGAGGCTCACCGACCGGATGGCAAACGCCCCAGTGACATTGTTGGCACTGAGTGTCCACTTCGTGTCGTTGGTGTAGCTCAGCGAGACAGGAATGCGCAGCTTCCCAAACGATGCGTCCGCAGTGCCGTTCCACGTCGATACCCCCGCCGCATCGGTTGCGTTCGCGCCAACCTGATTGGAGAGTCCAATTTGGCCATTCGACAGCATTGCTGGAGCCGACTGGGTGGTTGGAGCAGATGTTGTTGGGGTTGTTGTGGTGGTGGTGCCGCTGGATCCAGACGACGGCGTTGGCACACTGATCGGGGCGTCGGGATCGGTTGGGAGGGCTGGAACCGCCTGGGGGCCGAACGCAACCGGGCTGTTTGCGTTGCCGGCCGCGCTCAGCACCCGAACGGCTCCTGCTGTTGCGCCCGTTGGGACCGTTGCGGTGACCTGCGTGTAGGAGACTGTTTGGAATTGGGCGGGGATGCCGTTGAAGGTGACCCCGGTCAACTGGAAGAGATTGAAGCCCGTGATCGTCACCACCGTGCCCGACGGACCGTCAAGCGGCCAGATTGACGAAATCGACGGGCCGATCGTGAGCGGGGTGGCACTTATGGCAAAGGCTGTGCCTCGAACCGACAACTGGCCAGTCGTAGCGTCCGCGGGAACAGTTGTCGTGATCTGCGTTGGTGAGTCGATCGTGAACGCGGGTTCTGCCGTGGACCCGACGAATTCGACCGAGGTCACTGAGCTCAGATTGGTGCCGGTGATCGTCACCGTGGAGCCTGGTGCAGCAGTGGTGGGGGTGAACGATGTGATGGTCGGTGGGCCTGCAAAGTCGGCCGATGCGGTCGCAGTTCCTGCTGAAGTCGAGATGCTGATGGGGCCGGTGGTGACGTTGGCTGGCACAGTCGCGAGGACGGTCGTAGCCGAGACGTTGGTGAACGATGCTGCAGGTGTGGTGCCGAAACGGACGGCTGTTGCGCCCGAGAGGTTTGCGCCCGTGATGGTGACCACGGTTCCGACAGCGCCGAGCGCGGGGGAGAATTCGGTGATCGCTGCCGACGAGACGCTGAACGTTCCGGTGGCCACGCCGGTGCTTACCGGGGTCTCTACGGAGACGAGACCGGTCACGCCGTTTGCGGGGACGGTGACCGTGATTGAGGTTGCGGTCACGGTGGTGGGTGTCGTGGGTGAACCGTTGAATTTCACGGCAGTTGCACCGGTGAAATTGCTGCCGATCAGGGTGAGGACCGTTCCTGCGGCGCCCGAGGTTGGGCTGAACGACGTGACTGCTGGCGAGGTTGTGGTGAAACAGGTGTCGCTGGTGATGGGGGTGGCGTTCGACACGATGGCGATCGGACCACTGCTCGCGCCACCGGGTACCGCCGTGGTGATCTCTGTGGCGGACACGATGGAGAAAGAGTTCACCGACTTGCCGTTGAACGTGATGTCGGTGACGTCAGCAAAGTTCGCGCCGGTGATGTAAACACTGGTTCCCTCCGCACCGGTTAACGGATCGAAGCGCAGATTGCTGGCCGTGGTGTTTGAGCAACCAGTTGGGGATACCAAGGTGCCCGAGCGACTGCCCACTGCGCTCACGACCACCACAACGGTGATCGCAAGAAGGGTTGCCGCAGTACCAACACCAAGCGCGAGGGTCCGGAACTTCCGCCGATCAGCACGCGTCATGGAGGTCCAGGACCAACGGGAGCGCCCATCTCCGCTTGTGGGTTGAGTGTTCTGGCTCATGGCGCGGTGATCCTTCCGTCCACGATGCTCCACCCGTCAGGCAATGAAGCGGGAGCGTCGACGAGACCGCTGGAGACGACGTCAGTGAGTTTTGCTGCGGCAAATTTGGCCCCAGCCAGCGTTGCGTTGGTGAGGTTTGCCCCGGTGAGGTCCGCCCCGGTGAGGTCCGCCCAGTGCCCGATGAGGTATCCATTGACGATCGCCCAACCCGTTGGGAGCACGTTCGGCGAATCGATGAGTCCGCCGCTGATGACGTCCGTGAGGTTGGCGTTCGTGAGGTCCACCCTGGTGAGAGTGGTACGCGTGAGGATCGCAGCGGTGAGGTTCGTGTTGGCGAGGTTCGTGTTGGTGAGGTCCGCCCCGGTGAGGTCTGCACCGGTGAGGTTTGCCCAGGGTCCGATCAGGTATCCATTGACGAGCGTCCAACCGGCGGGCAATACCCGAGGAACCCCGATGATCCGACCCGACACGATGTAGGGCAGGAAGGCGTTCGCGAGATTTGCGTTGGTGAGATCTGCGCCGGTGAGCACTGCAATGGTCAGATCAGCACCACTGAGATCGGCGTTCGTGAGGTTTGCCCCGGTGAGTTGGGCATTGATGAGGTTGGCTTCGGTGAGGTTGGCGTTCGTGAGATCTTTGTTGGTGAGATCGGTGTCAGAGCAGTGCGCCAAGGGGCCGATATCGCAACTGTTCACGAGCGTTCCGGAACGACTACCGCTGCCGGATATCGATACGACGAGGACGATTACTGCGGCAGCAAGGATGACGCCGGAAGCACTCCAGAGGATCGTCGTGCGCCGCCGCCGTCTCGAGCGCCCTTGGATTGCTGGTGCATCGGTGCTCGGAATCACCGCAGGAGGATACCGAGACGGTGGAGCGGGCCACTCGGTTGCCGACAGTGGCGGCACGCGCAAGGGGCGCACCGTGCGGTGCGCCCCTTGTTGCGAGTTTTTGATCGCGCTGTCAGCGGATCACTGCATGCAGTTCCAGACCATCGGAACGCCCGGGGTCGGGTTCGTGTTTTCGATTGCCTCGATCACGACCGATACCGACACGAACTGGCCGGGTGCCGGGATGTAGCAGCCGATGCGGGTGGTCTCGGGGGCGGCGGCGTTGGCCGACGGTGCGAAGGCAAAGGCGCCTGCGGTAGCGGTGGCTGCGGCGATGAGTCCGAGTGCGAACTTCTTCATGTGAATCCCTCCCTCGGATCGATTGTTGATCGGTCAGGGTCTCCGCCCCACGGGGAGTATGTAACAGAAATCTTACGTTGGGTAGTGACATCACCACTTTTAGCCTAACTGTCACTATTTGCGACCGGTGGACTCCTTCTCAGGGAGGCCAGTCGCATACGCACGGTGGCAATCCGGCCGATTTAGGGGATGCAGATCGTGAAGGTCTTTCCGGCGATGGTCTTGCTCTTGCAGAACCTGAATTGGAGCCCTGACATGTCGACGTCGGCCCCGACCGTCCCCATGCCATGCCAGCTGCCTCCGTAGCCGGCGGAGGCTTGCACGCTCACGTTGGGGTCGACGGTCAGGCCCGCCGACGACGAGATCCCTAGCGTCACGGTTCCGGAGAAGTCGCCCTTGAGGCCACCCCAGTCGCTTCCCACCTTGCCCGAACCCGAGAACGAACCCGACGTGGAGGCGTCAAAGTTCCAGTACTCGCCGAGGTTGATGTCCGGGAGGTTGATGGGGATGCCCTTGAAGTTCGACGAGATACCGAACTTTGACGTGACGGTTCCCGCGCAGGGTCCGGTCAGACAGACAACGAACCCGAGTGAAACCGGGATCGTGATGAGGCCGAGGTCAACGTTCGGGCTCACCACCAGTCTCAGTTCGGAGGCGGTCGGCAGCAGGTCCACCGAACCCGTCGAGAACGTTCCGGCCACGCCTGTGACGGACTTGAACCGTCCACCGAGCGTGCCCGACGCGCGGAACGTTGCTTTCGGGAGGGTGCCGTTGAATGGGTTCCAGGAAAGGCTCAGTTCGAAGCTCTCGAGCAGTTTGCCGTTCGGGAAGGTGCCGCTACCGCTGAACTGATAGCCCCCATTGAGCGGGTCCCACGCCCCGGTTATCGCAAGCTGAGACCCGGCGACATTCATGGTTCCCGAGGCAGAGACAGACCACCACGGCATTCCGAGGTTCTTTACCTTGACCGCCATGATGAGGCTGAACCCGCCGATCGAAACGGCACCAGACCCTCCGGCATCGCAACCGGCAAGCGAGCACCTGCCGAAGAGGTCGATCCGGGCTGCCCCGCCGATCTTGATCCCGCCCCTGATCTCGATGAACGGGAAGAGCACCCATCCCCCGGCTGCAAAGGACAGTTTCAGCGATCCATCGACCCTCACCTTCGCGTCGGAGTTCGGGTTGTCCACCTTGAGCCATGCCCGGAACGACGGTGTCTTCGTTACGCCGGGCGGGCCGGCGGGGTTCGGGTTGTAGGCGGCGAAGAGTTCGACCGCGGTGGAGAGAACGGCTGCCTTCGCCCGGATCTGCACCCCGGCCGGCACGTCGAACACCCCGACGGAACAACCGAACGGCGACACGAGCAGGCTGAAGTACGTTGACGTGAGCACCTTCGTACCCGGTGGTATTGCGGTGATCGGCGTTGCGCTGCTCGGGTCGCCGACCGACACCGACAGGCAGGGGTCCACCGACCCGAGGTTCATCACGAACGAGATCGGGATCGGCGCGTTGGAGTCGATGCCCATGTACTCGCGCAACTTGCCGGGGAGGCTGCCGGAGCCAGCGAGCCCAATGCCGACGAACGGGAACCGGCCCGGGGTGAGGTTGAGCTGGATCGCGACGGCATTGAGGTTCAGACCGGTTACCCCGAAGATATTCGGCCACACCGCTCCACCGTTCAACCCGACCGCGGAGAGCGCAATGGAGAACTCGAACGGCGTGTACTTCAGGGCGAGAACGAGCGCGATCTCGGCGTTGTTGTTGATCGACATCACGCCGTTGGCGGCAACCTGATACCCGTATTCGGTTGATCCCGGATTCGGCTCGAAGTTCATCGTCGAGGTCAGCGTGAAACTGGTGATCGTGGTCTTCACGTTGGGGATCGGCGGAAGCTTGAGGTTCGCTGGTATCACCGCGGTGATCCTTGCGATGCCCGAGGTGGTGTACGTGGCGTACACCCCGAGTTCCCTCTTCGGCACGCCGAGGTGCTTGGTGAGGAAGTCCGGGGTTTGCATCGAACCGGCAAACATGTA
>WLJO01000044.1 GCA_009701715.1 Actinomycetota bacterium
CGGTGCCCGGGGATGCCTCGAGGCCGAGGTTTCGGTGGGCGCCATCGAGTCATCAACGGGCCGGCCACTCACGGAGCCCTCGTACGAGCACATGCAGTACGTGGGTCTGCTGGTGGGGCGCGCCGCCGCGTCCATCGCGAACCTCCTGGACCTCCGACTGATTGTTTGCGGCGGGCGGGTGGCACGGGAGTACGCCTCCACGATGTTCCTCGCCGCGCAGGCCGAACTCGATTCGTCGTGCAGACTCGCGTTCAGCCGCGGAACGGTCATCGTCTCGGCCAAGGCGCCCCAGCCGTCGGGCATCGTCGGCGCTGCGGCTGTCGGATGGCGCGGCCTCGGCGAGGGGGTCTGAACCGTGGATACCGTTCTCGCTGTGGATCTCGGCGCCACCAAGTTCGCCGCAGCGTTGGTGGACGAGACGGGGGCAATCAGCCGCCGTCACCTCGTGAAGGTGGACCACGACGCCGATGCAGAGGGCCTCTGGGGCCAGCTCGTTGACCTCGTGGACGATGTGCGTGGCGCGGCGATCGAGGCGGGGGAGCACCCGCTTGCCGTCGGCATCGGTGCCGCGGGCCCCATCTCGCCGAACCTCGAGCGGGTCTCGCCGATCAATCTCCCTGCGTGGCGTGACTTCCCGCTGCACGAGCGCATGAGCGAGCTGACCGGGCTCCAGGTCAACGGGGATGGCGACACCAAGGCGATCGCCCTCGTCGAGGGGTGGCTCGGTGCTGCTCGCGGGCACACGAACTTCCTCGCGATGGTGGTATCCACCGGCATCGGTGGCGGGATCGTGCTCGATGGCAGGCTGCTCGACGGGGCGTCGTGCAATGCCGGGCATATCGGACATGTCATCGTGGTGCCCGACGGGCGGACCTGTACTTGCGGCGCAACCGGCTGCCTCGAGGCGGAGGCATCGGGTTGGGCGATCCAGGAGATCACCGGCTTGTCGCCCGTGGACGCCACCCCGGCCATCATCGAGCGAACGGGTCGCTTGGTGGGGCGGGGTGTCGCGTCGGTCATGAACCTACTCGAGGTGGATCTTGCCGTTGTCGCCGGTTCGGTTGCACTCGGGTTCGGCCAGCCCTTCTTCGATGCAGCGCAGGCGGAGTTGGAGAGCAACTGCCGGCTGGGGAGCGCAACGATGAAACCGACAATCATCCCGGCCGGGCTCGGGGGCGAGGCGCCCCTAGTGGGGGCCGCAGCCGTGGCGTGGCGGGCGCTCGGGCGCCTGCCCGACCTTGCGGACTAGGGCCTTCAGCGCTTCTTAGGCGGCGTGGTAAATGCTGCCCGCATGACAAGTGGCTATTCTCCGCGTCCTATGGGGGCGTTGCGCGTCTCATTGCTGGGTGGGTTCCAGGCGACGGTGGGTGATGCCTCCCTGCCCGCCGGCGGGGCCAAGCAGCGAGCGGTGTTCGCCATGTTGGCGCTGCGGGCGGGGGACACCGTTCCCGAGTCGAGACTGATCGATGGCATCTGGGGTGACGCAACACCGAGTTCGGTCCGCAGTTCGCTGCAGGTGTACGTCGCTCATTGGCGGCGGGTGCTCGGGGAGGCCGATTGCTCGGACCGGATCGAGCGTCAGGGTTCCGGCTATCGCCTCGAGATGGACCCCGGCGGGCTCGACATCCATCGCTATTACGTCCTTCTCGAACTGGCTCGCACGGCGCTCGCCGAGGAGCGCTTCGTGGTTGCTGTCGGGAGATTTGACGAGGCGCAGGCGTTGTGGCGGGGTGACGCCCTGCAGGACTTCGTGGGCATGCCGTTTCATCAGTGGGAGACCGCCTCGCTGGAGCCGGGCCGTGTTCAGGCGCTGGCGGACCGAACGGATGCGTTGCTCGGGGCAGGGCGGGGGAGCGACTTGGTGGGCCCGCTCGAGGGACTGGTGGCACAGCACCCGTACGAGGAACGCTTCCGTGCCCAGTTGATGCACGCCCTGTACCGCTCCGGTCGACAGGTTGATGCGCTGCGTTCCTTCGATCAGGCTCGCACCGCCCTGGTGGATATAGGGATCGAGGCGGGGCCGCAACTGCGCGCCATGGAGCAGCGCGTGTTGCAGCAGGATCCCGATCTGGAGAGCCGGGTGTCACCGTTTGCGCACGCAGCGCCACCCGAACCGATTACCTCGTTGGTGGGTCGCGAGGCAGACGTTGCGGAACTCGTGTCCCTCGCCTCACGCGGGGTCGATCGGTTGGTGACCCTTACCGGACCGGGCGGCGTAGGCAAGAGTCGCCTTGCGCTGGAGGTCGCGAACCGGGTCCAGGAGGAAGGTTGGTTGCCGGTTGCGTACGTGGCGATTCCCGAGGTGGCAGATTCCTCGGTGGTGGCACTGGCTGTGAACGCCGCTTTCGGCGTACCCGAGTCGTGGCGCGAACGACCGGTTGCCGACATCGCGCGGATGCTGGGAGCAAGCCCGCTGCTGCTTGTTGTCGACGGGGTGGAGCATGTTCACGGGAGCGTGCGCGACGTGGTGAGTGAGGTGTTGCAGCACGGCAGACACCTGCGCGTTCTGGTGACGAGTCGGGTGCCGCTCGGTCTGAACGGCGAACGACAGGTGCCGGTCAGTCCGCTCGCCTGCAGGGCTGCCGTGGGCGAGCCGCTGCGGGAGGTGCCGGCAGTGGAACTGTTTATCGAACGGGCCGAACGCTTCCAGTCGGGCCTGCTGTTCGACGACGGCGACGTTGAGGTGATTGGCGAGATCTGCGAGGGGGTTGACGGCTTACCCTTGGCGATCGAACTGGCAGCGGCGCGTTCCGGAACGCTGGGTGTTGAGGAACTTCGCAAGCGGTTGGTGTCGAGGCTTGACGTCGTCGCAGCCCCGTACAGGGCAGGCGAGCAACGCCACCGCAGTCTGCGGGACGTGATCGGGTGGAGTTTCGGGTTGCTCTCGGCTGATGCACAGACCCTGCTGGCCCGCCTCTCGGTTTTCTCCGGTGGCTTCTCGCTCGCCCACGTGGAGCAGATATGGGGCGATGCCCCTGGGTCGGCTTGCTTGCTGGACTCGTTCGAGGAACTCGATCGTCACAGCATGTTGACCCGTCTTCCCGGCAAGGCAGTGCCCCGCTTTCGACTGCTTGCGACGGTTCGCGAGTTTGCGGGGGAAGTGCTTGGCGGACTGGGCGAGACCGCGGATGCGCACCATCGGCTCATTCGTTGGGTGCACCGTGGGGTGGAGGCCGCTGGAGGGCGGGTTGGCGCAGGCGCGAAACAGTTCGACCACCTGGAACTTGAGGTGGACAACGTGCGCGCCGCAGTTCTGTGGGCATTGGAAAACGCATCAAGCGACGACGCAGCGGAGCTTACGAACAGTCTCTACGTGTGGTGGATGGCTCGCGGTCGGGCCGAAGAACTGGGTCGCTGGTACGAACAGAGTTTGGGACGCCCGCAGCATGATGAACGGCGGCGTGCGCAGACGGAGCTCTACCTAGGCCGAATCCACGGCCGGAAGGACCGGGTCGAGGAGTCGAACATGCTGCTCTACTCTGCGCTCGAGAGATTCCGACAAGCAAACGATAGCGATGGCATCGTCCACGCTCTCAGTTCGTTGGTGGAGAACTGCGTGCACCAAAGGACCTTCGAGACCGCAACGCCGCTGGTTAACGAAGCGTTACTGCTAGCGCGGGGCTCGATAAGTACGGAAGTGCGGTGTCGAGCGCTCCACGCGGCGTGCTGGCTTGCCGGCGCGCTCCGCGACTTGGACGCTGCGAGTTACACAGCCCAACTCTTGGTCAATGAAGCTTCGCGCGCCGGATTGGTTGAGTTCGAGGCAAAGACTCTGGCCGACCTGGCATGGATCGCTCGCCTGCGGCCAGATCCCGAGTCCGCTCACCGGTGGGCCACACTCGCAGCTGAAAGCGCCGTGATGGCTGCCACGGGAGGTTCCGTTGTATCGGCGTACACGGAAATCGCGCTCGCTAATCTTGCCCTAGGCAGACCCGAGGACGGCATCAAGGCGATAGCGGCCGCGCTCTCATTTGAGAGCGGCGACGATCTCAGCCCATCCTCGGTGCTACGCCTTGTATTACCGTTGGCAGCCTTTGCGGAGCAACTTGATGAGAAGGAAATCACTGCTCGTGCTGTCTCGCTGCTCGAAATCATCCGGGCAGTAGACCTCAACATCAAGATCTGGCCCGCTGATGAGGACTTGGTCGGGTCGTTGTTTATCAAGATGACAGCTTGCGACACGGTCGGTCGGCCTGTTGCAACTGATGTTGACGCAATCAAGAAGGCTCGCGAAATCGGCGAGTGGCTGCAGGGCTCCTGGCTGCCTGCGAGATCAGTGCAACCGTAGGGATCAAACTGACGAGAGACGCGGCTGCTTGACCTGAGCGCTGAGCAAAGCCGCCAGGGAGTCGGCGGGCTGGGGCCTTCCCAGCAGCCAGCCCTGCCCTCTACGGCATCCAAGACCTTTGAGCATCTCGAGTTGGGTGTCGGTTTCGATGCCCTCCGCCACGACGTCAAGCCGCATGGCCTCTGCGAGTTGAATGATCGCGCTCACAAGCGTTCGGTCATCCGAATTTCGATCGAGACGACTAACGAACGAGCGATCAATCTTGAGTTGGCTTAGAGGGAAGCGGTGCAGTTGGCTTAGGGACGAGTAACCAGTCCCGAAGTCGTCAAGGCCCAATCGAATCCCCGATTCGGCCAGCCTTTCAAGCGCGACACGGATCTCCTCAGTGTCCTCGATGAACACCGACTCGGTGATCTCAAGCAGCAACCTTGAGGGGGGGAGACCAGAGTCGCGCACCTCTTCGAGCACCATATTCGCAAAGCCCGGCTCTTGAAGTTGGCGTCCGGAGACGTTCACGGCAGCGTAGAAGGGAGAGTCACCGAGCACGGCGGACCATGCCCGTACCGCCGCCAGTGTCTGTCGGAGAACGTGTTTACCGAGACTGACGATCAGCCCAGTCTGCTCTGTCAGCGCCAGAAACGAGTCGGGCAGTAGCTCTCCCCGCTCGGGATGTCGCCAACGAACGAGTGCTTCAACAGCCGAAAGCCTTCCCGTGGACAATTCGTAGATCGGCTGGAATACGAGAGTGAATTCATCCCGCTCGACAGCGTTTGTGAGGGCAGCAGTGAGGACCAAGCGCTCCTGAACTTCAAGGTGCATCGAGGGCGCGTAGCAGGCGAATCTTCCCTTGCCTTGAGACTTAGCGTTGTACAGCGCAAGATCCGCGTCGCGTAGTACGTCAATCGGGGAATCGGGTGTCCCCTCCGTCAGACGGATCCCGATGGAAGCCCCGACCCCGACTTCTCGTCCCCCGATGGTGGCAAGGGCTGGCACTTGCTCGATGATTCGAGACGCAACGCGGATTGCGAGATCAAGGTCGGGAATCCTTGTGAGCAAGATCGCGAACTCATCTCCTCCGACCCTTGTTACGAGCCCAAGCGCCCCAACGCACTCGCGAAGGCGGTCCGCAATGATCGACAAGAGTTCGTCCCCCGCAACATGCCCGAGGCTGTCGTTGACGGTCTTGAAGTCATCCAGATCCACGAGAAGAATAGCGGCGCGTTGCTCCTCCATGAGTAGGCGCTCAAGTTCCTCATTGAGAAAGTTCCTGTTCGCTAGCCCAGTCACGGCGTCGTAGTACGCCTGGCGCGTGAGACGTTGCTCAAGCTCAATGAGTTGGCTTAAGGATTGCTCCAGCGCGCCCCGTTCGAGTGCCAGACCTGTCTGTTTCGCCAAGACCTCAACCAGATCGACATCGCTTTGGTAGAGCTCGCAGAGGCCGCCGGTCGCGGCGGTGATGACTACGAGCCCAGCTGCTTCCCCCGATCGGCGGATCGGAGCAAAGACCGCATCCTCGGTCGCAAATGCCGAGAAGGCTCCATCTGCTGCCATCGGCGACGCCGATCGCACCAGGACAGCCCCGGGGAGCTCGTTGGCCAGCCGGCGCGCGGCACTGTCGATTGCGGGCGACGCTTCTTTCATTTCGAGGGAAGCCGCCGGAGAATCGCCTGCGATGCAAGTTACGGAACCTTGTGGGGTAAGTAGTACCGCTCGAGCGGTGTGAGCGCGCATCGCAAGCCGGAGCTGCTCAAGCGCGCCGAGAAGACCATCGTCAAGATTGGGTTGTTCGTGCAGGTTGCTCGTTGCCCTGTAGAGAAGTTCAGCTCGGTCACTGCTGTGTTGCTGGTCTTTGATACCTCTCATCGCAAGGTAGATGAGCGCCAGCGGCATCAACGGCACGATGGCCAGTGCGAGTGAGACATGCGCGAGGTAGACGAGCTGGAGAGCGATAGCTGCATTTCCGAAGGAGCCAGCTACCACTATCAGGAGCGACTGGGCGGAGGAACGGTGTGAACCACTGCCTGTCAAGCGTGAACCAATAGCAATTGCGGTAGCGCTGACGACGCCAACGAGCGCGCCTGCCGCGAGGGCGGCGAAGCCAGTCCTCACGGATACGAGTTTGTCATCGCGGATAGCGCTGAAAAGTAGAAGAGCAAGGGCCGAGCCGAGCCACTCTTGCCCCAGATTGAAGAAGACTTTGGACATCGGTGGGCGGTTTTGAACTACAGCGAAGGCGATCGTCGCCAAAATCGCAAGCGGGATCGCTTCGGGTTTTGCAAGTAGCGCAGCCAATACGAGGGCAGCGTCGGTCATCACGAAAGAAGTCATGTGACGGCCCGCTGAGACAACGTCGACCTTGATGAACATCGCCACAACGGCCAAGCCGATTATTCCCACCGTCGGCCAAGGGTGGGATGAGATCGGGCGAACGAAGAAAGGAACAACCAGCCATGCCGCGGTGCCGGCAAGCGAAAGGCTCAACGCAAACAGCTCAAATGGCTCGCGGAACCCGTGCGCACTCTGCGGGGTGGTATCGATATTGATGGTTTTGCCTCTCGGGGCAGCAGTCAAGGGGGTGGCGACTCTTAGGTCACCAAAGACGGCCGCTGCGCGGCATCAAGACAGAGGCGATGCCGAGCGCGACGGTTGCTGCTCCGGCGAAGCGGTAGATGTTGGTGAGGATCTTGTTTTTCATGGTTCTGCTCTCCTTGATCGTTAGAAGTGGTTCACCAGAGACGGCCGCTGCGGGGCCTGAGGGCTGCGACGATGCCGAGCGCCATGGTGGAAGCTCCGGCGAAGCGGTAGATGTTGGCGAGGATCTTGTTCTTCATGGTGTTGGCCTTTCGCATGAGTAGCGTTCGCGCTTTGTGTTGACTCAAGTGCCCTGCGTGTGATTGCTCCCGGAATCCGGGTGGAATCCCACTAAGGGAGATGAGTACCGCACTTGGCGTAGCGAAGGGTAACGGAAGTACCAGAAAAAGGGAATACCGACACCGAACGACATCAGTTCGAGCTGATGCCTGGGTCAGAAATCTCCGGCCGCTTGCTGGACGTATTCCGCTCTGGGGGCCGTTTTTCGGCGAATCCTGCACTCAAAGTGAGTATGCAAGGCGCCTATGCCACGGACCGTGATGTGTCAAGGCGATCGGCCAGGTTCTCCGCCCGTGCGCCCCGTAACCAAGAATTTACTCGGAACTATCCCACTGATGGTGGATAGTCGGTCTCTCTGGGTGTCAGAGCCAGGCAATCCGGTCTACGGCGGTCGAGATCAGCGGCCGCTGCACATCCACTTCGTCACCAATTGCAGGCACCGGTTCCCCTGCCGGAACGAAGGCCAGGGAGACATGCATGTGTGGCGCCTCAACCAGTGCCAATCGCCGCCGGGAGGAGTGGAACGGGCTGTCACCATTCGCGAGCGGATGAACGCCATGCGACGTGCCGGCGTCGAGGATCACGATGGACCCGTCGCTCGGCACCGCAACGCCGCGATAGCCAACACGCTCACCGCCGCGCACCTCGTGAACATCGATCACGGTTGCCCGCAGCACCAACGTCGACTTGTCCCCGTGCCACAGCACACTGCCCAGACGAATCGCGAACCTGCGCTTTGGGTACCGCTCGCGAACCCTGGCGTAGTGCTCCGAGCCGAGGTGGCTCAGTGTGACGGTCGTCTCATCCGGTAGTTGATCGATCAGCGCCTCGACCTCGGCTCGGCGTTCCTCGTCGGAACCCGCCAGCGGGGGGTGCAGTGCAACACTGTGGAGCACGCCCCCTGCTGACTGCAGTGTGTCGAGAGCCGCAGCGATGTCACCCACGTCGAAACCATGGCGTCGGACGGTGGTCATCGCCTTCAGCACCACCGGGCCGCGAGGCCGGTGTCGAACCAGATGCTCGAGTTGCTCGAAGGAGCCGACGGTGAGCGTTGCGGATTCAGGAACCTGCACCTTGTCCAGATCCAGACTGGGGGTGAGCACCGTTGCCCGGAGCGGCAGATGGGCGATGGCCCCCAGTTCGAACACGGTGCCAACCGCCACCTCGGTGGCGCCAAACGCTGCGGCTTGCTCAGCAAGAAAGGCTCGCCCGAAGCCGTAGCCGTTCCCCTTGACCACTGGGATGAGGTCGGGGAAATCCCGCCGAACCCCGTCGATCATGGACCGCCATGCGGCCGTGTCGACATACAGCGTCAAACCCATCGGTCGGGACGCTACTGCTGAGCGCCCCCCACCGGTGTGGCATTCCCCGTCCCGTTCGAACCTTGACGTGCCGCCCGACCGGGCCAGTTCGTCAGATCCGGCAGCAGAGCGGCCGCTGAGCGCCGACGCCATGCACCTCGCCAGAGTCCAAACCCGTAGGCGCCGTCGTCGAGCAGCCGCAGCGCTGCAAACCGGACGGGATCGAGCGATCGACGTACCTTCCACCACTCGAGGAGGGTCGGTACGGCGACTGAGACGAGCAGCACCTTGCGCATCCGGCGCGAGATGAGCGCGCCCGCGAGCGCGACTGGCCACCACGAACGCATGAGGGCGGTGGCCAGGATGCGCCCTGCGTGCAGGTGTCCGAGGCCGGCAAGCCTGACCGCCTGCGCCGCTCTGTCCGGAATCGCGGGCAGTTTTTGCGCGAGCGCTGCAGTCGAGCCTGCTGCAACGACCGCGCCGAGTGCCGGGAGCCCGATCGCGGGGAGGACCCACGACACCGCGCTCCAGACCGACACCTGCACCGGCGACACCGAACCGGGGTGCCGGAGGGCGAGGTCGGTCGCCGAGGATCCGTAGCCCGACCGCTGGCGGAGCCACGCCCCGAGCGTGGGCCGGACGTCGTGGCGCACCTCGGTCGCCGACTCGTACCGACACATCCACCCGGCATCATCGAGCCGCCACACCAGGTCCACATCCTCGCCGAGCCGCATGCCGGGATCGAAACCATCACATTCCCGGAGCGCGGCCGTTCGACACACGAGCGCCGCAGCGGGAACGTACGAGATTCGCGTCGCCGCCCGTATCCGCCCGCGGACCGGCCCGAGATCGAGCGGCCCTCGTAGCGCCTCGAACCGGGCGAGCAACACCGCAATCGCTGGTGCCCCGGGCTCCGTCGGACGGGGACGAACGCGGGGAGCGGCGAGGGCGACGGACTCCGCAGCGAAGCACGGCAGTAGCGCGTCGAGCCAGCCCCCGTCCACCTCGGTGTCGGCATCCAGAAACGCGATGAACGGTGTGGTGACCATCTCGAGGCCGGCCTGGCGAGCGGCGCCCGGCCCGCGGTTCGTGCCGAGTCGCAACACCTCGATGCCGGGCACCTCCGGGAAGCGAACGGGGGAGGCATCGTCCACCACGATGGTGCGTGCCGCCCCGGTGCGCTGGGCCAGGCCCTGCACCCGTCTGGCGTCGGCCCCGTACGCCGGAATCACGAGCGTGACGTCCGACGCGGTCGGTCCGTGTCCGGGCTCGTAGACCGGGTGGAGCACCCCCGCGGCGACGAGCCGATCGGTGAGCGCAGCATGTCCGGGCGCGAGCGATTCGCCTGATCTAATCCGGTCGATGATCGCAGAGCCGCGGGCGCTCAGACGGAACAGCGAGACGGGCGACCCGCCGATCAGCACACGGCGGTCCGAATTGAGCCGTGCCGACGGGTCGAGCTCGAAGCGGCTCATGTGGCCCACGCGTCGAAGCGCGCCGTGAGGTCGGCCACCCAGGCGGCGAACACGGCTGCGCCGTCTTCGGCGTTCGCTCCGGTGGGATCGCCCAGCACCCCGTTGTGAGAAACGCCCCGTACGCCGCGCTGTCGGAGGTCATCGAAGATGGACGCGAGGGGCCGGGTATCGCCGGGCTCCGCCAGGTCGGTCCGAACAGCACCCGGCTCGAGGTGCATCATCACGGACGTCTCCAGCCAACCGGCGTGAGCGTCGCTGCGCGGGTCACGCGGCGGGGTCGGCCACCACGGCAGCACGTTGCGTTGCTCGTAGCGCAGCGTGTCGATCGCCCCGGACAACGCGGCGCTGTTCCCCCCGTGACCGTTCACGAGCACGACTCCGGTGGCCCAGTCGGCGGAGCGAACCAGTTCGACAACAACACCCGCGAGCACATCGCTGCCGATCGACAGCGTTCCCGGGAATCCGGCGTGCTCCCCGCTCGCGCCGATGGCGATGGGGGGCGCAACGAGCACCTCGGAGCGGCGCTCACCGAGAGCACGTGCGAGCGCAACTGCGATCGTGGTGTCCGTACCGAGTGGAAGGTGCAGACCGTGTTGCTCGAGCGACCCGATCGGCACCACGACGAACACGCGACGCTGCGATCCCACTGTCGTCCACGTCGTCGCGCCCAGTTCGCCCACGATCGCAGGCTAGTTCGGTGGGTGACGCACGGGGCTTGGCCGTGAAGGAGGAACGGGCGAGCGCGGTTCGCACTCGGCTGTGTGCTGAAGGTCTCAGCCCTCAAGTCGCGCGTGGAGCGAGGCACGGTTGTTGAGCACATCTGGATCAAACCCCGCCGTGCGCTGGTATTCCTCGACGATCGCTCCTACTTCGGCGGCGGAAACCACGTCCTCGAGACGCTCGAACCGGTTGGGGCTGCGGTCAGCGGCCAGATCAAGAATGCGCTCCGGTCCGGCCCTCCTGTTGCTGAGGACCACTGCCGTCGTAGCGGGGATTCGCTCGGCCTCGTAGGTGTCGAGCGCTGCGAGCGGCGTTGCGGAGCCTGCATGTCTTACCAACTCGCGCGCCAGCACGCGCGCGTCCAGGATGGCCTGCGCAGCGCCGTTCGATCCGTTGGGTTGCATGGGGTGTGCCGCATCGCCGAGGAGCGTGACCCGGCCCGTCCGCCAGGACGGAATCGGTTCCCGATCGGCCATTGGGTACTTGAGCACGGACTCGCACCCGCCGATGAGGTGCCGGAGGTCGAGGAAGTCGAGTTCGATCCCCTCCGTCTCCGCAAGAGCCTCGGCCGGGTCCGTTTCAGCGGTCCAGTCCTGCTTCGGCATCGGCCGCCCATCGCCCGTTCGCACCGCCACCACCCAGTTGACCAACTGGCGTCCGTCGCCGAGATCACGAAGCGGGTAGACGATCACCCGGCGGCTGAGGCGTCCGGCCATCACCATTCGTCGCCCGCCAAGGAACGAGTCGGTTACGGTCACGCCCCGCCACATGGTCACGCCGTTCCACAGGGGAGCGCCCTCTCCCGGAACGACCAGTTGACGCAGTGCCGAGTGCACCCCGTCGCACCCAACGATCACGTCTGCATCGATCATCGTGAGGTCGTGCGGATCGACGCGGTGCCCGAGGTGAATCCGGTGGTCACCGATGCGCTGCCTCACTGTGCCGAGGAGAACACCCAGCAGGTGTCCGCGATGGATCGACCACTGGGGCCACCGGTATCCGGCCTCGATGCCGCGCGGCTCGATCCACAGTTGCTGGCCGAAACGGTTGTGGTAGCTCAGCTCGGCCGTCCGCACGGCCACGCTGTCAAGCTCTCGCGCGAGACCGAGCTCGGTGAGTTCGCGCGCAGCGTGCGGCAGCACATTGATCCCGACACCGAGTTCGCGAACCTCGCTGGCAGCCTCGTAGAGGTCGATATCCCTAAAGCCCGCAGCACGGAGTGACAGCGCCAGCGCGGAGCCGCCAATTCCTGCACCCACAACGGCGATCCGCATGATCGACGGCTAGAGGGAGGCCGCAGTTGTCCCCAGGACCGCCCTAGACAAGGGCGGCCTCAGTGGTCATGCGGTCAATCGTCGCCTGCAGGGACGTTCCACCGGGCATCGTGACGATGCGGTCAACGCCCACAGCAGCGTACGCGTCCACCATCTCGGCCGTGAGCGGGCCGGACGGAGTGACGGTGATCCCTAGGCGCCCGAGATGGGCAGGGCGCTCAACCTGTCCGGCAGCGGTGCTCAGCGCGGCGATGTCTTGGCCCACCTGCTCCGGCGACCGGTAGAAGCCGTACCACTGGTGGCCTCGCGCCACTGCCCGACGGAAGGCAGGGGCAGCGTGACCGCCCACCACAATCTGGGGCCCACCGTGCTGGAGGGGCCGCGGGTTCGCGTCCACCCCGGAGAACTGCACACGGGGCCCGCTGAACGAGATTGGCGCGGGCTGGGTCCAGAGCGCGTGCATCGCATCGAGGTACTCGTCGGTGCGCGGGCCACGGTCGTCGAACGGGGCGCCGATCGCGCGGAACTCCGGTTCGAGGTAGCCCACCCCGATACCGAACCAGAAGCGCCCGCCAGACATCACATCGAGCGACGCGACCTGCTTCGCGAGCACCACCGGGTTGCGCTGCGGGATGATGATGATCCCAGTAGCGAGTGCCATCGTGCGAGTCAACGCGGCCACGAACGGCAGGTGCACGAGCGGGTCCACCATCGGGGTCTCCGGCCGGACGGGGGAGGGCGGCACCTGGGGCGACGGGAGCACCACGTGCTCGCCGGCCCACCACGAGTCGTAGCCAAGCTGCTCGGCGAGCGGGGCGAGCACCGCAACCGAGTCTGCACCGTGTACCGCTCCACTGTTCAGTCCGAATACGCCAAGTTTCACGAGTATCCCCATTCGTCGAGCGCAGCGATGATTCGGTCTGCGGCTTCCTCCGGCTCAAGCTCCACCGGGACACCGTGGGACTTGGTGGCGGTACCGCCGCTCAGCAGCGACCTCACCCGGTCGAGTGTCTCGCCCTGCGGGGGTGGCAGTACCCGCGCGCGTGGCCGGTACGGTCGGCGCGCGGTCGGCAGGTGCGAACCCACCGGACCGGCAAGCACATCGATCGGTGCCGTGCGCGCCGCGAGCGCGCCCGAGAGCGATGCACGTCGCAGGGTTGCCGTGGCTCCCTCCACCGAGAGCACCGCCGGCGCGTCCACACGAAGACGCTCCCGCCGCCCTCCGTCGAGGCGCCGCAGCGCAATCACCTCGTTGCCGAGGACGATCTCGATGAGCCCAAGTGCCTGGCGTGCCCCGATCTGTGCTGCGAGGAACGCGGGTACCGAACCCGTGCCGCGGTCGAGTGAATAGTCGCCGCAGCACACGAACGACACGTCGAGCCCGTCGATTGCACCAGCGATCGCGGCGGCGACATCGTTGCTCGACAGTTCGTCGGCTGAGTCCACACGGATGGCCCGGTGCGCCCCGCACGCGAGCGCATCGCGCAGGGCAGTATCTGCCGCGGCGGGTCCGACCGCCACGGCAAGAACCTGCTCGTTGCGTGCCGCCCCGAGGCGGAGTGCCCACTCGAGGGCGGACGAATCGGCCGGCGAGATCCCGCCGAAGCGGTCGTCGGCATCATGGGGAGTGAGCCACTTGAGGCAGGCAACAACGGTCATCGGTCCACCATCACGTCTGGTGGAAGACGATGCCGTGACCGCCCTCGGGATAGTTCCAGGAGATGGCGCCCTCGGTGTTGCAGACGAGGTAGCACGTGCCGCACTCGAAGCACTGCTCGTAGTTGAAAAGTACGCCACCGTCGGAGGTCGGCACGAACAGGCGCGCCGGGCAGGCCACTACACATTCCTGTGTGCTGCAGCCACGGCATGCATCGCCGTCCACCACGATGTGCGCCCGCTCGTGGATGCGGAACTCGGAGGTCGACATGCGGTCGTCGAAACTGATCGAACCCCAGTCGGTGCGGAATGCAGTCATGTCAGCTAAAACCTTTCATGCCGGTCCAACCATCGCTCAACAGATCGCGCCAACGGATTCCGGCACGCTTGCGCTCCTCGCGGACGATGCGGCGCAGGCCCGGCTTGGGGGCGGGATTGTCCACCCGGAACATGCGCTCCACGATGTTCGCGACGAACGCCGGGTACTGGTTCTGCACGCGGTCAGACAGCACGAGGTGTGGGATGTGCTGCAGTTTGCGATGGTCCTTGAGCACGAAGCTGGAATTGAGCATCTCGAGGTATGGCTTCAGGCCGTCCGGCCCGGTGTTACCGCGGGTTACCGCCTGTGCGGCAGCACGACCGGCATACATCCCCGATGCCATCGCGAAGTTCATCCCCTCCAGCCAGATACCGGCAGCGAGGCAGAGGGCAGCGGCGTCGCCGGCCACTAGCAGCCCGGGGCCGACCAGTTTCGGGAGCATCTTGTACCCGGCCTCGGGGATGACGTGCGCCGAGTACTCCTTGAGATCCGCACCCTCGATGAGCGGCGCGATCGCCGGGTGCTTCTTGAACGACGCGATGATCTCCTCGGGGCGCTTCTTCTGGGCTGCGAGCCTCGGTAGCTTCAGCACCACACCGAGCGACACAGTGTCGAGGTTCGTGTAGAGGAACCCGCCTCCGTTCACGCCCTCGGTGCAACCGACCACCTCGAAGTCCACGCCTTCGCGGCCGCGCACTCCGAACCGTTCGTCGATCACTTCCTTGGGGAGCGCGAGCGTCTCTTTCACGCCGAGCGTGTAGTTGGCCGCGTCCACCTTGCCGTAGAGGCCGACCTCCTTGGCGATGAAGCTGTTGACCCCGTCGCAGGCGATGACCACCTTTGCCGTGAGGTCCCCGTCAGGTCGGTCCGTCCGCACGCCGATGACGGCCCCCGCCGCGTCGCGCAGGACACCGGTAACCACCGTGGAGCACAACAGTTGTGCTCCGGCATCGGTTGCCTTGCCGGCGAGCCAGTGATCGAAGTCCGGGCGGTACGCAGTGGCGCCGTTGTAGGGCGGTGCGGCCCAGTTCTGGGACCGGAAGTCGATCGTGAGCGCCTGGGTAGGCGTCATGATCATGGTGGAGCGCCGGGTGACCCACCGCTGGATGGGTGCCTCCTCCCACCACTGGGGCACGAGCTCGTCAAGGATGCGCGGGTACACCACGCCGCCGTACATGTTCTTGCTTCCGGGGAACGGGCCGCGCTCGATCAGCAGCACGCTCTTGCCGGCGCGCGCCAGTTCCAGCGCAGCGCACGACCCCGCGGGCCCCGCGCCGACAACGATCGCGTCGAAGTCCACGTTGCCCTCAGCCACGCTGACCAGCCATCCGCTCTGCCATGCGCGCCTCGAGTGCGTCGAGTGCAGCGTTCGCGTCGCAGACGATCGCGAGGTCTGCGAGCTGCATCATCGGGCAGTGGGGATCGGTGTTCACGCTGAGGATGTATTGCGGCTGCCCGAGCCCAGCAGTGTGCTGGACCGCCCCGCTGATCCCGAAGGCGAGGTACAACTCGGGGTCGATCACACACCCCGTTGTACCGATCTGGCGGGCGTGCGGCAGCCAGCCCCGGTCCGTAACCACACGGGTGGCACCCACGGAGGCGCCGAGTGCGGTGGCGACACGGGTGAGTTGGTCGAAGCGCTCGGAGGAATCGAGACCGGCACCGCCACCGAGAATGCGCGGTGCCTCGGCGAGATCCATGGTGGCTACATCCGGCCCGAGCACCTCGAGTACGGCACAGTCGGTCCCGCTGGCCGTGCCCGCAACCACCTTCTCGGCCACCGAAGGGACACCGTGGTCCGCCTCAGGAGTGGGCACGGTGCCGCGAACGCCGGGCACCATGGTGGCAACGAATGGACCGTCCACGGTGACTTCGTGGATCTCCCTGCCGCCCCCGCGGGCGAGAAACACCTCGTGCTCGGTGACCCGGATCGCGCCGGCGAGTAAGCGGCGGCGGAGCACATGAGCAAGCCGGGGCGCAAGGTCGCGACCATCAGGACTTCCGGGCAGCACCACGATGTCGTCATCGAGGAGCGGCGCGATCTGCTGGGCGAGGGTCCCCGGCTCGAACTGTCCGGTCTCCACTGCCCGTGCCCCCTGAACCTGCAGGGCTGCGGCTGCCTCGTGTGCACCGGTGCCGCACACGAGCACCCTCCCGCCACACTCGGCGACGACCTCGTCGCCACCGGCCGGAACGGCCCCATCTCGGGCGAAGAGAACAGCGAGCATGAACTGAGGCTAGAGCCCGGGAGTGCTGCCGGTCACGTTTGGGGATCCGTCATCGCTGTCTCCATGACCTCGAGGGTGGGGACCGCTACGGGCTTCACGTGCCCACGGACCTTCCGGACAACCTCGATAGCCACGTTGACGACCAGAGCCGCGCCGAACGCGACGAGCAGGGCCGCGGTGTGGTTGTCGGCGAAGGGCTTGCCGATCACATAGGCGAGGCCGGCCGCGTAGCCCGCCCAGACAACGGCTGCGATTGCCGCCCAGCCGGCGAACCAACGATGGGGCTGGCGGGTGATGCCGCTCGCGAGGGTGAGTGCTGTCCTGCCGCCGGGGATGAACCTGGCCGTGATGAGCAGCGGGCCGCCCCGACTCTCGAGCTGGTCGTGGGCCCACTGGAGCCGCTTGCGGAATCCCGCCTTGCGGGACGCTCGGCGCTCGAAGCGATCGGCGAACAGCTTGCCGAGGCCGTAGGCGCTGTTGTCCCCGAGGAACGCCCCTGCGGCGCCGCACGCAATGACGAGCCAAAGGCTGTAGCTGGCACCGCCCGTCGACACGGCTACGCCGCCGATGATGACGCAGAGCTCGCTGGGCACGATCGGGAGCACCGAGTCGAGGTAGGCGAGCCCGAAGATGACGCCGAGATACCAATAGTTGCTCGACCAGACGTCGAGATTGTCGAAGAGCTGGCTGATGATCCCTGCGTACATGTTCCCCGAGACGCTAACCGGCGCGAGTTGGGCTCGTACCGTCACCCTGTGGGGTTAACGGTTCGAACCAGCTAGACGGAGGCGCCGGCCCGCTCGCCCTCGACAACGGCAGCATGGGCGCGTCGGGGTGCTAGGCAGTCGCCCACCCGGTCGACGCTCCAGCCGGCGGCCTTGAGGTCGCTGTACAGCCATTCCACGGGGCCGCCGGGAACGGCGAGAACCACCCAGTCAGGTGCCCGCACGACGTTTGACCCCGTGGGGTGGTGCAAGAGATTCAGCGTGTTCCCGGCTTCGCCCACCTCTAGCCCCATGGGGACGAGGTCTGTGGTCTGCACGATGCCCTTCTTGGTGGCCCGCATCCACCAGTTCTCCATGTCGAGCGTGATGCCGAGGTCCTGGCCGACCACCATGCCCGGCGTGACGATCTCCACGCTGCACCCGCGGTCGGCGAGCAACTCACCCACCGAGGTTGCGTGGTGGAAGCCGATCTCGTCGATGACCACCACGGCTCCGGTGGGGGAGGCAGCGCCGGTCAGCACGTCCCGCACGTCGCACACGCGCTGCGCATCGCCGGGCACCCACCACGGTCGCTGAGGCTCGGCACCCATGGCGACAACCACGTGGTCGGGCTTCTTTTCCTCGACGAGGCCGGGCCACACGCCCACGCCGTACTCGATGGTGACGCCCAGCCGTTGACACTCGATGATCTGGTTACGGATCATGTCGCCGAACTCGGCGCGGTTGGGCACCGATGCCGCGATGCGGACCTGCCCTCCGGGAACCGGTTCCTTCTCGTAGACGGTCACGGTGTGGCCGTTGCGCGCGGCTGCGATGGCGGCCTGCAGCCCGGCCGGCCCGGCACCTACCACCATGACGTTGCGGCGCTTCGATGTCGGGCGGGACAGACCGACCCCCTGGGACTCACGGCCGGTGCGCGGGTTCTCGATGCAGCCGAGCCAGCGGTTCAGGCCCATGCGCCCCACGCACTCCTGGTTGCACGACAGGCAGAGACGGATGTCCTCGGTGGCGCGGGACCGCGACTTCGACGCGAAGTCCGGGTCCGCGATCTGGCCACGCACCACGCCGACGAGGTCGCAGTGACCCTCCTCGAGCGCGCGCTCGGCCTGCAGCGGGTCCTTGAACCTGCCGACGCCCACCACCGGGAGGTCAACGGCCTTGCGGATCGCCGAGGGGATGAACATCGCGTAGCCGGGCGGGATGTGCATCGACGCCTCGATCATGAACAGGCTTGCGGTAGCAACCCCGATCGAGGTGTTGATGTAGTCCACTTGGCCGGTTGCCTCAACCAGTTTGGCTACCTCGACGGCCTCGTCGATCGTGGTTCCCCCGTCGATGAACTCGTCGCCGCAGATGCGCACGCCGAGCGCGAGGCGGTTGCCGACCACTTTGCGAACGGCCGCAACGATCTCGGCGAGGATGCGTACCCGGTTCACAAGGCTGCCGCCGTACTCGTCGGTCCGCTTGTTCGTTGCCGGCGAGAGGAACCCGCGCACGATCGAAGAGTGGGAGCACTGCAGTTCGATGCCGTCGAAGCCACCCTCGGCGCAGTGCTCGGCCACGAGTGCGTACCCGGCGACAATGTCTGCGATCTCGGCATGCGACACGGCCTTGGGCACCTCGCGGAACAGGGGGTCGGCCACCGGTGACGGTGCCCAGACGGGTAGCCGCGAGTACATCGAAGATGCCTGGCCGCCGTTGTGGTTGATCTGGGCAAAGATCGGCACGCCGTGACGATGCACCTCGTCGGTGATGCGGCGGTACCCGGGGATGACATCGCGGTGGAAGCCGTGGATGAGCTTCTCGTACGGCCAGTCCGTCGGATGGGTCGAGTGCTCCTCGGTGATGATGAGCCCCGCCCCGCCGGCCGCCCGGGCGCCGTAATAGGCGGCGTGCTGTTCGGTCGGCTTGCCGTCCCTCGCGTAGTTCGTGAGGTGCGCCGAGAACACGATGCGGTTTCGCACCGTCACCGGTCCGAGCGTCAGTGGGGTCCACAGGTAGCGGTACATCAGAGCCGAGGCTAGAAGCCCGAGGGCCCCTGCGACACTCCCAAATGGCGCCGGGCATGCCATCGTGGGGTTCGTGAGCGACGAAACGACGCCAACGCCGGGCGAACGGGCTGCCGGACAGCCAGATCTCGGCCCGCCGCAAGAGCTTCCGTTCCCTCCCGGGTTCTTCTCCCGGGTGGACCCACTCCCTGACTCCATGTTCTACGAGCACGACCGTTTTGTCACCCACATCGACGACCGTGCGATCGCAGCGGTTGGCGCGCTGTACGAGGAACTCGGGATTGGGGGCCGGGTGCTGGACCTCATGTCGTCGTGGATCTCGCACTTCCGGACTGCCCCGGCGGAGCTCGTGGTGCTCGGGCTCAATGCTGCGGAGCTCACCGCCAACCAACAGGCGAGCGAGGCCGTCGTCTACGACCTGAACGACGACCCGACGCTCCCGTTCGAGGACGCCTCCTTCGACGCCGTGACGTGCTGTGTGTCCGTGGACTACCTGATCCGCCCGCTCGATGTGTTCAGCGAGGTCCGCCGCGTGCTCAGGCCCGGGGGTCTGTTCGTCAATACGTTCTCGAACCGCTACTTCCCGACGAAGGTCATCCAGGGCTGGACGAAGACCAGCGAGGAGCAGCACGGTCTGCTCGTCGCTCTCTACTACCGGCGGAGTGCACAACCCGGACTCGGGTGGGACGAGCCGGTTATCGAACTGCGCACCCCACCCGGCACGCCCGGCGACCCGTTGTACGCGGTGTACGCCCGGGCCGTCTGACCGCAGAGTCGTGGGGGTTCAGGCCTGCAGCGGACGCCGGGCCCGGTCGGGGTGCCGCTGCCGCTCGCGCAGTTGCGCGTCGATCCGGGCGATCCGCAGGCGTGCTGATGGGTGCGAGGCGAACGCCCGCGCCCTCCACGAGTTCGGTGGGGAAGCATGTCCGGTGCTCACGAAGCGACGGAGGGCCGCCGACAGCGCCGGACCGTAGCCGAGCTGAACGGCCCGCTTGTCTGCCTCGAACTCGGCCGTGCGACCGACGAGGTTCGACAGGGCGTTCGACAGCAAGACGGTGACGAGCATCAGCCAGGCCCCGATCCGGAGCACGGTGGCGATTGCGGTGCCGACGATTGTGAGCCCACCCGACCGACGGGCGAAGGAGGCCGTCGCCGCCTGGGCGACGTGTTCGAGGAAGAAGCCGATGCGCGCGAGCACGGTGACCGGCACGCCCAACCAGTGCCGGACGGTGAGGGCGATCGTGTGGAGACCGAGGTGGTGGCAGAGTTCGTGGGCGAGCACCCCACTGAGCTCGAAGTCCGGCAGGACGTTGATGGCGTAGGAGGTGACGACCACGAGGTGGCCCCCGCACGCGAACGCGTTGAGGTCGTCGGCGTCGAGAACGGCGAGGACGTAACGCCGCGGCGATGACCTCATCGACTGCGTGAGCTGTCCCCACACCGGGTCCACGATCGCCCGCTCGTCCCGGGTGAGGCGGCGCGCACCGACGAGCCGAACGAGTGCCACGCGCTGCACCGGCCGGAGGAAGAGCAGCGTGCCGATTGCGAGGTAGATCAGGCAGAACACCCAGAACCTCGTGTGCAGGGCAAGCCGCAGCGGCAGCCAGAACAGTGCCATGGCGAGCAGCCAACCGGGAACAAGCGTGAGCACCGGGACGACCGCTGCCCACGTACTCATGTCCGCTCGGCGTCGGCCGCGGGGATGCGACGGCGAGACGCGTCGCGCTCCGTAGGGAGGCCGTTTGGCGGGGCTCTGGGGCATTCCCGGACAGGCTACGCGTCCGGACCGTCGCTGAACGCGGGCGCCCCGGGAACCGCTCTGGGTTCCCTGCACTTGCTGCTAGACACTTGTCCATGAGCCATCCGATTCTCCCCGGCGCCGATCCGTGGTCGCACGCCGCCGAGCAGGGCGCCCCCGGTGCGCTCTGCATCCACGGGTTCACCGGTAACCCGGGATCAATGCGCGGTGTCGCCGAGGCATTCGCGGCGGCCGGCTTCCACGTCGAACTCCCGCGTCTGCCCGGTCACGGAACCCACGTGGAGGACATGGTGCCGACCACGTGGGCGGACTGGACGGCAGCGGTGGAGGACGCCTACCAGCGGCTTGCGTCCCGTTCGTCGGGTGTCGTCGTCGCCGGCCTGAGCATGGGCGGGGCCCTCACGCTGTGGGTCGGATCGATGCACCCCGAGGTGCTCGGGCTCGTCTGTATCAATCCGGCAACCCAGCCCCAACCGCCCGAGATCATCGAGATGCTCGAGGACTTCCTCGAGCAGGGAATGTCGGTGATCCCCGGGATCGGTTCGGACATTGCGGACCCGGAGGTGAGGGAGACGGCATATGAGGGCGCGCCCATCAACCCGCTGCTCTCGCTCATGGCAGGCCTTGAGGACCTCGC
>WLJO01000045.1 GCA_009701715.1 Actinomycetota bacterium
ACTCTCCCCGTCCCGACACTCGAAGCACCCAGAGAAAGAACCGTTGCCATGTTGGCCATCTCCCTCCTCGAACCCGAACTGCTCACCGGACCTGTCCCCTTGGGCACGGCTACCGGTGCATCCGCAGACGTCTCGTTGACGATGGACCCCTGGGCAAAGGCTCGCTGTCGCGACGGCCACGGAACACTGGCCCACCTGTTCTTCAGCGAGGACGCGTTAACCATCGCCCGCGCCAAGGCGATCTGCTCGAAGTGTCCGCTGGCCAAGGCCTGCCTGGCCGGGGCCGTTGAACGCGCGGAGCCCTGGGGTGTGTGGGGAGGCCAACTGCTCGTCGACGGGGTGCCCGTCGCACACAAGCGCGGCCGGGGTCGCCCGCCCAAGCACCCGCGTCCGGTGCTCGTGGTCGACGAGGTCCCCGCGCCACCGCGTCGCATCGTGCTCGCCCCCGAGCGGGTCGCATAGCGACACACCATCGCCAGTTGCGGGCAACGTTCAGCGAGCCCGCGACTCGGTCCGCTGGCGTTGCAGGTCCCTCCCCCCGGGGGCCCGCAACGCCGGTGCGGAAGTAGCCTCGGGCACTGTGGCGTGCACCGGATCCCGACCGTCTCGGCTCACCACCGCCGTGCTGCTCGGATTCGCCCTGCTCGTGAGCGCCTGCGGTAACTCGTCGCCCGGACGAACGATGTCCCAAGGTCCGGGGGCACCCGATGCGGTGCGACTCCCCGATGTGCTCGTATCGAATCTCGACGGCACTGCAGTATCGCTCCCCTCGCTCGCCGATGGCACCCCCCTGCTCATCAACTACTGGTACGCCACGTGTCCTCCGTGCAAGGAAGAGATGCCGGCCCTTGCGGCGCTGGCAACCGAGTTCGCCGGCCGGCTGACCTTCATCGGCATCAACCCACAGGACGACGCCGCCACCGCACAACGAGTGGCCGCCGAACGGGGCACTACCTACCGTCAACTGCTGGACAGCACACAGCGCAGTGTTGACGCGCTGGGCCTCACCGGGTTTCCCACCACGGTCCTCGTGTCCCGGTTCGGCACCGTCGTTGCGACCTTCCGTAAATCGTTCACTGAGGGCCAGCTCCGCGACCTCATCAACCGGGCGATGCTGTCGTGATTGCACTTTCTGGACAGTTCGCCCTCAACTTCCTCCGCGGCGTGCTTGCCACGGTGAATCCCTGTGGTTTCGTCCTGCTGCCTACCTACCTCATGTACTTCCTCGGCACAGAGGGAGCCCGGCCGGGCACGCAACGGGCGAGTATCCAGCGTGCGCTGGTCGTGAGCGCCGCCGTGACTGCCGGCTTCTTTTCGGTATTCCTCGTTATCGGACTGCTCGTCGAGGCGGGGTTCTCGTGGTTCACGCAGCATTCCGACTGGCTGGGCCTCATCATCGGCATCACCCTCCTCCCCCTCGGCCTCGCGATGATCTTCGGACTCAGGCTCTCGATGAACCTGCCCAAGTTCGTCCGCTCGAGCAACGACCGCCGCATTGTCTCGATGTTCCTGTACGGGGTGTCCTATGCGATCGCTTCGCTCGGGTGCACGATTGGGCTCTTCATCCCGGCACTCGCGAGCGCCAAGAACGAGGGCTACGCAAGTGCCGTGCTCGCAACAGCACTGTACGGAGTAGGCATGGGTGTCACGCTCACCGCGCTCACGGTCGCCCTCGCACTCGCCCGCACGGGCCTGCTCCGTGTCCTGCGCCGAGCCATGGAGCACCTCGACCTCGCGGCCGGCGTGCTCATGATGCTGACCGGCGCCTATCTCGTCTGGTACTGGGGTTCGGAGGTCCGCAATCCGGGCGGGAACAAGGGCGGCGCCGTTAGCCAGGTCGAGAACTGGCAGACGAAGGTGGCGAACTGGCTGAACAGCGTGGGCGTCACCACGCTGGCGATCGTGCTCGTGGGCGTCACCGCGGGCGCCGTAGTGTTCGCCGTGGCCCGGAACCGCCGTCAGCGCTCCGGTGATGCCAACACGGTGTCCCCGTGACCCTGTTCTCCCAATTGCTCGCTCACCCCGGTGTTGACGAGGTCTGCGAACTACGTGGGACGTTCGGCTTCATGGCGTACCACGGCGGCTCCCTCGAGGTCGCTACCGACGTGATCGCGCGGCGTGCCGCCGAGGCCTCGGGGGCGAGTTATTACGGAGTTCACCAACCGGCCGACCTGCAGTGGCACATCCCCTCGACAAAGGTCCGTCCGAACGAGTCCCCGGTGATGGCAGCATTCCTCGACCACGTCGATGTGGTCATCACCGTGCACGGCTTCGGCCGGCAGAACTTCTTCACGAGCCTGCTACTCGGCGGCCGCAACCGTGAACTTGCCGATCACCTCGGCGCCAACCTGCGCGCCGCGCTCCCTGCGTACGACATCATCACGGACCTCGAGGCGATCCCGACCGAGCTGAGGGGCCAGCACGAACACAACCCCGTGAACCTCCCGGCGAAGGCAGGCGTGCAACTGGAGCTTCCGCCGCGGGTCCGCGGCTCGAGCCCGCTCTGGTGGGACTGGGAAGGCCCGGGCCTCGTACCGCACACGGAAGCGTTGATCGCCGGCCTCGCTGCTACCGCACTCGAATACCGCTAGCGGGCTGTTGCAACCGCCGAGGGAAGCGCCAGCGACGAGTCGTCGTTCGGGAGCGGCCGAAGCGGAGCGGCGGCTATGCCCGAGCTGAATTACGGCGCGAGGCGCTCGACGATCCAGGTGGCAGCGCTGCCGGTTTCGGATCGGCGGTAACGGATCCGGTCGTGCAGTCTGCTCGGGCGTCCCTGCCAAAACTCGACCACTTCGGGCACGATTCTCCAACCGCCCCAGTGCTCCGGGCGCGGGATGTCGGCGCCCTCGAAGCGTGCCTCGACCGAGGACACGAGTGCCTCGAGCTCGCTGCGATTCGCGATCACCCGTGACTGGGGGGACGCCCATGCACCGATCTGGGAGTTGCGCGGGCGGGACGCGAAGTACGCATCGGACTCCGCTGCACTCACGCGCTCTACCTGACCACGCAGTTTCACCTGTCGATGTACCGCAAGCCACGAAAAGACCGCCGACGCCACGGGGCGGGCGGTGAGGTGCTGGCTCTTGGCCGAGGTGTAGTTCGTGAAGAACACGATGCCCTGTCCGTCCGCGCCGCGGGCAAGCACGTTGCGCGAGTCCGGGATGCCGTCGTCGCCGATGGTGGAGAGCACAAACGCGTTGGGCTCCACACACTCCGCCTCAACGGCCTGGTCGAACCACAGTCGCCACTGGCGCAGTGGATCAGCATCCGCCTCGGCCGCGTCGAAGCCATGGGTCTCGTAGTCGATGCGCCGGTCGAGGCTCACTTGGGCCCGATCGTCGTCATGCCGCGCATGTATGGCAGCAACACGTCGGGTACCGCTACGGAACCGTCGGGCAGGCGGTAGTTCTCGAGGATCGCGGCCAGCACGCGCGGCACCGCAAGCGCGGAACCGTTGAGCGTATGCACGTGTTCGGTTCCCTTCTGGCCGGTGCGGCGGAACCGGATGTCGGCGCGTCGGGCCTGATAATCGCCGAACCAACTGACCGAGGACACCTCGAGCCACTTGTCGCAACCGGGTGCGTAGACCTCGATGTCGAAGCTGAGGTGGTGGCTCTGACCGAGGTCACCGCTGCAGATAGCGATCACCCGATAGGGAAGGCCGAGGGCCTCGATCGTCCCGGCTGCGCGTGCAACGAACTCGTCGAGCAGCGTGCGCCCCTGTTCCGGGGCGGCGTACGCGAGGATCTCCACCTTGTCGAACTCGTGACCGCGCAGCAGGCCGCGTGTGTCCCGACCGGCCGAGCCAGATTCACGTCGGTAGCACGGCGAATAGGCCATGAAGCGCTTGGGAAGCTCGACCTCGTCGAGGATCTCGCCGGCGCTGATGGACGTGAGCGGCACCTCGGCGGTGGGGACGCACCACAGGTCGTCGCGCTCGATCGCATACGCATCGTCCGCGAACTTCGGCAACTGGCCGGTGGAGGTGAGCGTGGCCGTCGTGACGAGCGTCGGCGGCCGGATCTCCTCGAACGCGTCCGCGTTGCGGTCCAGCGCTAGTTGACACAGGGCCCGGGCCATCGTTGCGCCTGCGCCGCGCAGCATCGTGAACATCGCGCCGCTGATTTTCGCCGCGCGCTCGTTGTCGAGGATCCCCAGTGCGACACCGGTCTCCCAGTGTGGGACACGCTGGTGATCTGCGAATGTCCTGCCGTCGAGGCCGTGCACCCGGATTACCGGGTTGGCCTCGTCCGAGACACCCTCGGGTGCCTCGTCGCTGATGATGTTGGGGATGCGCAGCATCACCTGCCGGAGCTGCTCGTCCACCTCGGAGGTCTGCGTTGCGAGAGCGCGTTCCTGCTCGCCGAGTTCACGACTCTGGGACATTGCCGAATCGGCCTCCTCAGCCCGACCGTCACGTCGCAATTGGCCGACCTGCTTCGAGAGGTCGTTGACCTGGCGCCGCAGCGTGTCCCGTTCGGTCGCCAGTTCCCGGAGCCGGACATCAAGGGCCACTGCTTCATCGAGCTGGAGCAGCAACTCGGGCTTGGCACGGCGCACCATTCGCGCGCGCACGCTCTCGAGGTCGGTACGGAGCAGACGAACGTCGATCACGTCGCTAGAATCTATCGCTCGGCCATCTCGGGTCCCGGCCCATTTCCCCGGATGAACTGCAGGCGGCGTAGCCTTGAAGTGTGCCCGATCCGGCTGTGTGCGTCGAGAACCTCCGGGTGCGCTACGGAGATCTCGTGGCAGTCGACGGTGTGTCGTTCACCGCAGAGGCCGGCACCATCACCGCCGTGCTCGGCCCCAACGGAGCCGGGAAGACCTCCACGATCGAGGTCTGCGAAGGCTTTCGCAGGGCCAGCGGCGGGCGCGTGAGTGTGCTCGGGCTCGACCCAGCCGCGCAACAGCGAAAGCTCTCCGAGCGGATGGGCGTCATGCTCCAGGACGGCGGCGTGTACCCATCTGCCCGGGTGGCAGACGTTGCGCGCCTGTTCTGTGATCTCTACGGCAACCGTGAGCAACCCGGCGAGCTGCTCGAACGGGTGGGTCTCACCTCACGGTCGAGGTCCACATGGCGACGGTTGAGCGGGGGCGAGCGCCAGCGTCTCTCGTTGGCCATGGCTCTCGCTGCGCGGCCCGATGTCGCCTTCCTCGACGAACCGACCTCCGGGGTGGACGTGAACGGCCGCACCGAGATCCGTTCGATCCTGCGCGACCTTGCGGCGCGCGGGTGCTGTGTCGTGATTGCGACGCACGAGCTCGACGAGGCCGAGCGCGTGGCGGACCGGGCAGTGGTGTTCGACCACGGTCGCCTCCTCGCCTCGGGAACACTCGACGAACTGCGCGGTGGCCAGCGGCAGATCCGCTTTCGCCTGGCCGCGGATGTCACAACACCGGATTTCTCGGCACTCGACCAGCGCGTCGGGCGGGACGGCGAGTACTACGTCATCGAGGGCGCCAGCGCCGGCTCCATGGCCTCGCTCACGGCATTTCTCGAAAAGTACGGGCTCGAGCCGCTGGATCTGCGCGCCGGCCAGACGTCGCTCGAGGACGTGTTCCGTCGCCTCACGAACGGGACTTCGGCATGAGACCGCTGCTCGCACAGCTCCGGGCCGAGCTGCAGTTGATGCTGCGCAACGGTGAGCAGGTCCTGCTGACGGTCGGCATCCCCACGATGCTCCTCGTGTTCTTCAGCCTCGTTGACGTGCTGCCAAAGGGCTCCGCGACGGATCCCATCGACTTTCTTGCACCGGGGATCCTTGCTCTTGCGGTGATGTCCACGGCGATGGTGAGCCTCGGGATCGGTACCGGGTTCGAGCGTTCCTATCGAGTGCTCAAGCGTCTGGGCGCCACCCCACTCGGTCGGGGTCGGCTGCTTGCCGCAAAGATCGCCTCCGTCATCTCCGTGGAGATCCTGCAATTCGCGATTCTTGTGCCCGTGGCCTATGCGCTCGGCTGGGAGCCGACAGGGCCTAACTGGGCCCCTGCGATCGGCGCCGTTGTCCTCGGGACGATCGCGTTCGGCGGTCTGGGGCTGCTGCTCGCCGGGGTGCTGCGCGCGGAGATCAACCTCGGCGCCCAGAACGGCATCTACCTCGTGCTGCTCCTGCTCGGAGGCATGGTGATTCCGTTTGGGAACCTGCCGGTGGGGTTGCGGGCCGTGGCCAGGGTGCTGCCGTCCGGCGCTCTTGCGGACGTCTTGCGCGACACCTTGACGGCCGCCGGCGACCGCCCGGGTCTGGCCTGGGTCGTGCTTGCCGCTTGGGCGGTCGTCACCCCGTTCGCAGCAGCCCGGTTCTTCCGCTGGGAGTAAACGTCAGTCGACCTTGCGTGGTGAAGCAGGCTCAACGACAGCAGGGGACTCGCGGAATGCCTTCACGACCTGGTCGTAGGTCAGCGACTCGTCGTCGTTCACGTACCCGGTGATCGGCGCCTCGTCGGTTCCGCGCAGGTGCATCTCGCGTGACTGGCCACGGATGAAGTGCCGGAAGAAGATCACCCCGATGATCGTCCAGAGGTACACCGAGCCTCCGAGTTTCATGATGGCGCCGGCTGCCTGCTGGTCCTCTTGCACGGTAATTCCCCAGACGCGGACCGGCACGTTGTAGCGCTTGTAGACCGTTCCCTCGGCAAACGTCAGCCAGGCCGCGGGAACCGTCGGCACGACGGACTCGAGGAAGAGGTAGATCATCTTGCCGGCAGGTTTCATGTGCCATTCCGGGATCGGCCCACAGACCGGCATGAACGCGATAAGCGAGGTCACCACGAGGACCGTGTGGAGTCCGTAGTGCAAGAGCGCATTGCCCACCGATGCGTTGACGACACCAGGGATGTGGGTGACCATCACGTAGCCGTTGAAGATCACTCCCGCAGCGATGGGGGCGCAGACGAACTTCGCTGCTCGGTAGGCCCGCCCGTTGCCGATGAGTGCACGCCCCATCCATTCCGGGATGGCGAGGAGGAACAGCGGCGCTAGGAAGTACGACATCATCAGGTGCTGCACCATGTGCGCCGCGTAGAGGTAGTTCTCCGCTAGGTCGTGGATGGGCCAGTCCGATGCCGACCAGAAGATCAGGATTGCTGCGGAGAAACAGATCACCTGCTTCTTGGTGACTACCCGACCGTCCGTCACAGCCTCGGGACCGATGACGCGCACCATGTACACGTACGCCGCGATGATGCCCAGCATGATGACCCAAACCTCTGGGTGAGCCTGAAACTTCCAGACCCTCCCCAACTGTTCGGCTGCGGACGTGGTTGCTTCTGCGAGCATGACGACGCCTCCGTGGGCGTGGGTTACGGCTGCAGGAAGAACTTGAAGGTTGCGAGGAAGCCGATGTAGACGGCGATCGCAAGCAGGAAGCCACTCCAGAACAGGAAATGGAACACCTTCGCGTCCTTGCGCAGGTGCATGAACTCGAGCACCACCATGATGAACTTGATCATCATCAGAGTCAGCAGCAGAGGCATGAACGCTGCGCCGATGTCGATGTAGCTGAGCAGCACCTCGAGACCCGTAAGGATCGCAAGCGCCAGCGCAACGAGGTAATAATGCGAGTTGCCGTGACCGGCGTGTTCGGTGTGCTCAGCGTTGGGGTCGGTTCCCAGGCTTGCGTGTTCGACAGCGGTGCTCATGATGTTTGCCTCACGCCGGGATCAGGTAGACGAGTGTGAAGATGAGAATCCACACGATGTCGACGAAGTGCCAGTACAGACCGACGAGTTCGATGACCTCGGCCTTGTCACCCGGCACCTTGTTCGACTTGAGCATCCCGACCGTGGCCATCAGCATGATGATTCCGACGGTGACGTGGACCCCGTGGAATCCGGTAAGGGTGTAGAAACTCGAGCCGAACAGGCTCGTGGTGTATCCGAGGCCCTTGCGGTAGAACTCGGTGAACTCAAATACTTGGCCGCCCACGAACGTCGCACCGAGCACAGCGGTGACGGTCATCCAGAGCTTGGCCTTGTCGATGTTGCGTTTCTGCGCCTCGGCGACTGCCAGCACCATGGTGAGCGAGCTCATGAGAAGCACGAAGGAACTGACCGAGGTGTACGGGATGCTGAACACCTGATCCGGACCCGGACCCTTGACGTGTCGGCCCCGGTACAGCATGTACGTAGAGATCAGCCCGCCGAAGAGCAGGCACTCGGACCCGAGGAACAGCCACATCGCGAGCTTGTTGTTGGAAAGACCCGTCGATGTGTGACCGTGCCCGCCGCCGTGATCGTCGTGGGAAGTGCCGTGTTCGGCTACTGCGGCAGTGCTCACGCCGTCAACTCCTTGATCGCGTCATCGGTGGGTGCCGGCGGTTCGTAGTCGTCCTTGGTGGCCACCGAGGGTTCCATGCTCCACCCGAACAGACCGAGGATCGTCACGAGTGCGCCCACAGCGATGAGGATGTGCGAATAGATCACGCCGAACCCGATGATCGGCAGCGAGAGGGACACCACGAGCGGCCAGTAGGACGGCGACGGGAGGTGGATGTCTTTCTCCGCATGTGCCATTTGCTCGGCCATGATCTGCTCGGCGGTAGCTATCTGCTTGATCTCATCCGTCTCGTGGTCAACGGCGTACTTGCGGTGGAAGAACTCGTCGAGCTCGTGGACCGTCGGTATCGCATCGAAGTTGTGCGCCGGCGGCGGGTTCGAGGTCATCCACTCGAGGCTGCGGGCATCCCACGGGTCGAGCGGGGCCTTCACAGCAGGGTTCTTGCTCCGGTGCGTGATCACAACGTTCACGATGAAGCAGAGGATCCCGAGCGCCAGCACGAAGGCTCCGACCGTCGAGATTGCGTTCCAGAACCGTGCATGAACGTTCGACTCGTCGTACCGGTACATACGGCGCGGCTGGCCCTGGAGACCAACGATATGCATCGGTCCGAAGGTGAGGTTCATGCCGATGACCATGAGCCAGAAGTTCGCCTTGCCCCAGCGCTCGTTCAGGAGTCGGCCGAACACCTTTGGCCACCAGTAATAGAAACCGGAGAACAGGCCGAAGATCGCACCGCCGAAGAGCACATAGTGGAAGTGCGCGACGATGTAGTACGTGTCGGTCTGCTGTGTGTCGGACGGCGCCACAGCGTGGGTGACGCCGGACAGCCCACCGATGGTGAACTCGACAATGAGTCCGATAGCGAAGAGCATCGCCGTGGTGAACCGCAGCTTGCCGCCCCACATCGTGAGCGTCCAGTTGATGATCTTCACGCCGGTTGGCACGGCGATCATCATCGTGGCCATCGAGAACACGAGAACCGAGATCGGTCCGAGACCGCTGGCGAACATGTGGTGAGCCCACACACCCCAGCCAACGAAGCCGATCGCTGCACCGGAGATGGCCACAAACTTGTACCCGAACAGCGGCTTACGGCTAAACACCGGAAGCACCTCGGACACGATGCCGAAACTCGGGAGTACGAGGATGTATACCTCTGGATGGCCGAAGATCCAGAACAGGTGCTGCCAGAGCAAGGGGTCGGCACCCTGTTTCACGTCGAAGAAGGCACCGCCGAAACCTCGGGAGAAACTGAGCAGGAACAGCGCCACGGTGATGACCGGCATCGCGAACACCAGCAGGAACTGCACGACCATAATCATCCAGGTGAAGATGGGCATCTTGAACAGGCTCATGCCCGGCGCCCGCATGTTGATGCAGGTGACAATGAGGTTGATCGCACCGGTGAGCGAGGCGATGCCCGTGATCTGGAGCCCGAATGCCCAGAAGTCCACGCCGTGCCCGGGTGAGAACATCTTGGTTGAGTTCGGTGCGTACATGAACCAACCGCCGTCAGCACCACCACCGAGGAACCAGGACAGGTTGACGAAGATTGCTCCGGCGACGAAGGTCCAGAGGCCGAATGCGTTGATTCTCGGGAACGCTACGTCTCGGGCACCAATCTGCAGCGGGACGAAGTAGTTAGCGAACGCCGAGGCCATGGGCATCACGAAGAGGAACACCATGGTGGTGGCATGCATCGTGAACATCTGGTTGTATTGCTCGGCGCTCAGCACCTTGCCGTTGGGGGCTGCGAGTTGCAGCCGGATGAGCATCGCCTCAAGGCCGCCCACGATGAAGAACACGAAGGCAACGACGCCGTACATAATGCCGATCTTTTTGTGATCGACAGTGAACACCCAGTCCCGCCAGCCCTTGGGCTCGACCGGACGGGCGAACATGCCCTTTGCCTCCTTCGGCGTGACCAGCGCGGGGGCGCCAGTACCGGCCGGAAGGGCGACGTTTGTTCGTGGTTGTTCGATGATTGCCATTTACTCGGCTCCCGTCACTTCAACGTCTGCAGGTAGGTAACGATGCTGTCGATCTGCTTCTCGGAGAGACCCAGATTCGGCATTCCGCGCAAAAGACCCTTTGCATCGGGCTTGACGTACATGGGCTTCTCCCCCGGTGCGTTGCGCAGCCAAGCCTCCAACTGGGTCCGGTTCAGGCAGTCACTGGTGACACCCTCGAGGTAGACGGCGCCGAGTTGCTCGCTTGCTGCCTTCGTCAGGCGCTCGGTGCAGGTCTTGTTGAGCAGTGGGAAGGTCTCGCCGGCGAAGCGGGAGCGCGTCATCAGATGAGTCAGGTTCGGGACCGATCCAGCAACGATGTTGTTCTCTGGGGCTGCAATCGTGGGCGTACCGTCGGCATTCTGCATGCCATTCACCTGGTGACAACGGCTGCAGTTCTGCCGGAAGGCGCGGTACCCCAGCGCCTCGGGGGAGTCATCGGTCTCTGCGTAGACGGTTGCCACTCGCTGCTGGTTCTGCACCCACGTGGCGAAGTCCTCTTCGTTCAGCGCAATCGCCCACTGCCGCATGTTTGCGTGTGACAGACCGCAGAACTCGGTGCACTGTCCGGCGAAGTATCCGGGGGCATCGGCCTCAAGTTTGTTCTCGTGAACACGACCGGGTACTGCGTCCTTCTTGCCGTTGAGCGCAGGGATCCAGAACGAGTGAATCACGTCCCGGCTGGTCTCACGGAGCAACACACAGGTGCCGGCCGGGATCACCAGCTCACCGGAGGTGACGATCGGCTTGGTGATGCCGTACTTCTGATTCTCAGCCGTGGCCGGGTACGCGTATTCCCACCACCACTGCTGGCCGGTGACGTTCACCGTCATCTCACAGCCCTTCGTGTCTGCGATCTGCACGATCGTGCGGGCAGTGAACGCCCCGATCGTTGCGAGGATGACAAAGGGAATGATGGTCAGCACGATCTCGAGCGCTGGTTTGCCGTGGCTCTGCTTGGGAATCGGCTGACCCTTGTCGCGGAACTTGGTAACGGCGTACCCCACCACAAGGAAGACGATCACACCGACAATGCCCGCCACGAGGAACACAGGCCGCTGGAGGTTGTCGATCTTTCGGGCGGAGTCCCCCTTGGGCTTCCACGTGTCCTGCGGGGAGTTCCTTGAACAGCTCGACAATAAGAGGGCGCCGCCCAACAGTGCGGTACCCCCGGCAACGCGTCGCCAAGTGCGGCGCGCGACAGTCTGACGGGTCTCAACGTGAACGGTCATGGTCTGGGGGGAACCTGTCCTTCTCGTATCGTGGTTCATGCGAGCACCTCGATCGGAATCTCCGCTCCGGGGATCCCGGGAACGTAGAACTTGAACTCCTTGCCGGGCGGCGCTGCGGCCGAGGGCTTCGGGATGTTGATCGTGATCAGCTGCACCTTGCCGCCGTCGATGGCGTTGGTGCACACGATCTGCTGGGCGAGGTCCGTGGTCGGCTTGCCGTTCGCATCGAGGGCATTCACGAGGTAGGCAGCGGCCAAGCGGCGCTCCTCACCCTCGGGGTTCTCGTTCTTGAACATGATGTTGACCGTGAGGCCCCGACCCAACACCACACTGCTGGCCGCATCCCCGAACGTCTCCACCGAGAGCTTGTTGTCCCGCAGGATTACCTGGGCAATGGTGCTCGACTTCGCGGCGAGCGATCCCGATGCATGGTGATCTGCCTCGGTGATCTCCTCACCACAGTTACTGCGTTCTGAGGGGTGACCGGGCTCGTCGCGGAAGATCTTTCCCTCCTCGGCGAGTTCGTGGCGCTCGCCGACCGCTGCCGTCCAGATGCCAGCACCGAGGATGGCGACGGCACCGACACTGCAGATCCCGGCCATAACGGCCTTACTCGGCCGACGCTTGGCGGCGAAGATGAAGCCGAAGATCGTGACGAGGGACGCAACAGCAATGAACAGCACCGGACCGACGGTGCTGTCGGAGCGGAGCATGATGCGGGAGAAGGCGAAGATGAGCGAACCGAGTCCGACAGCGGCAAGGATCGGCATCTCGAGCGGATGCAGCATGAATCCGCGGACTGCCCTGTTGTAGCCGGCATCTGCACTTGCCCGTTCTGCCCAGGCCTGCACCATCCACTCGACCAAGGCAACGGTGAGCGTGATGAAGCCACCGATGAACCACCGCTTGTCAGTGACGAGACCGATCACCACGAGACCGGCGCCGAGCGCTGCAACGAGCGGCCAGAGGCTCGCACCCGAGGCAGGGCTCGCGGCCGCGGCCGAAGCGGTGGCAGTGGGATCTGCTGCAGAGACGTCGGCGTCCCGGGTGTAGATCACGACCCCGGCGATGAGGGCAAGGGCGCAGGCTGCTGCGCCTAGGCCGACCACGGCGACTGCGTCGCCGTTCTGGAAGAAGCCGAACACGACAATGCCCGCCACAGCGGCGCTTGTCATTCCGAAGAACAGTTTGGATCCGGTGGAGAACATCGGTCCTACTTCGTGACGTAGACGGTGAACCACACTGCGGTATTCAGCGCAGCGAGGAAATACCAGTAGAGGGCCAAACCGGAAAGGGTTTCCCGGTCCTTGGTGCGGCCGCCGATGTAGCGGAACGCACCCACTAGGGCGTACACAATGCCGACAACCACCAGAACGAACAAGGTTCCGGTGATCGCGTAGAACATTGAGTTGTACGCAGTATCGCCCTTCACGGGAAGAGCAACCTTCTTCCAGACGTAGGCCTGGGAGTTCAGGTGAGCGAGCCCGAGGATCATCACGATCCCGAGGCCCACGGCGGTGTGCTGACGGTCGCCGCGCTTGGCCGAGTAGACAACCCATTGGATCATGACGCAGGCGAGGAAGGCCGTGATCCACATCGTGTTGGTGGCAACCTCGGGAATGATCACCTTCTTGGGCTTCCAGACCGTGGTGCCGGCGTTGTCCCGAAAGCGGAACCAGAGTGCCGTCATGGCGCCGACCAGCATTGCAGCAGCGCCGCAGAACAGGGCCGTGCCAACCAGGACCTGACGACGGGGCGCCGGGGCCGGGGCAGGGGGCAAAGCGAGCATCAGGCATCACTCCCGGCGGACTTGAGGTCGGCGAGCGGCTCGGCCGACGAAACGATGGGCAGCTCGACGAAGTTGTTCACCGGTGGCGGCGACGAGGTTGCCCACTCGAGCGTCTGTCCGTCCCACGGATCGTCCCCGACGAACTTGCCAGTGACGAAAGCCTGCACTGCGAGCGCCAGGAAGCCGAGGATGGTCAGCGCCATCAGGACATGGCCAACCGACGTGAGCACGTTGAGGAACTCGGGAGCGGCCTCGTTGGTCCAGCCCTCAACGAGTTCCGAGGCATTCCGCACACCGAACAGACCAGGCTGGTTGTTGAAGCCGGCAATGAGGTTCGGAACGACAACAAGCGCTGCTGCCCCGGTTGCACCCAGCGCGAGGAGCATCTGCGGGATCTTCGGGATCCTTCGTCCACGCATCTTCGGACCCCAGTACGAGATGGAACCCAGTGCAGCAATCACCACGGAGTACACGATTGCGAAGAAGACACCTTCCTCGTAGACGGTGCCCGAGAGCTGCAGATCCGCAATCGGCTCGAGCAGGTGCGCTGCGATGCCCAGCGTGAGGATCGCGACAGCACCGAGGCCGAACAGCAACGGAGCTTCGAGCCGGAGCGTTCTCGCCTTCAGGCCCACGAGCAGGGTGAGCGTGACAGCGCCCATGACCGCAAGCAGACCGACTACCGGCAGCAGCGTGAAGAATGCGTAGTCCACCATGTCCTTGAAGCGGTCACCGCCGCTCAGGGCGCTCCACGGGCCGATTCCGTGACTGACCTGGGTGACACCGGTGAGGCTGGCGGTGGCAACGATGCCGACACCGAGCAATACGCCAGCTCGCAGGATATTGCGGCGACGGGCAAAGGTGGGAACCACCTCGGCGACGAAGCCCAGAACCGGCAGCGCCCACACGAGCGTGCTGGTACCCGAGAGTGCCGTGCGGATCCACGGGTAGATCTCGTTGCCGCCCCAGCCGTTGGCGTCAATCGAGGTGCGAACCCCGAAGCGGTGATCCGCGAACAAGTAGATGAGCGCTGCGAGCAGCACCGGGAGCACGAGGATGAGCGATGCTGCGGTGACCAGCGCTGACCAGGCGAATGCGGGCACACGCTCTAGCGTCATGCCCGGCGCCCGACTCGTCAGCACCGTGGTGGCGAGGGAGACCGCTGCGCACAGCAGACCAATCACCGTCAGGCCGAGCCCGGCGAGGAAGAGGTCGACGGCGCTTTCCTTACCGCCACCTGGCCCACCGTTCTGCAGGTAGGACACGATCACGATGCCCGAGCCCGTGAGCCAGGTCCACAGTCCAAGGGCCGCAAGCCGGGGGAACGCAAGTGAGCGGGCGCCGATCTGCAGCGGCACGACGGAGATCGCCACACCGAGCATGCAGGGGATCGCCAGCATGAACACGAGGCCCACCCGCCAGAGCGAGAAGAGCTGCCCGAGCGCATTGACGTTGATGAACGTGTCTCCGGTCTGGATCCGGTCGAACCCGAGCACGGCCCCCAGCCCGATCAATCCGGTACCGAGCAACAGGCTCAGGTAGAGAAACAGCCGTCCGATCCGCTTGTGGTCCGAGGAAGTCACCAGCGAGGCCGCGTGAGCAAGAACCTGTCCGCTCGCGGACGGTTCATCGGCCGCTACAGCGGAATCGGGATGGGTATCAATGGTGGTCATGTGCGTCCTTTTGCCCGCGACGGCGCGAACTTGCCCGGCCGGACGAAAAGAAGAGATGGGTCTACAGGGGCCAGATTACCCACCCGGGTTGCCCGGATCGGAAATCCCCCGCAGAGCACGGCCACTACCACCCGAAACGCACCAGAACGTCAACGGTGAGGGCTGCGAAAAGCAGGGTGACGTACGAAATAGAGAAGCCAAACACCCGCATCGAGCGGGCCGTGGTGGGGTTACGCCCCAGATCGATGACACCAGCGAGGAAGAGCAGACCAAGAACGCCAGCCGAGATGGCGTAGATCCAGCCGAGGTTGCCGACCGGGATGAGGACCAAGGAGATCGCCACCAAGATGACCGTGTAGCCGATCATGTGACGGACTGCTTCTTTGGGGCTGACCACAGCGGGCAGCATCGGAACGCCGGCCGAGCGGTAGTCGTCGGCATAACGAATCGCCAGTGCCCAGAAGTGGGGCGGTGTCCAGAAGAAGATGAGCAGGAACAAGATGACCGGTGACCACGCCATCGAGTTGGTGATCGCGGCCCAACCGACCAGCGCCGGAACCGCCCCAGCAGCGCCGCCGATGACAATGTTCTGCTTGCTCGTGCGCTTCAGCCAGATCGTGTACACGAAGACGTAAAAGGCAGTCGCGCTCACCGCCAGCACTGCGGCAAGCAGGTTCGTGAACGCCCAGAGCACGCCGAACGCCACCAGCTCGAGCGCCACAGCGAAGATCAGGGCATTACGGGGGGCGATCAACCCGGTGACCAGCGGACGCGAGGCCGTGCGCTCCATCAGGGCGTCGATGTCCCGGTCAATGACCATGTTGATGGCATTCGCACCGCCGGCAGCGAGTGTTCCACCGATCAGTGTTGCGACGATGAGGCGCAGCGGCGGCCACCCCTGCTCGGCCATCACCATGGCGGGCAGCGTGGTGATCAGCAGCAGCTCGATGATCCGCGGCTTGGTGAGGGCGATGTAGCCGCCCACCGTGGTCGTTGGGGCCCGGCGCACACCGTGAACGAGTCCGGTCTCGCGCCCGCCAACCCGCTTGGCAGGTGCCAGCCGGGAGGGGACGAGCGGGCGTGTTCCGACGGCCATAAGCAGTGTGAGCGTACGGCTAGCCGGGAACCGTGACCAACCCCGGAATCCGACTGATTATCCGACATGAGCGCCGCGGCGGCTTGGAGCAGCGAGAATGACCCTTGTGGTTTTTTCGTCGTTGCCCGAGTGCGACCCGGTCGTTGCGTCCACCGCGCCCGCGGAAGTCGAACTGCCCACGAGCGACACCGACGTCCGGCCGGATCGCCCCTGGGTGGTCCTCGTCTGGAACGACCCCATCAACTTGATGTCGTACGTGACCTTCGTTCTGCAGAAACTCTTCGGCTATTCGCTGGAGAAGGCCACAGTGCTCATGATGGATGTACACGAAAAGGGTCGGGCTGTCGTGTCAATCGGCCCCCGTGAGCGGGCCGAACTCGATGTTTTCCGCCTCCACGAACATGGCCTGTGGGCCACGATGCAGCAGGACGACTGACGTGGCGATACGTCGACGCCGCTGGCGGGTTCGGGCGAACGGGAGCGGGTTCGACCTGAACCTCCCGGCCGAGGAGCGCCACCTGCTGGCGAATCTCCTTCCGCAGCTACGGGAAGTGATGGAGCACCCCGATGACGAACGGGCGAGGCGCCTGTTCCCGACTGCGTATACCGATGACGTCGAGCGGGACGCCGAATACCACCGCTTCATGCGGGAGGAACTGGTGGCCTCGCGAGTCGCGGCCCTGGAGACGTTCGCAAGGACCGCAGAGTCCAAACACATCGACGAGGCCGCCCTTCTTGGCTGGATGCAGTGCGTCAACGGGGTCCGCCTCGTGCTGGGAACCCTGCTCGACGTCAGCGAGGACGACGACCTCCACCGCCTCGACGAGAACGACCCCCACTTCGCAGAAGCCGCGCTGTACGGATACCTCTCGGGCTTGCTCGAGGAGATTGTTCAGGCCCTCAGCAGGGGCTGAACTCACGCCGGATGGGGTTGCAGATTCGTCTGGCGCGTTCCTGGGTGCCTGCTGGTAGTGTTGCAACGCTCACAACGAGAACGTACCTAGCCCCCATCGTCTAGTGGCCTAGGACACCACCCTTTCAAGGTGGCGGCACGGGTTCGAATCCCGTTGGGGGTGCTGGCCAGTTCATCTGGTCCCGTGGTGAAGTTGGAGTTCACGCCGGCCTGTCAAGCCGGAGGTCGCGGGTTCGAGTCCCGTCGGGACCGCTGAGCAGCGGGGTTGCCGAAGCCCTGTCTGTGTACGGTCGAGTAGCTCAGTCGGCAGAGCGTCCGCCTGAAAAGCGGAAGGTCACCGGATCGACGCCGGTCTCGACCACCACTCAGGAAATCTCGGTCTGGTTGTTGTGACTTGTTCACGAGAACTAGACCGAGATTCTTCTTTTTTCTCAAGACTTGCCCTTGGACACCGGCCCAACGCGCGCTACTCTCCACGATGGGTGTTGGGACGAGCGCGGAGCGTGGTTTATGCGGGCACGGGTGGAACGCAAGCGGAATCAGCGGATTGCACACTGGATGACAATCGGCGCCCTCGGCGCCGCGAGCGTGCTGGTGGCCTCGGTATCAGGTGCCGATGCCTCGCCGCAGTCGTCCCGTTCGGCATCCCCGATCACCGACGCAGACCTTGCTCCCCATCGCCCGGGCGTGCTGCTCGTCGGCTACTCGAACACTGCAACGCTCACCGACAAGGCCGCCATTCGTGCCTCCGCCAAGGCCTCCTCGTCCAAGGTGCTGTCGCCGAGGGCGAAGCACACCGAGGTGCTCTCGCTCGCCAAGGGTGAATCCGTTGCCGCCGCTGTCGCCCGTGTCAAGGGCACCAAGGGTGTCCGCTACGTCGAGCCCGACTACCTCCTCACCACTGAAGCAACGTCGGACGACCCGTACTTCACAAACGGAAGTCTCTGGGGCATGCAGGGCGACGGCACGTCGCCCGCCAACGAGTTCGGCTCCGGTGCCGGAGAGGCCTGGGCTCAGGGGTACACCGGGTCTCGTTCCGTGGCGGTAGGTGTGATCGACGAGGGCATCCAGTTCGATCACCCGGACCTCGCGGCGAACGTCTGGACCAACCCCGACGAGATCGCGGGCAATGGGATCGATGACGACGCCAACGGCTACATCGACGACATCCACGGATGGGACTTCCTGAACAACAACAACACGGTGTTCGACGGCAACTCCACCGAGGGGTCGGACACTCACGGCACGCACGTATCGGGAACCATCGGTGGAATCGGAGGCAACGGCAGCGGGGTGGCCGGTGTCAACTGGGCCGTCACGCTCGTTTCCGCCAAGTTCCTCGGGCCGAGCGGCGGTTACACCTCCGACGCCGCTCGCGGTCTCGACTACCTCACGGCACTGAAGGTAAACAAGGGCCTCAACATCGTCGCCACGAGCAACTCGTGGGGTGGCGGCGGCTCCTCCACCACCATGCTCGACGCCATCAACAATGCCGGAGACCAGGGGATCCTCTTTGTTGCCGCCGCCGGCAACTCCACCACCAATAACGACGCCGCCGGCTCGTACCCGTCTAACTATGAGTGCACCAAGGGCGGCACACGCGGCTGGGACTGTGTGATCGCCGTTGCATCCCTCACCTCATCGGGCGCGCTCTCGAGCTTCTCGAGCTATGGCGCAACCACCGTGGACATCGCTGCACCCGGATCCGGCGTGTGGTCCACCTATCCGGTGGACACCTATGCCTCGCTGAGCGGCACGTCGATGGCCACGCCCCACGTCTCCGGAGCCATCGCACTCTGCGCCTCGATCAACCCGGCGCTCAGTGCCAGACAACTCAAGCGAGCAGTCGTCGACAGCGCAAGGCCCACGCTCTCGCTCACCGGCAAGGTGGCGAATAGCGGGCGACTCGACGTTGGCGCCATGGTGACCGCCTGTACGGCTCCCACAGCAGCGGTCTCCGGGTTGCCCACGTCGCTCACGGCAGTTGCCGCTGGTGCGAACCGCATGTCCCTCGCGTGGACCGACGGGGCAAGCAACGAGCAGCACTACGAGATCGAGCAGGCGCCGTTCGCCAACAGCGCCTGTGGCACCTTCGCACTCGTTGCGACCATCGGCGCCGCCAACACGTCGTTCTCGGTGGGCGGGCTGACAGGCTCCACCGCGTACTGCTTCCGTGTTCGCGCCGTCAACGACTTCGGTGGCGGAACCTCGGCCACCAGTGCCTCTGCTACCGGCACCACGGCAAGCCCGCCGGCGGCCTACGCCTGTACCACTACCTCGTTCTCCTGGATCGACACGACAGCCGGCACACCCAGCCTCTACACCCTCGGAGACGATGCCTCGACATCGGTCACACTGCCGTTCTCCTTCCCACTCTTCGGCACCTCCTTCACGTCTGCCCAGATCTCCTCGAATGGATTCGTCCGTGTCGGGTCCGGAGCCGCCACGGCGTTCGCCAACACCCCCATCCCGTCTGCGGGTGACCCCGAGAACGTCATCGCCCCCTGGTGGGACGATCTCAACCCGGCCGCCGGTGGTTCGGTCTGGAGCATGACGATCGGCTCGAGCCCGAACCGACAGTTCGTCGTCACGTGGAACAACGTGCCGCACTACGGAACCGTTGGGTCGGAGATCTCCAACCAGGTCGTGCTCGATGAGGCCACCGGCGCAATCACCCTGCAGTACCTCGACACGGTCACCGGTTCGTCCACATCCAACGGCGGTGCATCTGCCACGGTCGGCCTTGAGAACTCGGACGGCACCGTCGGAACCCAGATCGGCTACAACCAGGCCGTGCTCGCGGACGGCACCGCATTGCGTTGCACCGATCGCCCGGTCAACAGCCCCACCATTACCACTGCTTCACTCGCGGTCGGCACCGTCGGAGCGGCGTACAGCCAGACGCTGGCCGGGTCCGCCGGAACGACTCCGTACGCGTGGAGCGTCAACAGTGGGTCGCTGCCCGCCGGGCTCTTGCTGAACCCGTCAACCGGCGAGATCGGTGGCAACCCAACCGCTGCGGGTACCTCGAGCTTCAGCATCAAGATCACCGATTCCGCGTCACTGGTCGCCACGAAGTCCCTCTCCATCACGATCGCCGCACCCGTTACGGTGACCACCGCGTCGCTGGCCAACGGGGCGGTCGGCACGTCGTACAGCGTCACGCTCGCGGCTTCGGGTGGCACGGGCACCTACACGTGGAGCGTTACCGGAGGCTCACTGCCGGCCGGGCTAAGCCTCGCCTCATCAACGGGCCGGATCAGCGGAACACCGACGACTGCCGCCACCAGCAACTTCACCGTCACCGCAACGGACGGCGTCGGCCGGACGAGTGCCAAGCCACTGAGCATCACGGTGAACGGCGCGATCCCCACCTCGTTCAACAAGTCCGCACCGTCCAACAACGCATCCAGCCGTCCGCGCAACGGGCTGGTCCTCACATGGGCCGCCAGCACCGGTGTCGTTTCGTACGAATATTGCTTCGATACGAACCGAAACTCAGTGTGCAATAGTTCGTGGGTGTCCGTGGGCAGTGCAAGGACCGTGACACTCGGCCTGCTCGCCAGCAAGACCTCCTACGAATGGCAGGTGCGGGCGGTCAACACGACCGGCACCCGCCTGGCGAACAACGGAACCTGGTGGAAGTTCACCACCGCAACGTGATCACGTCTTGCTGATCCTGTTCCAACAAGGCATCCTCGACCCTCGTCCGGGACTTCCGGGCGTGATCGAGAACCCTGATTGTCCGGGGGTGCCACCGCTGGCGCCCCCGGAGGTGGTTGGATTTCCGTTGTGAACGAGTACCCGACCGGCCGATCCAGACGACTCCGACTTGCACTCGTGGGCCTCGTTGCCGCCGGTGCGATCGTGTCGTGCAACGCAAAGCCGGGTGCGCGCTCCGGTGGTGCAATCGCTATCGGGGGTACCACCACGTCGGCCCCATCGGGCACCGACGTGCCGCTCGCCACCGACTCGATACCCGTGGAGACCGTTGATACGGCAAGCACCGAGGCACCCGTCACCACCGAGGCACCTACCACGACGGTGCCGCTCGAGTGCATGGACCCGACCAACCTCCCGGCCGTCGTCGCCACGGAGACCGCCGGCTATGACGCGGTGCAGGCGCAGGAGGGCCTCGGAGCAGACGACGAGCGCAAGGTGGTGTTCTTCACCGCAGGCGGCGCAGTAGCGGCACAGGTGGGCAGTGGCTCCACCCGCTCGATCGAGTACCGCA
>WLJO01000046.1 GCA_009701715.1 Actinomycetota bacterium
GCCTCGCCGCGGCCCGCCTCCGCCGCATGTACTCGGACCTGCGTGCCGGCGCGCTCGTGAGCTGCGACTGACATGAACGAGTGCTTCGACGACGGCGAACTGGCGGTGGTCGAGCGCCGGATCGACGAATGGCTCGCCTCGTTCCGCGCCGGGGGCGGCGACATGGTCGTCGACGTCCAGCGTGGCGAGCCGGACGAGCGGCGCTGGTACGTGCGCATGCATGGCACGGAAAAGGAGTTCACCACCGTGTGGCTCACGCTCGGCCAGCGAACGTTGCGCTACGAGACCTATGTGATGCCCGCACCGGAGGAGAACCACGCCGCGTTCTACGAACACCTCCTCCGGAGGAACGACAAGCTCGTGGGGGCCCACTTCTCGATCGGGGTCGAGGACGCCGTCTTCCTCCGCGGCGAGTTCGCGGTGGCGTCGTTGTCCCAGGGGGAGATGGACCGGATTCTCGGGTCGCTCTACTCATACGTCGAGCAGTGCTTCCGTCCGGCGCTTCGCATCGGCTTCGCGTCGAGATTCCCCGCGTAACCGCTTCCGGTCGCCCCGGCCCGTGCACCCAGTAGGGGTGACGGTCCGTCCGCTTGATCGGGAAGTCGGGAAGGCCGGGCCGTCATGGGGGTGGTCGGCACGGGGAATACCCTGCGCCGACCGCCCCCGCACCGGTACCTTGACCGCCGTGACGTACAGCCTTGCGATCATCGGTGGCGGAAACATGGGTGAAGCCCTGCTGGGCGGCCTCCTCGAGGCCCGGTGGGCAGAGCCGGGCGCGCTCGTTGTCGTCGAGGTGCTTCCCACCCGGCGAGCGCAGCTTGTCGAGCGGTACCCGGGAGTTGCGGTGGTCCCGTCGATACCGGAAGCCGAGGGTGCGCTCATCGCCGTGAAGCCGGGTGATGCAGCCGCTGCGGTGAAGGCAGCCGTGGAGTCCGGCGCAACGCGGGTGCTCTCCATCGCCGCCGGGGTCACCGTGGCGGCGCTCGAACAGGCTGCGGGACACCCTGTTGCCGTTGTGCGCGCCATGCCGAACACACCTGCACTGGTGCGTGCCGGCGCGTCTGCCATTGCCCCCGGCTCCCACGCAGGCCCCGAGGATCTGTTGTGGGCGGAGTCGATCCTGTCCGCGGTGGGCACTGTGGTGCGCCTTCAGGAGGCCCAACTGGATGCCTTCACGGGTCTGATCGGGTCCGGCCCGGCCTACCTGTACCTGGTGACCGAGGCGCTCATTGACGCCGGTGTGCTCGTTGGTCTCCCGCGGCCCGCGGCGCAGGCAGCGGTCACCCAGTTGTTGCTCGGCTCTGCCCGGCTCCTCGCCGAAACCGGGGAACTTCCCGAGGCGCTCCGGGCGAACGTCACCTCCCCGGGCGGTACCACGGCCGCTGGCCTGCGAGAACTCGAGCGTCACGGGGTTCGTGGAGCGGTGCTGGCGGCGGTTGAGGCTGCTACGGAGCGGTCGAGGGAGCTCGGCGCTCCGAAGTAACAGCACTAACCCGACATTGCGCGACTGTCATAAACAATGTTTTTTGCCTGTGACCCTTTTCATAACGCGATTCCGGCCGTAGATTTCTCAACAGGTCAACAGACCACCGGTTGAGTCACTCAACCGGGCGTCGCGCCCGCAAGGGCTGCGCCGATCAGGGCCGGTGCCATCGGGGGGTTGGCACCGGCCCTGACCGCGTCTGGGCACCGTCGCGAGGGCCCCTGACCAGCCAGACTGACTCGTATGAGCAACACGTTCGGTCTTCCTGCTGCCCCCGAGTCACGCGGGCCCGGTCCGCTCGACGGCGTCGTCGTCCTCGACTTCTCCCGGGTGCTGTCCGGACCCCACTGCGCTCGGGCGCTCGCCGATCTCGGGGCAGACGTCATCAAGATCGAGCCACCCGAGGGTGACATGACGCGCTATGCACAGCCGCGGGTGAACTCGCTGGCCACCTACTACGTGCAGCAGAACGTGGGCAAGCGGGTGATCTCGCTGAACCTCAAGAAGCCCGAGGCGGTGTCGTTGCTCCACCGCCTCGCTGCTCGCGCCGACGTGGTGCTCGAGAACTTCCGGCCCGGGGTGATGGACCGGACCGGTCTCGGCTATGCGCAGCTGTCTGCGATCAACCCGAGGATCGTCTACGCGAGCATCAGCGGCTTCGGCCAGACCGGTCCGTGGAAGGACCGCCGCGCTTACGCGTCGGTGATCCAGGCGGAGAGCGGACTCACCCGGTCACAGGTGGAGGCACAGCGCCGCCGCAGACCGGACTTCCCGTACGTCACCGACGAACACAGCCACGGTGATGTGTACACGTCGCTCGAGGCGGCAATCGCCATCTGTGCGGCGCTGTTCCAGCGTTCGAGTACCGGCAAGGGTCAGCACATCGACATCTCGATGCTCGACACGTTGCTCAGCGTCAATGAGCACCTGCAGTCGGACCTCTGGGACGGTCCGGTACCCGAGGGACAGGTGCGCAGCTACCAGCCGGGCGACTACGTGATCCTGACGGTGGGCGACGGCCGCAGCGTGGTGGTTACCGGTCACCCGGCCGAGGACGGGAACTTCGCCCAGTTCGCCGCGGCCATGGGAAGGCCGAATCTCGCGCAGGAGGACCCGCGTTACGCGAACCCGTCGTCACGCCTCGCTCACCTGCAGGAGCTGTACGACGAGCTGCAGGCGTGGGCGATTACGTTCCCGAACGGTGACGAGATCGAGAAGGTGTTCGAGGCGAACGGCCTCGCGATGGGCAACGTTCGCTCCACCCGGGAGGTTGCCGGTTCGGAATGGTCGAGGGAGCGCGCCAGCGTGATGGCCGTGTCCGATCGAGGCGGTGGTGAGATCCTCGTTCCCAACGCGCCGTGGCGGTTCTCCGGGGCCGACGTGGGAGTGCGCGGCGTGCCGAAATACCGGGGCGAGGACAACAGGGAAGTGCTGCACGACCTGCTCGGGCTCGCTGACGATGAACTCACAGCGCTCGAGACCGCTGGCGTCTTGCTCAGCCGCGTGCCGGACCGGCCGAGCTGACGTCACACCCGCTCAGCCGCACTCAACCTCTGCAGAAGGCGGTTCACCGTCGATGAGGTAGCGGTTCACGATCTTTTGGGCGCAGGCACTCCGCGTGTAGCCCGTGTGCCCGTTGCCGGTCACCTTCACGAGAACACCGCCCTCGAGGGACCGGGTCATCTTCTGCGAACTCTCGAGCGGGGTGGCCGGGTCGTTGGTTGTGCCGATCACCACGATCGGCCCGGCTCCCCTGCCGGTGATCACGAGGTTCGGCTCGGACTCGATGGGCCAGAACACGCACGCATAGCCGCCCTCGAAGGACACGCCGAGCCTCGGTGCCGCTTTCCTCAGGCGTGTGCTGTAGGCGTCGATCTCCTCGACGGTGGCCGGACCCCGGTCGTCGACGCAGGAGATCGCGAGGAAGGCCTCAATCTCGTTGCCATACGTGCCGTCGTCGCGGCGCTGGTAGTAGTCGTCGTTGAGCCTGAGCAGTGCGGCACCGTTGCCGTCCCGGGCCTCGTTGAGGGCGGCGTCGAGGGCGGGCCAGAGCGACGTTGCGTACATCGCGTTGGCAACCGCGGTGTAGGTGATGCCGAGGTTGAGCCTCGGCCGGCTGTCCACGGTGGGGTAGTCGTTCGCGTCGATCGCGGCGACTAGGTCATCAAACGCCGTGCCCGGGTCCTCGCCCCTCGGGAACGAGCACTTCGTCGCACAGTCGGCAAGGAACGCGTTGAACGCGATCTCGAAGCCCCTGGCCTGGTCGATCGTCGCCTCGGCGGCGCTCGCGTTCGGGTCGGCGGCGCCGTCGAACACCGCTGCCCGAACCGTGTCGGGGAACATCGTGACCCAGCTGGCGCCGAGCTCGGAGCCATAGGAGAAGCCGAAGTACGACACCTCGGGCTCGCCGAGGGCGCGGCGCAGCAGATCGATGTCGCGGGCGGAGTCCTGCGTGGAGACGTGGCTGAGCAGGCTCCCGGTCCGCTCGGCGCAGGCGTCGGCGAAGGACTTGGCCGAGTCAATGATGGCCTGACGCTCCTCAGTGCTGTCGGGCGTGGGGTCGATGGCGAAATAGGGGTCGTAGTTGTCGATGCAGTCGATTGCAGGCACCGACTCCCCGGTACCGCGGGGGTCCCAGCCCACGACGTCGAAGCGATCGAGGATCTCCTCGGTGAAGATGGTGGCGGCGTTCCGCGCGAGATAGGTGCCACCGAAGCCAGGACCGCCGGGGTTCACGAGCAGCGAACCGATGCGCTCGTTCGGCTTGAGCGCGAGGTGACGCACGACGGGAAGCCGGACACTCTCGGTACCGGTTGCGAAGTAGTCGAGGGGCGCGACGAGCGTGGTGCACTCAAGACCCTCTCCACAGGGGGACCACTGGAGGACCGGGACGTCCCTCTCCGGAAGCGTGGTGGACGGACCCAATGCGGGGATGGCCCCGGTCGATGAGGTATCCGTACCCGTTGTCGCGACGGTGGTCCTCGGCAGCGACGAATCGCTGGTGATGGTTCCGGTTCTATCGATCCCGCACGCGCCAAGCAGCAGCAGGGCCGCCACCGGTAGGACGGCGGAAGAACGCGAACGCACGAGTTGATCCTACGACCACGTCAGCGGTCCGGGCACCCGCTGCTCGTAGCCTCGGGGTCAATGCGCATGGGACCCCACATGATGATGCCGCGTGACACCGATGCCGTGAAGGGCGCACGGGTGACCGGCCGCGAACTACGCCGTGCCTGGCGGTTCGCGCGGCCGTACCGCCGAGCGATCATCGGTTTCCTCGTTGCCATTCTGCTGTCGGCATTCGTTGCCATCGTGCCCCCGTTCGCGTTCCGGCGCATCCTCGACTCGGCGATCCCCTCGAAGAGCCATTCGCAGATCAACATCCTTGCTGCGATCGTGGTGACTGCGGCACTGCTCGATGCCGGTCTCGCGGTCCTCCAGCGCTGGTGGTCGTCAAGCATCGGCGAGGGTCTGATCTACGACCTGCGCGTCGCCCTGTTCGACAAGGTGCAGCGCATGCCGATGGGCTTCTTCACCCGCACCCAGACCGGTTCGCTCGTGAGCCGGCTGAACAACGACGTCGTTGGCGCGCAGAACGCGGTCACCAACACCCTCGGCAGCATCGTCTCGAACGTGGTGGTGCTCCTCACGACACTCGCTGCCATGTTCAGCCTGGAGTGGCGCCTCACGCTCCTGTCGCTCGTGGTGCTGCCGTTGTTCATCATCCCGGCGCGCCGCGTAGGTCGCAAACTTCAGACGATCTCGCGCCAGCAGATGAACCTCAATGCCGAACTGAACACTCAGATGGTGGAGCGCTTCAACGTTGCCGGTGCGCTGCTCGTAAAGCTGTTTGGGCGCCGTAAGGACGAGGTGGACACCTTCTCGGGCCGCGCGGCCGAGGTTCGTGACATCGGGATTCGCTCGGCGATGTACGGGCGGGTGTTCTTCGTGGCCCTCGGACTCGTGGGCGCGATCGGGGCAGCGGCGATCTACGGCGTGGGGGCACATCTGGCCGTGAGAGGGTCAATCACGGCAGGAACGCTCGTTGCGCTAGCGGCCCTCGTTGCACGGGTGTACCAGCCGCTTACCGGGCTCACGAACGCCCGGGTGGACCTCATGACCTCCGTCGTCAGTTTCGAGCGGGTCTTCGAGGTGCTCGACGCGCCCGAGGCCATTCAGGACCGCCCGGGAGCGGTCGAGCTCGTGAACCCGGTCGGCAGGGTCGAGTTCCGCGACGTGTTCTTCCGGTACCCGGCAGCAGCATCGGTGTCCATCGCGTCACTGTCGACCGCCGGTATGGAGCAGAACGCTGACCCCGACCGCGACGTGCTGAGCGGTGTGAACCTCGTCGTGGTTCCGGGTGAGACCGTTGCCCTCGTGGGCTCGTCGGGATCCGGCAAGACGACGACGGCGAATCTGGTGCCCCGCCTCTACGACGTGACGGGCGGCAGTGTGCTCGTCGACGGGCACGATGTGCGTGACCTCACGCAGGAGTCGCTACGCGCTGCGATCGGCGTGGTCACCCAGGACCCCCACCTCTTTCACGAGTCGATCGCGGTGAACCTGCGGTACGCGCGCCCTGGCGCCACCGCAGCACAGCTTGAGGCGGCCTGTCGGGGTGCTCGCATCCACGACACGATCGCTGCGCTGCCCGACGGCTACAACACCGTGGTGGGCGAGCGCGGGTACCGGCTGTCCGGCGGGGAGAAGCAGCGCCTCTCGATCGCCCGCCTATTACTCAAGGACCCGAGCATCATGATCCTCGACGAGGCGACCAGCCATCTCGACAACGAAAACGAAGCCCTCGTGCAGGAAGCACTCGATGGCGCGCTCGCCGGTCGCACCGCCATCGTCATCGCTCACCGACTGTCCACCATCCGCAACGCAGATCGCATCGTGGTGCTTGACGAGGGACGGATCGCGGAGCAGGGCTCACACGACGAATTGATGGCACTCGGCGGTCTCTATGCGCGGCAGGAGGCTGCGGGCTCTGCCGACTGACGCTGGCAGGGGCTCAGGTGCCCCTGAGCCAGGAAGCCGGGCCGATGATCACCCGTGGGCGCTTTGCCGGGTCGAGGCGTCGCCAGAGCGAGTAGAGGTGCGAGGCGGTGAGCGACACGCAGCCGCTGGTGGCCCTCGACTTCCCGCGCGAATACGCGTGGACGTGGAGGAAGATTGCGCTGCCCACACCGGCAACGGTCGGCTCGATGTTGTATCCCGTCACGATCGCCCGCCGGTACGGCCCGGAACGGGCAATCCGGTACAGGTTCTCGTTCGGGCTCGCACACGACGGTTCGACGACCCTCGTGTTGTAGTCGGGGCGTGTTGGGTCCGAGATCCAGCAGGCACCGGGTGCCACCCTCGTGTAGGGCAGTTTCGTCCGTGCCGAGGCGTACCAGCCGAAGCCCGACAGGATCGGGTACGAGCCAGCGGGTGTGGTGCCGTCTCCCTCGACGTGGGCCGGGCTGAGGCCGTTGCGACCCGTTCGAGCGCCGTACGGACCGGCCACCCGTTTCCACGTGCTGCCGACCTTCTGGTACATCGACACCGAACCGGACGTGGTGCCCCATCGGGATGTGGACACCACCACCACCTGTTCGGCGTCCCCGAGGAGTTCCGGGCGGATGGTTGCCGGCGCGGGCCGGGCCGTGGCGGCGGGTGCTGGAGCGGCGGGGAGGAGGAGCGAAACGCAGATGCCCAGGAGCACTGCCCCTGCTGCTGATCGCCACTCTCGCACAACACCACGGTAGTGCCACCGGCATACCCGGCCCTCCCGAGCATTCCTGTGACACCGATGGGCCAGAATGGTTCCATGTCGCAGGGTGCACTGGAGTTCGACGAGCAGCAAGAGTCGGCAGACGCCACGCTCACCGTCTCGCAACTCATCGACGAGATCAACGGTTCGCTGGCGGACCGGTTCGGCCGGGGTGTGTGGGTGAGCGGCGAGATCAAGGGCTTTCGCCCCGCAGCGGGCAAGCACCTCTATTTCGATCTGGTCGAGGAGCGGAACGGCCAGCGTGCCGTCATCTCGGTGGCGTTCTTCATGGGTGTCCAGACTCGCCTGCGGCCCAAGCTTGCCCGGGCAAACCTCGAGCTCGCCGACGGTGTGAAGGTCCGCATCTTCGGCACGCTCGACATGTACGCCCCCACCGGTCGGGTGTCGTTCAAAATGAACGATCTCGACCCGAGATTCACCCTCGGCGACCTCGCGGCGCAGCGCGAAGACGTCATTCGTCGCCTGCAGGCCACCGGTCGCTTTGCGGCCAACCAGGAGACCTACCTCGCCCCGGTGCCGCTCAACGTCGGCCTGGTCACCAGTATCGACTCCGCCGCGTACAACGACTTCGTGAAGCACCTCGACACGGCCGGCATCGGCTTCCGGGTGGTCGAGCTCGATGCCCGGATGCAGGGCGAGGAATGCCCCGGCATGGTGAGCGCTGGTATCAGGCGCTTCGGTGCGCGCGGCGACATCGACGTCATCGTGGTGATCCGGGGCGGTGGCTCCAAGAACGACCTCGCCTGGTTCGACAACGAGCAGATTGCGCTCGCCATCATGGACAGCCCGCTCCCGGTGCTCACCGGCATCGGCCACGAGATCGACCGGCACATCGCTGACGACGTCGCCTACGAGTCGTTCAAGACGCCAACGGCCGTTGCTGACAGGCTGATCGAGCAGGTACTCGCGTTCCGGGAGGATGCGGAGTCCGTCTGGGACGCGATTACCGCACGGGTGGCTTCCGTTGTGGATGCGGGGTCCGGTCAGCTCGACGGCATTGCCCACCGCATCGCGAGGGCCACACGAGCCGTCGTGGAGCGCTCCGACGAGCGCCTGAGCGGCAGCGCAGGCCGCCTCGCCCCGCTCGCCGCCAGTGTGGTGAACCAGGCGCTCACGCGCACGGCTACCGCTCAGCAGCGGCTCGTTGTCGCCACCCGCACCCACGTGAGCCGCGCCACAGCGCGTCTCGACTCGGCCGAGAACCATGTTCGGCTGCTCGACCCGGTGCACACGCTCGCCCGTGGCTGGAGCATCACGCGCAACGGCAAGGGAAACGTGGTGCGCTCCGTCGCCGATACGTCACCTGGCGACGCGCTCGTCACCACCGTGGCGGACGGAACCATCCGCAGCACCGTGCAGGGAACCAACCCGTGAACGAAACCATCAGGGAGTCAGCATGAGCCAGAAGCAGAAGCCCGCAGCCGACCTCGGGTATGCCGAGGCACTCGAGGAACTGGAGACCATCCTGCGCGAGCTCGAGGGAGACCACGTCGACGTGGACCGCCTCACGGACCGTGTCACCCGGGCGCGCGAACTCATCGGCCGCTGTCGGGAGCGCATCGGCGATGCGCGGGTGCAGATCGAGCAGGTTGTCGCTGGCCTCGATGCCTGAGAACCCTGCGTTCACTCGCTGAGCCCACCACAGAAAAAGGCGCGTTTCGGTACCGAGAACGCTGCGGTTAGGGCTGCGTGTCGAGGTGGCGGAGCGCCATGCCCGCGTACATCGCCATCCCCGACACCATCGCCTGCTCGTCGAAGAACACCCGGTTCGAGTGGTTCGGTGCCGCTGTTGCCGTGTCCTTGTCCCACGGAGTCCCGCCGAGGAACAGCATCGCCCCGGGCACGCGCTGGAGCACATAGCTGAAGTCTTCGGCACCCATCACGGGGTGGGGAAGGGTCGCGACGCGATCCGGGCCGACGATGGACCTCGCGAGGTCAAGCCCAAAGTTCGCTGCATCGACGCCGTTGACGGTGACGGGGTACCCGTAGTCGATCTCCACGGATACCGACGCCTCGTGGGCGGAGGCAACACCTTCGGCCACCCGCTTGATGCCGTCGTGCACTTTCGAGCGGGTGCGCTCGCTCACGGCGCGGATTGTCCCCTCGATCTCGGCGGTCTCGGGGATCACGTTGTTGGTGGTGCCGGCAGTGATACGGGCGACGGTAACCACCGAGGGGTCGAACACGTCGATGCGCCGGGTCACCATGGTCTGCAGCGCCTGCACGATCTCGCACGCAATCGGGATCGGGTCGATGGTGCGGAATGGCTCGGATGCGTGCCCACCGCGACCGGTCACCGTGATGAGGAGACGGTCTGCCGATGCCATGATCGGCCCAGGGCGGGAGGCGATGACACCCGTGTGCGCCGCCGACGTGGTGTGCAGCGCGTAAGCACCGGTGATTGGCGAGGGTGTGCCGTCGGCGAGGGCCGGGACGTCGAGAAGGCCCTCCTCCAGCATGAAGCGGGCGCCGTGGTGCCCCTCTTCCCCCGGCTGGAACATGAACAGCACCCGCCCGCGCAGCGTGTCTTTGCGGGCAGCGAGCAGTCTGGCCGCGCCGGCCAACATCGCAACGTGCGTGTCGTGGCCGCACGCGTGCATGGTCCGCTCCACACGGGACGAGTAGTCCAACCCGGTGTCCTCCGGCATCGGGAGGGCATCGGTATCGGCCCGCAGCAGCACCGTGGGCCCCGGGAGCGCGCCGGTGAGCAGCGCGGCGACGCCCGAGGTGGTGGTGTGGCGGGTTACACCGAGATTGAGCGACTCCAGCGACTCGAGAATGCGATCCCGGGTGATCGGGTTGTGGATGCCTTGTTCCGGCCAGCGGTGGAGCTCCCGTCGCAGGTCGACGGCGGCCGGGAGGAGGTCGTGGGATTCCTCGACCAGCGTGTCCAGTGTGTGATCGGGCATGACCGCATGGTAGGACTCCACCGTGGCCAGTGCAGACGAACTTGTTGATGTCGTTGACGAGCACGACGTGGTGACTGCGGTGGTCACTCGCAGCGAGATGCGATCCCAGCGGCTCCGTCACCGAACCGTGTTCATCGCCGTGACGAACCCGTCGGGCGACGTGCTGGTTCATCGTCGGGCAGATCACAAGGACGTATGGCCGGGCCGGTGGGACCTCGCGGCCGGCGGCGTGCTGGCTTCCGGCGAGACCTACGACGGGGGTGCCGTGCGGGAACTCGCCGAGGAACTGGGTATCGGTGACGTGGCGTTCCAGCGACTCGGCAGTGGCGCCTACGAGGATGCCGACGTTGCGGAGATTGCCACGGTGTACCGCGTGCGTTGGGACGGCCCCGTGCGATTTGCCGACGGCGAGGTTGCCGAAGCCCGTTGGATGACGCTCGAGGAGGTGCAGCGCGGGGCTGCTGGCTCGCTCGATCTCGTGCCGGACAGTGTGTCGCTGGTGCTGCCGCTGTTGTGATTCGTATGCTCGTGGTTCCGGACCCGTCAACGTGGCGGCCCGTTCACGGTGAGGTGTCTGATGAGCCGAGTGCGATTGGAGTTCACCGTCGAGCCGTTCGTGGACGCGCAGCCCGGTGAACACGTCCTCGCTGCGTGGCGGGCGGTGGAGGGTCGCGGCTACACGCTGTCCCGCGGACCGTTCAGTTCGGAGGCGGTCGTGTCCGCCGGCGAGGCACCCTCGCTCATCCAGGAGGTGCTGCGCGCAGCGCTGTGGGGCGGTGCGACACACGTGTCGTTCCAGGTGGACGTGCTCGACGGGGACACCCCATGAACCAGCAGCACCCGCTCATCGCGGCCATCCGTCCGCTCGTTCAGGCAATGGGTGGCGAGTTCGTACCCGCAGACAGTCGTGAACCCTCCGACATCCCGATCGCGTGGGAGGGCCAACTCGTGGTGGCGGTGCGGTTGCCGCCGTTGCACGGGGCGCTCGACCGACTCATCGAGGGTGTGGAGCGAGACCTCCGCGGTCGCCTGCCGGACCTGTCCCGCGAGGACAAGCAACGCGCAATCCGCCTGCTGGACGAGCGCGGTGCGTTCACCCTCCGGCGTGCGGTAGAGGACGTGGCCGACGCGATGGGCGTTTCGCGCATCACGGTCTACAACTACCTCAACGCCATCCACCGGTAACTGCTCGGCCATAGCCTCCGCTTCGCTTCGGCATAGGCCTCGTGTTCGCTGCTGCTGGCGCAGCGACGCTCACGGGCCGCAGCCGATGAGCGAAAAATCTTTCAGACCTGTCACGCGGAGGGGTGGGCGGCGGCGTCATCGCGTTGAATGTTCGACATCGACGACACTCCCACCACCGGCATCGACGGCAACCGCACTGACGATCTCTGGCGTAACCACGCGCCGGTGATGATGCGGTTCGCCACGGTGCTCGTGGGCTCGACAGACGCCCACGACATTGCGGTGGAAGCCTTCCTGCGCAGCGCCCCGGCTGTCATCAGCGGACGCGTGGACAACCCGCGCGCCTACCTGATGCGTGCCGTGGCAAACCGGGCCCACGACCTGCGCAGGGGTCGGGAGCGTCAATGGATGCGTGACCTCGCAGCGGTGCAGCCAGCATCGTCAGCCGCGCACGAACCGAATGTCGACGTTCGCCGAGCCGTGGCAGAACTCAGCCTCACGCAGCGTGCCGTCATCTACTTCGTCTACTGGGAAGACCTCCGGGAACGAGACGTCGCTGCAGTGCTGGGGATCTCCCTCGGCTCGGTCCATCGTCACCTCGTGCGCGCACGCGCCCATCTCCGAAAGGCCCTCTCATGAACGGTCGCCAACACGATCCGCTCGACCACTCCATCCGCTCCGCCCTCCACGACATCGTTTCCGAGAGCCCCACCCCTGGCGAGTTGCCGGTGCCCTCGACCGAACTGAGCCGTTCCGCAGCGTCTTCCCGGCCTCGCCGTTTCCTGCTGGTGGCCGCGGCCACGCTGGTGCTCGGGGGTGTCGCGGGCACGCTGGCGATTGCCAATCGTTCGGCTGATCGACCGACCACCACGCTCGACCCCGCGGAGGCAACCGAGGAACTCACCGAGGCACAGGCATTGCTTGATGAGACATTGTTCGTCGAAACTGCTCCGAGCACTGTGGTCAGGGCTAACACCAGTAACGAACTCCCGGCCAGTGGCGGTTTGTCGGACCCGTCGTCGCCACTCCCCGCGCTCACACAGCCCGAACGCCCAGCGCCCGATGTCACCATCGATACCACTCCCGTGACGGTGATCCTGAGCAATTCCGCTGTCTTCAACGTGTCGGTCCCGCGTCAGATCCGCGCCGGCGAGACGCTCCTCATTGAATGGAGTGTGGAGGACTCGAACGGCATCGAGCAGACCAGTGCCCGCGTTGGAGGTGCGAGTGGATTCGTTCACTGGTGCGACTTCCCGATCATGGGATCCCGTATCTCGGGTGACGAACGACTTGGCCGCTATCGCGCCGGCTGTGCCGTGCCCGCCAACGCCCCGAACGGCAAGTACACAGTGTTCTTCCTGGTGTCCAGTCGCGAAGGGACCCCCACTGAGCCTCTCGGGACATCGCAGGTGACCTTCGAGGTAGTCAGCGGTTCGAATGACGACTCGCCGCCCACGATCAGCCAGGTGAGCATGCCGTCAGCCGCTTCGGTGGGCGACACCATCACCATCACGTGGCGTGCAGCGGACCCCAGTGGTGTGGACTATTCCTACGCGTGGTTTGCCAACGGTGGCTTTGCCCTAGCGGACGGGACCCGGGTGGTCGATTACGGCGACCTTGGAGTCACAAGAATCTCGGGTAACGAGATCGACGGTGTGTACTCCCAGACGGTGCGCTTCTACGACCGCTCGCCTCTGGGTACCTACACCGTCTGGTTCGGCCGACGGGACGGCGTGGGCAACCGGAGCATCGATCAGGTGGCGGCGACCATCGTCCTGAGCGCCTAGTCCAAGCCACCTGTGGCGTTCCCGGTCTATTTCTTGTGACCTGTCCGCAAGAAATCGACCGGGAACCTTGCGTTTTAGAGCTTGCGGAGTTCGACGCCGGTCACCCGGTGATCCTCACCCTTGGTGAGTGTCAGCGAGGCCCGGTGGCGCGTGGGCAGGATGTTCTCCATCAGGTTGCGCCCGTTGATCTCTCGCCAGATCCCCTTGGCAGTGGTGACCGCCTCGTCCTGGGTGAGATGCGCGAAGTGCTGGAAGAAACTCTGCGGGTCCTGGAACACCGTCTCGCGCAGTTTGAGGAAGCGATCCACGTACCACTTCCGGATGTCGTTCTCCTCGGCATGCACGTAGATCGAGAAGTCGAAGTAGTCGGACACGAACTCGGGGGCCGAACCGGGGGGCCCCATCTGCAGCACGTTGAGCCCCTCGATGATGAGGATGTCGGGGTGGCGGACCACGATCTCCTCACCCTCCACGATGTCGTACACGACGTGGCTGTACACCGGAGCGCGCACCTCCTCGGTGCCGGCCTTCACCTCGCGCAGGAACTGCAGGAGCCGTTTGGTGTCGTAGCTCTCGGGGAACCCCTTGCGGTTCATGATCTCGCGCTCGACCAGCACCCGGTTCGGGTGCAGGAAGCCGTCGGTGGTCACGAGGTCCACCTTCGGATGGTCCGGCCAGCGCGAGAGCAGCGCCTGAAGGATGCGTGCGAACGTGCTCTTGCCGACCGCCACCGATCCGGCAACCCCGATGACGTAGGGAACCTTCGGTGAGATGGTTCCGAGGAACGTCGCTGTGACCTTGTGGAGGTTCTGCGTGGCCGACACGTAGAGGTTGAGCAACCGGGTGAGCGGGAGGTACACGGCCTCCACCTCGGCGAGGTCGATCCGCTCGTTGATGCCGCGCAGCGCCTCGAGATCCTTCTCCCGGATGGTCAGGGGGGTGGCGGCACGCAGGTCCGCCCATTCCTGGCGATCGAACCTCACATATCGATCGGCAGGGGTAACAAGGCGGTCATCAGGGTCCACAGGCCGAACGCTAGGCCGCAGCACCCCCACCGTGAAAGATGGGGGTGTGACATCACGGGGGTCGAGGAGCGAGCGAAGGCGCTTGGGGGCCTATTACACACCTCCAGCACTCGTTGACCTGCTCGTGCGTGAGGTACTCCTGCCGTGGTGCGAAACCTCGGCGACACCGCCGTTCGTCATCGACCCGGCGTGCGGGGACGGACGGTTGCTCGAGGCTGCGGGTCGGGCGATCACCGAGCGATACGGGATCGATCCCGCTCCGTTCCTCGTCGGCGTCGAACTGGACGACACAACAGCTGCCGAGACCGAGCGTCGGCTCGGGTGCCGTGTGCTCCGCTGCGATGCGCGTGAGGTGCTCGGTGCACCCGAGTACTCGCACGCCTTCGACGTGGTGATCGGCAACCCGCCGTACCTCTCGCAACTCTCCACCGGTACCGCCCGCGGCGGAAGCTCTCGCCTCGGTGGCGGGCCGTATGCCGATGTTGCTGCTGAGTTCCTTGCGCTCGCCCCACGGCTCGTCCGCAGCCCCGGTGGCCGCGTCGGTCTGGTGCTCCCGATGTCGGTGCTCGCAACGCGCGACGTGGCACCCATCCGTGAGGCCGTCGAGCGCGCAGCACGTATCGACCTCTGCTGGTGGGCGGACGAGTCCATGTTCGACGCAAACGTGCGCACCTGCATCCTTGGGTTCGTTGTCGGGGACAGCGCTGTGCCGAATGGCGTTCGCCGCTTCCACGGGCCAGATGCCCGGCCCATCGACCCCGTCCGACACGAGGGCTTGGCAACCGCGTCGTGGGGTTGGCTCGTTGCCGATGTTGTCGGCATCCCACCGCTCGCCATAGGGAGTGGGCACGGCCTGTTGCGCGACATCGCCATCGCAACTGCGGATTTCCGAGACCAGTACTACGGACTTGTCGGTGCCGTTGGTGACGACGTTGACGGTCCACCCCTCGTCACGAGCGGATTGATCGACGTGGCGCAGTGCCGCTGGGGTACGCGCGCAACCCGCTTCGCGAAGGTGCGCTACGCCGCGCCGCGCGTCGACGTGTCGCGGCTTGGCTCAGCGCTGCAGGCGTGGGCGCGAACGCGGCTCGTGCCCAAGGTGCTCGTTGCGTCACAGACCAAGGTGATCGAGGCTGTTGTCGACGAGCGAGGAGAGTGGCTGCCGTCCGTTCCCGTGATCTCAGTTGTGCCTCACGACGCGGGCGACGTGTGGTTGGCTGCCGCAATGCTCACGTCCCCCGTTGCATCAGCATGGATCGCGCTGCAGCGCATCGGCACCGGGTTGTCGGCACAGGCGATCCGGGTGACGGCGAGCGACCTCGCAGCACTTCCCCTCCCAGCGGACCGGACGGCGTGGAAGGACGCGTCCGATTCGCTCCAGAATGGCGATGTGTACGGGTGTGGCCGCCACATGATCCACGCATACGGGCTTGCCCACCGCGCCGATCTCTACGACTGGTGGGAGCAGCGCGTCAACGGTTCCAGGGAGCGCTCGGGCTGACCGAACCCGGCCCGCCCGTGAGTGCCTCGACGCCGCTGTCGGTAACGAGCAGCGTGTGCTCGAACTGGGCGGTTCGCTTGTAGTCGGCGGTGACCGCCGTCCATCCGTCGTTCCACAGCTTGTGCTGCCAGTTACCGACGGTGATCATCGGCTCGATGGTGAAGGTCATGCCGGGCTTCATGATGGTGGTGGCAGTGGGCGAGAAGTAGTGGAGAATCTGGATATCGGTGTGGAACTGCTGGCCGATGCCGTGGCCGACGAAGGCGCGCACCACGCCGAGTTGGTGCTCGTTCGCGTGCTTCTCGATGGCCTTGCCGATATCGCTGACCGGTCGACCCGGCACCACGGCGTCGATGCCAAGCCACATGCATTCCTCGGTAACCCGGATGAGGCGACGGCTCTCCTCGTCGATCTCACCCACGGCGAACGTGGCGTTGCAGTCACCGTGCACCCCGCCGACGTAGCAGGTGACGTCGATGTTCACGATGTCACCGTCGAGCAGCACCCGTGAGTCGGGGATGCCGTGGCAGATCACCTCGTTGACCGAGGTGCAGACGCTCTTGGGATAGCCGTGGTAGTTGAGAGGGCTGGGATAGGCGCCTCGCTCGATCGTGAGCCGGTGCACGTACTCGTCGACCTCGTCGGTGGTCATACCGGGCCGGACAAACTCGCCGGCGAGGCGCAGCACCTCGGCTGCCATCGTGCTCGCAACGCGCATGCGCTCGATGATCTCGGGTGACTTCACCCTCGGCTCGTCCCAGCGCGGGGCCGAACCAGTTTCCGCATACGGGGGACGCTCAATCCCCTCGGGCACGGAGCGCATCGGGCTGATCGTGCCCTGAACCACGCGACCGTCCAGAGAGCGGTGGCACCGCTTGAACTTGCGTCCGCTGCCGCACCAGCACGGGTCGTTGGCCTGTACGGGCATCGACGGCGTGGGACGGTTCATTGGCGTCAAGGCTACGGGCGCGCGCAGCGATCTCGGTCGGGTGCGTACCGCGACGGACCCGTCGGAATTGGGCCCATCGACCTATTGGACGGCCTGCCAGTGCCCGGGAAAATCGACAGACCGAACGAGTGAGGAGTCGTCATGGTCGATCCGAACAACCCAACACCACAGCGGAGGCTGATCCCGCGCCCGGCGCGGCTTGCGCGCCCGAACCTCCCACCGCTGCTTCGTTCACGCATCCGCGTCCCGGAGATGGCGCTCGGTCTCGGACTCGTTGCCGCCGGAACGCTTGGCTCGGTGCTCTGGGCCGCCCGGGGCCCGAGCGAGCGGATACTCGTGGCTGCCCGCTCGATCCCGCGCGGCGACGTGCTCGACCCCAGTTCGGTCCGCTGGGCAACGGTGTCGGGCGACCGAATCGTCGGCATCAGCGATCCCTCCGAGCTGCGGGGCCGTGTCGTGATCGGCGACGTCGATCCCGGCACGCCGCTGCAACGCGCACTCCTTCGTCCGGTGGACGAGGTGGGCCCGACCCAGGCAGAAGTTGGGCTCTCCCTCGAAGCCGGAGACTTCCCGCAGGGCCTCGCCGTCGGGGATCGGGTTGCCGTCGTGCTGGTCTCTGCGGCAGACCCCATTGGTGGGGCCGGCACGAGGGTCGTCGCGCTCGAGCAGCCGGCGGTGGTCCGCTCGGTCGAACGGCTGGAGATGGCGGCCGGTTCGCGTACGAACGTGAGCGTGCTCGTTCCCGAGTCATCGGTACTCGACATCGCGGGTGCAACAAGTATTCGTCTCGCCCGCCTGTCCCCGGCAACCCTCGACAGCACGGTTCGTCCATCCGGCACGACGGGGATCGGCTGACGTGTCGCTCATCGGGATCGCATCGCTCCACGGATCTCCGGGGGTCACGTCGCTCGCCGTCGCGCTCACTGCTCGGATGAACGACACCGGTCGACCTGCGCTCATCGTGGAGGCAGATCCGGATGGCGGTGTGCTTGCGGCACGGCTTGACCTGTCGCTCGTACCGAACCTCACCGACCTCGCGGGTGCGGCGAGGCGCTCGCTCGACACCGGGGAACTCGCCCACTACGCGCAGCGGGTGAACCCACAGACTCCGATCATCGTTGCGCATCCGTCGGGCGAGCAGACGTCCGGCGCACTTCGGGCAAGTGGAGCGTCGCTGGCGCACACCTTCGGGGAGGCGGACTTTCGTGTCGTCGCCGATCTCGGGCGGTGGCGAACGGACTCACCGGCGAACCCGCTGATCGAGGTTGCCGATCCGCTCCTGCTCGTCATCAGGTCGGCGCTCGAGGACATCGTGCAGGTACTCCACCTGCTGGACCGTGTCGACCGGCGCGAGCGCCTGAGACTGGTTGCCGTCGGGGAGCGCCCCTACAGCGGTCGACAGATCACCGATGCCACCGGCCTTCCCGTGGTCGCCTGCCTGCCGGAGGATCGCAAGCAGCCATCGAGGACGAGGGTGGGCCCGGCGGCGCGCCGGGACGCCTGGGCGTCGGCGGTGTCCGTGCTCACCGAGACGCTCTGCGGGAACGAGCCGTCACCAATGGGTTCATCGACCCATTGATCCCCTGCCCTTCCGAAACGACGATCCCGTGCACCCAGTAGTCGTGCACGGCCCGGATCGATCGAAACCCCACCACACAGCGCCCGACCCATCAACGGAGAAACACACCATGGCAACACAACCCGGATCGTTGCTCCCTCGCAACGGCACCGCACCGACCCGATCGGGCCAGCCCGAGCCCACAGGGATTGCGCGCTCGATAGCGGAGCATCTCGTCGAGGACCGTCTGCGTCGACCTGCAGGCCGGGCCGATGCAGACGCATGGAGCGAGGAGAAGGCACTTGTCGAGGAGTTGATGCGCAACGAACTCGACCGGATCGCAGCGCATCGTCTCGGCAACGGGTTGCCCCTGCTGTCCGGGCCCGAGGAGTCCGATCTCCAGCGGGCCGTCCTCGCGCTGGTGCTCGGGATGGGAAGGATTCAACCGCTCCTCGACGACCCGGACGTCAGCGACATTCACATCCGCGGCTCGGAACCGGTCTGGCTCAAGCTCCGTGACGGGTCCCGGCAGTGTGTGTCGCCTGTGGCGGACACCGACCAGGAACTGGTTGACCTCGTGCGCCTGGCAGCGGTCCGGATGGGCAGTGACGAACGGCGCTTCGACGCAGCTCACCCCGAGCTCAATCTGCAGCTTCCCGACGGCTCACGACTGTTCGCGGTGATGGCCGTGTCCCAACGCCCCTCCGTCGTGATCCGCCGGCACCGCTTTGAGCTGTCGAGCCTCTCCCAGCTGCAGGAGCGGGGAATGGTGGACCGCGCCCTCGTCGAGTTCCTCCGGGCGGCGGTGCTGGCACGGAGGAACATCGTGATTGCTGGCGGCACCGGGTCCGGCAAGACCACGTTGATGCGAGCGCTGCTGAACGAGGTGCCCGCGGTCGAGCGGATCGTGACGATCGAGGATGCATTCGAGCTCGGCCTCGACCGATTCCCCGGTCTGCACCCGGATCTCGACGCGCTGCAGGCACGCGCTGCGAACACGGAGGGGCGGGGTGCGATCACGATGGCGGACCTCGCCCGGATGGCCCTGCGCATGGACCCCGACCGTGTGGTGCTCGGGGAGGTTCGTGGTGCCGAGGCCTTCCCGATGCTCATGGCGATGTCCCAGGGCAACAACGGGTCGATGTGCACGATGCACGCGGACTCGACGAAGTCAGTGTTCCCCAAGCTTGCTGCCTACGTATCGATGGCCGACACCGGGCTCCCCGTACAAACGGTGAACCTGCTCGTGGCGAACGCGGTGCACTTCGTGGTCCACCTCGAACTCGTCGGGTCCACGCGTCACGTGACGAGTGTGCGTGAGGTCGTTGATGCGGACGGGACCATGATCATCTCCAACGAGGTGTTCTGCCCGGGTTTCGACGGACGCGCTGAGCCCGGGTACCCGATGAGCGACGCCACCCTCGCTGCGCTCGGGGCAGCGGGTTTCGACCTGACGGTGATGGATAACCCCCGGGGCTGGTGGTGAGCGCCATGGTTGCCGTACTACGGGGAGCACCGCTCGCTGCCGTGCTCGGCGCGGTTGCCGGCCTCGGTGTGTTCGTGCTGCTGGCGGGCGTGCTCGGGCGGACGGTACTCCGCCCGGGACTGCTCCTTGTCGGCCTCAGTGGGCGCGTGGACCGCGCCGCTCTCCGGCTGTCGCTCGGGCTCGCCCTCGGCACCCCTGTGCTGCTGCTCACGCGCTGGCCGGTTGCGGCAGCCTTCGCAGCGGGCCTCGGTACCTGGCTGCCGAGCCGCCGCAGTCGATCGCGGCGTTCCACAGAGGAGATCGCTCGGGTAGAGGCCATCGCAACCTGGACCGAGCAGCTGAGGGACACCCTCGGGGCGTCGAGCGGCTTGCAGACGGCGCTCGTCGCCACAGCGTCGCTCGCTCCGGTCGTGCTCGCACCCGCGGTGGAGCATCTGGCGGCTCGCCTCGAGTATGAGCGGACCAGCGACGCACTCCGCAAGTTCGCGGCAGACGTTGCACACCCGGTGGCGGACTTCGTTGTCGCTGCACTCCTGGTGGCTGCGGAGCGCGAGGCGCGAGACCTCGGAGGCTTGCTCGGCCAGCTTGCGTCCACGGCCCGCGAGGAGGCGCGGCTGCGCTCGAGGATCTGGGTCGGTCGGGCGCGTACCCGTACATCGGTGCGGGTCATCGCGCTCATCGTGCCGCTCATGATCGCCGCAGTCATGCTGCTCGACC
>WLJO01000047.1 GCA_009701715.1 Actinomycetota bacterium
ATTGGTGTACAGCTCGTTCGGGAACGCAGCCCCGAACGGGCCGACCTCGGCGTGCATCAGGCAGGCCTCAAGACAGGCGCGCACCACGGTTGCGTGGATGATCATCTCGGAGATCTTCTCCTTGATGTGCGCCTCGCCGGCGAGACCATTCGCCTCGGCGATGAGTTGGGCCAGACCCACGAGGAGGTCAGCACCGTCCGCCAGACCGGAGAGACCGCCGAGGCGCTCCCAGAGGCCGAGGGAATGGGCGAACACCGAGGCCTGGGACACCTCGCCGTTGAGGAAGATGCGATCGTTCGGTACGAAGACGTCATCGAAGATCACGAAACCCTCGGGGTAATTGTCTGTGCCCGACACGGGGAAGTCACGCAGGTCGTGATGGCGCGGCGCGTACGACGTGTTGATGATCTTCACGCCCGGGGCGTTCACCGGGATCATCGCGGCGATCGCGTAGTCCTCCTCGCCGACCTTCATCGCCTTGGTGGGAATGGTCATCAGTTCGTGACCGAGCGAGGCGCCGGTGATGTGAAGCTTCGCGCCGCGGATGACGACGCCGTCGCTCTGGCGGCTCACCACGTGCACGTACGCGTCGGGGTCGTCCTGCTTGCCCGGGGGCCGCGAACGGTCACCCTTGGCGTCGGTGATGCACTGGGTGATGCGGATGTCACGGCGCTGGGCCTCCTCGATGAAGGCATTCATCGGCTCCAGGTACTTCGGAGCGGTCTCCTTGATTCGGCCGCACACCGTTGCGAGCGTCATGATCGACGTGTACGTGACGTGGCTGATCATGCCGCTCTGGTGAACCAGATCGACCTTCTGGCGCAGTTCCTCAGCGCTCGTTGGGATGCCTGCGAGCGGGCTGCGCCCGTTCACCGCGCGGGCCAACATCCAGTCGTAGCCCTCGGCCGCCTTCTGCACCGACGATCCAAGGATCGGGTGACCCGGCAGGTCATCCACCTTCTCGCCAGCGAAATACGTCGCCCGTCCATCAAAAAGTGACTTCTTGTACTCTTCCCCAGTCATCATGGCTGCGGTCCCCCCTTGGTGCAGTGCCAGAAACAGCATCCGCAGTATCACCTACAGCGAGGGGTGGGGTCCACCCCGGCACTGCGGGGGCGCTACCGTCATTCCAGCGGACGAAGGGGGACAGGGTGACCGAGGAGTTCGAGCAGCGCAGGCAGAGGGCGGCCTCCGGCAACCTCCACCGCGAGGGCGAGAAACTCGCGCGCCAGAACAAGCTGTTCGTGCGGGACCGTCTGGCATTGCTGCTCGACGAGGGATCGTTCGTCGAGGACGGCCTGCTCTCCAACACAATGGCGGCAGACCTGCCGGCCGACGGCGTGGTTACCGGCGTCGGCCGCGTGGACGGGCGCACCGTGTGCGTCGTGGCGAACGACCCGACGGTGAAGGCAGGCTCGTGGGGCGCTCGCACGGTTGAGAAGATGATCCGCGTTACCGAGTACGCGCTCCGCCACGAGGTGCCCATCTTCTGGCTCATCGACTCCGCGGGTGCCCGGATCACCGACCAGGTGGACCTGTTCCCGGGCCGGCGTGGAGCCGGGAGGATCTTCGCGAACCAGGTACGGCTGTCGGGCAAGGTGCCCCAGATCTGCTGCCTGTTCGGGCCGTCCGCCGCCGGTGGTGCGTACATCCCGTCGTTCTGCGACATCGTCATCATGGTGGAGGGGAATGCGTCGATGTACCTCGGCTCGCCGCGCATGGCCGAGGAGGTCATCGGCGAGTTCGTGACGCTCGAGGAGATGGGTGGCGCCCGCATGCACGCAACAGTGTCCGGCTGCGGCGACAACCTCGCCGTGGACGACGCCGACGCGATCTCCCAGGCGAAGGAGTTCTTCTCGTACCTGCCCACGAACTGGCGTGAGACCCCCGACGTGTTCGAGGCACTGGACCCGGTGAAGCCGCTCACGGCCCAAGCGCTGCCCGCCGACGAGGCAATGGGCTACGACATGCACCGCTTCATCGACTGCATCGTCGACGAGGGATCGTTCTTCGCCGTGAAGCCCCTGTTCGCACCGGAACTCACCGTCGGGTTCGGGCGCCTCGACGGTCACGTGGTCGGGTTCGTGGCGAACAACCCGATGCACAAGGGCGGTGTGTTGTTCGGGGACTCTGCGGACAAGGCAGCACGCTTCGTGTGGATGTGCGATGCCTACAACATCCCGCTCGTGTTCCTGGCGGACGTGCCCGGTTTCATGATCGGCACGAAGGTGGAGCGCGAGGGCATCATCCGCCATGGCGCGAAAATGATCACTGCGATCACGGAGGCGACTGTTCCGAAGATCTGTGTCGTGGTCCGCAAGGCCTACGGGGCCGGCCTCTATGCAATGAACGGCCCCGCTTTCGACCCGATCGCGACACTCGCCCTGCCCACCGCGAAGATCGCCGTGATGGGGCCGCAGGCCGCGGTGAACGCGGTGTACGCCAACAAGATCGCAGCGATCGAGGACCCGGCCGAGCGGTATGCATTCGTGGAGGAACGGCGCAGGGAGTACGAGGCAGACGTGGATCTCTACCGCCTCGCTTCGGAGATGGTGATTGACGCCGTGGTGTCGTTCGAGGGCCTGCGTGACGAGATGGTCCGGCGCTTCGCCGCAGCGGACCCGCGCGACCGTGAGGCCGTTGAGAAGCGGCACGGCATCACGCCGGGTTGATGCTCGGCCATAGCCTCCGCTGCGCTTCGGCATAGGCCTCGTCCGGCTCGTCGCTAGCGCTTCCCTCGCCGGGTTGATGCTCCGCCAGGTCGGTGGCTAGGTGTTGCTGCCCCGACTGATGAGTCCCCAGCGCTCGTGATCGCACACGGCCCCCAGTAGGTCGTCGTCGAGTGGGTCGAAGCGGTCAGCCGCCACCAGCGAGTCGGTGAGGTTCACTACGACGCAGCAGTGGTTGGGTACGAGGGCAACCACTTCGCCGACCCGCGGTCGTTGACCGTTGGCGCTCACCACTGCATGGTGCTCGGACAGTCGGTCAACGGTGGCCGCCGGGTACGCGGGCAGGAACCCGAAACCCTCCAGCCATGCCGGCTTGTCGGTGGAGAGCACCTTGGACCCGGCATCGAGCACGAAACGCCCGTCGGCGTGGCTCGCCACGACGGTCGTGAGCACGTACAGCGAGACGTCCTTCAGGGTCCCAGCGCCGAGCGCCAGCTGCTGGCGGTCCATGAATACGTACGTACCCGGTCGCTCGTCAGTGACCGGCGGGCGTGCCGAGCGCCGCGCCGTCGGGGTGGAACCAGCGCTCAGCACCCGGACGTCAACACCCTCGTCCCGCAGGGTTGATGCAGCGGCGGCAAGCGCGTGCACCTCGTCGTCGCCGGCAGCGGCCGGTGCGTCGCAGTTCGCGTAGGCGTGGCCGCCGTAGGTGAACGCACCGCGGATGTCGAGGCCGAGGTCCTGGCACGCCCGGGCGAGCGGGGCGATCGCGTCGGGCGCCACGCCCGAACGGAGCATCCCGCAGTCCACCTCGAGCACGACTGCGAGCGGGTGGGAGGCGCCCGACACAGCGCTGGCAAGTGCCGTAGCCGACTCCACGGACTCCACGCCCACCATCAGGTTGCAACGCTCGTGGAGCGTCCTGATTCTGCGCGACCGTTCGGGCGTGCCAGCCCACACGGGATAAGCGTGGAACAAGTGGTCAAAGCCGCTGTCTGCAAGTGCTTCCACCTCACCGATCGTGGCGGCAGTCAGCCCAACAGCACCGGCGGACACCTGACGGCGAATGATCTCGGCACACTTGGTCGTCTTGGTGTGCGGGCGGACGCCCACTGCTCGCGCACCCAGTTGTGCCGCCCACGACGTGATGTTCCGGTCGAGAATGCTGACGTCCACCACCGCTGCGGGTGTCTCGATGTTCACCCTTGGCCCCGGGTTACCAGGGGCTCGGGGCCACCATCTGGCCGGGCAGGTCGTCGAGAGCGGACTGCACGAGTACCCCGTTGCGCTGGATGGCGGTGCCATTCACGAAGACATAGTGCATCCCGGTCGGCTGGTCCGCAGTGAGGCGCTCGGCCCCGGCCGGGAAGTCACGCACACGGCGCACCGGACCGGGATCGATGGTCTTCGGGTCGAACACCACCACGTCGGCGTGATAGCCGGGCTTGAGGTAGCCGCGGTCGGTGAAGTTGAAGATGTCAGCCTGGAGGCCGGAGAGCTTGCGGATAGCAGTCTCCATGCTGAGCACCTTGCGCTCGCGCACCCAGTTGCCGAGGAGATCGGTCGACAGCGGCGCGTCGCACAGTTGGCCGACGTGGGCACCGGCGTCCGACAGGCCGAGTGTCGTGTGTTCCTCCTGGAGGAGCATCGCAATGCCCTCGGGGTCTCCGTTTGCGAGGATGTTCTTCACCCGAATGTCGCTGGGCTCGGCCTCCTCCAGTGTCAAGTCGAGGAGCAGATCGAGCGGGTGCTTGTTGTCCGCTTCAGCGAGTGCCTGGATGCGCTGGCCAACGAGTTCCGGGTGGGCCGTTGACTCCATGATCTCGAACGAGGCCCACTGCGGCGGCAGGAACTTCGTGTCGGTCCAGCCGACGAGCACACGTTGGCGCCACGCGGGATCCGCGTACGCGGCCCTGCGCTCTTCCACGGACTTCGACATCAACTCACCGAACACCGGGTTGATGTTGAGCGTGAACGGCTCCTGCATCGTCATCGAGAATGACAACGGTCGGCACGAGACCTGCGGCCACACCTGTGCGCCGCGTTCCCAGCCCTTACGGTTGATCTCGGCTGCCTTGATGTGTGCCCCGTTCGGGAACGTGAGCAACGCGGTGTACGTGAACGGGATACCGACGCGCTGCTGCATGTCGTAGCACTGCGGGAACGGCAGGTTGTCGCCGCCGTTGATGCCGATGACGCCACGGCCGGTGTCGGCCACGGCCTTGAAGAGGCGGTAGATCTCCTCGCTCTCGGCCCAGCGGCTCGGGATCGGGCGACCGTCCGCCGCCCGGTGCGTGGCCGCGAAACTCGTTGCGACACCGCAGGCACCCGCGTCCATAGCGTCCTTGACGATGGCGACCATCTGGTCCACCTCATCGGGTGTGGCCTCACGGCCGATCGCCTCGTCGCCCATCACGTACAGGCGCAGCGGTGTGTGGCCGATGTATGCCGCGAAGTTGAGCAGGCTGCCGTGGCGCTCGACGGAGTCGAGGTACTCCGGGAAGGTCTCGAAGTCCCACGGCACGCCCTCGATGAGCGTCTGTGGGTCCATGTCCTCCACCTTTTCCATGGTGCGGGTGAGGGTGTCGATGTCCTTGGCCTTGATGGGCGCGAACGAGAAGCCACAGTTACCGGCAACGACCGTGGTGACGCCGTGGTAGCACGACGGTGTGAGCGCCGGGTCCCAGAACACCTGGGCGTCGTAATGGGTGTGGATGTCGATGAACCCGGGTGCCACCACCGACCCGGTTGCGTCGATCACCTCGTCGCCGGTGAGACCGACACCGATCTCAACGATGCGGTCGCCCTCGATGGCTACGTCAGCGATGCGGGAGGGCCCGCCGGTGCCGTCCACCACGGTTCCGCCCTTGATGATCACGCGTGATCCCATCGTGTTCTCCCTGCTCGTCGCCCGGTAACACGTCAAGTCTGGCCTATACACGGGGATTCTGCGAGGTCTTCCGGGCCGTGGGGTGGTCGACCGACCTTCCTGAGCGACTTCCCGGCGAGTTCTCAGGATTCTCCCAAGGAGGAGTCGCAGCATGGGGAGCATGATCCAGGCACCCCAGAGGCCGTTCACCGGAGTGGGCCACCGGCCGCTGGAAGCCCGGCGGCCGCACTTCCTGCCCGGCGCTCGAACAACTTCCGCACTCGGTTCGGACCTGTTCGCTGCCGTAGGGGCCCTCGGAATCGTGATCGTGGGGCTCTGGCTTCGCCACGGTGGTGTTGCGGCGCTCAGCCGGGGTTGGCGTGACGCCGCTACCTCGATCACGCAGCTCTCTGGCCTCCTCGCCTCGGGGTTCGGCCTCGTCGGGCTCGCGCTTGTCGGACGGCCCCGCTCGGTCGAACGGCGAATCGGTCTCGACCGCATGTTCGTGTGGCACCGCATCCTCGGCGAGACGATGACGCTCCTTGTCGGCGTCCACATCGCTGCAGCGCTCGTTGCGTGGGCTTCGGCAGGCGGCCTCCTCGCTGCCGTGCAGGACCTCACCGGTCGCGAGCCGTACATGGCGCTCGCCACGGTCGGCTCTGCCCTGATCGCTGTCGTCACGATCTCGTCGCTCGCCTCGGTGCGCCGCAGGATGTCTTACGAAACCTGGTACTTCGTCCACCTCGCTGCCTACGCGGGCTTCGCGATGTCGTTCGGGCACCAACTCGTGACCGGCGACATTTTCGGTAACGACACGCTCGCCCGGGTTCTGTGGATCGGGCTCCATGTCGCGCTCATCGCCCTGCTGGTGATCCGCCGCTGGGGCACCACTCTCCGCTCGTTGCTACGCCCGCTGCGTATCGCCGAGGTGCGCCAGGAGTCGCCCGACACCGTCGCCGTACGTCTCGCCGGTCGTGGCCTCGGTGCGATCGAGGCGAGCGCCGGCCAATTCTTCTTTCTCCGGCCCCTCCGGGCGCGCTGGTGGTGGCAGGCACACCCGTTCTCGCTCTCCGCCGCACCCTCGTCCGCCGGGTTGCGCTTCACGATCAAGAACCGGGGCGATGCCTCGGGCTCCATCGCAGCGATGCCGCTCGGCACAAGGGTGGCCGTCGAGGGGCCCTATGGAAGTTGCACCACCGAGTCGATTGGCTCGAAGCAGGTGCTCTTCATCGTCGGTGGTGTCGGTGTTGCACCGGCACGGGCGATGGTCGAGTCGATGACAGCGATCAACGCCCCGGTGGTGCTGTTCCGTGCGAGTAGTGAGGAGGACTTGCTCCACCTCGACGAACTACGTGTTCTCGTCGAGTCCCGCGGCGGCACGCTGCGGACCCTGGTTGGCCCGTCAGCGAGCCTCGCCGTGAAGGACCCGTTCTCGGCCCGTCTGCTCCGCGACGCGGTTCCCGACCTCGCACAACGGGCCGTCGTTGTCTGCGGGCCGGATCGTCTCGTGTCGGCCGCGCGACAGGGTCTCCGTGCCGCTGGCGTTCCGACCTCTTCTGTTCACTTCGAACGACCCTGGTGGTGATGTGATGTCCCCAAATCCCTACAACAACCGCCCGACTGGCTCGAAGCAACATCCGGCTCGGCGCTCCCCGACGTTGGCCCGACGTGTGCTCCCCGTGATCGCTCTCGGCGGGGCTGCAGGGGCGCTCGTCATGGCACTTGACCGCCCCGCAGGCGCCGGGTCGGGCTCGACGAGCGGGCTCGAGCAGGTCGCCAGCGACACAACGGCCCCGACGAGAGCAGTGACGGTGATCGACTCCTCCGGGTCTGGTGGCGTGGAGAGCACGGTCCCTACTGTGCCGCAACGGTCTACCCGCGGCACCGGCGGAGGCACGTCGTCCAGCAGCGCTCCGCCAACGGTCGTGGCCACGGTGGCGCCGGTCTCGGGATCTACATGCCGGAGCTACAAGGGGCCAACGCAGTACAACCGCTTCGGCGCAGTCCAGGTGCAGGCATCGGTGGCAAGCAGCGGGAAGATCTGCTCTGTCAAGGTGATCGAACTGCCCACAGACAACCGCTCGGTGCGGATCAACAACCGTGCAGTACCGGTACTCAACAAGCAGGCGATGGCAGCACAAAGCGCTGCGATCAACGGGGTGTCGGGTGCCACGTACACGACCGCTGGCTACATCGATTCACTGCAGGCGATCATCGATGTCGCAACGCGCTAGCACCGCCACCCCAGTCGTGCGGCGCATCCGCCCGGCGATGGGAACGATGGCGAGTGTGCATGTGCACGATGTGGCACCCGTGAGCGAGATCGAGGCTGCGATCGATGAACTGTTCGTCGAACTCGACCGGCTCGAGGCGCTGTTCAGCACGTTCCGCCCGGACAGCGAGATCAGCCGCATCAACAGTGGCGCGATACATCCGGTCGACTGCAGCCGCGAGGTGATCGACGTGCTCGACGCCTGCACGTGGCTGGAGCAGGCGAGCGCGGGTGCCTTCGACATCCGTCGCGCCGGGCTCGCCGGACCGATCGATCCGGCGGGTTTCGTAAAGGGGTGGGCAGCGGAGCGGGCTGCGGCGGCCCTCGCTCGACGCGGACTCGAGCACTGGTACGTGTCGGTCGGGGGTGACATCGTCGTGAGCGGCGAGCCGTCCCCCGGCGAGCGCTGGCGAATCGGTATCGCCGATCCGTTCCGGCCCGGTTCGGTGCTCGCCTCGCTCGATATCGCCGACGGCGCGGTCGCTACGTCGGGAACCGCCGAGCGCGGCAGTCATCTCTGGAACGCCCGTGGGGGTGTCCCGCCGGCCACGTTTGTGTCCGTTACGGTGATGGGCCCAAGTCTTGCGTGGGCCGATGCCTTCGCCACGACGGTGTTCGTGATGGGCGAACCCGGGATCGAGTGGCTCGCCGGGTTCGACGGGTACCACGCAGCTGCCGTTCGCGCCGATGGTTCGATCCTCGCCTCGGCCGCGCTCGCCTGACAACGCAGAGATCTCGGTCTGTCTCCTGTGAACCCCTCACAAAAAACGGACCGAGACCCAGGATAATCGCTGGCGTGTGTCAGTCCAGGCGTGCGGTGGCGGTACCGGTGATCACGGCATCGCCGTCCTGGTCCTTGGTGACCACCATGAAGTCGGCGTAGTTCACGCCGCCCTCGTTGCGGATCGCCTCGACGGTTGCCGTCGTGGTGAGGGTTGCGCCCGGGAACACCTGCTTGGTGAAGCGCACGCCGTACTTGGTGAGGCGTCCGTCGCCCACCCAATCGGTGAGCACCCGGCCCGTCATGCCCATGGAGAGCATGCCGTGGGCGAATACCGACGGGTACTTGGCGACTTCCTGGGTGAACTTGTCGTCGGTGTGCAACGGGTTGTAGTCACCCGACGCGCCGGCGTACATGACGATCTGGGTGCGGGAGAGGTCGTCTACGACGACCACCTCGCGGCTGTCGCCGACCTTGAGCTCGCTTGCATTCAGGCTCACTTGGACTCCACCACCTTCTCGGTACGCACGCCAACACCGCGTGCAGTGACCACCAGTTCGCCCGCGACCGTTCGGTACTCGGTGGTGGTTTCGCTGAACAGCAACTTGCCGCCGCGGCGGCCTTCCTTTTCCCAGGTCTTGAGTGCGAGGTTGGTGGCGGTGAGCACCTCGCCGGCACGTAGCGGCCGGTGGTACTCGTAGTGCTGCTCCGCGTGGAGCCCGCCGCCGTTGCCGCCGCCGCTTCCGCCGCCGTCACCTTTCGGGTCCTTCCTCAGGCCTGTGGCCTCCTTGCCGGAGCCGAACCACGGCTTGCCCGGCATCGGGCGCAACGGGTATTGGTCGTCGAACTGGGCGCTCGCCTGCACGAACGTGGGCGGTGCGATTACCGCACCGACCTCGGTGCCCTTGGCGTACTCCGCGTCGGAATAGATGGGATTGGTGTCGCCGATCGCGCGAGCAAACATCATGATGTGTGTCGCCTCGACGGGGAACTTGTCGATTGCCATGCACGGACCTCCGGATGTGCGGTGATGGATAGGTAGTTCTTACTCGCTCTCGGGTGCCGACGCCGAAGCCGTTACGGGGCCGGGGTGAACTGGGCCTTCAGCTCCCGGCGCAGCAGCTTGCCGGTTTCGTTGTACGGCAGGTCGCCACGGAACTCGATGTGCTCGGGCTTGCGGGAGGAACGCAGGTGCTTCACGATCCAGTCGGAAACCTCCTGGGCAGTCATCGCCCGGCCGTCGTGCAGCACGACGAAGGCGGCAACGGCCTCACCCCACTCGTCGCTCGGGATGCCGACCACAGCCGCTTCGCGCACGGACGGATGCTGCAGCAGCACGTCCTCGATCTCGCCGGGGGAGAGGTTCTCACCGCCGCGGACGATCACGTCGTCGATGCGGCCCTCGATGAACAGGTAGCCACCCTCGTCGAAGGAGCCGGCGTCGTTCGTCGGGAACCAGCCGTCCTGGTTGAGCGCTCGCTTGGAGGCGTACTCGCCCGATACCTGGTCGCCACGCACCCAGATCTCGCCCTTCTCGCCGATGGGTAGTTCCTCACCGAGTGGGCCGCGGATGGAGATCTCCACGGTGGGCAGCGGCTTGCCGACCGAGCCGAGGCGGCGACGCACGAGCGCGTCGTCTGACGACCAGGCGTCACGGTGGTCCTGCGGGCCGAGAACGGCGATCGACGACGAGGTCTCGGTGAGGCCGTAGGCGTTCACGAAATTGACCTGGGGCAGCAGCTTCATCGCTCGCTCGATGACGGGAAGCGGCATGCGGCCACCACCGTAGGACAGGTGCTGGATGCTCGGCAGCCCGAGTCCGTCCTCGAGTTCGTCGAGGATCCGCCCGAGCATGGTCGGCACAACCATCGCGTGGGTAACGGCGTTGTCCCGAACGAGGCGCACCCACTCGGCGGGCTCGAACGTGGGTAGCTGCACGATGCGTCGTCCCGAGAAGCCCGACGTGATCATCGCGGCAATTCCGGCGATGTGATACGGCGGCACCGACACGAGTGTGGCCTCTTCCTCGCCGGCGCCCATGAACTCGATGGAGCCGAGCACGTACGCAGTTAGGTGCTTCTGGCGGAGAATCGCGATCTTCGGGTCACCCGTGGTGCCGCTGGTGTGGAGCAGTACGGCGACATCGTCCTCGTCCATCGACCAGTCGGGTTCGGCGGCTTCTGCGGCGTCGATGGCGGCGTTGAATGCATCGGTGGTGAGCACCTCGATGCCCTCGATGCCGGCGAAGCGATCCTCGGTGCCCGGGTCACAGACGAGCACGGCTGGGGTTTGGCGGCCGATGAGCATGCGGAGTCGGTCGTCGGCGAGGCGGTAGTTGAGCGGCACGTACGGCTTGCCGGCCCACGACGACGCATACATCGCCACCGGGAGCACCGGGGAGGAGATACCCGCATAGAGCAGGCGCTCTCCGGAATGGTTGCGCAGGTACGTGGCGCCCCGGGCGGCACGATCGAAGAGCTGCTCGAAGGTGAGCCCACCATCGAGCGCACCGACGGTCACCCGGTCGCCCATGGCGCCGGAGGACATTTCGAGGAGGACGAGGAGATTCATGCTGTTCCAGACGTGTACGGCTTCTGCCGGGTTCTCCCGGCACCCCAGAAGTTCACCACAGTCTGTTGCATCGGTCACACCCGAGCACGACAGGCCGGGCGCCGGGGCTCACCAGCCCCGGTCCACCCATTCCCGGAGGTGGGGGCGCTCGGTGCCGATCGTTGAGTCGCCGCCGTGGCCGGGGAGGATGATCGTTTCGGCCGGGAAGGTAAACAACTTGGTGTCGATCGAGTGGATGATCTGCTCGAAGCTGCCGCCGTCGAACGTGGCGTTGCCAGGGCCGCCGGGGAACAGGGTGTCCCCGCTGAACAGCAGGGGAGCGTCCTCTACCTTGAACGAGACCGAACCTTCGGTATGGCCCGGGTTGTGGATGACGTGGAGGCGCAGGCGGCCTACCTCGATGATCTCTTTGTCGTCGAGGAACACGTCGTAGCCCACCTCTTTCAGGCGTGGCGCATCGAGCGCCGTCACGGCAACCTCGTAGCCGGCCTCACGCATGGCGGGCACCGCCTGGATGTGATCGCCATGGCCGTGGGTCTCCAGTACCCGCTTCACGCCGAGGCGCTGGCACATCTCGAGCAGCAGTTCGTGTTCGTTTGCTGCGTCGATGAGGATGCCCTCACCGGTCTCTTTGCAGCGGATGACGAACACGTTGTTCTCGTACGGTCCGACGACCACGCGGTGGACCTCGAGGCGGCTGTCGCTCCAGTGCAGGGTGCTCATGAGTGTCATTCTCGCACGGGTCCCGGTCGGATCACGTCGAGACCACGTCGAAGCCGAGCGACAGCGCAACGGGAATCTGGGCTGGGTCGAAGGTGAGGAACGCCAGCGGTCGCGGGAGCCGGTCTGCTGCTGCGAGGTGAATTGCGTCCGACAGGCGGAGCGGTTGTTCGCGGGCGAGCACCGCCGCCCGGTCGAGGCAGCGTTGGTCCACCGGCACGAGGTGCAGCCGGTCCCAGTCGAGGCGCACGAGGTCCTCCACCTGCTCCCGCACGTCGAGGTCGTCGGTGAGCCGGTCGATGAGGGCAAGTGCCTCGGTGAGGGCCATTGCGGAGGTGCACCACACGGCGTTGTTTGCGAACGCCTCGAGGGCCACGGCTCGGGCCGGCACATCGAGGTGACGCGCGACGAGCGCAGACGCATCGGCGTACAGCGTCACCCGCGCAACTCCCGCAGGAGGCGGTCGAGCCGGGCGCCCGCCCAGGCCGGTACGGGATCCGTGGGCCGGGCTGGACCGGAGCGCCGCGGGGCGACGAGCAGGCCCGCAGCGACCAGGTCGTCGATCCCGACGGTGTTGTCGGCCCCTTCGAGGGGGCCGAGCTGAGCGGCCGGTCTGCCGTCGACGGTGACGGTGAAACGCTCGCCGGACCCGGCCTGGCGCACGGCGGTTGCCACGCCCGCCCGGAGTTCTCGAATACCAATTCGACGCATGAGTACACCAGTGTACACATTGTGCCTTGCGGGGGAGCGGGGTGCCGACCAGAATGACCGCATGAACTTTGCCTTCACCGAAGAACAGGAAGAACTGCGCAAGACCGTCCGCGCGTTCCTCGATGCCAAGTCCGCCGAGACCGATGTCCGTGCGCTCATGGAGACCACCGACGGCTACGACGCCGCCGTGTGGAGCCAGATGGGTGAGCAGATGGGCCTGCAGGGTCTCGCGATCCCCGAGGAGTACGGCGGTTCGGGCTACTCGTTCGTCGAGCTCGGCATTGTGCTCGAGGAGATGGGCCGCTCACTGCTGTGCGCGCCGTACTACTCCACCGTCGTGCTCGCGGCGAACACGCTGCTGCTCTCCGGTGACGAGGCAGCGAAGAAGGCGTACCTGCCCGGCATCGCCGCAGGCACCACCATCGCGACGCTCGCCTACACCGAGCCCTCCGGCAAGTGGGACGAGAGCGGCATCACCGCTACGGCCTCCGGCTCTGGCAGCGACTTCAAGATCACCGGCACGAAGTCGTTCGTGCTCGACGGCCATACCGCAGGCCTCATCATTGTTGCCGCCAAGACGGGCAAGGGCACGAGCCTGTTCGCCGTTGAGGGCAACGCTGCCGGTCTCACCCGCACTGCGCTGTCCACCATGGACCAGACGCGCAAGCAGGCCAAGCTGGAGCTGAAGGACACGCCCGGCAAGCTGATCGGCACCGAGGGCCAGGGCTGGAGCGTGCTCCACAAGGTGCTCGACCTCGCCGCTGTCGGCCTCGCTGCCGAGCAGGTCGGCGGTGCACAGAAGGTACTCGACATGGCCGTCGAGTACGCCAAGGTGCGCGTGCAGTTCGGCCGCCCGATCGGTTCGTTCCAGGCCATCAAGCACAAGTGCGCAGACATGCTGCTCGAGGTTGAGTCAGCCAAGTCCGCTGCGTACTACGGCATGTGGTGTGCCGCAGAGATGAACGAGGAACTGCCGTCGGTGGCCTCGCTCGCCAAGGCCTACTGCTCGGAGGCGTACTTCCACGCCACGGCCGAGAACATCCAGATCCACGGCGGCATCGGCTTCACCTGGGAGCACCCGGCGCACCTGTACTTCAAGCGTGCGAAGTCGTCCGAGCTCCTCTTCGGAGACCCGACGTACCACCGCGAGCAGCTCGCACAGCGCATCGGCATCTGAGCCCGCGTAACAGCGACAACTCGAAACAACTGGGCAGAGCGGCGGGGAAACCTGCCGCTCTGTCGCGTTTTGGCTGGAGCACGACGGGTGGCGCCTAGCATCGGGAGCGTGACCGGAGCCGGAATCGTCATCCTCATCGTCGCCGGCGTGATCGTGTTCGCCATCGCCGCCGGCACCGTCGGCCGTGAGGCACACCGTCTGGACGCCCTCGCGCCGAGAGCCGTCTACGAGATCGAGCAGGCGATCGACTACGTGGCGGACAATCTGCCCGCCGCAGCGCAGGCGAGGCTCACCTACGACGAGCTCGAGCAGCTGCTGGCGATCCACATGCGGTGGCTCCACGCCAAGGGCCTGCAGCCCGACAAGGTGGTGGACCGGCGCCAAGACATTTCGCTGCCGATCATCGTTGACGAGATCTCCGAGGTGGCGTACCTGCTCGCCCGCGCCGAGGAAGCGGGGATGGACGTGGTCGACGAGGACGTTGCGCACGTGATCGACACCCACACGGCCTACTTCGCTGCGATCGGCGCAGTTGGCCCGCAGGCGAACGACCCCGACATCAACCTGAACTGAGTTCGGCAGCGGTACTTCGCTGACGGGGCCCGGCTTGGGTAGCGTCTGGGGCATGGAACGACCGGTTCGCTTCGAGCACTACCGCTACGTCGGTGACAAGCGCACACAACTCGTGTACGACCTCGACACCTGGACCGACACCGAGGTCATCGACGAGCTCATGGCGGCCGAGACCTACCTGTGCTTCGGGCCCGACACACTGCCCGAGGCCCGCAACCGCGGGTACCGGCTCGCCAAGCCCGGCGAGAAGGCCCGCACGTACCGCAAGCCCCGCTCCTGACCGTCGGTCGGTGCTTCTGCGATCTCCGGGTGCTCGTCCGTGAACGGTGAATTCGTCTCCGGCGGCCTGAGGCTCTCCCGGCACACGGCGAGACCCGTCGGCAGGGACGCCCGCACGACGGCGCTCATCATGTGTCACGGCTTTCCGATCGGGCCGCTCGACGCGCGCCAGAGCGCCTCGACGTTCCCGGAGCTCATGGACCGGATCGCGAACGAGCTCGGTTGGACGGCAATGACGTTCACGTTCCGCGGCTGCGGCAAGAGCGAGGGCGACTTCTCACTGCAGGGCTGGGTAGATGACCTGAAGCGTGCCATCGATGTGGTCGTGGAGGAGACCGATCCGCTCGGGGTGTGGCTGGTCGGAACCAACACCGGCGGATCGATAGCGCTCTGTGTCGGGGCCGACGACCCGCGTGTACGCGGTGCGGTGATGCTCGGCGCACGGTCCGGCTTCGAGGACTGGGCGGACCAACCGCGTCGCTTTCTCGAGCACGCCAGGGAGATCGGCGCCGTTCGCACGCCGAGGTTCCCGCCGAACCTCGATGAATGGGGGCGCGAATTCCAGCGCTTCCGCCCGCTCGACGCGGCCCGCCGGTTCGCTCCGCGGGATCTCCTCGTGATGCACGGCGACGACGACGAGGCGGTACCGACGTCGGAGGCCCGCCAGATCGCACAGGCGCACGGCTCTGCCGAGCTACGGATTATCTCCGGAGCGGGCCACCGGCTGCGGCACGACCCGCGAGCACTAGCGATCCTGCTCGGCTGGCTTGACCGCCAGCGGAACTCGTTCTAACTCGCCGACATAGCCTCCGCGTTGATGGTCGCCCATAGCCGCCGCTGCGCTTTGGCATAGGGCTCCTGCTCGCTGCTGCTAGCGCAGCGACGCTCGCGCGGCGAGGGAAGCGCCAGCGACGAGCCGCACGCCGAACTATGGCGAAGCGGAGCGGAGCCTATGTCGGCGGAATTACGCGTACAGCGAGAACGGCGTGTCCGGGTCGATGCCGTAGCGGCGGATGGCCTCCATCACGAGTTCGGGCTTCACCTCGCCCTGGGCAGCGAGGCCCGACAGCGTTGCGACCACGATGTGGGCGGCGTCCACCTCGAAGTGCCGCCGCAGCGCCTCACGCGTATCGCTGCGGCCCATGCCGTCCGTTCCGAGCGGGGTGAACGAGCGACCCGGCAGGAAGCGGGCGATCTGCTCGGGCACGATCCGCATGAAGTCGGTCACCGCCACGATCGGCCCGGGCGCGTCGGCGAGCAGGTGATTGACGAGCGTGGTGCGCGGTGGGCGGTCCGGGTGCAACCGGTTCCAGCGCTCCACCTCGAGTGCCTCCTCGCGGAGACGCTTGTAACTCGTGGCGCTCCAGAGCTCGGCCCCCACGCCGAAATGCTCGGCGAGGTCGGCTGCGGCCTGGCGGGCCGCACCGTTGGCCGAACCGGAGAACAGCAGGGTTGCGCGGGCGTTGGTCCCCGCAGGCGACTCGGCCCACCGGTACAACCCGCGGACGATCCCCTCCTCGATCCCCGGCTCATCCGGGATCGGGGGCATCGGGTAGTTCTCGTTGTAGAGCGTGAGGTAATAAAAGACATCGGCGTCATCGGTGCTCTGGCCCTGCTCGCCGCCGTACATGCGACGGATGCCGTGCTTGACGATGACGGCCATCTCGTGGGCGAATGCCGGGTCGTACGCCTGGCAGGCCGGCACCGTGGAGGCGAGAACGAGCGAGTGCCCGTCCTGGTGCTGCAGGCCCTCGCCGTGCAGCGTGGTGCGCCCGGCGGTGGCGCCCATGAGGAAGCCGCGCGCTCTGCTGTCGGCGGCCTGCCAGATGAGGTCGCCGACGCGCTGGAACCCGAACATCGAGTAGAAGGTGAAGAACGGGATCATCGGCACGCCGCGTGTGGCGTACGACGTGGCGGCAGCGATCCAGCTGGACATTGCGCCTGCCTCGGTGATGCCCTCCTCAAGGATCTGCCCGCTCGCGGATTCCGCGTAGGACAGCATGAGGTTCGCGTCGATCGGGCGGTACTTCTGCCCGTCGGCCGCGTAGATCTTCAGTTCCTTGAAGAGCGCATCCATGCCGAACGTGCGGGCCTCATCGGGAATGATCGGCACCACGCGCGGGCCGATCTGTTCGTCGCGACAGAGGTTGCGCAGGAGGCGCGTGAACGCAACGGTGGTGGAGGCCGCCTGCACACCCGAGCCCGCCATGATCTCGGCGAATGGCTCATCGGCCGGCTGGCCGAGCGGTTTGCGCGTGCGGATCATGCGCTTGGGCACCGAGCCGGCGAGCGCGCGGCGACGCTCCATGAGGTACTGGTACTCGACGGAATCTTCGCCCGGGCGGAAGTACGGCGGGTCGTCGCCCTCGAATGCGTCGTCGGGGATCTCGTCGTTGAGGTAGAGACGGTCGCGCAGCGCGATGAGCTGATCACGAGTCATCTTCTTGATCTGGTGGGTGGCATTGCGCGCCTCGATGTCGGGACCGAGCGTCCAGCCCTTCACCGTCTTGCAGAGGATCGCGGTGGGGCGCCCGCTGCCGAGGTTCTCGAGCGCCGTCTTGTAGGCCGCATACAACTTGCGGTAGTCGTGGCCACCACGGGGGAGCAGCATGAGGTCTTCGTCGGACAGGTGCTCCACCATCTTGCGGAGCCGGGGGTCCGGGCCGAAGAACGTTTCGCGGATCTCGCTGCCAGGGGCGTTGGTGAGCCGCTGGAACTCGCCGTCCACGGTGGAGTTCATCTTTTGGAGCAGGACGCCGTCTTTGTCTTTCATGAGCAGTTCGTCCCAGCGCGAACCCCAGATCACCTTGATGACGTTCCACCCGGCTCCGCGGAACGTCGCCTCGAGCTCCTGGATGATCTTGCCGTTGCCGCGGACCGGTCCGTCGAGGCGCTGGAGGTTGCAGTTCACCACGAAGACGAGGTTGTCGAGGTGCTCGCGGGCGGCGAGCGAGATGGCACCGAGGGTCTCGGGTTCGTCGCACTCCCCGTCGCCGAGGAAGGCCCACACACGGCTCTGGGAGGTGTCGTCGATGTGGCGGTTGTGGAGGTACCGGTTGAAGCGCGCCTGATAGAGGGCCGTGATGGGGCCGAGGCCCATCGACACCGTTGGGTACTCCCAGAACTCGGGCATGAGCCTCGGGTGTGGATAGCTCGACAGGCCCGCGCCGCCGCGGCCGATCTCCCGACGGAAGTGGTCGAGGTCGTCCGCGCTCAGGCGGCCCTCGAGGAACGCGCGGGCGTACACACCGGGTGCTGCGTGCCCCTGGAAATAGATGTGGTCCCCGGGCTGGCCGTCCTCCTTGCCGCGGAAGAAGTGGTTGAAGCCGATCTCGTAGAGGCTGGCCGATGACGCGAACGTGGAGAGGTGACCACCGATGCCCTCGGCTTGGTGGTTGGCGCGCACCACCATCGCAGCAGCGTTCCAGCGCACGTACGCGCGGATGCGCCGTTCGATGTGCTCGTCACCGGGGAACCACGGCTCGTACTCGGCAGGGATCGTGTTGACGTACGGGGTGGAGACTGTTGCGGGGAACGACACCTGCAGTTCGCGTGCATGATCGAGCAGCGCAGAGAGGAGGTAGCGGGCCCGGGTCTTGCCGTGGGTGTCCACCACGGCGTCCAGCGAGTCGAGCCACTCCCTGGTCTCCTCGGGATCGAAGTCCGGGAGCGAGTGGACGAATCCGTCAAAGATCATGCGCCCATTCTCGCCCATGCCAGAGTGGAAGTGTGTCAAACGAGCCCGTCATCGTGTTCACCGACGGGGCATGCTCCGGTAATCCCGGTCCGGGCGGTTGGGCGTGGGCGGTTGCGCCCGACGGAGCGGTCTGGGGCTCGGGGGGCGCGCCGCACACCACCAATCAGCGGATGGAGGTGCAGGCCGTGCTGGAGGCCCTGAAGGCACTGCCGGCGGAGCATCCGATCATCATCACGAGCGACTCGACGTACGTCGTGAACTGCTTCAGGGACCGCTGGTGGGAGGGGTGGATGCGCCGTGGCTGGAAGAACGCGTCGAAGCAGCCTGTTGCCAACCAGGACCTCTGGCGGCCGCTCGTGGAACTGGTGCTGCAGCGCGGGAACGTGTCGTTCCGCTGGGTGAAGGGGCACTCGGGGAATGCGATGAACGATCTCGTCGACCGTCTTGCGGTGGCCGCTGCTGCAGGGCCGTTCGAGACACCCGTCACAACCACCGGCCCGGACCCCGACGAACCCGCGCAGGGCACCCTGTTCTGACCGCAGGCGATGAGTTAGGCCGAGACGCCTTCGGAGGCGAGCTCGCCTTGGATGCGGGTGTGCTTCATCAGGCGCGGCACGGTGTAGTCCCACGGGCGTGCACGGTGCAGCACACACCGGTTGTCCCACACGACGAGATCGCCGACCTGCCAATCATGTTCGTAGAGGCGCGGTGGCTGGCAGGCGTTGTCCAGAAGCCCGTCGAGCAACTGCTCGGACTCCTCCGACTCGAGGCCGGGGATTGCGTGTGCGTGGCGCCCGATGAACAGCGACGGACGGCCGGTTTCAGGATG
>WLJO01000048.1 GCA_009701715.1 Actinomycetota bacterium
CAGCATCCCGTACACGCGTATCTGTTCCTCGGCCCGGCGGGTTCGGGGAAGCGCCGCGCAGCGCGCGCCTTCGCAGCAGCCCTGCTGTGCCGCAACGACCAGTGCGGGACCTGCCGCGATTGTGTGCTCACCATGAGCGGCGAGCATCCCGACGTCAGTGAGGTGGAACGTGTGGGGGCCGCAATCAGTGCCGAGCAGGCCAGCGAGATCGTGCGCAGCGCATCGTTCGCCCCGGTGGAGAGCAACAAAAAGGTACTCATCCTCGACGAGTTCCATCTGCTCAACGCGTCGGCTGCGGCGCGGCTGCTCAAGACCATCGAAGAGCCGCCCGCCGGAACGGTGTTCTGTGTCCTCGCGGACCAGTTGGTCCCAGATCTCATCACCATCGCTTCGCGATGCGTGCGGGTCCCCTTCCACTCGGTGCCCGACCGCTTGATCGCGGACGCGCTCATCGCTGCGGGTATCGGTGAGGAGGTTGCTCTCGAGGCTGCCCGCGCGGCCGCCGGAGACCTCGATCGCGCGCGTCTGCTCGCCACCGATTCCGGACTCGTGGCTCGACGCGAGGCCTTCGCCTCCGTCACCCACCGTGTGAACGGATCGGGGACGCGCGTCGTCGAGATCATCGAGGAACTCCTCGCACTGATCGAGTCCGCTTCCGAACCGCTCAAGGCGCGCCAGGCGAATGAACTTGCCGAACTGGAGATCCGCGTTGCCCAGACTGGCGAGCGCGGGGCGGGCCGCAAGGCACTTGAGGAACGTCACAAGCGGGAGCTGCGCCGCTACCGGACGGACGAACTGCGCGCCGGGCTCAGCACGGTTGCATCGACGTACCGGGATCGCCTCGTGCAGGGTCTTGAGGGGCGGCGAGGTGCCGAGGATGCCGCAGCGGTGGACCGGATCATCGAGGCAATCGCTCACCTCGAGCGCAATCCGAACGAGACGCTGCTGCTCCAGGCGCTGCTGCTGTCCCTGCCGCCGATCTGAACCCCGGCCGGGGCCCGGTCAGCGTGTGCGCTCGGCAACCACCTGGACCTCGATGCCACCCCGAGGGCGCTGGGTGAGCACGACCCGGACACGTCGGGGCTGTGCAGTCGTCATGAACTCGGCCGCGATCTCCGCAGCCATCGCCTCGGCGAAGACGGCGCGGTCACGAAAGCCCCAGAGATACAGCTTGAGCGACTTCGACTCGACGCACCACTGGTCGGGTTCGTACTCGATCACGACGTGCGACAGGTCGGGCTGCTGCGTGACAGGGCACATCGAGTTGAGTTCATCGTTCGTGCACCGCACAAGTGTCACGTGCGCAGGGGCAGGGAAGCACTCCACGTGCTCTACAGCGTGGCGAACGGTGCGCCCGAGAATGGTGAGACTGTCGGTGGGAACTGACTCGGCGGTCATGGGGAAAGGCTACGGGCCGCGCCCCGAACTCTGAGGGAACTCTGAGGCTTCACCACGACCCGGCCAAAGTTTGCCCCGCACGATGAGGACACCCCCGGGTGAGTGTCGGGAACCTCCCCCCGACCGATACTCGCCCGGGGAACCGGTACTGCGGGAATCCTGCCCCGTTCGGGCAGGATGCAGGAGCGAAAAGGACAAGGAGCGAGCGATGACACTGCGGGCGAGATTGGTCATGGCGCTGGGTGCGTTCGTGACACTCGGTCTTGCGGCGTTCGGTTTCGCCACCTACGTCCGCTACAGCAACGTCGAGTACCAGCGTCTCGACGACCAACTGCGCTCGGCGCTGCCGAGCGTCTCCCGACAGCTCACCAACGCTGTGGGTCTTGACGACCGCGGGGGAACCGGGCGCCGCGACGATGACGACGACCGCCCGGCTGTCTCGATCGACAACGTTTCGGTCCTGCGCGTCGTCTACGCGGAACTGCGTAACCCCACGGGTCAGGTCGTTGCCCGAATCACGTCTGAGGGCACGCCGGATCTGCCCGCAGGTCCCGTTGCCGCGAACCGCGCATTCAGCGTCGGCTCGAGCGAAGGCTCGGGCAACTGGCGTGTCGCCGTTGCAACCGCATCGTCCCCGAATGCCCGTGACTATCAGGTACTCATTGCTACGCCGACAGCGCCCGTTACCGACTCGCTCCGCGAACTTCTGCTCACTGAGACGATCGGTGGTGCTCTCGTCCTGCTCGTGCTGGTAGGCGGCTCGTGGTTCATCGTACGCCGCGGGCTGCGACCCCTCGAGGCCATGGGCGACACCGCGCGTTCCATTAACGCCGGAGACCTCTCACAGCGCGTCACGCTTGCCGACGCAAAGGGCGAGGTTGGCCAGTTAGGTCTCGCCCTCAACTCGATGCTCGACGAGATCGAGGACGCCTTCGCGGCACGGGCGGAGACCGAGCGGCGCCTCCGCCAGTTCCTGTCCGATGCCTCGCACGAACTGCGCACGCCGCTCACCTCCATCCAGGGTTTCGCAGAGCTGTTCCGCCTCGGCCAGCAGAGCGAACACGTCGACCAAGCCGTCATCATGCGGCGGATCGAGGAGGAGTCCGCACGGATGAAGAACCTCGTCGAGGACCTCCTGCTCCTCGCCCGTCTCGACGAGACGCGCACCCCCGAACGCTCCAGCGTTGACCTTGCGGTTCTCGCGGCGGACGCCTGCAGCGATGCCGTTGCAATCGACCCCTCGCGCAGCGTGACGCTCGATGCCCCCGAGCCGGTTCTGGTGCAGGGGAACTCGGATCACCTCCGCCAAGCGGTCTCCAACCTCGTCGCCAACGCCATCAAGCACACCGCCGCGGGGACGTCCATCAACCTCGGTGCGCACCTGCGTGACGGCATGGCAGTCCTCACGGTGCGGGACCACGGCACCGGCCTGTCGCCCAACGCACTCTCCCACGTCTTCGAGCGCTTCTGGCAGGCGGACGAAGCCCGGGCCGGCACCGGTGTTGGGCTCGGTCTGTCCATTGTCGACAGCATCGCGCGAGAGCACGGCGGTGCGGCGCGCGCCGCAAACGCCGATGATGGTGGTGCCGTCTTCAGCATCGAACTACCGCTCACCCCCGACCACCCGGATACCGAAGGGTTCCCGAAATGACCGACACCTCCCGGAGCAAGCCGCTCATTCTCGTGGTCGACGATGAGGAGCACATCACCGAACTGCTGTCGATGGGGTTGGGGTTCAACGGGTTCGAGGTGCAACGGGCAGCGAACGGCCGGGAGGCACTCGCTGCCGTTGACGCACGGTGCCCGGACCTCGTGATCCTCGACGTGATGATGCCGAACCTCGGTGGCTTCGATGTCGCCAGGCGAATCCGCCAGACCGAGCGTGCCGGCGTGCGCACGCCGATCATCTTCCTCACCGCCAAGGACTCGACGGCCGACAAGGTGGAGGGGCTTCGGCTGGGGGCCGACGACTACGTCACCAAACCGTTCTCCATCGAAGAGGTGATCGAGAGGGTGAGAGCCGTGCTCCGCCGTGCCGGTGGTATTGCTCCGGGCGACAACAAGATCGTGGTAGGCGACCTCGTCATCGATGAGGACACGCGTGACGTGTGGCGCGGCGATCGGTATATCGAGCTCACGGCAACGGAGTACAGATTGCTGCATTACCTCGCCGCCAACGCACGCCGAGTCCTCACCCGCGAGCAGATTCTCGCGGCGGTGTGGGACATCACCTTCACGAGCAACGCGAGCGTGCTCGATACCTACGTCAGTTATCTGCGGCACAAGATTGATATCGAGGAGCCCCCGCTCATCCACACCGTGCGCGGCGTCGGGTACACCCTGCGGCTCCCGCGAGATTCTCAGGAGATTCCAAGGAATTCACCGGACTAATCGGGGCAGACGGCCGTCAGACTTCTCGTGATGGACAAACTGTTCGGCCTCCCCGCCCACCCCCTGCTCGTACACATCCCCGTGGTACTCGTGCCGCTCGCCGCAATCGGTGCCCTCGCCATGGCCTTCTGGCCCTGGCTGCGGGCCAGAATCGGGTGGATCGTTGCCGGTCTGGCGGTGCTCGGCGGCGTAGGCGCTCTGCTTGCCGCCTCGGCCGGGGAGTCGCTGCAGGAGAGCAGGCCCGAGAATGCCGCAATACGTCACCACGCAGAACTCGGCGATACCGCAAAGATGTGGAGCATCATCTTTGCGATCCTGGTCTTGGCCTTCGTTGTCGGCGAGTGGTGGCTAAAGCGCCGCACGTCCAGAAACACGGCCCACGAATCTGCACCCATGACCTGGACGAAGTGGGCGGTCCCTGCAGTAGCGGTACTCACTGTCGCCTCCGGGGCGTGGGCCACTTACTCCGTGATGGATGCAGGCCACACCGGCGCCAAGTCCACCTGGCAGCAGAAGGCCGAGAGTGGCGATCGCAGCAACTACTCACCGAATGGCGACGCGGGCTATCAGGGCGATGACGACGACTGACTTCTAGACCACGCCGTGGGCAAGCATCGCGTCGGCGACCTGCCGGAAGCCGGCAATGTTGGCACCGAGCAGGAGGTCGCCGGGGGCGCCGTACTCGTCCGCAGTCGCCTCGCACGTCTGGTGGATGTCCTGCATGATCCCGGCCAGGCGGCCCACTGTCTGTTCGAACGTCCAGCGCTCACGTGACGCATTCTGTTGCATCTCAAGGCCGGAGGTAGCCACACCGCCGGCGTTGGCGGCCTTCGCCGGTCCGAACGCAACCCTCGCCTGCTGCAGCAACGCAATCGCCCCGGCGGTCGAGGGCATGTTGGCACCCTCCACCACGGCAAGACACCCATTGGCGATCAGCGTCTTCGCATCCTGCTCATCGAGCTCGTTCTGGGTGGCACACGGAAGTGCCACATCGCACGGGATCGACCACGGCCGCGCCCCACGCAGAAATGTCGAGCCGGTGCGCCGTTCGGCGTACTCCGAGATGCGGGCGCGCTCCACCTCCTTCACCTGCCGCAGGAGCGCGAGGTCGATGCCCTTCGGGTCATGCACGGTCCCGGACGAGTCCGACACTGCGACCACGCGTGCGCCGAGTTCCTCGAGCTTGGCCACGGCGTAGGTCGCCACGTTCCCCGATCCGGAAACCGTTGCGGTGATCCCGTCAAGGGTCCGCTTGCGTGATGCAAGCAGGTGGGACAGGAAGAACACTGCGCCGAAGCCCGTTGCCTCAGTACGTCCGAGCGAACCACCCCAGCCAACGCCCTTGCCCGTGAGTACCCCGGAGTCGTACGCGTTCGCGAGCCGCTTGTACTGACCGAACAGGAACCCGATTTCCCGGCCGCCGACCCCGATGTCACCGGCGGGCACGTCGGTGTGCGGGCCGATGTGCCGGAACAGTTCGGTCATGAACGCCTGGCAGAAACGCATGACCTCGGCATCGGAGCGACCCTTCGGATCGAAGTCGCTACCGCCCTTGCCGCCGCCGAGACCGAGCCCGGTGAGCGCGTTCTTGAAGGTCTGCTCGAAGCCAAGGAACTTGATGATGCCGAGGTTCACCGACGGATGGAACCGGAGACCACCCTTGTACGGGCCGAGCGCGCTGTTGAACTGCACACGCATGCCACGGTTGACCTGCACGCCTCCCCTGTCGTCCTGCCAGACCACCCGGAAGAGAACTTGACGCTCCGGCTCGCAGATCCGTTCGATGATGCGCTGCTCGAGGTATTCGGGGTGCTGGGCCAGAACCGGGCCGAGCGTACCGACCACCTCGATGACGGCCTGGTGGAACTCCGGCTCGCCGGGGCTGCGGGCAATGATGCTCTCGAGGACGACACCGACACGACCGTCAACCATTACATGCTCCTAGCGGGAGTTCGTGGTGCATTCAGGCACCGCGCGGGTACCGCATTGTGCACGACTGCTGTGGTTCCCGCTACGGGCGGAACGTCCCGATCCTCAGGCCACCGGGGGGTTGAAGTTTGCGTGCGACAGGAGTCGCCAGGCACCCTTCTCCCAGATGAACGTGCTCAGCCGCGGGGCAAAGACCTCGCTGACCGGCTTGCCGTCAACGGTCTGCACGACCTTGACCGACCACCGTACCGTGAGGGCATTCAGTTCCTGAAAGGCCTCCAGCTCCTCGCCCAGCGCGAAGTTCGTGAGGTTGACGTCAAGGGCGAGATATTCCTCGCGGTCTGTCGACGTACCGTTGGAGCGTTGCATCTGGAACGCTCCGGCGAGGAACGCTGCGAGCGCCACGCGGTCCTTGCTCTGGAGGATCTCGGCAAACCGCAGCACCAACTCGCGACCCGTCGTGTTGGGATCGGCGAGCACCGGCACGCCGTCGGCAGCGAGCACGTTGAAGTTGGCATGCGACAGGAGTCGCCAGGCGCCGTTCTCCCAGATGAATGTGCTCAGCCGCGGCGCCAGGTTCTTCCCGGTGACCTGACCGTTGACGGTCTCGTCGATCTGTAGCGACCAGCGCACTGTGAGGGTGTTCGTCTCCTGGATGGCGGTCACGTCGGGCCCCAGCTCGAAACTCGAGATGTTGATATCCGCATCGAGGTACTCGAGTCGGTTTGCGCCCGTACCGTCGGCACGCTGAATCTGGAAGGCCCCTGCGAGGAAGTCTCCGAGAGCCACCGTGTCCTTGTTCTTCAGGATTGTGATGAACTGCCGGGCGAGTTCGCGGCCGACCGCATCGGCATCGGCGAGCACCGGCGGCTCGTCTGTGGCGGGGAGCGCAAAGTTGGCGTGGGAGGCAAGGTGCCACGAACCGTCGTGCCAGAGGAAACTGCTCAGCCTCGGGGCCTCGCCCTTGGCGATCTCCTTGCCGTTGATCGTCTCGTTGACGACGAGCGACCAGCGAACAATGAGCACCTCACCGTTCATCGATGCCGTGAGTTCCTTGCCGAGCACGAACGACTTCACCTTCGATGGGTTCTCGAGGTATTGGCTCTTGTCCGCGGCCGAGCCGTCGGCACGCTGGATCTGGAACGAGTCGTCAAGGAAACCGTTGAGGGCCACCATGTCGCCGGCCTGCAGGATGGTCACGAACTTGGTGACGAGTTCCCGACCGGTGGCATTCACGTCCGCGACAACCGGGACGGCGTCCGACGGCTCGTCCGAGGAGCAACCGGACAGGGTCACTGCGCACACGAGTGCCGCTAGCGCTCCGACAAGCCTCACGCGGCGCATCAGATCTCCACCCTAGAACCGACCTCGAAGACCTTCTCGGGAGGCAGGTTGAAGAAGCGGCTTGCACTGTCAGCACCACGGTTGAGCAGCACGAACAGGTGCTCAGCGAGCGGATTCATGCCCGGTGCCTTGCCAGCGATGATCGACTCGCGGCCGAGGAAGTACGTCACGTCCTCCACGTCGAACTCGAGGCCGCGGTGATCAACCTTCGCGAGGGCTACCGGCACGTCCGGGTCCTCCATGAACCCGAAGTGCAACTGCACCTGGAACACGCCCGGGCCGATCTTGGTGCACTCCCACCGGCGCGAATCGTCCACGAACGGTTCGTCCGCCGTCTCCACCGACACGATGAGGGTGGTCCGGTGGAGCACCTTGTTGTGCTTCAGGTTGTTCACGAGAGCCGGCGGTGCCTTACCGAGCTCTTTGAACATGAAGACCGCCGACCCGGGGACCCGGGCGCTCTCGGCTTCTTCCAACACCTCGCTGATGTCGCGCTCGCCGCGACGGATGCGGTCGGCAACGAGCATCCGGCCGCGGCGCCACGTCTGCATCTGGGTCATGAGCAGCACGCCGATCGCGAGAGCAAACCAGCCACCGTGCGGCACCTTGATGAGGTTGGCCCCGAAGAAGCCCATCTCGATCACGAACAGCGGGCCGCACACGAGGAGAGCGAGGCTCCGTCGCCACTTCCATCGGTCCGTGAGCACCCGAAAAAAAATCAGCGTGGTGATCGCCATCGTCATGGTGACGGCGATGCCGTACGCCGCAGCGAGGTTCGACGACGAGCGGAACCCGAGCACCAAGCCGACACAGGCGATCATGAGCACCCAGTTCACGAGCGGCACGTAGATCTGCCCAGCGTGCTCCCGCGAGGTGTGGCGGATGGCGATGCGCGGGAGATAGTCCAGTTGCACGGCCTGCGCGGTCAGGGAGAACACACCCGAGATGAGTGCCTGCGAGGCAATGATTGTTGCGAAGGTCGCGAGAACCACCACCGGCAGCCTGAGTGCATCGGGCGCCATCCGGAAGAACACGCTCTCGATCTCCCCGGGGTTCGCCAGCAGGAAGGCGCCCTGACCCCAGTAGTTGAGCAGCAACGAGGGCAGCACCATGCCGTACCAGCCGATCATGATCGGCTTTCGGCCGAAGTGACCCATGTCTGCGTACAGTGCCTCTCCGCCCGTGACAACGAGGAAGATCGAGCCGAGCGAGAGGAATGCCTTGCCGGACTCGTGGGTGAAGAACTGCACCGCGTAGTAGGGGTTGATCGACTGGAAGATCTCCGGCGCGTGGACGATCTTGGAGATACCGAGCAGTGCAATCGTGGCGAACCAGACGATCATCACTGGTCCGAACACCTTCCCGACGGCACCCGTTCCCCTGCTCTGGACGAGGAAGAGCCCCACGATGATCACGATCGCGATCGGGATGACCCAGGACGTGAACGACGTGGACACCACCTCAAGACCCTCGACCGCGCTGAGCACCGAGATCGCCGGTGTGATGATGCCGTCGCCGTAGAGCAGGGCCGTGCCGAATACGCCGAGCGCCACGAGAATGCCGGCCTTCTCCACGTTGCGACCACGGCGGGGCATGACGAGCGCAGTCAGGGCGAGGATGCCGCCCTCGCCCCGGTTGTCCGCCCTCATCACGAGCATCAGGTACTTCACCGAGATGATGATGACCAGCGACCAGAAGGCGAGCGAGCAGACCCCGAACACGTTGATGCGGTCCACCGCCAGCACGTGGGACTTCTCAGTGAAGGCCTCCTTCAGGGAGTACAGCGGACTGGTACCGATATCGCCGTAGACCACGCCGAGCGCCCCGAGGGCGAGGGCCGTTGTGCCGACGCTGCTGTGATGACCGCCGTGCTCGCCACTGCCGGTTCCGGGCTGGCCCCCATGGGCCTTGCGCTCGTTCCGATCGAGGAACTGCTTGAACGACACCACCGATTCGGGGCTGACCGTTTTGTCCGATGACACGTGGAGAACCTACCTGCTCGACACCGGGCGGCCTGTGTGCTCCATACTGCCGGGGCAGGGAGTGGAGCCCAGAGAGGGAATCGAACCCTCGACCTTTTCATTACGAGTGAAATGCTCTGCCGACTGAGCTATCTGGGCGGCATCAAGATGCTAGCCACCGCTTGTGGCCCCGCCCACCCCGGATTTCCCGGGCCGACTGGGCCGACCGGGCCTATCCCCTGCTGATCTGGCTAACTTACAACGATCATGGTTCGTCGCAGCCCGGAACCGTCCGCTGCATCCGCGGAGCGAGAGACCTCGTCCGACTCGCGCATCGGTGCCGCGTGGAAGGAACTGCGGCGCGGCGCGGCGATGAGCGTGCTGCGGGATCACCTTTTCGGCTCAGGGGACAACGCCCTCGAGCCTGGGCAGGTGGACACACTCGAACTGCTCGTCGCTCGGGACGCTTGGCGTATGAGCGAACTGGCGGAGGCGCTGCGGGTGGACCCCTCCACGGCCACCCGGGCAGTCCAGCGGCTCGTAAAGGCTGGCATCGCCGAGCGCACGGCCTGTAGCGACGATGCCCGAGTGGTGATGGTGTCGGCAACCGAGGCCGGGCGAGTGCGACATCGGGCGATCGTCGATCTCCGACGGGCCACACTCAAGGCAATGCTCGCCACATTCGCCCCGGACGAACGCGAACAGTTTGCGGAGTACCTCGACCGGTTCGTTGCGGCACTCGACGACTACGTCCGCCAGCTGGACCACGGAAGCTGAGCGGGAGCTCTCAGTACAGCCGGGTTGCGGCGTCGCGAGCGAGCTCCAGCAGCCAGCCCGGGAAGAAGCCGACCACCAGCGTGAACGCCACGGAGATCCCGATTGCTGCGCCGGTGCCGAACGGGATGGAGACCCGCTCGCCTTCGGCATCACCATCCTCGAGGAACATGCTGACGATGATCCGTAGGTAGAGGAAGGCGCCGATCACGGCCGCGAGCATCGCAATGATCGCAATGGCGTAACTGCTTGCATCGGCGGCAGCGGTAATGACGCTGAACTTCGCCACGAAGCCGGACGTGAGCGGCACGCCGGCCTGCGCGAGCAGGAACACGGCGAGCGCGAGCGCAAGCACGGGTCGCTGACGACCGAGCCCGCGGTATGAATCGAGCCCGTGCGCCCCGTCGCCCGAGCGACCGACGAGGGTGGACACGGCGAACGTGCCGCTGACGAGCACGGCATACGTGAGCACGTAGAACAGGACCGAGGCAATGCCGCGGTCCCCGGACTCCCCGCCGTGTGCCGCAGCCTCGATACCGACGAGGATGAAGCCTGCGTGGCTGATGGACGAATACGCCAGCATCCGCTTCACGTTCGTCTGCACCACTGCGAGCGTCGAGCCGATGACGAGCGTCAGGATCGCTAGCACCCAGATCGCCGGGCGCCAGTCGTCACGGAGTTCCGGCATGGAGAGCACCACAGAGCGCAGGAGTGCCCCGAACGCTGCCGCCTTGGCCGCCGAGGCCATGAAGCCCGTCACGGGTGTCGGGGCGCCCTGATAGACGTCTGGCGTCCAGGAGTGGAACGGCACAGCCGCAACCTTGAACGCCAGACCCACGAGGAGCAGAGCAACGCCGACCACCAACAGTGCGCGGTGCTTGTCGGTCTCGACGGTCAGCGCGAGCGCTGTCTTGATCGACTCGGGGCCGCGGAGCCTCGTGGTCCCGGTAGCGCCGTAGACGAGCGCAACGCCGTAGAGGAAGAACGCCGACGAGAACCCTCCGAGAATGAAGTATTTGAGGCCAGCCTCCTGGGACTCAATACGTTTGCGGTGCGAGGCAGCGAGGACGTACAGGGCGATCGACAGCACCTCGAGTCCGAGGAACAGCACGATGAGATCGTTTGAGGCCGCCATCACGAGGCCGCCCAGGGCTGCCATCAGATAGAGCCCGTACACCTCGGGGCTGTCGATGTCCTCGCGCCGCAGGTAGTCGTCGGTGACGAGTGCAGCGAGCAGCAGTGCCGCACAGATCGAGATCCCGATGAACAGGCTCGGCCCGTCCACCACGAGGGCTTCCCCGACGAGGGACTTCGGGCCGTGGTGCACGGTGCTGTTCCACAGCACGAACTGCAGGACACCGGCAGCCACGGCTGCCGCTGCCGTCAACGTTGCGTAGAGCCCCTTGGCCCAGCCACGGGCGCTGAGAGCCGCACCGACGAGCAGCACCAACCCGGCCCCGAGGAGCACGAGCAGGGGGGTAAGGGAGCCCCAGTTCACGCTCGGCGAGATCAGCTTGTCGGTCTGTTGCATGGGGGAGAGCAGCAGGTGCATCACTCACCCTCCTTGTGTTCGGTCTCTGCGGCGTGCTCTGTGTCTTTGGCGTGCTCGGGCTCGGACACGGGCACCGCGACGGGCACCGGTTCCTCGTACCCGGTCTGCTCCTCAACATGCGCAAGGAGCGCCTTCACGCTCGGCTCAATACGGTCGAGCATCGCCTTGGGGTACACACCGCAGAAGAAGATCGCAGCGATCATCGGCAGCAGCACGAGACCCTCGCGCAGCGACAGCTCACGGAACGACTGGTTCGCCTCGTCCGGCTCGCCGTGGAACACACGCTGGTAGGCCCAGAGCAGGTAGAGAGCGGCGAGGATCACACCCGCTGCGGCCACGACGGCCCACCAGCGGGCGGTGAGGAACGTGCCGGTGAGGATGAGGAACTCGCCGACGAAACCGTTCAGGCCGGGCACGCCGATCGAGGAGAGCATCACCACGGTGAAGACCACGGCAAAGATCGGGGCAACCTTCTGGAGCCCCCTCAACTGTGCGATCTCCCGGGTGTGGCGGCGCTCGCTGATCATCCCGACCATGAGGAAGAGGGCACCCGTCGATACACCGTGGTTGATCATCTGCATCACGCTGCCACTCGCAGCGCTGCTCGTGAAGGCGAACGTGCCGAGCACGATGAATCCGAGGTGAGCGACCGATGAGTACGCCACAAGCCGCTTCAGGTCCTTCTGCACTGTCGCCACGATGGCGCCGTAGATGATGCCGATCACCGCGAGGGTGAGCAGGAGCGGACGGAAGTACCGCGATGCCTCGGGGAACAGGAACACGTTGAAGCGCAGGAGCCCGTACGTGCCGAGCTTCAGCATGACGCCGGCGAGGATCACCGAGCCCGCTGTCGGCGCCTGCGTATGAGCGTCCGGTAGCCAGGTGTGGAACGGGAACAGGGGGACCTTGACCGCGAACGCGACCGCGAATGCGAGGAACAGCCAGCGACCGGTACTCGCCGCGAACTGCGAGCCCGTAGCGATCTCGTGGATGTCGAACGTCATGTACCCGATGTCCCGCCGCGCGAGGAGCGCTGTGGTGACGAGGCCGACGAGCATCAAGGCCGAGCCGACCATCGTGTACAGGAAGAACTTCGTGGCGGCGTACACGCGCCCCTCGTAGCCCCAGCGACCGATGAGGAAGTACATCGGCACGAGCACGATCTCAAAGAACACGAAGAACAAGAAGAGGTCCTGGCTCATGAACGAGCCCAGTACCCCCGCCTGAAGGACGAGGAGCCACGCTGCGTACGGCTTCTCGTCATGGTGTGCGTCCGCGCCGAGCAGGGCGATGGGCCAGAGCAGGCCGGTAAGGACCACGAGGAAGATCGAGATGCCGTCGACGCCGAGGTTCCACGAGATTCCCCACGGCTTGATCCAGGCATGTTTGGAGACGAACTGCATGCCGGCCTCGCCGGAACGGAACGTGCAGAGCAGCCAGATCGACATCGCCGCACTGATGCCGCTGAACGACAGGGCAAGCAGTTTGACCAGATCGGGGCGACGCTTGCTCACGGCGCTCACCACGACGGCACCGATCGCCGGAGTGAGGACGAGGGCGGTCAGGATCGGGAAAGAGGTTGACTCGCTCATCCGAACACCCCCACGGCGCGGAGGAGGAACCAGGCGAGCATGAGCACCACACCCCCGCCGATGAGCAACGCGTAGTTGCGCACGAAACCGGACTGGGTGCGACGGAGTACGGCGCCACTGCGGCGAACACCGGTTGCCACGCCGTTCACGGCGCCGTCAACGATGTTGCGGTCGACCCAAGCCGTCGCCTCGAATGCCTGCCTTCCGGGATGACCCATGAACCAGGAGACAAACCGGTCGTAGCGCCATCCGTCGGCAAGGATCTGTGGCTCCACAGCCTGTGCCCTGTTTCGCTGGTACACGAAGATGGCAACGCCCATCGAGGCGAGACAGAGGGCGGCCGTGCCGACGGCTAGGCCCCACTTCTCGCCAGCCGAGGCGTGGCCCTCAATCTCGCCGAAGTGGACGAGTGGTTCGAGCCAGTGCAGCAGTCGCTTGGTGGAGTCGGTGAACGGCAAGTTGAGGACACCACCCACGATCGACAGGCCGCTCAGGGCGACGAGCGGGAGCAGCATGATTGCAGGCGACTCGTGCGGCTTGAAGTCGCCGTGGGCCCCGTGATCGCCGGAGTGATCCTCCCAACGTGCCTTGCCGAAGAACACCATGATCACCTGACGGGTCATGTAGAACGCCGTGAGCAGGGCCGTGAACAGTCCGACACCCCAGAGCACCTTGAACAGTGCTGGATTGGTGGGGTGCGCCCAGGCGGCCAGCAGGATCTCGTCCTTACTCCAGAAGCCGGCGAACGGCGGCACGCCGGCGATAGCGAGCCACCCGATGATGAAGGTGCCCGCCGTGATCGGCATGAGCTTGCGCAGGGCGCCCATGCGGCGCATGTCCTGTTCGTGGTGCATCCCGTGGATGACCGACCCGGACCCGAGGAACAGGAGCGCCTTGAAGAACGCGTGCGTCACCATGTGGAAGATGGCAGCGACATAGGCGCCAGACCCCACGGCAAGGAACATGAAGCCCAGCTGACTGACCGTCGAGTAGGCGAGGACCTTCTTGATGTCCGTCTGCGCCACAGCGACTGTTGCGGCAAACAGGGCCGTGGCCGCTCCGACGATCGCAATGACTGCGGGTGCCCACGTGAAGGCGGTTGCGATCACCGGGTTGACGCGCACCATGAGGTATACGCCGGCAGTAACCATCGTTGCGGCGTGGATGAGCGCCGACACCGGCGTGGGGCCCTCCATCGCATCCGGCAGCCAGATGTACAGCGGTAGCTGCGCACTCTTGCCGCAGGCGCCGAGGAACAGCATCATCGTGATTGCAGTAGCGGTCGAGCGGACGAGCGTGCCACCCATCGCAGCGCTGTTCAACGCGCTGTACGAGAGCGAACCGACGGCCTGGAACGCCAGGAACATCGCGATCATGAAACCCCAGTCACCGACACGGTTGGTGACAAAGGCCTTCTTACCGGCTGTTGCAGCGCTCTCCCGCGTGTGCCAGAAACTGATGAGCAGGTACGAACAGGTGCCCACGCCCTCCCAGCCGAGGAAGGTGACCAGCATGTTCTCGCCGAGGACGAGCATGAGCATTGAGAAGGCGAACAGGTTGAGGTACACGAAGAACTTCGAGAACTTCGGGTCACCGTGCATGTACCCGACGGCGTACAGGTGGATCAGCGTTCCGATGCCCGTAATGAACAGGGCCATGGTGATGCTCAGCGGGTCCGCGAGGAACGCCGCATCAACGGAGAGACCGCCCACCGGGATCCACGAGAAGATGGTTGCTACGTGCTGCCGAGCCTCCTCCGGCCTCGACACAAGGTCGAAGTAGGTCACCAGTGTGACGATGAAAGCCGCGCCGCACATTGCAGCGGCGAGGAGCCCTGATTTCGGGTCACCGAGGCGGCGACCGAGGACCACGTTGATGACGAAACCGCACAACGGCAGTAACGGGATCAACCAGATGACGTTGAGCATGATCCGGTCAGCCCTTCAGCTCTGCAATGTCGTCGGCATTTGCGCTCGGGCGCCGACGGAGAATGGCAACAACGATGCCGAGGCCCACGACGACCTCTGCGGCAGCGACGACGAGCACGAAGAACACCGTGGTCTGGCCCTTGATGTCGAGATAGGTCCGGGAGAACGCCACGAACGAGAGGTTCACGGCGTTGAGCATCAGTTCGATGCACATGAACATCACCAACGGGTTCCGCCGCACGAGCACCCCGGTGCAGCCGATCGCAAACAGCGCAGCGGCGAGCAGGAGGTACCAGGTAGGGGTTACATCTGCGGCGGCGATCATGCGTTCACCCCGGCCTTCTCGCGCGCGGCTTGGAGCCCCTTGTTGGGGCGCCGTGCGAGGAGCACGGTCCCGACAACCGCGATGACGAGCAACACCGAGGTGAGCTCGAACGCGAACACGTAGTCGGAGAAGAGGGAGCGTGCCAGCTGCTTCACGTTGGCATCGTGACCGACGGTGTCGAGGCCCTCGACGCTCTGCACGATCGTGCGACCGCGGGCAACGATGACCGCCGTACCTACGAGACCGAGCACACCCACGCCCACCAGCGGGCCGAGATAGCGCTGTCGCATCATCGGTTCGGTGCGCAGGTCTTCCACCTTGTCCACGCCGAGCAGCATGATGACGAACAGGAAGAGAACCACGATGGCGCCGGCGTACACGATGACCTGCACGGCGGCCAGGAAGTGTGCCTCCATCGACACGAAGTGAACGGCGACACCGAACAGTGTCAGCACGAGGCTGAGCGCTGCGTGAACGGGATTGCTCCGGAGCACGACGCCGAGCGCCCCGCCGATCACCATGAGGCTCGCCGCGATGAAGACGATGACCTCGATCACCGGCGTACCGCCTTCACCGTTTTGGTGGTTGCATCGCGTTCGGGCTGCGCTGGCTCTGGGGCGCGTACGCCGTACCCGAGTTCGCCGCTCCATCCGACCTGCCCCTCGAACTCGGCCGAGCCCGACGGTGCGGTTGCACGCATCCAGGCAGACGTGTTCGTGTCATCCCCCTCGCGCCAGTCTTCCCAGGGCATCTGCTGCGGACGACCGTCGTCGCCGACCACAAGTTCCGTCTTGGTGTAGATCGCGTCCGTGCGGTTGAGGAAGGAGAACTCGAACAGCTTGGATTCGGTGATCGCCTCGGTGGGACAGGCCTCGACGCATAGGTCGCAGTGGATGCAACGGAGATAGTTGATTTCGTACACGAAACCGAAACGCTCGCCGGGCGACGTGGGGTTCTCGGGATCGTTGTCCTTGCCACGCACATAGATGCACTTGGCCGGGCAGACGCCGGCGCACAGTTCGCAGCCGATGCACTTCTCCATGCCGTCCTCGTAACGGTTGAGGACGTGCCGACCGTGAACGCGCTCGGGCTTGGCTTCCTTCTGGTCGTGCTGGTCACGTGTGCGACCGCCCGAGTACTCGTTGGTGACCCGCTCCCCACCGAAGAACCGGTGCTGGCGAGCGGTGATAGCGAACCCCTCGAAGAGACCCATCAGAACATCGCCCCTTCCTCGGCGCGTACCCGGGCACTCACCCGAGTCGCCATACGGAGCAGACCGAAGCAGGCAAGGATGACGGCCGCCCCGACCACCATGCCGAGCGCCTGCGCTCCTCCGCCCCAACCTGCGTTCTGTGCAACCTTCAGCCCTGCGAGCGCCATGAACCAGGCGAGCGCCACCGGGATGAGCAGCTTCCAGCCAAGGTCCATCAACTGGTCGTAGCGCAGTCTCGGGAGCGTGGCCCGGAACCAGATGTAGATGTACAGGAACACCAACACCTTCGCGAGGAACCAGAATGTCCCCGTGAACGGCCCGAGGTGCACATCGGCCGTCCAGCTGCCGATGCTGATGGGCTGCGGGCCCCCGAGGAACAGCGTGACGATGATTGCACTCATCGTCATTGTGTTCATGAACTCGGCGAGGAAGAAGAGCGCGAAGCGGATCGAGGAGTACTCGGTGTTGAAACCACCGACGAGCTCCTGCTCCGCCTCAACGAGGTCGAAGGGCGGGCGGTTCAGCTCGGCCGTCGCGGCGAGCATGAAGATCACGAACGGGATGACGCCCGTTGCCACGATGTTCCAGTTGCGCAACCCACCCTGCCCGAGCACGATCCCGTTCGTCGACATGGTGCCGGCGAGCAGGAATATGGTTGCCACGGAGAGGCCGAGAGCGGCTTCGTAGCTCACCATCTGCGCGGATGCACGGACGGAGCCGAGCAGCGGGTACTTGGAGCCGCTGGACCACCCGGCGAGCATGATGCCGTACACGGCGATCGAGCTGAGGGCGAGGCCGAGCAGCACGCCGATCGGCGGGTCCGCAACCTGAAGCAGGGTGGTGTGGCCGAACAGGCGAACCTTGCCCGCATTGCCATCGGTGAAGTCGCCGCCCACCGGGATGATGCAGAACGACAGGAACGCCGGCACGAACGAGAGGAACGGCGCGAGGCGGAAGACGAAGCGATCTGCCTTCTCGGGGAGGAGGTCCTCCTTGAAGAACAGCTTCGTGCCATCCGCAAGCGTCTGGAGCAGCCCGAACGGGCCTGCCTTGTTCGGGCCGATGCGGTTCTGCATGCCCGCGATGACCTTGCGCTCGAACCACACCATGAACATGGTGGCGACGAGCAGCACGACGAACGAGACACCAACCTTCACGGCCACGACGGCAAAGTCACCCCAGGTCACGTCCCCGAGAAGGAGCGGATCAAGCGCGAACATCAGACGGTCTCGATTCGGGCATCGGCAACGATGCCGGAGGCGGAGATGAGATCGTTCACGCCGCCACCGGGCTGATTGAACGGCATCCAGACGGTCCAGCGCGCCAGCCCACTGTCGGGATGCACCGTGAGCACGCGGGACCCGCGCTCGGTGGTGATCCTTACCGAACCACCGGCAGGCACGCCCACGCGCTCGAGGTCCACCGGGTTCATGTGGATGCGCATCCCACGTGCAAGCCCTGCGAGCGACGGGGACATCTGGTTGTTGACGCCAAGGTCATACAGCTCCCGCGACACGAGCACTCGATAGTCGTAGCCACTCGCCGGCGGGGCCTGTTGACCACTCTGCTGCAGCGTGCCCGTCGGTGCCGGCACAGCAAGCAAGCCGTCACGGGCGTCCCTCAGCGCGGCGGGCGTAATCCCCGCATACGCGGGAACGCTTGCGGCGATTGCCTCCGTCACCGAGTCAACCGACGTGAACCCGAGGTCGGTGCCGAGTCTTGACGCCAGTTCCGTGGCGATCATCCAGTCGGGCCGGCTCGTACCGGCAACGTTGATCTTCTGGGCCACCGTCTGCACGCGACCCTCGATGTTGGTGACCGTGCCGCTCTTCTCGCCGGCCGCAGCGGCAGCGAGGACCACGTGCGCGCGCTGAGCAGTGGGCGACAGGAAGGTGTCCACCGCGATCACGGACACGCCACTCGAGAGGGCGCTCTCCACCGTCTGTGCGTCGGGGAAGTCCGATACAAGATCCACACCGACCAGCACGAGGCACTTCACGGTGCCGGCAGCAGCATCGGCAAGAATCTTCGCCGTCGAGTTGCCACCTGGTCCGGGGCTCATTCCGACCTGAATGGCACCGACAACGTTGCCGCGTCGGTATGCGGGGAGCACCTTTGCGCCGGGCCACGCCTCGAGCACCTTCAACACGGCGTCGGTCTGCAGCGTCCCGAGTGCCGCAAGATTCGCCTTGCCCGCCACGACGACGACGTTGCCCCTGCCGATCTGCGCAGCGATCTCCGGGTCGGTAAGAGCCTGGCGCACTGCCTCGGCCTCGTCGCCGGGACGCGA
>WLJO01000049.1 GCA_009701715.1 Actinomycetota bacterium
CCACCCGAGAACCTGCCCTCGCGGCCCGCTATCACCACGGCGCCGATACCGGGATCGTTCTCCGCATCGCGAATCACCGCCCGAAGCGCCCCGGTCATCGTGAGCGTCATCGCGTTCGCGCGTCCGTCGTCCATCGTGGCGACGAGCACACGGCCCTGTTGCTCAACGCCTACCGGATTCTGTGCATCGCCCATGCTGATGGCTCCTCGTTACTCGGCCGGGCGCACGGCATCACGCCCGGTACGTCCTTACAGTGTTGCAGAGCGCACCGCTCCGCTCAGGAGTTCTCGCCCGCGAAGAACGACGTGCCGATGAGTTCGCGGAGTTCCTCGGCGGCCCTCATCACCTCGCTGTGTTGCTCGCGGAACGCTTTGGGGTCCTGTTGCCGGTCAACGAGCGCTGCGACGGCGTTGTACAACCCAACGAACGTCGGTGCCACGAGCGCGGTCGGTACCGCAGAGGCGGCAAGACCGACGCTTGCGGCAAGCGCTGCGGTGGGATCGGGTCGCGAAGCCTGCAGCAGACCGGCAAGCCCGGGGCGCGCAACGTCGCGGAGTTCCACCGCCCGGGCGATGAGCGCACGAGCACCTACCTCGTCCAGTGCACCGGAATCGACGGCAGTCAACACCGAGCAGCGGAAGTCCCGACACACCTCGGGGCGATCGTCGTAGATCGAGCAGCGGCCGCGCTCGTGTGCCGGACACGGCTGCTGAAACCGTTGTGTGCCCTTCTCGCTCACGAACACCGCCTGGCGATCGGCGAGCAGTCGACCGTCCTCGCGCACCGTGAGTGCAGTCGCCTCGAACAGTGTTCCGTCGCAGCAGAGCCCGCAGGCCAGACAGAGATCGCTCATCGAGGAACTGTCTCGGCGTCAGCGACCCGGGACGGCGCTGGTTCAGGCCCGGGCAAAGCTCACGAGATCAAGCAGGACGGCCCACATACCCTTCGGGTCCATGTTGCTCCCGGCCGTAAACGTAACGGAAGCCGACTTCGTGCCCGATGGTGCGGTGCACGGGAGCGAATACGGCACCAGTTCGGCCGACGATGCGGTGCCCGACACGACGCGTAGCGACGCACCCTGCTTGTCGAAGAACTCGACAGCGAAACCGAGTTCGCCCTCGGCATAGAAGCCGAGCAAAAAGTTGCCCGACGAGATGCCGGTGACCGTTTGACTCATCACTGCCCCTGGCTCCAGACACGCAAGATTCGTTGCGCCGAGTGGTGGTGTGGAGGCATTCACCAGGTCGTAGGTCACCACTCCCGACCTCATCACCAGATGGAGTGTGGTCTGCGAGCCGATGTCGTAGGCCGCCAGCGTCTGCCCGTCCTCCAGGGACTGACCGGCAAAGACCAGTTTCTGCAGCGGGGGCGGCGCGTTCTCCTTGTCCTGGATCTTCTGCTTGACGTTCTCGATCGAATCGCTGGATTCAACGTCGAGTGTGATGGTCTTCCCGGTCTGGGTCTTCACGAAAATCTGCATACCCGACATCAGGCCACCGTCTAGTTCGAAATCGTCGTTCCCGCCGCATCGAGTTCGAACGACGGGTTGCGCAACAGGTTGCCGCCCTTGCCTTTGCCCTTGTGGTGCCCGTGGCGTTCGTGCCCGGGATCGTTCGGGAGCACCGCGTTTGCTGCCGACGACCCGACAACCACCCCAAGCAGCGCCAGACCAGTAGCGGCGATACCGCCGATTGCTGCTCGCCGGGAAATCTTCATGCTCATTTTTAACAGGTTCGACACGTTGGAACTCCTTGGTCCGGCGAACCAACATGGGGGGATGCGCATCCGCACCCGCGAGGACGTCCTCGCCGAGCTCACTGCTCCCGGCCAGCCCTACGAGCTCGAGACCGTCGAACGGGACGGGCGCACCTTCCGGGTGTTCAAGAACGCTCCCCGATCCTTGCGCCAGCTGTACGAGGACACGGTGAGCGACGCTGAGTACCTCGTCTACGAAGACGAGCGGCTCACGTTCGCAGAGACGTACCAACAAGCGTCACGACTGGCTCACCTCCTCGTCCACACCTACGGCGTCGGCAAGGGCGACCGCGTGGCGATCTCCATGCGCAACTACCCCGAGTGGATCATCTCGTTCATGGCGGCCACCAGCATTGGGGCGATTGCTGTGGCGATGAACGCACTGTGGCAGCCCGACGAGATGGAGTACGGGCTGCGCGACTGCGGGGCCAAGGTACTCATCGTGGACCAGGAGCGACTCGCGCGGGTCTCGGCCGCACTCTCGGCCGCCGATGTCGACACACTTGTTGCCCGTCGCGGGCTCAACCCGCATGTGCTTCCTGCGCGTACCGAGGTGTACGCGGCTGCACTGGAACGAGTGCCGGCTGGCGTTGCGATGCCCGTTGCGAACATCGACCCGGACGACCCGGCGATCATCTTCTACACATCGGGCTCGACGGGCTACCCGAAAGGTGTCGTCTCGTCACACCGTGCGGTACTCAGCGCGCTGTTCTCTTGGGAACTTGATGGCACCGCCATCGGCCTCGAGCGCAGTTTCACCCTCGCGCCGCCCGCTGCGCAAGCAGCGACACTGCTCGGAATCCCGCTGTTCCACGTCACCGCATCGCATGCCGTATTCCTCTCGTCGTACCGGGCGCAGCGCAAGATCGTTTGTATGTACAAGTGGGATCCCGAGAAGGCTGCCGAGCTCATCGAGGTGGAGAAGATCAGTGCATTCACGGGACCGCCTGCGGTAACACACGATCTCGTCAACGAGGCACGACGCACCAATCGAGACCTCTCGTCGCTGCGAGTAGTGGGTGGTGGCGGAGCCGCTCGTGCTCCCGAGCAGGTGCGACAGATCGACGCAACACTCGAGTCTGCAACGCCCAACACGGGCTGGGGAATGACCGAGACCAACGCCATCGGCGTGTTCATCGTGGGCGACGAATACCTAGAGCGCCCCGCTAGCTCGGGCCGCTGCTCTGCCGTGCTCGAATTGCGCATCATCGACGAGGACGGCAGCGAGGTGCCGGCCGGCGAACGCGGCGAGCTGCTCATCCGCGGAACGTCGATGTTCGATGGTTACTGGAACCGGCCTGAGGTGAACGACGAGGTGTTCCTGCCCGGTGGCTGGTTCCGCACCGGCGACGTGGCCTATCTGGATGATGCCGGGTACTTGTTCATCGTGGACCGCATCAAGGACCTCATCATTCGCGGCGGCGAGAACATCGGTTGCGGCCACGTGGAGGCGGCCCTGCTCATGCACCCGAAGGTGCGCGAGGCCGCCGTGTACTCGGTGCCCGACGAACGACTGGGGGAAGAGGTTGGCGCAACCGTGTACGCGGAACCCGGCCTCGACGTGGACGACCTTCGCGCGTTCCTCCAGGGTCACCTCGCGAAGTTCGAGGTGCCCCGCTACGTCTTGGCCGTCACCGAGCCACTCCCGCGCACGGCGTCGGGCAAGATCCTCAAGCGCGAACTGCGCGAGGAAGCAATCGGCAAACTGCTCTAGTCACCCGGCGAGCCGGCGGAGTCGCTCCACCCGCTCGTCGTCCCCCACCGGGGCTTAGCCAACGGCTCAGGCTCAGGCTCATAGGGCAATGCCTCCGCGAGTTCGAGCACCTGGACGAGAATCCGTGCCTGTTCTGCGGGATCAAGCCGCGGCACAAAGCGCACCTATAGGCCGAGCGCGTCAAGAATTCGCGACACCGCCTGAAGACCAGGATCGCGGTGACCGCGCTCGTAAGCACTCAATACCGACGCTGGGATGCCGGCGGCCGTGGCCACATCGGCCTGCTTTCGACCCGCCCGGAGCCGCAGTTCCCGGAGTGTTGCACCGTTGATCACGGGTTCATCTTCGGGAATTCGCTAAGAATCGGCCAGCGGTTCAGACGAGCATCGTGCCGCCGTCGCACGAGATGACCTCGCCAACGGTGAAGGCGCCCGCACGGGAACTGAGGAAGATGGCGAGGCCAGCGATGTCCTCCGGGGTGCCGACACGGCCACGGGGGTTGCCCCGGCCGACGGCGTCCCAGTTCGTGTTCTCGACGTCGCCACCGCCGCCAACACCGGTGCTCAGCATCCAGGTGGGGAACGGTCCGGGTGCGATGGCATTCACGATCACGTTGCGCGGGCCGAGGTGTGCCGCGAGCAACTTGGTGAGCGAGTGGAGTGCCGCCTTCGACGGTCCGTAGGAGAACGTGCTGAACACCGCGTTACGCAGTCCATCGATGGAGCCAATGTTGATGACGCGGGCGGGGTCGTCGTTCGTGGCGCGCTTCTCGAGCAGCGGCAGCAACTTCTGCGTGAGGAAGAACGGACCCTTCACGTTGGTGTCCATCACCTTGTCCCAGCCCACCTCGGGGAACTCGTCGAGGGGCGCACCCCAGGACACACCGGCGTTGTTGACGAGGATGTCGAGGTGTTCCTCACGTTCGCGCATCGCGGCAGCGAGCGACTCGACGCCGGGAAGGTCCGACAGGTTGGCGGGCAGGGAGATGCACTCGCCGCCGTACACCTCGCTGAGACGCTGGGCAGTCGCGTTGCACTGATCGGCCTTGCGGGAACTCACGTAGACCTTCGCCCCGTTGGCGAGGTAGCCAGCAGCGATCATCTCGCCGATACCGCGCGAACCACCGGTAACGAGGGCAACCTTGCCCTTCACCGAAAAGAGTGAGTTGATGTCCATGGCACACCTCGTGATGTCTGAGTACTGGATCGAAGAACCGGGCAGACGCATCAACGCCGCACGTCAAGGCTAGGGGGTTACCCGGCGCGCAGGTCCTTGGTGTTCATGGCCATGATGCGAACCGCGGCTTGGCGCGGTAACAGTCTGCTCATGAGCACCGAGGCGAACTTGTTGGTGCGGCCCGGCACCACTCTGGGGCCCTTGCCAAGTGCAGCAAGTGTCTCGCTCACCACGGCATCGGGAGACAACGTGCCGGGTGCCCGTTTGGTCTTCACCTTGGCGAGGTTCGGGTCGGCGATCGCGCCGGCCGCCGAGCCGATCACGTGTACACCGTGCTTGCCGAACTCCTGCCAGAGGCCCTCGGCGAGCACGAGGTCGAACGCCTTGGTGGCTGCATAGGTGGTGAGCATCGGCGTTCCCTGCAGGCCGGCCATCGACGCCATCACCACCATGCCGCCACGCCCGCGCGCTGCCATCGGCGGGAGGAAGCGGCGCGCGAGTTGCAGCGTGCCGCGACAGTTCACCGCGATCGCCTGGTCGAGGTCTGCAGGTGCGATCTCGGAGAACTGCCCGATCGGCACGAACGCTGCGTTCGCGACGATGAACCCGACTTCGCGATCGCCTACCGCATCGGCGATCCGATCGATCGCGTCGGGTGCACCCATGTCCAGTGCCAGCACGGCAGTCTCGACTCCATGTGCTTCGCACAGTTCACCAGCGGTTTGCTGCAGCGCTGCTTCCTTGCGTGCGACCAGCATGAGGTTCAGCCCGCGACGGGCGATTTCGGTTGCGAACGCCCGCCCGAGGCCTTCCGATGCTCCCGCCACAACAGCCCACGGGCCGTACCGATCGACGAAACCGAGGCCGGTGGTCACTGGTCAGACACGGTGCTCGTTGTAACCGTGAACGGATGGGCAGAGCCACCGACACGCCAGACAACAAGGATCGGGAAGATCAACCACGAAAGGTTGGCGCCGATCACGAGCGGCAGGTGATCCGTTCGGTACTTCCCGAACGCCTCTTCGTTGAGGATGATGCAGACGATCGTGAACATCATCGTCGCCCACACAATTGCCGGCAGCCGGATCCAATCCCGGCCCCGGATAAACGCATAGACCGCGATTGCGTAGAACGGCCCGAAGACGTAGACGTCGAAGAACATGGTGACCATCCAAAATGGCGGGCGGGCCATGAGCAGCGGGTCGTAGCTCCTCCCGTACCAGTGGATCAGCCTCACGACGGGCTCTGGTGGCCAGACCGGGTATTTGAAGTTCGAGGTGTCCTTGATGAGGACGCACTCGAGGTCGATCATGTTCGACACGAAGACGAAGTTGAACGTGAAGAAGCCAATCAGCGCGATGTCGAGACGACGCTTGCGCAGGGGCACACTCTCGCGGCCGGTCCGGTCGAGTTCGGGCGGTTTCCAGGTCGTCAATCCCACGAACCCAGCACTGTAGTGGTTTCGCCGTTGTCCTAAGGTGAGGACCAGCCACCCACCGACTGCTTCAGGAGCGCCCGACACCATGACCAGCAATCACATCGACCTCACGGGCCACATCGCACTGGTTACCGGCGCATCGTCGGGTCTCGGGCTGCGCTTCGCACAGGTGCTCGCCGAGGCCGGATCCACGGTTGCCTGCGCGGGTCGCCGTTTCGATCGGGTCGAGGCTGTCGCCAAGGACATCAACGCGCGCGGTGGCAAGGCGATCGCGATCCCGCTCGACGTTCGCGACGATGCTGCGCTGTCTGCCGCATTCGACCGCATCGAGGCTGAGGTGGGAACGGTGGACATCCTCGTGAACAACGCTGGTATCCCCGACGCACAGTTCGCCACCAAGATGTCGACCGAGCTTGTGGACGCCGTGCTCGGCACCAACCTGCGTGCACCGTGGCTGATCTCATGCGAGTTCGCGCGCCGCCTCATCAAGCTCAAGCAGCCGGGCCGCATCGTCAACATCTCCTCGATGGCCGGGTTCGTCACCAACGGGGGCGGCGCGTCGCTGTACGCCGTTACCAAGACCGCAGTGAACCGCATGACCGAAGCGCTCGCGAGCGAGTGGGCCCCGTTCAACATCAACGTGAACTGCATCGCCCCCGGGGCGTTCGCCTCCGAAATGATGGACGGAATGCTCGAGCGCATGGGCGACATCACCCGTGGCTTCCCCCGCAAGCGGCTCGGCCAGCCCACCCAGATGGACTCCACCCTGCTCTTCCTCGTGGCACCGCAGTCCGAGTTCGTCACCGGCACCGTGGTGAAGGTGGACGACGGCCAGAGCAGCCGCTGACCCCGCTTGTTCTCGATACCCAAGGCACGTTTTCAGCATTTTCGTACCGCGAACGCTGGGGGTTACATCCCGTAGCGCGTGGCCGGGAAGTCGCCGGAGCCGATCTGGTGGGTCACGAGGTGTGAGCCGTTCCAGTGATGTGCGGTGATTGCCGGGGGCTCGTAGTTCCAGGCGCCGTGCGCACCAGGGCGCAGGTCGAACGCCACCGCGTGGGCAACGCTCGGCGCAGTAGCCACAATGGTTCCCGCCCACCGTCGTGAGATGTTGCGATGAAGGTGACCACACGTCACGCGCTCCACCTGGGGGTTCACAGACACGATGCGTTCCATCGCTGCCTGTGCATCAGCGGAAAGTCCCTGCTCATCCATGTGACCGATCCCGGTGGTGAACGGAGGGTGGTGCATGGCGATGATCGTCGGCCTCTGTGGTTTCTGTTGCAACGTCCGCTCGAGCCACTCCAGTTGATTCGCCGAGAGATCGCCGCCTGCTTCATTGTCGATGAGCGTGTCGAGGCCGACGAGCCGGAGCGCACCGATGTCGGCCACGAAATCGCACGAGGGCCCCTTGCCCAATTCCCCATGATCGGGGAACACCTCCCGCATGGCCTCACGGTTGTCGTGGTTACCCGGCATGAGGTACAGCGGCATCCCAGCAGTCACGATCGGCGCAAGCAACACCTTGAGGTGGTCGTACTGGTTTGCCCTGCCCTCGTTGACGAGATCACCCGTGATGAGCACAGCGGCGGGCCTCACCGTGAGCTGGCGAACGGTCTCCACAGCAGCACGGAGGAACGACGACGTGTCGATCTCGTTGTGGCACAGCCGCGCGTTGGCGACGATATGGGTGTCGGTGAGCTGGACGATCAGTGTTGACAGGTTCCTTGATGCCTGGGGCGCCATGAACCCAGTCTGGCCCAATCGGGTTCAGCTGTCGCGGAGACCCGCCGCGATCAGCTTCGGTCGGAGCACCTTGTCGAACTGATCGAGGCCAGCGAGGTAGTCCACCCACGAGATGCTGATGCCGTCGAGGCCGGCATCGGAGAACCGCTTCATACCCGCAACCACCTGATCGGCGGTGCCGACCAGCGGGATGGCGCCGTAGCCGGCGATGAGGTTGGAGGCCATGGACTCCCAGCCGTCGCCGAGCGCGCTCTCGGAATTGGGTACGAGCGTGTCGAGCAGGTTGCGCACGCCTTCCCAGTCGCCCTTCTCCTTCACGTACTTGTCGCGGTACGCAACGGCCTCCTCCTCAGTGTCACGGCACACGATGTACCCCTGACCGAACACGAGGATGTCCCGCCCGTAGGTCTCGCGGGCGAGCTTCTTCACGCTCGCGGCGATCTGGCCTGCGGTCTCGATGTTCGGTGCCACCACGAAGTTCACGTCGCAGTGCTTGGCTGCGAAGTGCTGGCCGCGCTCGCTGTTCCCGGCGGACATGAGCACGGGGTGCGGGTTCTGGACGGGCTTGGGCTCGGAGTACGCGTTGGGCACGTCGAAGTACGGGCCCGAGTAGTCGAAGAACCCCTCCTTGGTCCAGAGGTCCTTGCAGACATTCACCCAGTCCTCGGCGTACTCGTAACGCTCGTCGTGACCGCGCTGGGGCACGCCAAACATATTGATCTCTTTGTCGTTCCAGCCCGCAACCATGTTGAGGCAGAAACGACCACCGGAGATGTGGTCGATCGTTGCCACTTCCTTCGCGGCGCGTACGGGGTGCACGGTGGGCACGTGGAACGTGGCAAATATGCCGATGTTCTTCGTGACGGCGGCAAGACCGGCGGCCCAGGTGAACGGGTCGAAGTTGCGATGGTTGAAGTTGACGTTGCCACCCATCCCGTGCCAGCGCGCAACAGGGATGATGGCCTCAATACCGCAGGCCTCGGCGGCCTGGGCCACCGCAACAGACTCGCTCCACTCGGCCTTCAGGGACTCAGGCATATCCGTCATGGCACAGCCATTGCTGACGTTGACGCCAAACACGCCGAGCTTGAGGCGATTGGGTGACGAGATCAGCGGATTGGTACTGCGGGGCTTGCGGGCAGACATGGGATTCTCCTAATGGATCAGTGACCGTGACCGGACGGTTCGGAAATCCGGTTGATTTCGAGCGCACGCATCCTGAATGCAGTGCGCTCGCGATAGCGCTCGAGCAACTTTGAGAGACCCACCGCAGCGATGAGCGCGAGACCGAAGAACAGCGAGTCGAGGATGCGCCGGATCCCCTGGTTCTCGATCGAGCGCTGCAGACCCGCAACGAGGCTAGCGAGCACGAAGATCGAGGCGACCGTGCCCCCCACGTTGAAGCGTCCGAGGAACTGGGTGGAGCCGAGGAAGCAAGCAGCGAATGCGGGCAGGAGGTACGGACCACCAGCCGTTGCGTTGCCGGCGGTCTGTGCCGCCGACACGATGCCTGCGAAACCTGCGACCACCGAGCAGATGAGCAGCGACAGGACGACGTAGCGCTTCGTCTGCACACCAGCAAGGCGCGCCGCATCGGGGCCGTCTCCCGTTGCGTGCATATAGCGGCCGGCCGGCGTGTGCTCGAGCACGTACCAGAGCACGAGCGCGATGACGACCAGGTAACCCACCTTGGCCTGGATGCCCCAGAACATCTGGCTCTTCGCGACGTTCTTGAAGGTGTTCGGCACCTGCACCTGCACGCCGCCCGAGGTGTACTCGGCAATCGCGGTGATCACCGCGCCGGACGCAAGCGTTGCGATGAACGAGTTGATCCGGATACCGACCACGAGCAGTGCATTCGCCGCACCGCACGCGAGGGCGACCACGAGGGTGAGCGCCATGGCGGGCCACATGTTCCAGTGATATTCGGTCTGCAGCCACGAAACCATGACCGAACTGAGGCTGATGACGCCAGCGATCGAGAGGTCGAACGTGTTGGTGAGCAGCGGTGCCACCAGGCCCACTGCAACGATGGCCTTGGTAGACATGTCGATGTTGAGCACCGACTTGTGTGTGGTCCAGTTGATCCACAGTTCGGGGATCCAGATCCAGAAGGCGGCGAACCCGACCACGTAGAGATAGACGATGCTGATGTTCCCCGGGGAGAACTTCGAACGAGCGATCTTCAACTGAGGATCTCCTGCACAATGCGATCGGATGTCAGCGATCCCCCGGACAGTTCGGTGGCAACCTTGCCGCCGCGCAGCACGAGCACGCGATCACAGACATGGGCGAGTTCTTCGGCGTCGGATGAGCACATGATGATGGCGGTGCCACCCTCAGCCGACTTGGCGAGCAGTTCGTAGATGGACGCCTTGGCGCCGACGTCCACTCCTTGTGTCGGCTCGTCGAGCACGAGTACCGAGGGGGAGGTGCGCAGCCACCGGGCCAACACAGCCTTTTGCTGGTTGCCGCCCGAGAGCGTGATGATCCGTCGCTCGGGGTCTGCGGGGCGGATGTCCACCTCTACCACCCAGCGCACGGCCTCGCTTCGCTCGGCGTCCCGGCGCAGCCAGAAGCGGCCGAAGGGCCCAAGGCGCGGGAGCACGACGTTCTCCCGCACCGTGTGCTCGGGTATACAACCGAGACCCTTGCGGTCTGCGGGCACCAGTGCCATCCCGGCGATGATCGCCTCCCGGGGTGCCCTGACAACTCGGCCCCCAACGCGGACCTCGCCGCGCACGGGGCGCTTGGCCCCGAAGAGCAGCGCCGCCACTTCGTCACGGCCGGAGCCGACGAGGCCGGCGACACCGACCACCTCGCCGCGTCGCACCGTGAGGTCGAGATCGATGAGGTTCTCCCCGGCGAGGTTCTCGGTCTGTACCGCAACCTCGGACATCGGCTCGGGCGGTGCGGTGTAGAGGTCGTCGATGGCGCGGCCCACGATGAGTTCGATGAGCCTGGTCTGGTCCAGTTCACGAAGCGGCTGCGAGCCCACCACGACCCCGTCACGCAGCACGGTGACGTGGTCTGCGAGGTCGAACACCTCGTCGAGTCGGTGCGATACGAAGATGACGCCGCCACCGCGCTGAGCGATTCGGCGCACGGCGGCGAACAGGCGGTCCACCTCGGGCTTGGGCAGCGAGGCGGTCGGCTCGTCGAGCACGAGAACCCCCCACTCGCCGTCACCCCAGTCCTGCAGTGCGCGGACGAGGGCGATGATGGCCTGATCGGCGGGGGCGAGTGCCTGTACGAGTGTTCGCGGGTCGGCCCGCACGTCGAATTCGGCAAGGAGAGCGCTAACGCGCGCTGCTTCCTTGGCCCAGTTGATACGGCCGAGCGCGCCAGTGTGGTAGCCACGACCGAGCGCGAGGTTCTCCATGATGCTGAGCGACCGCACGAGACCGAGGTCCTGGTGCATGACGTGCAGATGAGCGCGCTCATGGGGATCGAGGGTTGCGATGTCGACGGTCTCGCCGTGGAGACGCACGATCGAGCCGGGATCGGGCTGGTGGTACCCGGCGAGGATCTTGATGAGGGTGGATTTTCCCGAACCGTTCTGGCCCACGAGTGCGTGGATCTGCCCGGGCAGGATCTGCATCGACACGTTGTTCAGCGCAACTTGGCCGGGAAAGCTCTTACTCAACGACTCGATGTCGATGAGCGGCTGTTGGCGCGTGGGCTGGTCGGTCATGGCAGGTGCATTGTTGCCCAAATGCTGGTCGGCTGCCGCTAACGACCGGACGAACCGGACGTCAGCGGCAGCCGAGTCACATCACTGGACGTGGGGTGACGTCAGGAGACGCCCCACAGAGCCTTGAACGCAGCCTCGAAGCCTTCGATGCCGGGCCAGGCGACTGCCGGGTCCGTGAGGGCACCCTTGGTGAGGATCTGCAGCGGCACGCCGGCAATGGCGACGTTGGCGTGGTCGGCGAACGTCGTCAGCGGACGGGCAGCGAAGACGCCGGTGTCCTGTGCGTTGAGCGCACGCAGACCTGCGTCCACTGCACGCCAACCGAGGAACGAGGTGGGCAGGGCCATGTCGGCTTCCTGCTGCCCGGCCGCGATCATCGCGTAGTTGAGCGGGGTGCCCGCCTGGGAGATGATCGGCACACCTGCGCCGACGCCGGCACCGGCGAGAGCGTCGGGGAGACCGATGATCATGTCGCCGAAGCCGGTGACGATGAAGTTGACCGACGGGTCGGCCTGCAGGTCAGCGATGAGCGTGGAGATGTGCTTGCCAGCGATGAGGTCGGGAACGGTCACCTCATCGTAATGCACCTTGCAGTCGGGGCACACGAGGGCGATCTCGTCCTTGAAGCCCTGCATCTCGATGCCGAGCACCGGGAACTGCGGGATGGTGATGAAGAGCACGTTGCCCTTGCCCTCGGTCTTGGCCGTGACGTAGTCGGCGAACAGCACACCGTTGAACCAGTAGTCATCTCCGGTCACGAGGTTGGCGGCGAAGCCATCCGTCTTGTAGGCCTCGGGGATCGACCAGCCGACGACAGGGATGTTCTTGTCGTTGAGCTGCTTGAGCTCATCGGCGAACCACTCGCGCGGGTTGCCCGACGTCATCACCATGGTGGGGTTGGCCTGAATGGCCTGCTGGAACGCAGCCTGCACGGTGTCGGCGGTGTCCTGGTGCGCGATCGCAACGTACTCGCCGCCGATGGCCTCTGTTGCGGCCTTGATGCCCTCGCCAATGGAGGCGCACACCGGCACCGAACACTGCACGTAGACGACCTTGGCGCCCTTCGGAATGGACTTGATGGCTTCGGTCAGACCCAGATCGGTCGGGGTCTTGCTGAACTCGGCGATGCGGGCCTTGGCCAGCTCGACACCGGTCAGTTCTGCAGCGGTGGTGTCCGGTGCAACGGTGGTCTCTGCTGCTGCCGTGGTGTCCGGTGCAACGGTGGTCTCTGCTGCTGCCGTGGTGTCCGGTGCAACGGTGGTCTCTGCGGTCTTCTTGCTACCGCAGCCCGCTGCGACCAGAGCAAGTGCTCCGACCGTCAGGACCGCGACAAGCCGCGCTCTACTCGTGGATCGCATGTATTTCCCCCTGGTTTGTTCACGATTGGAAAGGAGTCGAAGTTCCTATGGTAGTTACTTACCTCACTACTTCCCCATCCATTCTGACACGACAGGGCTTCCCATGGCAGAAAACGGCATTATTGACCTCCACGGGCACATCTTCCTCGAGGGGTCGATGGGGGCGGCGGGCTGGTGCGGACCCTCGATCGGTAGCAATCCCGACGGGAGCCCCTTCTTCCAGGTGGGCAACTACCGACTCGACGGGGTGGGGTACCGGGGATCCATCATCGGGGACGTCGAGGTTCGCCTCGCCGCCATGGATGAGCAGGGCATTTCCGTCCAGGCGCTCTCCCCGAACCCCCTCACGTACCTCCATTTCATCGACGCCCATCTGGCGATCGACTTCTGCCAGGTCCACAACGACGAACTCGCCGCCCAGGTCCGCGCACACCCGGACCGCTTCGTCGGCCTTGGCGCCCTGCCCATGCAGGACGTCCCGGCCGCATGCCGCGAGCTTCGCCGCTGCGTCAACGAACTCGGGCTGTTGGGCGGCTACATCGGCACCGACGTCGGGCGGTTCCTCGACGACCCGACGATGGACGAGCTGTACTCCACCTGCGTCGAGCTCGACGTCCCGCTCTTCATGCACCCCACCCAGTCCGGCATCGACGGACCGCTGCGGGACCCAAGGGTGAGGCGCTTCGACCTCGACCTCGTGCTCGAGTACTCCTTCGAGGAGGTGCTCGCCGTTTCCACCCTCGTGTTCGGCGGGGTCACGACGCGCTTCCCCACGCTCGACATCTGCATCTCGCACGGCGGGGGGTTCACGCCGATGGGTATGAGCAAGCTGCGCAAGATCGCCGAGCGGCGCAAGGCAGCACCGGCGTGGATCAGCGAGCCCGGTGCGTTCGACCAGGCGGTGTCCCGGCTGTGGTTCGACTGCCACGTGGCGGGCGCCCGCGAGTTCGAGTTCGCCCTCGCCCAGCTCGGTACGGAGCACCTCGTGTTCGGCACGAACTTCGGCGGGTGGGACAAGGGCACCGGACCCGACGTGACAGACCTGCGGGGCACCCTGAACGCGAACGCCATCCGGCTCACGCGGATGGATCGCCGTGCACCGCACATCGCCTCGAGGTTCGTGTGAGCACGGGCGCGGGCACCGGTCGGGCAACCGCCCGGACGAAGGTGCTCGTCACCGGCGCCGGAAGTGGCATCGGCGAGGGGATCGCCATGGTGCTCGCCGAGCGCGGCTGGCAGGTGGCCGTGAATGACATTGATGGTGACGCCGCAGCGCGCGTTGCAAACCGCCTCGGTGGCGTCAGCGTGCCGGGCGACGTGGGGGCGGACCCGGCCGGCATCGTGAACCGAGCGGCCACGCTCCTCGGCGGCCTCGATGCACTCGTGAACAACGCCGGGATCCACCGGCGCGCGCCGCTCGCCTCGGTAACACCCGAGCAGCTCGACGATGTGTACCGGGTGAACCTCCGGGCAGTCGTGCTCGCGTCCCAGGCAGCACTCGCCCACTTTGCCGTGCACGGCTCCGGCAGCATCGTGAACCTGTCCTCGATCGCGGCCGTCACCCCGCAGATGGACGTCGGTATGTACACGGCCGCGAAGGCAGGTGTGAGCGCGTTCACCCAGCAGGCAAGCGTGGAGTGGGGGGCGCTCGGCGTGCGCGTGAACGCCGTCGCCCCCGGCATGACCCGTACGGCGATGGCCGAGGCGGTGTACGCGGACCCGGTGCTGCACGAGCGGCGCCGCGGCATGGTGCCTGTCGGCCGTATCGGCACACCGCGCGACATTGGCACGGCAGTCGCGTTTCTCCTGTCGACCGACGCGTCGTACGTCAGCGGCCAGACGCTCGTGGTGGACGGCGGGTTCACCCAGACGCTCATCGGGTTGCTGCCGCACCCGGGCGCCGCCTCGTCGTAGCCGGGCCACGCGTACCCAGCACCAGTTCACTACTCTCGCGTTCGTGACAGAGGCCAAGACGCTCATCGAGCAACTCGTCGTGCAACTGCAGGCGGTGGGCTTCTCCGCCTACGAGGCCAAGGCCTACACCGCGCTGGTCGAGGCGGGAAGGCCGTTGAACGGGTACGAGGTGGCGAAGCGGTCCGGTGTGCCGCGCAGCACGGTATACGAGGTGCTCGGCAAGTTGGCTGCCCGCCGAGCCGCATACGAGGTCGCCGACGAGAGCGACTCCGTGTCATACGTCCCGCTGTCGCCAGCCATGCTGACGAGCCGGTTCCGCTCGAACATGGACCACGTGGTCAACTCACTCGAGTCCGGCTTCGATCTGCTGTCCACCCCGGCGCAGGCCCGCCTCACGCACGCGATCAGCGGGAGGCCTGACCTTCTGGACCGCTGCCAGGACGTGATCCGCGCCGCCCGAACAGACATCTTTGTCTCCGTCTGGCCCGAGGAGCTCGACGTGCTCCGCACAGACCTGCGTCGGGCCACAGACCAGGGCGTCGACGTGTCCGTACTCTGCTTCGGCGACCCGGGTGAGCCGATCGGCTACTCCTACCAGCATGAGTTCTCGAGCCCCGACCAGGTGCTCGACAACGTGGGATGCAGGCTCATGGTCGTGGCCGGCGACCGGGAACGGGCAGTGATTGGTGGCCTCGACGGGTCCGACACCTGGGGTACATACACCGACGACGCTGCTGTCGTAGCGGTCTCGGTGGAGTATGTGCGCCACGACATCGCCATGCAGTTGCTCATGCGTCGCACGAGCGGCGACGAGTCCATCCAGGAGTACTGGCGCACGGCCAAGGAACTCATGCGGCTGCGGTCGGACCATGGCGAACCGGCCGAACGCCTCCGCCAGATGGCTAAGGCCCGGGGTCGGCGTTAGTCTCCTCACGACGTACCGGGACGCCGAAGCAAGCCGGTGAACCGGCAAGGAAGGCTCAGGAACCGTCATGGATGAACCCGTCGTGGAACTGACCGGCTGGCGCGACGTGAACGAGGCGCTGCGCCGCAAGGAAGCCCGCCAGGCCCTCTATGACGAGGGCGCTGTCGTCATGGGTGACTGCCTGCTCACGCTGCACGGCGACCCGCATCGCGATCGCCGGCGGCTCGAGAACCGGTTGTTCCGCCGTGAGGTCTTCGATGTCTGGGAGAACCAACTCCTCGCGCAAACCCTCACCGACACCCTTGCGCCGTTCCGTGCAGCGGGGCGCGGCGACCTCATCGTGATCGGCTACCGCCTTGCGATGAGCCTCACCGCCCATGTCGCAGGGATCGACCACAACAGCGCGGACCCGGAAGCAACCGAACGGCTCTACGGGATCGTCAAGAAGTTCAGCGAGGGTGCCACGCTCGTCCACTCCACCCGGAACAAGGACGAGGTGCGCGCCGAGGTACTCGCTGTCATGGACGAGTTCGACGAGTCCGTGCTGCAGCCGGCCATCGCACGGCGGGTTGCGCTGATCGGCGAGGTCACCGCCGGCACCCGCCCCGAGAACGAACTCCCCCAGGACGTACTCACCACCCTGCTGCGGAATCAGGACCGTCTCGACCTCCCGCAGGAGGTCATCCGGCGCGAGATCGCCTTCTATCTGCAGGCCGGTGCACACTCCACGGCGAACTCGCTCACGCACACCCTTGACCAGGTGTGGGCGTGGGGAGCAGATCACCCCGAGGACCTCCAACGGGCCCGCGCTGACAAGGCGTTCCTGCAGCGCTGCATGCACGAGTCGCTCCGGCTCGAGCCCGCGAGCCCGGTTGCGTGGCGCGAGGCAGTGTCGGACTTCGAGGTGGCAGGACGGACCATCACCACCGGGACGCGCCTCGTACTCGACCTTAAGGCCGCGAACCGTGACGCCTCGGTGTGGGGGCCCACCGGTAACCGATTCGACCCGCACCGTCAGGTTCCCGACGGCGCCGCCCCGTGGGGGCTCAGCTTCGGGGCCGGCACGCATGCGTGCATCGGTCAGGAACTGGACGGAGGCCTCGTGGACGGCGACATGAGCGGGGGCACCACACAGCGCCTCTACGGCACGGTTGCGGTCATGGCCCACGCCGTGCTCGAGGCGGGCGGCCGCCGGGATCCCGAAGCGCCACCGGTGCTCGACCCGGCGAGCGTCCGCAAGCACTACAGCTCGTACCCCATCCTGTTCGGAGCACTCTGATGTCCAAGTCCATTCTCGTCACCGGCGCCGCAGGCGGGCTCGGCGCAGCGATTGCCGCAGCGGCAGCCGCGGACGGCTACCGCGTTGCGCTGCTCGACGTCGACCAATCCGTTACCAAGACCGCTGCGACGATCCCCGGGGCCACCGGCTTCGTGTGCTCCACCACCGGTGCCGATGGGGTCAACGCCGTGCTCGACGCGTTCGGCACGCCCGATGCGGTCGTGAACAACGCAGGAATCGTGCGCTTCGGGCCGCTGCTCGACCAGACACTTGATCAGTGGCGTGCCGTGGTGGACGTGAACCTCACGGGAACGTTCACCGTGGCACAGGCGGTTGCCAAGCGACTGGTGGCCGAGGGCCGTCGCGGTTCGATGGTGAACATCACCTCGATGAACGGTGTGATGCCCGGCCCGAACGCTGGCGCGTACGGCTCCACCAAGAGCGCAGTGGCGCTGCTCACGAAACAGATGGCGGTGGAGTGGGGGCAGCACGGCATCCGCGTGAACGCCATCGCTCCGGGCCTCATCGATGCCGGCATGTCTGGCCCCATCTACGCAGACCCGCAGATCCGTGCGCTACGCGAGTCCCGCGTGCCACTGGGGCGCCTCGGTACGTCGGACGACATTGCACGCGCCGTGCTCTGGTTGCTCTCGGATGCGTCGGAATACATCACCGGCGAGGAGATCCTCGTTGACGGCGGCGTCACCATCTCGGTGATCGCGGGCCTTCCCCGGCCGCAGTCCGTTGACGCGGTCGGTGTGAAGCCGGGCATGACGCCTACCACGAACGACCCGAAAGGCAATCGCTGATGCGACCCGTCGAAGGAATGTCCATCCTCATCACCGGTGGGGGCTCGGGCCTCGGAGCCGGCGCGGCCGAGCACTTCTGCAAGCTCGGCGCCAAGGTCACTATCTCCGGTCGTCGTCGCGACAAGATCGAAGCCGAGGCTGCTGCCATCGGGCCCAACTGCCTCGGAGTCGCGGGCGACGTAACGGTGGACGCCGACCGACGCTCGATGATCGACGCTGCTGTAGCGCACGGCGGAGGCAAGCTTGATGCACTGCTCAGCAACGCAGGCAACATGTACCGCGGCGCCATCGACGAGCTCGACGAACAGCAACTGCTCGACATCTTCAACACCAACGTTGTTGCGGGCATGATGCTCACCGGGCTCGCCAAGCCTCATCTGCAAAAGACCCAGGGCTGCGTGGTGTTCGTGGGCTCCGTGCACACCCAGCGCGCCTTCCCAGGTGCCTCCCCGTATGCCGCCACCAAGGGCGCTCTCGAGACCCTCACGCGGGTGCTCGCCGCGGAACTCAGGCCCGTCGGTATCCGGGTCGGCTGTATTCGTCCGGGTGCGGTCTTCACCGAGATCAACCAGCGCGCCGGGCTCGGTGATGCCGGCGCGGCCTACCAGCGGCTGCTCGGTCTCGGTTCGGCGCACGCGCTCGGCCGGATCGGAAC
>WLJO01000005.1 GCA_009701715.1 Actinomycetota bacterium
GAGTAACCCTGTGCTGCGTACAGCTCGGCCTCACGGCGCAGACGCAGCAACTTGGCGCAGTAGCCGAACAGGGCCAGCACCCCGAGGGCACAGACATAGATCAGCGCCGGGCTCTTGGCCAAGAAAGCGAGCACAGCGGTGGCGATCGAGAACACGAACAGCGTGCGCACGGTTTGCTCCCGGCGGCGACGCATCATCTGGTGACGGCTCGTTTCACGGGTTTCGGTGCGGCGCTGGAGCGGTGCCGTTGCGTCCTCAGAGTGATGCGTGTGTGTAGCCGATGCGGCCGTGTGGTTCGTCGGTGCGGAAATGCCGTCCCTGCGGGCCAGCGGTGCGTCGATACGACGGAGCCGCGGATCGGTGGGGTTCCGCTTCATGGCCGCACGCGCATAGGCATTCGTCAGGCCCTGACGGCTGCCGGTGAGGGGACGACCCATCGACTGCAACGGGTTGATACGGGGAGGTGCGCTCTGCTGCAGCACCGCAAGATTGCGCCGAAAGAGGTCAACTGACGACGTAGGGCGGTTCTCCCCACGTGAACGGAGCAGGGGCGGCACGAGAACCACGAGCCACGTCGCTCCAACGATCAACAAGACGAGCTTCTGCATTCTTTACGACTCTACGACTTTCGTTACCTAACTGACAACATCGTCGGTTCGGCGGTAGGTCCCCGACCGACCACCCGTCTTCTCCCAGAGGGCGAGGTCCGAGATCACCATCGCCCGATCCACAGATTTGCACATGTCGTAAATAGTGAGCGCCGCTGTCGCACAGGCGTGCAGTGCCTCCATCTCGACTCCGGTGCGGTCCACGGCGTCGACCTGGGCCTCGACCGAGACGTGATCGTCGCCGATCTCGAAATTGACGTAGACAGAACCCACGAGCAGGGGGTGGCAGAGCGGGATCATGTCCGAGGTGCGCTTGGCCGCCTGAATACCGGCCACCCGGGCAACCGCGAGCACATCACCCTTGCTCATCTCCCGATTGGCGATCGCCACCGTGGTCTCGGGCTTCATGAGCACCTTGCAGCGAGCGATTGCCCGACGATGTGTGGGCTCTTTCGGGGTCACGTCCACCATGCGAGCACGACCCAACGAGTCAAGGTGGGTGAAGATCGGTTCGGCCACTGCAGGAAAGCGTACCAACACGCCGAGTACGCAGCGAGGATTCCTGACCGCCCGCAACGGCAGACTGGGGGCATGCCCCGTGGTCGGCTCCGTATCTACATCGCCGCCGCCTCAGGTGCCGGCACCACCTACGCCATGCTCGACGAAGCACTTCGGCGACGCTCACGAGGAACAGACGTGATGGTCGGCTGTGTCGACACGGGCGGTCGGCCCACCACTACGGCAATGCTCCAGGAACTGGTGGGCGATGCAGCGCTGGCCTTGCCCCCGGAAGCGCTCTCGGTCGGCGGTATCCGGTCGCGTCGCCCTGCTGTCGTCCTGGTTGATGACCTTGGTGCCCCCAACCCGCCGACGTCGGGAAACAGAGCGAGGTGGCAGGACGTCGATGAACTGCTCGAGAACGGCATCGACGTCATCACCACGGTCACCGTGCAGCACATCGAATCGCTTGCCGACACCGTGCGCAAGATCGTCGGGACTGTGCCGCCGGTGCTCGTCCCCGACAGCTTCCTCGCCCGGGCGGATCAGATCGAACTCATCGATATCTCGCCAGAGGCGATTCGCAGGCGCATCGCCCACGGCAACGTGTTCGACCGCGATGCCGGACCGGAAGACTCCGAGTTGTTCAACAGCGAGGCATTCGCGCTGCTCAGGATCCTGCTGCTCCAATGGATGATTGACCGTCTCTCCGTCACCTCCCCAGCCGCGCTCCCTCAGGCAGACGTGCGGGAACGGGTGGTTGTCGGTATCTCCGGCGCACCGAGCGGCGACGCCGTGGTGCGTCGGGCGGCCCGACTTGCCCAGCGCAGCCGGGCGGCTCTCGTCGGTGTCCACGTGCATCGCCCCGGAGAGGCCACGCCCCCGCTTCTCCTCGAGCGCACGCGGTCGCTGGTCGCCGAGCTGGGCGGGACATTTCGCGAGATTGAGGGCAACGAGGTTCCCGAGGCGCTGCTCGCATTCGCCGAGATCGAGGGCGCCACACAACTCGTGATCGGCACGCCCGATACGCGAGCGCGTTGGTCCCGACATCAGTCCGTTCTCGGTCGTATTGCCCGGCAGGCAACCTCGGTAGACGTGCATGTCGTATCGAGGGAGCGGGCTTCCGACGAGGCCGCTCACCGGAAGCCCCGCAACACCTCCACCGTGCGTTCGAGCCCGCGCAGGATCGCAGCAGGCGCGGCTGGAGCCGTACTGCTTGCAGCACTCACTGCTCTGTTCGTCTCGCTCCGCGACGACATTGATGTCTCGACAGCGCTCGGCATCTATTTGCTCGTCGTGGTCGGAATTGCAGCGCTCGGGGGCCGCCTCGCCGGGATCGTGTCCGCCGTGGCCGCCCCGCTCATTGCGAACTGGTTCCTCATCGAGCCGTACCGGACGCTGCGCATCAACGACCCCGAGAACCTCACCGAACTCCTCGTCTTCGTAACCGTCGCTCTGATCGTCTCAACCTTCGTCTCGGTCGCTGCCACACGGGCAGCCGATGCAGAGCAGGCTCGCGAGGAGGCCACAAACCTCGCCCGCCTGGCCGGCTCGGGAGGGCCGGATGCCCTTCAGGTGGTTGTCGACCAGCTGTGCACTACCTTCGCCCTCGATGGCGTCGCCGTTATCGAGCAGATTGACGGCAGGAGCGACCTCATCGTTACCTCGGGCAGTAACCCGCCGACCGATCCTGCTGAGGCAGACTTCTCCGAGCCGATCTCCGATTCGGTTGTCGTCGCAGCTCGCGGACGAGCGCTCACCGTCGATGAGCACCGGGTTATGCACGTATTCTTCGGTCAGATCGCGAAGCTGGTGGAACAACACCACGTCGCAGAACTCGCGGCCGAGGCTGAGGCCTTCGCGCGGGCCGACGAACTGAGAACCGCCATCCTCCGTGCCGTCTCGCACGACCTACGGTCGCCTTTAGCAGCGATCAAGGCCTCTGCGTCCAGTCTCCGCCAGTCCGACGTGGAATGGCCCGAAGAGATCCGCAACGACTTCCTTGCCTCCATCGAGGACGAAACCGACCGTCTCACCACCATCGTCAGCAACTTGCTGGACATGGGACGCCTGCAAGCCGGGGCTGTCCGCCCTGCGCTCAGACCGGTGCCGCTCGAGGAAGTGCTACCCGCCGCGGTCCATAGCATCGGTGCCCGAGGTGCCTCTGTTGACCTGGTGATACCCGGGGAACTGCCCGACGCGCTTGCAGACCCAGCCCTGCTCGAACGCGTCCTTGCCAACATCATCGCGAATGCCGTGGAGTTCTCGCCCCACGGTGAGCGCGTGCGGGTGAGCGCCGTGCAGTACCGCAGGGATCTACAGATCTACGTCGTGGATCATGGTCCGGGAATACGACCGGCGGACAGGGCCACCGTGTTGCAGCCATTCCACCGACTGTCGGATTCCCTGAGCAGCAGCGGTGTCGGGCTCGGGCTCGCTATTGCTGACGGCCTCACCACGGCGATGGGCGGCCACCTGGAGCTGAGAGATACGCCGAATGGTGGTCTGACCGTCGTGATTAGCCTCGCGATGGCCGACCTTCAGCCGCCAAGCGATCCGAAGGCCGGTACGCCATGACCCGGGTGCTGTGCGTCGACGACGAGCCCCATCTGCTGCGGACTCTCGGCGCCAATCTCCGGGCGCGTTCGTACGACGTCGACCTTGCGCCGACCGGTGAGCGGGCCGTCGAACTGGCGGGCGCGAACCGCCCCGATGCCGTGATCCTCGACCTTGGCCTGCCGGGGATGTCGGGGCTCGATGTCATCCGGGCGCTCCGACATTGGACAACCTGCCCGATCGTCGTGCTCTCCGCCCGCGATGGCGAGTTCGACAAGATCGCTGCCCTCGATGCCGGAGCAGACGATTACGTCACCAAGCCGTTTGGGATGGGCGAGCTGCTCGCCCGATTGCGCGCAGCCCTTCGGCGCTCCGGCCCCACCGAGGAAGCACCGGTCGTCACCGCTGCCGGGCTCGTCATTGATCTCGCTGCGCACCGCGCCATCACCGCAGCAGGCGACGTGAAACTCACCCCGACCGAGTGGCACGTTGTGGAAGTGTTGGTTCGCAATACCGGGCGCCTCGTCCGGGGGCGGGACCTCTTGCAACAGGTCTGGGGGCCCGAGTACGGAGACGAGACCAACTACCTCCGCGTCCATATGGCGCACATCCGGCGCAAACTCGAGCCCGACCCCGGTCGCCCCCGCTTTTTCCTCACCGAGCCGGGATCCGGCTATCGGTTCGAGTTGCCGAACGCGGAGCGCTAAGAAACCGCTAAGACTCGCCGCTCACCCAGCGGCCCGGGGCATCGTTGGCTGGTCGTACATCGGAGACCAATGCCTGTGCTCAAACGATTCCTGCTCGGTGCCCCCATCTCGAGTGCCGACGAGGCCCAACACCGCCTCAGCAAGAAGATCGCGCTTCCGGTCTTCGCATCCGATGCCATCTCCTCCACTGCGTACGCAACCGACGAGATCCTCGTGGTGATCCTCCTCCAGGCCGGGGTGGGGGCAACGGCGTTCCGGCCGTTGGTTCCGATCGCCATCGTGGTGTCGATTCTCATGGTGATCGTGGTGCTGAGCTATCGACAGACGATTTTTGCCTACCCCTCGGGGGGCGGCGCATACATCGTCAGCCGCGAAAATCTCGGCGTGACTCCTTCGCTCGTTGCTGGTTCGTCGCTCCTCGTCGATTACATCCTGACCGTGGCAGTCAGCGTTGCCGGCGGGGTGCTTGCCATACGCACGGCTACGGGATTCAGCAGCAAATGGACCGTTCCGGTCTGCTTGCTCTGCGTGCTCCTCATGACCGTGGTGAACCTACGGGGCGTGAAGGAGAGCGGTGCCGTGTTCGCCGGACCCACCTACTTCTACATCCTGATGCTCGTCATCCTCATCGCGGTCGGGCTGTACCGCATCTTCGTCCAACACGTAGGCCCGATTCCCGAGTCGATGCTCAGCAAGGAGGCGGTCGAGCTGAAGCACCAGACCTCGGTGCTTGGGCTCTTCATGCTCCTCCGGGCATTCTCCTCCGGGGCAGTTGCACTGTCCGGGGTGGAAGCAGTGTCGAACGGTGTCCCTGCGTTCGCCAAGCCCGAGAGCAGGAACGCGGCAACAACACTCATGTGGATGGGCGGGATCCTCGGAACCTGTTTCCTCGGTGTTTCCGTCCTGGCTGCAAGGTTGCGGCCGTACCGCGGCGAGAACGACGGCAACGGTCTCGGGCTCATAGCTCAGTACCTGTACGGCGGCAAGGGCTTGATGTTTTGGCTCACGATGATCGCAACCTTCTTGATCCTGATCCTCGCGGCTAACACCGCCTATGCAGACTTCCCCCGTCTGGCGTCCATCATCGCGAAGGATGGGTTCCTCCCGCGTCAGTTTTTCAACAAGGGAGCGCGGCTCGTCTTCTCGAACGGCGTCATCTTCCTCGCTGCTGTGGCGTCGGCGCTGATCGTCGTCTTCAAGGGTGATATCTCCAAGCTCATCCCGCTCTACGCGTTCGGGGTATTCACTGGATTCACGCTGAGTCAAACGGGAATGGTGCGGCACCATCTCGCCCTGAGGGAGGGACGCTGGCGGGCCGGCTTGGCGATCAATGTGGTCGGGGCCCTCACCACCGGGCTCATTGCCGTCATCGTCGTGGTGTCGAAGTTCACCGAAGGAGCGTGGATCCCGGCCGCCCTCATCCCGATCATGGTCCTCGGCTTCCGGGCGGTCGGTAAGCATTACTCCCGCAGTCGAGCCGCGGTTGCCGTTCAACCCGGCTACCAGGTAGCGCGCGAAACCCACACCATGGTGGTGCTGGTCGGCGGGGTCAACAAAGGTGTCCTTCACGGAATCCGCTACGCAACATCGCTCAACCCGGAACGCATCATGGCAGTGTCGGTCGTCAGCGACGACGACGAGAGGCGGACTCTCGAGCAGCAGTGGATCGACTTCGACATTCCGATCGAGCTGCACACCGTGTACTCGCCATACCGTGAACTCACGCGCCCGGTACTCCGCTTCCTCGAGGAACTCGACGCCCAGCACGACGATGACATCATCACGGTCGTGATCCCCGAGTTCTTCACCTCGTGGAAGTCGCAATGGCTGCACAACGGCAGCGCCTTCGCGCTCAAGGCACGGCTGCTCCGACGCCCGCACACGGCGGTTGTCTCCGTACCGATCCACATGCACGGCCAGACAACCGAGGAGAAATGAAACCGATGCACGCAATCATCGTCGGATGCGGCAGAGTGGGCTCCACCCTCGCCCGGGAACTAAGTGCTGTCGGCAACGACGTCGTGGTCATCGATCGCAAGGCCGACGCATTCCGCCGTCTGGGTGGCGAATTCCCCGGCCGGACGATGATTGGGGTCGGATTCGACCGCGACGTCCTCGCCGAGGCCGCCATCACGCCCGACAGCGCCGTGATGGCGGTCACGAGTGGCGACAACTCGAACATCCTGATCGCGCGAGTGGCACGGGAGATGTTCGGGGTGCAGCGTGTCGTGGCGCGGATTTACGATCCCCGTCGAGCCGCAATTTACGAACGGCTCGGGATCGCAACCGTCGCCACGGTCTCGTGGACCACCAGCCGTATCCTGCGCCTCGTCGAACCAACTCACGACGATGTCGAGTGGACGGACCCGACCTCCACGCACGTCATGGCTGAACGTCGCATCACTAGCACCCTGGCGGGTACCCCGGTTTCCGCGCTCGAGGGAATGGGCGTGCGGCTCGTGCTCCTCACGCGCAATGGCCGCGCACAGCTCCCTCCCTCCTCGCTCCTGCTGCAGGAGGCGGACACGGTTCATCTCGTTGCACCGGTGGAAGCGCTCGAAGCGTTCGACCACGGAGCACCCACTCCCCCCGGAGGACACCGATGAGGATCATCATTGCGGGCGCAGGAAGTGTCGGTCGCTACATGGCCAATCAACTACTCGAGGCCGGTCACGAGATCCTCTTGATCGACAACGACCCCGGTGTCGTGAGAAAGGCGATCGGCACCAGGGGCGTGGAGGTCACACTCGGCGACGCGTGCGAGCTCGACACGCTGGCGCTCGCCGATGCCGGGAACGCCGACGTCGTTGCAGCGGTGACGGGCGACGACGAGGACAATCTCGTGATCTCCTTGCTGGCCAAGCAGGAATTCGGCGTGCCGCGCGTCGTGGCCCGTGTGAACAACCCGAACAACGAGTGGATGTTCAACGACATGTGGGGAGTCGATGTGTCGGTCTCCACCCCGCACCTCCTCACGGCACTCGTCGAGGAGGCGCTGAACGTAGGTTCATTCGTCCGCCTCCTGTCACTCGAGCAGGGCAAAGCCCGAATCGCAGAGGTCACGCTCGCTGACGACTCCCCCGCCGCTGGCCGGCAGATCTCGGACCTCGGGCTGCCGCGCGAGTCCACGATCGTTGCACTGATCCGGGAGGGACATGTCGTGGTTCCCCGCGGCGACACCTTGTTGCGCACGCGCGACGAGGTGCTGATCCTCATCACGGGCGATGCCGAGGACGCCGTACGCAGCGTGCTGGTCGGCACCCGACCCGGTCCGGCGGCACGTGAACAATGAGCGGTCTCTTCCGGCGCAAGGGCAACAGGGACGAGGCGGCCCCCACCGACGGCACGACACCGATTGCGCTGACCCCTTTCAGGCAGACCGTACGGGTCCGCGGTCAGGTCACCAAGATCCGTCAGCGCCCGGCCCGTGGGCTTCCGTCGCTCGTCGTCACGATCAGTGACGAATCGGGACGCGTCACTGCCATCTGGAGCGGGCGGCGCTCGATCGGCGGGATCGGGCTCGGCCGTGACATCGTGATCGAGGGTGTTGCCGCTCCCAGTCCCGACGGGCCCACCTTCCTCAACCCCTCGTACCTCCTCCTGCCGCCCCCGAAGGGCTGAGCCGACGTGACCATCACCGTGCGCCAGCAACGACTCCTGACAACCGGGGCCGGAGCACTGGGACCGGTGGCTGCGGTAGTCATTGCCTGGGCGACGTCGTCGTACGGCAAACAGCGAGGCGACGCTCTCGAGATAGCGAACGTGGCTCTGGTCCTCGCTGTGGTTACGGTTACGACTGCGCTGGCGAACTGGGTGGGCGGCGTCGTCACCTCGCTGGCCGCCGCCCTGTCGCTGAACTGGTTCCACACCGAACCGATACGCACATTCCGCATCAGCGCCACCACCGATCTGCTTTCTGTTCTTCTCCTTGCTGCGCTCGGAGTCGGTGTGAGTAGCGTCACGGCGCGCAGGGTTCGGGCGGCAACCCGCCGCGGCAGCCACCTCGCCGCCGCCGCCGCACACGACCGGGTCGTAGCAGCGGCCGGTGCGAGCCGACCGGCTCACCAGCTCTGGCAGTTGGCGCTGGCGGCTACGTCACCCGAACTCGCCCTCGTGAATGCCTGCGTGGTGTCAGCTCGCGCCGTCGACCTCCCGATCATTGCCCGGTTGCCCTGGACGGATAACCCCAGCGATGCGTGCTTCCTGCTCCCTCCCGGCGGCGCGGCAATGCCCATGGGACAGTCGAGCGGTTGTTTCCTCGTCATCGTGCCCCGTGAAACAATGACCAGCGTCCTGCTCGACCGACGGGCGGTCACCTCCTTCGCGGACGCCGTGCACCTTGCGCTCGAGGACCCGTACCCCAACCCGATCCACCCGTAGCCGGCGCCGGAAGCCGGGGCGTCAGACTGTCTTGATGCTGCGCAGACCGGCCGCACCCAGTTGGGGAGAGCGCCAGCACCGATTCCGACATCACCCCCTCCTCGGAACCACCGTGGAGATCCGCGTCGGTGCCAGCGCCACCCGCCGGACCGCCGGACGCATTGACCGGGCGGCAGTCGACGAGATGCTCCGACTCGAGCAGGTCTTCAGCACGTACCGGGCCGACAGCGAACTCGAGCGATGGAAGCGGGGTGAGGTGCCCGTGCCGGGCGAGGACCTCCGTTCGGTCCTCGCGCTCGCCCTCGACTGGCAGGAGCGCTCCCGTGGCGTGTTCAACACCTCGTCGGGAACCCTGACCGCGCTCTGGAGGCTCGCCGAGGCCCGCGGCAGGCCGCCCTCGCACCTGGAGACGACGGCAGCGGCTGCAGCCGTGCGGGATCCGCAGTACCGCGTGGAGGACGGGGTTCCGTTCATCGTGGGGGATCCGTCGGGCATCAACCTCAACGCGTTCGTGAAGGGATGGATCGCCGATCGTGCTCTTACGGCAGCCTCGCTGAGCGCACCGGGCGAGGACATCGTCGTGAACGCGGGCGGTGATCTGTGCCACCGTGGGGCGTCGGCCATCGAGGTAGGGATCGAGAATCCGCTCCGCCCCTACGACAACGAGCCACCGGGTTCCCGTGTCCGTGTCGCCAACGGCGGCCTCGCCACGAGTGGGCTCGCTCGTCGCGGGTTTCGCATCGCCGGTCGTTGGTACCCGCACATCATCGACCCGCGCACGGCAGCGTCCGTCGACACGATCGCGTCAATCAGCGTCATTGCTGCAGATGCGGCAACCGCCGATGTCGTGGCCACCTTCGCAGGCATCCTGCCTCCCGAGGAGGCGACCGACCGCTGCACTGCCCTCGGGCTCGCGTGCCTCGTCATCGACCCCAACGGTCGGCACTGGAGCAACCGGGCATGGGCCCACCTCGAGGTCTGAGCCCCGCCACCCGGCTCAGTTGAGCGTGATCAGAATGAGTACTACCAAAGCGATTGCGCCGGCGGCGGCACCGATCAGCGCAGAGCGACGGCGCTTGCGGAGGAACAGCTGCATCACGAGCCCGGTCAGCGCGATGACCACCAGGAACACCGCTGCGACATCAATGACCCAGCTCCACTGCGGGCCGGCGTCCCGACCCTTGTGCAAGTCGTTCAAGACCCCGACCCAGCCCTGCTGCTCGATCGTCAGCTCGAATGCCCGGCTCCCCACCTGGAAGAACAGGTCTGCCGAGTAGCCGGCGTTCCGGTAAGAGATCGATCCCTCGTCGTTCACTACGTCGAACGACGAGACGTGACCGCTCACGCCGAACTCGTCACGCACGTACTCCGAGACGGAGAGGAAGTCCACGCTCCCGTCAGCGCGCTGGGTCGAGATCGGCAGCGTCCCGGTCTCCTTGCGCGTGTTGACGTCGTCGCCGAACGTCCACGACGGGTGGTTGAGCGTGATCCCTGAGATCCCGAAGAACAGCACAACGAGCAGCGCAACCATGCTGGTGTAGACGTGGGCGAGGCGTGCCCACTTGTTGGTGTCGCGCCTCCACTGCGGCTCGGGGCCCGGCCGGCGGCGATTCCTCCTGCCAACCGGTGTCGGGGCCTCTGCTTCTGCCTCGCTGTCGGTGCTTGTCATGTCCACACGATCCGTTCCGTGCTCAGACCGTGATCTCGACCGTGAGCGCGCTCAGTTCGCCATCGGCTGGAAGCGTGCCCCCGAAGCCGGAGGTGCCGAGCGTGACCGGGGTACTCGTGAACGAGTACGGGCCTTGCTCGCGCGCTGCCTCGACGAACAACACATAGTCACCCTGGGCAACAGGCTTGCCGGCGAGGCCCGTGCCGTCCCAGGCGACGGTGTAGGTGCCGGGCCCGCGTGTCGCACCCGAGATGGTCGGCTCCGCGCCGGACTCGGTGTACTGCGTGTACCAGCTGCGGAGATGATTGAGGTACCGCAACCCCCTGGGCGTCTGCTGGTACCACGCGCTGATCGTCTGCACCAGATTGCCCCGTGAATCCTCGACCCACACGGCGATGTACGGGTTGCGGATCGGACGACCGACATCGTCGGCGCCCGCGGAGTAGGTAAAACTCACCACCATCTGCACGCCCGCCGGAACGACGGGACTGGTTTCGCTCAGCAGCGTGGTGACGGGCACGGAATCCACGAGGGAGTCGAGGGTGTCGGTGCCGACAGCGGTCTGAGCAGGTCTCTGGTCGAACACTTCCTTGTCTCCGGTGCCGCACGCGGGCAACACCGCTAGCGCTCCTGCGGCAGCAATCCGGGCAAGCCGGGCCCGGTGGACGGCACGGGCATGACGCGGGAGGGGTTGCTTCTTCGGGAACATCGACCAGAGGGTATGGAGCGAACCTGAGAGCCCGCTCGGAGCGGTCTCAGCCGCCGATCTGGCTCATGGAGCGCTTCGGGCGAATGAAGTGGACCTGGTTGATCTGGTGACCCGCCCACTTGGTGCCGACCGCACGCTCGATCTCCGCGGCAATCGCATCGTCGGTTGCCCCGTCGCGCAGGAGTGCCCGGAGGTCGAACTCCCGGGTCTCGAACAGGCAGGTGCGGAACTGACCGTCCGCAGTGAGTCGCACGCGATCACAATCCCCACAGAACGGCTTGGTGACCGTGGGCACGACTCCGATCATCCCGGCACCGTCGAGGAACCTCCACCGGTCCGCCGGCGCAGCACCGCGTGCGGGCACCTGCTCGAGTGGGTACTCGGCATGGATGGCGCCGACGATCTCGTCCTGACTGACCACCTTGGACCGATTCCAGCCGCCCTCGGCATCGAGCGGCATGAACTCGATGAAGCGAACCTCGACCCCACGGTCACGCCCGAAGCGGGCGAGGTCAACGATCTCGTCGTCGTTCGTGCCGCGCTCGACCACAGCATTGATCTTCACCGGGCTGAAGCCGGCTTCCTTCGCGGCCTCGATGCCATCAAGTACCCGCACGAGCTCGTCACGCCGGGTCATCTGCAAGAAGCGGTCGGCGCGCAACGTGTCGAGGCTGATGTTGACGCGGTCGAGGCCCGCAGCACGCAGGTCATGCGCAACGAGGCGGAACGTCGCACCGTTGGTGGTGAGGGCCAGGTCCGGCTTCCTACCGGCGTAGTGCGACGGCGACCCAACCGGGACCCGCAGCGCGGACAACTTCTCGACGAGCACCGGGAGATGGGCCCGCACCGTGGGCTCGCCACCCGTCAGCCGGATGCCGTCGACGCCATAGCGCTCCACGAAGATGCGGGCGAGTCGCTCAATCTCCTCGAAGGTGAGCACCTCGCTGCGCGGGAGCCACTGCATCCCCTCGGCTGGCATGCAATAGGTGCAGCGGAAGTTGCAGCGATCGGTGACCGAGATGCGTAGGTCCCGAATGGTCCGTCCGAAGGGGTCCACGAGGTCCATGACCGGAGTCTAGGAGGTCGAGCCGGTCAGGAGAGCAGGAAGACCTCGACGTCGCCGCCCGGTAGTACTCCCCTACCGTCCGGGAGTACCGCGAGCCCATCGGCCTGCGCCGCTGCCGCGAGTTGATGGCTCCCCTGCGGCCCGGTGGTGCGCACGTGCAGGCGACCGTCGGCGCCGAAAGCCCCGAATACCCGGGTGAGGTGAGTCTTGCCGTCCGGTTCCCGGCGCAGACCCTCGTCGGCGATGGCCCAGATGCGCCGCCGGTCGGCCGCTTCCGGGGAGTGCCCCATCATCAGCCGGATCGCCGGCCGGGCAAGCACCTCGAAACTGACCATCGACGACACCGGGTTGCCCGGGAGGCCGAACACAGGCACCCGCCGTCCACTCCGGTTCGTCAGGAGGCCGAATGCGAAGGGCTTCGCCGGCTTGATGGCGATCTGCATCCACGACATCTCTGCGATGCGGGAGAGCACGGCCTTCACGACGTCGTAATCACCCATGCTCACGCCACCGCTCGTGACGATCGCGTCGCAGTCGTCCGCCGCGTCCCGAAGAACAGTCTCGAGCAGCAACTCATCGTCGACCACCACGCCGAGGTCCACTGCCTCGGCACCGCACGTCCGCACCATCGGGAGCAACATGGTCTTGTTGCTCTCCCGGATCTGCCCGGGCGCCAGTGCCCCACCGTCGGTCACCAGTTCGTCCCCGGTGGACAACACGGCAACTCGGGCACGACCGAAAACGGACACCTCGTTGCGGTTAATGCTGGCGAGCACACCGAGCGACGGACCGTTGAGCACCGTGCCGCGGTCGAACACCCGCACGCCAGTCGCCACGTCGCTGCCGGCCGCCCGCACAGCATCCCCGGCAGACGCAGACGAGCGGATGCGGACACGCATGCCGTTGTCCAGGCGCTCGGTCTCCTCCACCATCACGACGGCATCGGCTCCCGGGGGGATCGGTGCGCCGGTCATGATGCGGACCGCAGTGCCTGGCAGCACGGTGTGCGTGGGCGCTGCACCAGCAGCAAGCTCACCGACCACGACGAGTTCGGTCGGCGCAACCGCCGTGTCACGAGCCCGGACGGCATAGCCATCGACGGCAGTGTTCGCAAAGGGAGGCACGTCCTCGGCCGCAGTCACGTCCTCGGCAAGCACGTATCCGTCGAGTCCAGCGATGGGTAGCGTGACCTCGTCGAGTCTCCCCACCGAACGGAACACGAGTGCCCGGGCATCATCCAGCGCAATCACCAGATGGACGGTACCGGTGACCGAGTCCGTCCTGCACGTGCAGTGGCAGTCCTGGGACGCCTCGACTGACGAACAGTTCGCCCTCCGGTGGGACAACGGGGGCTGGGTGGCCGAAGGTTCGGTGTCGGGCGCGAACGTGCACTACGTGCTGCGTCTGGGCGAGAATCTCGACCTGCGCCAGTTCCTGCTCTTCCGCGATCTCGACGAGCCCGATCTCTGGCTGGTCAGGGACTCGACCGGACACTGGGGCGAGATGAACGGTGGCGAGCGGCGGGACCTCCTCGGCTGCGGACCCGTCTCGCTCGGTTGCTCCCCGTCGGCCACCCTGATCGCCGTTCGCTCACTCGACCTGGAAGTCGGTGGCCGGGCCGAACTGATTGCCGCAGCCGTCGACACCGAGACGCTCTCGGTCGTTCCGGCATCGCACGTGTTCACGCGCCTCGATACGCACCGCTGGCACCTCGAGGTGGGCCAGTTCGGGTTCAGCACCGTGTTCGACGTGGATGACGAGGGCGTACTTATCCACTCCCCCGGATGGTTCAGGCGGGTCGCGCCCCCTGCCTGAGCGGCGTACCCTGCTGCCGTGACCAAGAAGAAGTTCGACCTGCTCATCGTCGGCACCGGATCGGGCAACTCGATCCTCACACCCGAACTCGACGACTGGTCGGTGGCGATCGTGGAGAAGGACGCCTTCGGTGGCACCTGCCTCAATCGGGGCTGCATCCCCACGAAGATGTTCGTCTACGTCGCGGACCTTGTCGAGGCGATCAGGCACGGTGACCGCCTGGGTGTGCACGCCGAGCCCGGATCCGTGGGCTGGCGTGAGGTGCGCGACCGGGTGTTCGGCCGCATCGACCCGATTGCGGCCGGGGGCGAGGACTACCGCACCAACCGGTGCCCAAACGTCACGGTGTTCAGGGGTACCGGACGATTCGTCGGCACGCACAGCGTGAGCGTGAACGGTGAGGTCATCGAGGCCAAGCACGTCGTCATCGCTGCCGGGGCGCGGCCGATGATCCCCGCCATCCCCGGCCTCGCCGAGTCCGGCTTCCACACGTCCGACACGATCATGCGGATCGACGAGATACCCAAGCGGCTCGCGATCCTCGGCGGCGGGTTCATCGCGTGCGAGATGGCCCACGTGTTCGAGGCCTTCGGCAGCACGGTCAGCATCATCAACCGCGGGCCCGAACTGCTCCGCGCCGAGGACCACGAGGTACGCGCCCGCTTCGTCGAGATCGCGCGCTCGCGCTTCGACGTCCGAGTATCGGAAAACGTCCTCGGCGTGCGGCGGTCGGCCTCCGGAACTCGGCTCCTGCTCGAGCACAGCGACGACATCGAAGCGGATGCGATCCTCGTAGCAACCGGACGGATACCGAACTCCGACGAGCTCGACCTCGCGGCTGCCGGGTTCAACCTCACCACGGACGGGCGTGTGGTGGTGGACGCACACCAACAGACATCGGTGCACAATGTGTACGCGCTCGGTGACATCAGCTCGCCGTATCAGCTCAAGCATGTGGCGAACCATGAGTCGCGTGTGGTCGCCCACAACCTCGCCCATCCCTTGCGGCGCATCGAGTCCGATCACCGGGTAGTCCCCCACGCCGTGTTCGGCTCGCCGCAGGTTGCCTCGGTCGGCCTCACCGAGGAACAGGCACGCTCGGCGGGTCACGACGTGATCGTCTCCACTCGCCCGTACGGCGATACCGCCTACGGCTGGGCAATGGAGGACCGGAACGGCTTCTGCAAGGTGGTCGCCGACCGTTCGGGACGCCTCCTCCTCGGCGCCCACATCATCGGCCCGAACGCATCGATGCTCATCCAACAACTCGTTCAGGGCATGGTGTTCGGCCAGACCGTCGACGAGATGGCGCGCGGCCAGTACTACATCCATCCGGCGCTCAGCGAGGTTGTGGAAAACGCGCTGCTCGGGCTCCCGGAGGCGTGATCATTCCGACCGTGTGCACTGTGCAAGGCTGATGAGATGGCATGGCTGGTCAGCGGAACCCGCGTGCTCGCCTCGGCCGAGGTGCTTGAGGGTCACCGTGCCCGGGCGAGAGGCTTGATCGGGCGCAGCGGCGTGGAGGGTGCTGTGGTGCTCGAGCGCTGCGCATGGATCCACACGCTCGGAATGGGCTTTGCACTCGACGTTGCGTACCTCGATCACGACGGAACCGTGATCAAAATCGCACGAATGCAGAAGCACCGGGTTGCCGCGCCCGTCATCGGGTCGCGGACAGTCATCGAGGCACAGGCCGGTTCGTTCACCCGCTGGGACCTACACATCGGTGACATCGTCGAGGTACGCGACTGACCATGGGAACCCTGCTGCTCGTTGCCACACCCATCGGCAACCTGGGTGACCTCACCCCGCGAGCCGTCGAGGCGTTCGCCGCCGCGGACCTCGTGTGCTGCGAGGACACCCGGCGCTCGGGACGACTGCTCCAGCACGCCGGGGTGACAGCCCGGCGCCTGCGACGGGTCGACGACCACACCGAGCACGCAGCCACCGGTGAGGTGCTCGAGGTGCTGAACGCCGGCGGGACCGTTGCGGTCGTCACCGACGCGGGCACCCCGGGGATCAGCGACCCGGGGCAGCGACTCGTGCGTGCAGCGATCGAGGCAGGACACGCCGTCAGCGCCGTGCCGGGTCCGGCAGCGCTCGTGATGGCGCTGGTGATCAGCGGCATGTCCACAGATCGCTTCGTGTTCGAGGGCTTCCTGCCGCGGAGCGGGCGGGAGCGCGCCGAGCGCGTTGGCGAGATTTCGACACAACGGAGCACCTCGATCCTCTACGAGGCACCGCACCGCGTCGCCCGCACGGTCGCCGACCTTGCTGTTGCCTGCGGTCCCGAACGGCGTGTTGCGCTCTGCCGGGAACTCACCAAGCTCCACGAGGAGGTGTGGCGCGGCACGCTCGGGGAGGCCGCCAACCACCTCAGCGAGCGCGAACCGATCGGCGAATTCGTCGTCGTCCTCGACGGCGCTCCCGTTGCGGCGCCGACGACCGATGATGAGGTGTCGGCACTCTTGCGCCGAGCGGTATCCGGCGGCATGAGCAAGCGGGATGCCGCCGCGCACGTGGCCGCGCAGACCGGTCGCCCCAAGCGCGACGTCTACAACCTCGCCCTCTCCCTCACCCTCACCCTCCCAAGCGCGTTCTGACGGGAGATTTACCCCGTATGTGTGGGAAACCCTTGCCCAGAATGCCTCAATCAGGATTTCGCGAGCAGGCCATACTGGCGTGAGATCGCGACGAGATTGCCCGCGCTGTCCCACAGCTCGCCGTCCTCGTGGAGCACGCCACCGGTGACGAAGCGGGTCACGAAGCTGCAGGAAAGCGGACCGGGTGACGGAATCGCCCGAACGTGCACCGTGAACTCGACGGTCGGCACCCAACCGCGGATGAGGTCCGGGATGTTGAAGACCGCAGGGGGGAACGAGTCCGCTGCGAGCAGGAGGCCGAGCGTGTCGATCGGCCGTCCGTCGCGGAACTCGAACCATCCACGCGTGCGGCCCGTGCCAGACGGCCGGTCGTCGAGCGCCTCGGCATCGTCAGGATGCAGCCACATGTTGAGCCGATCGGCCAGGCCAACGACCGCGGTACCACCAACCGGTGTTCGACGGATGCACTGGTCCATCGGCGGGACGTCCGGCGGGCCACCGTCCACGTAGGTCTGCTCGGTGACGGGATCGAGGTCGCCGAAGGCACCGAGCAGCCGAATGAGCTCGCGCCCGTCGCGCCGGATCGATCCGGTCATCGTGGTGAAGCGACGTCCCTGCTTCACCACGTCGGCGCTGATCGTGACGGGCCCAGGTGTGACCGGAGCGAGATAGTGGGCCGTCACCGTAAGCGGATGCGCACGTCCGCCCGTCGCCCTCATGGCATTCGCGCCGAGGGCCATGACATAGCCGCCGTTCGCGTTTCCGTTGATGTCCCAGCCATCGGGAACGGTCGCTGACCAGCCCGAATCATCCGGGGTGGCACAGACCGCTTCATCGAACTCGTACGCCTTCATACGACCACTTTGGCAACTCTCGGGTACCGATCGGCAATTTGTCGGTCCCGAAGCCCCCTCGAGGCCCTACCCTCGCCTGCGTGGGTCGGTTCTATGTCACTACTCCCATCTATTACGTGAACGCACAGCCCCACTTGGGGCATGCCTACACGACGATCGTGGGGGACGCGCTCACGCGCTGGCACCGACTGCTCGGCGACGACGTGCACTTCCTTACTGGCACCGACGAACACGGGCTGAAGATCCAGCAAGCAGCGGACGCCGCTGGCAAGACCCCGAAGGAGTTCGCCGACAGCATTGCGCCGCTCTTCGAGGCTGCGTGGGAGCGCCTCGAAATCGCGAACGACGACTTCATCCGCACCACCGAGGCCCGGCACTACCGGGCCGTCGAGACCTTGCTCAAAGCCTGCTATGACGCCGGCGACATTTACCTCGGCAAGTACTCGGGGCTGTACTGCGTCGGCTGCGAGGAGTACTACGTCGAGGACGACCTGACGAACGGCACGGACTGCCCGATCCACAAGCGGCCGGTCCAGCACTTCGAGGAGGAGAACTACTTCTTCCGCCTGTCGGCCTTCGAACAGCGCCTCCTGGACTGGTACGCGGCACACCCCGGTGCGATTGTGCCCGACTTCCGCGGCAACGAGGTGCTCGGTTTCATCAAGGGCGGTCTGCGGGACTTCTCGATCTCGCGCACCTCCCTCGACTGGGGCATCCCGATTCCGTGGGACCCCAAGCACGTCACGTACGTCTGGTTCGATGCTCTCACCAACTACTTGTCGGCGGTGGGCTACGGACAGGACCAGCAGCGCTTCGAGGACTGGTGGCCGGTCAACTATCACATGATCGGCAAGGACATCATCCGCTTCCACTGCGTGTACTGGCCGGCGATGCTGATGTCGGCGGGGCTCGAGCCGCCCAAGGGTTGGGCCGTGGGCGGATGGCTGCTCGTCGGCGGCGAGAAGATGAGCAAGACCACCGGAAACGTGGTGAACCCGCTCGACCTCATCGACGACATCGGACTCGACGGCTTCCGGTACTACCTGCTGTCGGACACGCCCTACGGCCAGGACGGCGACTTCACGTACGAAGGCCTGATCTCGAGGTACAACTCGGACCTGGCCAACAACCTCGGCAACCTGCTGTCCCGGGTTGCGACCGTCGTTGCCAAGAAATGTGACGGCATCGGCCCGGCGCCCGCACCGAACTCGCCGCTCGCCGAGGCGGCCGCAGCCGCGTACGCCGGGACGGCGTTGGCGTGGGACCAGGTCCAGCCGAGCCGTGCTCTGGAGTCCACCTGGCACCTCATCCGCGCCACGAACGCATACCTCGAGGCGAACGAGCCGTGGAAGGCCGAACCCGGGCCCGAGGTCGACCGGGTGATGGGCGACGCGCTCGAGGCACTGCGCATCGTTGCCGTGCTTGCGTCACCGGCAGTTCCCGAGACCTCGCAGACCGTGTGGGAGCGCATCGGCCTCGGCGGAGCGGTGGCCAACGAGCGCCTGCCGCACTCGGCAACGTGGGGTGGCTACCCGGGCGGTCTCAACGTGGTGAAGGGTGACCCGTTGTTCCCGCGCCGACAGGCATGAGCACCGAATCCCCCGTTCTCCGGTTCACCGACAATCACTGTCACCTCTACGACCCGCGGGTGCTCGGGGGAACCGATGAGCTCGTCGAGGCCGCTCGGGCCGCAGGGGTACACCGCATGATCACCGTCGGGTGCGACCGGGAGACCTCGCTCGCTGCCATCGACATCGCTGCCCGGTACACGGACGTGTGGGCAACGGTCGGGCTGCACCCGCACGAGGCGAAGTTTGGGGTGCATACGGTCGCTGACCTCGTGAGCGAGCCGAAGGTCGTCGCGATCGGTGAGTGCGGGCTCGATTACTTCTACGACCACTCAGCGAGAGACGAGCAGAAGCAGGCGTTCGCCGAGCAGATCCGGCTCGCGCACGAGCACCAACTTCCCCTCGTCATCCACACGCGTGATGCGTGGGACGAGACGTTCGAGATCCTCGACTCCGAGGGCATGCCGCCCAACACGATCTTTCACTGCTTCTCGGGGGGCCCGGCGGAGGCCGACTCGTGCCTCGAACGAGGTGGCTTCCTGAGTTTCAGCGGCATCGTGACCTTCAAGAACGCCGAGCCACTCCGTGAGGCCGCTCGTCGATGCCCGCTCGACCGCATGCTCATCGAGACGGACGCGCCATACCTCGCCCCGATCCCACACCGCGGTCGACCAAACCAGCCCTCGTACGTCACGTTCGTCGCAGAATCGCTAGCGCTCACGACGAATCGCACGCTACGTGAGATCGCCGAGGCAACTGACCACAATGCAGTCATTGCGTTCCGCCTCCCGTCTCCGTAACCTTTTCGTCATGAGAGAGGACCGATGAGCTGGCTCTCCAACGCGAGCGTGTACGAACGACGGCGCATCGCTGTCGCCGTCGTCGCCACCTTGGTGCTCATCCCGGTCGCTTGGTGGACCCAGCGCTCCCCCAAGGCCGAGCACCCCGAGGCTGCGATCGACGAGGGGCCGCTGTCCCAGACGCTCTCGCCGGGCTTCCTCACCGGATCGAAAGAGACCGTTCCGCGCCCCACCAGCGCCCTCAACGAGGCAGCGCCGGAGGACGCGCTCATCCGCACCGGATTGGCGACCTACAAGAACTTCGCCGTCAGGCCGGTCCGGGTTCCCGGCAGCACTACCACCAGCACGATCGTGCCGACCACCGTGCTCCCCAAGGACGTCTGCATCATCAACTTCCTCCCCGAGGGGACCAAGGTGACCATCGAGAACACCGACAACGGGAGGTCGATCGCGTGCCGCGTGAGGTGGCAGACGATCCCGTCCGGGATGCTCGTGGTGCTCAACGCTCCCCTCTTCCAGAAGATCTCCGAGCTCACCCAGGCTCCGATCCCGGTGCGCATCAGTTGGTGACGAGATGACGCTCGGCCGGACGCAGGCTGCGGCACAGCTCGAATCGCGGGGCCTGAGCCCGCGTCGCTCGCTCGGGCAGAACTTCGTCGTCGACGCGAACACGGTGCGCCGCATCGCCCGGCTCGCCGGCGTGGGGCCGGGGGATCATGTCGTCGAGGTCGGGGCTGGCCTCGGCTCGCTCACGCTCGCGCTTGCCGAGACCGGTGCGCAGGTTCTGGCGGTCGAGATCGACCAGCATCTCATCCCGATCCTGCAACAGAACACCGAGGCGTGTACCGACGTGACGGTTCGCCATGCCGACGCGATGGACCTTGACTGGCACGCCCTGCTCGCAGGGTCACCCTCGTGGACGCTGGTGGCGAACCTGCCGTACAACGTTGCCACGCCGCTCATTGCCGACATCCTCGACCTGGTTCCCGAGATCACGACCCTGCTCGTGATGGTGCAGAAAGAGGTGGGCGAACGCCTCGTGGCGGCCGCACGTAGCGAGGCCTATGGCGCCGTGAGCGTCAAGGTCGCGTACTGGGCAACGAGCGCTCTCGTGGGACTCGTTCCCCCCAGCGTGTTCCTGCCGCGGCCGAACGTGGACTCTGCGCTGGTACGCATCGATCGGCGAAGCGAGCCTGCCATCGGCCCCGAGGTGGACCGCGAGGGGCTGTTCGCACTCGTCCGCACCGGTTTCGGGCAGCGCCGCAAGATGCTGCGTCGATCGCTGAGCGGCCTCGTCGACGCCGAAGCGTTCGAGCGGGCCGGCGTGGAACCGACCGCCCGGGCCGAGGAACTTGACGTCTTCGCGTGGGGTCGGCTCGCGGCTGCGGCCGCCGCCGCACCGACAGGGGTTGATGCATCGTGACCATCACCGTGGTCGAAGCCCACGCAAAGCTGACCCTGTCACTGCGAATCACCGGTCTGCGCGAGGACGGTTACCACCTCATTGATGCCGAGATGGTGACGCTGTCCCTGCACGATCGGCTCCGTATCGACAGCGCCGGCGGCGGCATCTCGGTGACCGGTCCCTACGCCGACGGGGTGCCCGCCGACACGACGAACCTCGTTCATCGCTCCCTGCTGCTCAGCGGCGCGGAGGCCGGCATTCACCTCGAGAAGAACATCCCGAACGGCGGCGGCCTCGGCGGGGGTTCGGCGGACGCCGCTGCTGTGCTGCGGTGGGCCGGATGGACCGATGCTGAACGCGCAGCGACGATCGGCGCCGATGTGGCGTTCTGCCTCGTGGGCGGGCGCGCACGGGTGACCGGGGCAGGCGAACAGGTCGAGCCATTGCCGTTCGAGGAGCGCTCGTACACGCTCATCATTCCACCGCTGTACTGCCCGACCCCGGCCGTCTACCGCGCCTGGGACGAACTGGGCGGACCGCAGGGCGGCAACGGCAACGACCTCGAGGCAGCGGCACTCGCAGTAGTGCCCGACATGGAATGGTGGCGGGACCGGATCATCGACGCGAGCGGTCAGTCCCCGCGGCTTGCCGGCAGCGGTTCCACCTGGTTCCTCGAGGGCGAACTACCCGACCTGCAGGCAAAAATGCCAGCGGCCACGGTAGTGGTCACCCACACCGTGGCCTGAGACAGCCGACGGGCAGGGGCCCGTGGCGGGAAGAACTACTTGCGACGCTGGTGACGCGTGCGCCGGAGCATCTTCTTGTGCTTCTTCTTGCGCATGCGCTTGCGGCGCTTCTTGATCAACGATCCCATAAGGCTGGCAAGGCTATCGGTCACGGGCGCAGAACACCTCATTGACGCAAACGTTGCTGCTCGGCCGCACCGATTGCGCCAGCGCTTCCCTCCGGGGAGCCAATCAGTTCGGGGGAGAGGGCTCGAACCCCTATTCACGGAACCAAAATCCGTTGTCCTGCCGGTTGGACGACCCCCGAAGGTCCCCAGCAATGTACCGCCCTCCCCGGATCTCCCCCATCCGTCACCGGCCGCGCTATAACCCATGCATGCCGGTCTCCGCCATCGTCCTAGCAGCGGGCGAGGACTCCCGCATGCGCTCCAGCCGCCCGAAGCCCCTGCACCTGATCTGCGGCCGCCCGATGGTCATGCACGTCATCCACGCGCTCGAGGGTGTGGATGTCGAGCGCACCGTGGTCGTCGTGGGCTCCGACGCCGAGCGTGTCACCAAGAAGGTCCAGGAACAGGCTCCTGTCTGGGCAGGGGTCACCTTCGTCGAGCAGGAGGTGCGGCACGGCTCGGGCGACGCAACCCTCGTGGGTCTGTCGGCATTCGACTCCGACGATCTCGACGACACGTCGACCGTCGTGGTGCTGCCGGGCGACCGACCATTGCTCCGCGCACGCACCATCACTGACCTCGTTCGCCAGCACGAAGCGGGAGATACCGCAGCCACGGTGGTCACCGTCGTTCGTGACCGTCCGGCAGGCTTCCGCCGAGTCGTGCGGGCGGCTTCGCGCCAGGGCGAGGGCCGCATTCTTCGAATCGTCGAAGACGCAAACGCATCGGTCGAAGAAGCACTGATCACCGAGTGCAGCACATCAATCCTCGCCTTTCGACGCGATCTCCTCGCTCCTGCACTCCGCCGACTGCGGCCCTCGCAGGCCAATGGCGAGTTCTACCTGTCGGACGTGATCGAGGAACTCGCCTCGATGGGTTACCCGATCGGTTCCATGGCACTCGACGACACTTCCGAGGTCCTCGACGTCGAGGATCGTTGGCAGTTGGCGATGGTAGAGCGGGAACTACGGGCCCGGACCAACCGCATGTGGATGCTCAACGGCGTCACCATGTTCGACCCCCGCCAGACGTTCATCGACGTCACCGTGGACCTCGGCCGTGACGTGACGCTCTACCCCGGCACCATCCTGCAGGGCAGAACGGTGATCGGTGATGGCTGTGAGATCGGGCCGAACACGCGGCTCGTGGACTGCGTGGTCGGGGACGACGCCACGGTCGCGAACTCCGTCGGCATGGAGGCCGAGATCGGTCGTGGAGCAGAAGTGGGCCCATTTGCCTACCTGGAGGCCGGTGCTGCGGTCGGTGAGAGCGCACGGACCGGACCCTTCTACACTGGCCGCGCGGAGTGAGAAGGGGCGAGTCGTCATCATGGATCAGTCGATGCAAAAGGTCAGTACCAAACGGCTAGCGCTGTATTCGGGTCGCACTCACCGTGCGTTGGCCGAGGAGGTAGCCGAATGCCTCGGTACCGAGCTCGGCGATGCCCAGATCGTCGACTTCGCCAATACCGAGATCCGCCCGCGGTTTGCCCAGAGCATCCGTGGGGCCGATGTGTTCGTCATGCAGAGCCACTACGGCTGGAACGGCCACTCGGTGAATGACTCGATCATGGAACAGCTCATCATGATCGACGCCGCACAGCGCGCCTCAGCCAAGCGCATCACCGCCGTGTGCCCCTTCTACGGCTACGCGCGCCAGGACCGCAAGGCCGAGGGTCGGGAGCCGATCACGGCGCGCCTCGTGGCCGACCTGTTCAAGACCGCTGGCGCGAAGCGCATGGTCTCCATCGACCTCCATTCGGGCCAGATCCAAGGCTTCTTCGACGGTCCGGTCGACCACCTCACCGCGATGCCGGTGATCGAGTCCTACATCCGAACCCACGCCCACGAACCCGTGATCGTCTCGCCGGACTCCGGCCGGATCAAGGTGGCCGAGCGCATGGCGCAGCACCTCAACGACAAGGGCGCGGACCTTGCGTTCATCTATAAGCGCCGGCCGAAGGGCAGGACCAACGTCGCCGAGGCCAAGGAAGTCATCGGCGAAGTGGAGGGGCGCCTCTGTATTCTCACCGACGACATGATCGATACCGGCGGCACCATCGTGTCGGCCGCAGAGCTGCTGATTAGCCGGGGAGCCACCGAGGTCTGGGCCATGGCGACCCATGGTGTGCTGTCCGGCCCAGCGGTGGAGCGGCTCAAGAACTCGCCGATCAGCAGGGTCGTGATCACCAACACCCTCCCCCTGCCCCCCGAGAAGCAGATCGACAAGATCGAGGTGCTCTCGATTGCCCCGCTCATCGCCGATGCGCTCTCCGCCGTGTTCGATGACACCAGCGTGAGCGAGATCTTCGGCGGCGAGAACCAAGCCTGACCCGTTTTCCCGGGTTACCGCGGGTTTCGGTCGGCGATCCGGAGCCGGTATCCTCGGACGCTGCTGTCGATGCCCGCGCATCGGCTCGATCTGGAGACCATACGTCATGCCCACCAACGTGCTCGTCGCAACCACCGGCCGTGAAACCGGTTCGGCCACTTCCCGCCGTCTGCGCGCCCAGGACAACATCCCGGCAGTCGTGTACGGGCATGGCATGTCGCCAGTCTCGGTGACGGTCGTGCGCCGTGACCTGCGTATCGCTGTTTCCGGAGCGAACGGCTTCAACACGGTGCTCAGCCTGAAGGTCGGCAACGACACGCTCGTGGCGCTCATCAAAGAAGTGCAGCGTCACCCGGTCAAGCGCACGGTGAGCCACCTGGACTTCCTCGTCGTGAACCCCGACGAGCAGATCACGGTTCACGTGCCGCTCCACTTGTATGGCGAGGCCAAGGCCGTCCTCCAGGCCGGTGGTCTCGTGGACCCGGCAGTCGACCACATCGACCTCGTCACCACGCCGAACCAGATGCCCTCCGAAGTCCGCCTCGACATCACCGACCTGCAGCCCGGTCAGGTCATCCACCTGAGCGAGCTCACCCTGCCTGCGGGTTGCACTGCCATCGGCGATCCGGACATGCCGGTCGTCATCGCAATGCTCGGCTCCCTAGGCGCTCCCGCCCGTTCGTGAGCCTGTTCGGCCGCGAACGGGCCCCCCGGAGGGGAACCCCGTTCGACTGGCTGGTCGTCGGTCTTGGCAATCCCGGCAAGGAATACGACCGCTCGCGGCACAACGTGGGCGCAGAGACCGTGCAGTTGCTCGCCAAGCGCTCGGGTACCCCGCTCAAGGCCGGGCGCGAACGGGCGCTCGTGGCCGAGGTCACCATCGCAGAACACCGTTGTGTGCTCGCGTTCCCGACCACCTTCATGAACCTGTCCGGTGAGTCCGTCTCGGGACTAGTGCGCCGCTACGGCATCACCGAGCCCAGCCAGATCCTCGTGATCCACGACGAACTGGACCTCGCCCCCGGGATGCTGAAAGTGAAAGTCGGCGGCGGACTCGCCGGTCACAACGGCCTGAGGTCGATCACTCAGCACCTCAAGACCCAGGACTACGTCCGGATCCGTATCGGCGTCGGCAAGCCGCCGTCGAAGGAACACGGGGCCGACCACGTGTTGTCCCGGATCCCGAAGGCCGAGCGCGAACTCCTCGACATCACCGTGGAGCGGGCGGCCGACGCGGCCGAGTGCGCCGTGGCAAGCGGGGCCGATGCAGCCATGGCCCGCTTCAACGGGTTGTGACACGCAGCGCATGAGCCTCTCCTCACTCCTCCCCCTGCTCCGCGACGAGCCCGCTCTCACGGCGGTAGCCGGGCGGAACAACGCCGTCGTCGCCGTACCGGAGGCCGCCCGGGCCCTCGTGCTCGCCGCGCTCGCACGGCGATCGGAACGACGCCCCTATGTCATCGCCACGCCCACCGGCACGATGGCGGCTCACCTGTACGACGACCTCGTGCAGTTCCTCGCTCCGCATGAGGTGGCACTGTTCCCCGCATGGGAGACGCTCCCGTTCGAGCGCGTCTCGCCAGCCGTCGAGACCATGGGGCGACGCACCGAGACCCTCTGGCGCCTCGCCTCGCCGGACCGCACACCGCTCATCGTGGTCGCGGGCGTCCGGGCCCTCCTGCAGCGCCTCGGGCCGGGTGACACCGACATCGACCCTGTGAAGGTGCATCCGGGCGCCGTGCTGGACCCTGACGAACTGCTCCGTCGGCTCGTCCACATGGGGTACCGACGCGAAGAACTGGTCGAGCACCGAGGCGAGGTCGCCCGCCGAGGGGCCATCATCGATGTGTTCCCGAGCACTGCGGACGAGCCGATCCGGATCGATCTCTGGGGCGACGAGGTCGACCGTCTCACCACCTTTGCGGTGAACGACCAGCGATCGGTGGCCGACCTCGAACAGGCGCTCATCTTCCCCGCACGCGAACTGATCGTGGACGATCGCGTTCGGGAGCGGGCCGCCTCGCTCGTCGGCAGCGAACCCTGGGGTCGCGAGCACTGGGAGCGCCTCGCGGACGGAGCGATCTTCGACGGCATGGAGAGCTGGCTCCCGTGGCTCGCGGAGGAAGAACGGATCCTCACTGACGTGCTGCCCGAAGGGGCCCGCATCGTTCTCGTCGAGCCGCGCCGCATGCGCGACCGCGCCGCGGACCTCCTTGCCGAGGAGGACGACCTCGCCCGGGCCCTCGCTGCAACTTGGGCACGCAATGCCGAGCAGCAGTTCCCACGGCTCCACGTCGGCATGGACCGCCTCCTCGCCGGCGCAGCGGGCGCTTCGGCGCTCTCGGTCGTCCCCACCCCCGACGCCCCGGACGCACCGGCTGTTGCGGCTTCCTCCTGGGGGCCCGTCGTCGGCGACGGCAAGGCCCTCGCCGATCGCCTGAGGGGCCTGCTCGCCTCCGGGTACCGCGTGGTCGTCGCGGCGGAGGGTTCAGCATCGGCGCAGAGGCTCCACGGTCTCCTGCTCGACCACGAACTCGACTTCACGGTCGTCATCGACAGCGCGGACCCGGACTTCTCGAAGCCCGGCGGCTACATCACTGTCGCACCGCTCCATGCGGGCACCTCCATCCCGTCTTCCCGGGTCGCCGTGATCGCCGAGGGCGACCTCACCGGTCGACGGCGCGCCCATCGCCAGCCCCGGCCGCGCAAGCGGCAGGGTGCCGGCTTCTTCGAGGACCTCAAGGCCGGCGACTACGTCGTCCACTACCAGCACGGCGTGGGACGCTACGCAGGAATGGTCAAACGGGCCATCGGGGGTGTCGAGCGCGACTACCTGCTGCTCGAGTACAAGGGCAACGACAAGCTGTACGTGCCCTCCGACCAGATCGACACGATCCGCCAGTACGTGGGTGGGGACGCACCACCGCTGCACAAGATGGGTGGATCGGATTTCGCAAAGGCCAAGGCCCGCGTGCGATCGGCGGTCAAGGAGGTGGCACAGGAACTGGTGGTCCTCTACCAACGCCGTGTGCACGCCACCGGTCATCACTTTGCACAGGACACGCCGTGGCAGGCCGAGATGGAGGAGTCGTTCCCGTTCACGGAGACGCCCGACCAACTGAAGGCCATTGAGGACATCAAGGGCGACATGGAGCGCCCGTACCCCATGGAACGCCTGCTCTGCGGCGACGTCGGCTTCGGCAAGACCGAGGTGGCGATTCGTGCGGCGTTCAAAGCAATCCAAGACGGCAAGCAGGTAGCGGTGCTCGTCCCGACAACCCTGCTCGCTCAGCAGCACGGAAACACGTTCGCCGACCGCTTCTCCGGGTATCCGATCCGCGTCGAGGTGCTCTCGCGCTTCCTCTCCAACGCGCAGGCGAAGAAGGTTCTCGACGGGCTCACCACCGGCGAAGTTGACTGCGTCATCGGAACCCATCGTCTGCTCACTGACAAGGTCCGCTTCAAGGATCTCGGCCTGCTGGTCGTGGACGAGGAGCAGCGTTTCGGCGTGAGCCACAAGGAGCTCATCAAGAAGCTGAAGGTGAACGTGGACGTCCTCACGATGTCGGCCACACCGATCCCCCGCACGCTCGAGCTCTCGCTCGTCGGCATCCGCGACTTGTCGCTGCTGCAGACCCCACCAGCGGAACGCCAGCCAATCCTCACCTATGTGGGCGAGTACGACGAACGCGTTGCGGTCGAGGCCATCCGGCGCGAGCTGCTGCGCGAGGGCCAGGTGTTCTGGGTGCACAACCGTGTGCAGTCGATCGACGAGTGTGCCACCCGACTTCGAGAGCTCGTTCCCGAGGCGCGCATCGCAATCGCCCACGGCCAGTTGGACGAGGGCTCTCTCGAACAGATCGTCCTCGACTTCTGGGAGGGGCGCTTCGACGTACTTGTGTGCACCACCATCATTGAGAGCGGCATCGACATGCCGACCGTGAACACACTGGTCGTCGAGCGCGCGGACCTGCTCGGTCTCGGCCAGATGCACCAGTTGCGCGGTCGTGTCGGCCGGAGCGGGCAGCGCGCCTACGCGTACCTGTTCCACCCGCGCGACAAGGTGCTCAGCGAGGATGCGTACGAACGCCTGAAGACGATCGGCGAGACCACCGACCTCGGCAGCGGTTTCAAGATCGCCATGCGTGACCTCGAGATCCGCGGTGCGGGCAACATCCTTGGCGCGGCCCAGTCCGGGCATATCGCGGCTGTCGGGTACGACCTCTACTGCCAGATGGTCACCGAGGCTGTAGCGGAACTGAAGGGCGAGGAGGTCAAGGAGCCTGCCGAGGTCAAGCTCGACGTTCCCACCGACGCCTACCTCCCCCCCGACTACGTCACCAAGGAAGAGCTCAGGCTCGAGGCCTACCGCCGCCTCGCGAATGTGAAGACCGAGGCCGAGGTGAACGACATCCGCGCCGAGTGGGAGGACCGCTACGGCCCGCTGCCCGCCCCCGCCGACTCCCTGCTCATGGTCGGCCGCCTGCGGGCGGAATGCCACCGGCTTGGGCTCCGCGAGGTCGCCCTCGTCGGCTCGCAGGCACGCCTGCGGCCGCTGCGCCTGCGTACCAGCGAGGTAATGCGGCTTCGACGCCTGGCGAGGGACTCGGTCTACAAAGAGGACCTTGAGCAGGTGTCCGTGCCGCTGCGCAAGGGCGTTGATCCGGCGGCCCAGCTCGTTGCCCTGTTGCGCGAGCTCGTGCCCCCCGAGGACGGCACCGACACACCGGACCCGGCCGCATCCTTCGTCATCTCGTCTGCCCCCAGACCCCCCGCTCCGGCCGGGTAGGGTCGGTAACCGTGATCCGTCGAGTTCCCCTCCTGGTTGCCGGTGTCGCCGCTGCGGCCGTTCTCAGCTCCTGTTCAACGTTCGACACCTCGGCCGCAGCCCGGGTGGCCGGTGACTCCATCGACGAGCGCGTGGTTCAGACCCTGCTCGCCGGACCGGAGGACGTGGCGGATGCGACGGTGTCCCGCACGGCCCTCGACGGGACGCAGGCGAGGCTCGCGCTCAGCCAGCTGATCCTCGCCCGCATCGCCGAGCAGATCGCAGACCGGTACGACCTCGATCTCAGCAAGGCCCGCGCCGCCGACCAGGCAGCGACGAAGGAGAACCTCACCGGTGAGCGCCTGACTCGCTGGACTGCGCTGACCGACGAGGAGCGCGACCTCATCTCGGACTTCCAGGTGGCTGTCGAGACGCTGAAGTCCGCGCCGGGCAATGCGCCTGCAAACCTCGAGCAGCGGTACCGCAACCCCGAGTCGACCGGCTACTTCTGCATCCGCTACGTCGCGTTCCAGACCGAGGCGCAAGCCGTTGCTGCACTGAGCAGGATCCGCGGCGGCGAGGAGTTCGCCAGCGTCGCCGACGAGTTCAACGAGGAAAAAAGCGGAGGAGTCGCCGGCGGCCCGGATGGCTCCCCGTGCGTTGCGCTGGACCAATTCCGGCCACCGAACCTGCCCGCCCCCCTCGCCGACGCGCTCTATGCCGCCACACCCGGTGAGACAACGGACCCGGTGCAGGTCGTCGGCGCATCCGGCAGCGCGTGGTTCCTCCTGCTACACCGCCCGTGGTCCGAGATCGGGACGGATCTCGCCACGAAGGTGGCCGCGGCCCCGGCGTTTGCCGAATACCTCGCCGCCGTCGCTGTGTCCCGGGCAGAAGTGGCTTCCCGGTACGGCACCTGGGATGCCATCTCGGCCTCGGTTGTCCAGCACTCCTGACGTGACCCGGCCGCGCCTCGTCGTCGTCGGGCTCGGACCCGGGGGCCCGGATCTCACCAACGACCTCACGCGCACGGCGCTAGCGGCCACACCGCACCGTTTCCTGCGCACGTCACAACACCCTTCCGCCGTGGTTGCCGGTGATGCAACGAGTTTCGACGATCTGTACGAGCGGTCGGACTCCTTCGACGACGTCTACACGGCGATCGCTGCACGTCTCGTCGCCGAGGCACACGACCACGGTCATGTCGTCTACGCCGTGCCCGGGTCACCGTTGGTGCTCGAACGCTCTGTCCGCCTTGTTCTCGATGACGCGACGGTCGACGTCGAACTCCTTCCGGCGATGTCGTTCCTCGACGTTGCGTACGCGCGTCTCCGTATCGATCCCGTCGAGGCCGGTCTTCGCCTCGTCGACGGTCATACGTTCGCTGTCAGCGCAGCCGGGCAGACCGGCCCGCTCCTTGTCGCCCATACCCACGCCAACTGGGTGCTCTCTGACATCAAGCTCGCCTTCGAGGACGAGGTGCCGGCGAGCGCCATCCTGCTGCACCACCTCGGTCTGCCCGATGAGCAGATCCTCGAGATTCCCTGGGCGGACATCGACCGGGCCCTCGAGGCAGACCACCTCACTTCGCTCTTCGTCCCCGAATTGTCCGCTCCAGTGGGCGCCGCACTCATGCGGTTCCACCAGCTCGCCCGCACGCTGCGCGAGCAGTGTCCCTGGGATCGGGAGCAGACCCATCGCTCGCTCGTCAAGTACCTCATCGAGGAGACCTACGAGACCGTGGATGCCATCGAGGCACTCGACGAGGACGACCCCGGCACCGACGAGGACCTCATCGAGGAACTCGGGGACCTGCTCTACCAGATCGAGTTCCACGCAACGATCGCCGAGCAGCAGGGTCGCTTCACGATGGCTGACGTCGCTCAGGGTGTTCACGACAAATTGGTGCGCCGCCACCCGCACGTGTTCGGCGACGTCCGGGCCGACGACACCGAGACGGTGCTCGCCAACTGGGACGCGATCAAGCGGGCCGAGAAAGGTCGCACCTCGGTGTTCGACGGTGTTCCTGGCTCGCTACCGGCACTGTCGTACGCAGCCAAGGTGCAGAGCAAGGCGTCCGCCGTGGGCTTCGACTGGCCCGATGTAGAGGGGGCCCTCCCGAAGATTGCCGAGGAGCTCGACGAGGTGCAGCAGGCCCGTCGCGACGGCACTGCGGACGACGTACGCGAGGAACTCGGGGACCTGCTCTTCGCCGTCGTCAACGTGGCACGGCACCTCAAGGTCGATGCGGAGTCCGCACTCCGGGCGGCCACCCAGAAGTTCCGCACCCGTTTCGAGGGGGTCGAACACCTCGCGACAGCGCGCTCGATTGACCTTCACGCGACTGGGGACGACGAGGCCTCGCGGGCCGAACACCTCACTGCACTCGACGCGCTGTGGGACGAGGTCAAGCGCACACCGCCGCTCCCCTGACCCAAATCCCCGGGTGGTTTCTAGGGATACGCACAGAATCCTGCCCTCCCCGTACCGCAATGAACCGTCGAAACTCGCCGCCGTGTGGTCGGGTCGGTACCCTGAAGAAGCAAGATTCCCCGTTTCAGGAGCGCCATGAGCGAGATCGAACTCGTCATCGGCCGCGAAGTCCTCGACTCCCGCGGTAACCCAACAGTCGAGGTAGAGGTACATCTCGCCTCCGGGGCGGTGGGCCGGGCAGCAGTGCCTTCCGGTGCATCCACCGGGGAGCACGAGGCCGTGGAGCTCCGCGACGGGGGCCACCGTTATGTCGGCAAGGGTGTCACCACTGCGGTTTCGCACGTGAACGGCCCGATCGCCGACGCCATCGGGGATCTCGACGCGCTGAACCAGCGGATCGTCGATCAGGTGCTCATCGACCTCGACGGCACGGACAACAAGGGCAAACTCGGCGCCAACGCAATGCTCGGCACGTCGATGGCCGTAGCGAAGGCGGCCGCCGCCGAGCTCGGGCTGCCGCTGTTCCGCTACATCGGCGGGCCGAACGCGCATGTTCTCCCGGTCCCGATGCTGAACGTGATCAACGGCGGTGCACACGCCGACAACTCCATTGATCTGCAGGAGTTCATGATCATGCCCGTGGGAGCACCCAGCTTCGGTGAGGCCCTCCGGTGGGGTGTCGAGACGTACCACGCCCTCAAGAAGATCCTCAAGGACCGGGGGCTTTCCACCGCCGTCGGCGACGAGGGTGGCTTCGCGCCGAACCTCGCCAGCAATGAGGATGCCATCAGGATCCTCATGGATGCCATCGCTGCCGCCGGGTACGCACCCGGGACCGACATCGCGATCGCGCTCGACCCTGCGATGAGCGAGCTGTACCGCGGTGGCGAGTACCACCTCACCGGCGAGGGCAAGGTGCTCGACCGGGACAGCATGGTGGCCTACTGGTCCCGCCTTGTCAGCACGTACCCGATCGTGTCGATCGAGGATGGCATGGCCGAAGACGACTGGGAAGGCTGGAAGGCACTCACCGACGAGATCGGCTCCCGCACCCAGTTGGTCGGTGACGACCTCTTTGTCACCAACGCGCGCCGACTGCAGATGGGCATCGATCGCGGGGTCGCCAACAGCGTGCTCGTGAAGGTCAACCAGATCGGCACGCTCACCGAGACGCTCGAGACCGTCGACCTCGCCACTCGGCACGCGTACACCACCGTGATGAGTCACCGCAGTGGCGAGACCGAGGACGTGACGATTGCCGATCTCGCCGTCGCGACCAACTGCGGACAGATCAAGACCGGCGCCCCGGCGCGCAGCGACAGGGTGGCAAAGTACAACCAGTTGTTGCGCATCGAGGAGAGCCTGGGCGACTCCGCCCGCTACCGCGGCGCAAGCGCGCTGGCCCGGGGTTCTGCGTGAGGGCAGGCACCGACCGCGTGCCGCGGCGTCGTCTGCCGAGCCTCGCGCTCGGTGGTCTTGCGGTGCTCGTTGCCGGTGCATTCGCCACTGCACTGCTCGTACTTCCAGTGAAGGCGTGGATGAACCAGCGTCACGCGCTCAGCTCGAGCAGTACCGAACTACAGGCCCTCGAGGAGGCCAACCGTGGCCTACAGGCCGATGTTGACCGCCTCAGGACCCGACCCGGGATCGCGCAGGCGGCCCGGGAGGAACTCGGCGTCGTCAAGCGCAATGAGAAGGCGTACCGCGTCCTCGTGCTCCCGACGCTGACCGCCACGTTCCCCGACGGCTGGCTCTACCCCACCATCAAGACCTTGGTCACCGAGCGCGTTGCCACCATCGGAACGTCCGCTTCGCAGTCCGCCGACCCCGACCCTAGGACTACGCCCGCGCCTACGTCGCCCTGAACCGCTCATCGTCCGGAACAGCAGCAGGAACAGGGTGCCTGCGCTCCCGACGAGCGCTCCCCACTGGACGACGGCATGGCCCCGGTCGGCACCTGCTTGGGCCCCGTGGACCGTGCCCGCGACGAACAGCGGGATGCTCGTGAGGTGCACTGCGTGCCAGAGTCGCCGCGGCAGCCATCGTTTGCACCACGACGTCACCTGAACGGCAACAAGGAGATACAAGGCGACGATCCCCCACGCAACGGCCCCGGGCCTCCACGTGCTCGCCATGGGCACCAACAGGTCGGCGACACCGAAGTGGACCCAGTTATCGGCAACCAGCGCGCCCAGATGAACCGCCGTGAACACGAGGGTCAGCGTTCCGAGATAACGGTGCAGCGAATTCAGCCAAACGGGAACACCCTTGCGGCGGACGAGACGCGTGGAGAGTGCCAGCCCGAGGAGGACACTCGACGTTGCGAGCACCCAGGCCACAATCCCCGACGAACGGGCAGTGAACCATGCGAGTTGCGCCGTGTTCACGCCGCACGCCCCACCGCAACCCGGCCCGCGAGCGTGACGGTGCCGTTATCGCGCACCAACCACCCCGCCTGAGCGAGCCGGCCGATCAGGGCCGAGCCCGCTGCGGCCCCCGCGAGGAGTGCGGCCTTTGCAACACCTTCGGCCCACCATGCCCGATCGCTCACCACGACAGCCGCAGCGATCCCGGAGCGGCTCGGCAGCGACGTCGACGGGTCGATGAGGTGATGGCAGTGCTCGTCACCTGCGCGCCACTGGCGGACCAGACGGTTGCTCTGCACGATTGCACCGGATTCGATTGGGACGACCCAGCGGACGCGGTGCCCGTCGGTCGGGTCGACGACGGGGACACACCATCCGCCATCGGGCCCCGTGCCCGCGACGGCGATGTCCCCGCCGACCGACACCAACACTCCGCTCGAACCACGGTCCATCAGTTCGGCCGCGAGTAGGTCGGCCGCGAGTCCCTTGCCGACCCCGCCGAGGTCCAGGCTCACACCGACGGGAACGGTGATCGTTCCCCGGTCGTCGTCCACGATCACGCCCAACGGGGTCGGCGTTGCCGGCGGGATACCCGCCCGGGCAGCGCTCCCTGAACGGGAACGGACCTCGGCGAAGGACCGGTCATACCCTGCCCACTCGAGCGCGCGCAGCGTCGTCGGGTCGAACCATCCGTCGGTCGCCCTCCACAGCTGCAGACAGGCGTCGACGGCGTTGCGCAAGAGGTCGCTCGCCGGGACGGGTGCGCCACCGGCACGACGGTTCAGCGCCACGAGTTCGCTCTGTGGGTCGAAGCGGCTCCACGCACGTTCGAGCGCACTCAACCGCGACCGCACCCACGCAGCCGAGCCGGGCGGCGCGTCGAACAGGACGATCTCTACCGTCGAGCCCATCGCCGGGAGCGAGAAGCGGCATTCGTGAGGAGGCACCCTCACGGGCAGTTCGAGCCCTGACACCGCGGCGCAGAACTCGTGGTGGTCGTTGACGCTCGCGGCACCGCCGCCGTGGTGCTGGTTACCCGCCCCGGGGTCGTCGTGGTCGTCGATCGCCTCGGTCCGGTTGTCGGGGTGGTGCCCACTCCAGGTGCAGCAACGGTGCTCGACACGCTGGCGGGATCGACGGGGTTCCCGGCCTCGTCGACATACACGGTCCGGTGCACCTCGATGATCACGACCGACCCGGGCGGGGCAACGCTCGGCTGCGGCTCCGAGACCGCCGGACCCGACACCGATGCGGCGTCGGCCGTCGGCGCGGGCGGGCCCGTCGAAGCAGCCATTGCGCCGACCAGCGCTAGTCCGCCCGCTGTCGAGACGCCGGTAGCGGCAACACGCGCGAACGCAGCAGGGCCGCGACGCCGACGCCTACCCATCAGTCGTCATCCCCGTGATCGTCGTCATCGCCGAAGCGGTTTTCGTCGCCGTCCTCGTCGTCGTGTCTGACGCGCATGACTACCGGGGCGGAAGTCGTGGTCGGGGCGGTGGTCGGGGCGGTGGTCGGCGCGGTTGGCACGGTCACGCCACGTGTGTCCAACAGAGATGCGGCATCGGAGCGAACGACGATCCGATCCTCGATCACCTCGACGACGACGGAGGGTTTCGTCGTCGATGGCCCCGAAGGCCCCTGCTGGGCCGGATCTGCTGCCGCTGGGCCAACCGGCTCAACGGCAGCGGACTGCGTCGATGCCCCGTGCTGGAACCCGAGGAGACCCCCACCGGATACCGCCGCCACCGCAACCGTTCCCCCGAGGAGCATGAGGCTGAGTGCTGCTGACGCTGTTAGTGCTGCTCGTCGATGCATCGTGTCCTCCTTAGTGGCAACCGTTGTCCACCCGGCTTCATCAATGACACGCTCGGCACGACCCCGAGGTTTGGTCCCGCCCGAAACACGCGGCACCGACGGGTCGGTTTGTGATCCCGCCTCACGATCCACGACAATGTGGTTGGTGACTACAACAACTCCTCCGGTCCTCGCAGAAGGCCTTGTGCGGCGCTTCGGCGACATCGTTGCCGTTGACGGGGTGGACCTTGCGGTGCAGGAGGGCGAGATCTTCGGCTTCCTCGGCCCCAACGGAGCCGGCAAGTCAACAACGGTCCGGATGCTCACCACACTGCTGCGCCCGACCGGCGGGCGCGCTGTTGTTGCCGGGTTCGACGTCGCAACCCATCCGGCAGAGGTGCGCAAGCGCATCGGTGTTGCGCTCCAGGACGCGGCGATCGACCCCCTCATGACGGGTAACGAACTCCTCGACCTCCAGGCCGTTCTCTACGGCATCGACCGCTCTCGCGCGAGGCTTCGCGCCGGTGAGTTGCTCGAGCGGGTAGGACTCACCGCTGCTGCGCACCGTCGCGTCGGCACGTACAGCGGCGGCATGCGCAGGCGCCTCGACCTTGCTCTCGCGTTGATGCACGAACCGGTCGTGCTCTTCCTCGACGAACCGACGACGGGTCTCGACCCGATGAGTCGGCTCACCCTCTGGGAAGAGGTGCGCTACCTCAACAAAGAGCTCGGAACCACGGTGTTGCTCACCACCCAGTACCTCGAGGAGGCGGACCAACTCGCCGACCGCATCGCGATCATCGACAATGGTCGCATCGTCCGAGAGGGCATCCCACGCGAGCTCAAGGCCCAGGTCGGCGCCCCCACGCTGCTCGTTGCGGTACCCGACGAACAACGGGAGCGCGCCCGAGAGGTTCTCGTAGCCTTCGGCGACATCCGGCCCACTGCGGAAGGCACGCTCGGGGTGGGCCTGCGCGACGGCGCCGAGGGGATCGCCATGGTGGTCCGTTCCCTCGACCAGGCGGGGATCCGGCTCCACCGGATGGAACTGAACGAGCCGAGCCTCGACGACGTCTTCGCCGAGGCCACCGGACACAGCCTCGAGGGCGCTCGTTCGCGACTGCTCGAACCGGCCGCAGGCGCCCCACCCACAAAGGGACGACGCAGGCGGGGCGGGCGGAAATGACCGTCGCCCTCGCGCGCCAGCCGATCCACGAGGACCTCCACCAGTCCGCCGTGCGCCAGACCTTGGCACTCGCTCGGCGAAGTGTGCTCGGTCGCCTCCGCCAACCCGCGGCCCTGGCACCCAGCTTCGTCTTCCCGCTGTTCTTCGCCGCGCTCTCGGCGAGCAGTTACAGCCGCGTGAAGAACGCCCCGGGCTTCCCGAAGGTCGACTCGTTCCTCCAATTCGGCCTCGCCGCTGCGGTAATGCAGGGCGCGTTCTTCGGTGCCACCTCTGCAGCGGCAGACCTCGCTGTCGATATCGAACAGGGCTTCTGGGAACGCCTCATGACTTCCCCGGTCCACCGGACGTCGATCGTGATCGGCCGCTTGATGTCGTCCCTCGTCGTCGGGGCACTGCAGGCCACCGTCTTCATGGGGTTCCTCGCTGCCCTCGGCGTGCGCGTGCGCAGCGGCCCCATCGGGATCGTCTCGATCGTCGTGTCGGCGAGCCTCGTGTCGCTCGCCATGTCCACCCTGATGTCCACGTTTGCGATCAAGACGGGTTCGCCAGAAGTCGTCCAGGGCATGTTCCCGCTCGTCTTCGTGCTCATGTTCCTGTCGTCGACCTTCATGCCGAGGGAACTCATGCACGGCTGGTTCCGCCACGTCGTGGACGTCAACCCGATCTCGTATCTCGCCGAGGGCATGCGCGGTTTCGTGATCGAGCGCGAACTGTCCGGATGGAGGTTCTTCGAGGCCATCGCGATCCCGTCGATCGGTTGCGTCCTTGCGCTCCTCCTGTGCCTGCGGGCACTCCGTCGCCGTCTGGCCCAGATGTGAGGACACGGCGATGACAGCAGCACTCGGCGAGGACCGTACGTACGGCGTTGCCAGCGATCCGCGTACTGCCACGGTGATCGCGTTCATGGTCAAGCGGTCGCTCATCAGGATCCGACGGATTCCTGCAGCATTCCTGCCCTCGCTCGCGATGCCCGTGTTCCAACTCATCGCGTTCGGTGGCGCGTTCGCCGGGGCCCTCGCGTACGCCAAGATCAACCAGGCACTCGATTGGTACGTGCCGCTGTCGTGCCTACAGGGCGCCGCATTCGGGGCGATGGGCCTCGCGTTCGCCACGGTCAACGATCTGCGGACCGGCTTCTTTGACCGTCTCCGGATGGCGCCCGGCGGTCGTGCAGCCACGGTCTATGGCCCGCTCGCCGCCTCGATGGTCCGCGCAATTATCCCGCTCGTCATCGTCTCGGCCGTGGGGTTCATCGGCGGCGCAGCCCTTCCCGGTGGCGTGCTCGGTCTACTAACTCTTACGGCAGCCGCACTGGGTGTGGCGTTCTGTGCTTCGGGGTTCGGGCTCGGCCTCGCCCTCCGGATGCGGACACTGGCCGCTGCCACGCTCACGCAGTTCGCGATCTTCTTTGCACTCTTCCTGTCGACGGCCCAGATGCCGCTCGACTTCATCCAGGGTTGGGTCAAGCCGATCGCCCGGTTGAACCCGATGACCAACGTGCTGCGCCTCGCCCGAGAGGGCTTCCTCGGAGAGGTGACCTGGCAGGACACCTGGGGAGGGCTGCTGGCGATCGCCATTCTCGGCACCCTGACCACGGTGTACGCCGTTCGCGGGCTCCGGAGTTTCGACAAATAGTCCACAATTCGACGCTCGTCCCGATACACCAAAACGGGATGATGCACGGACTCCGGAAATGGGGCATGATGACGTCTGTCATATCCGAGATCTCGGCCCTTGTCGGCCATGTCTTGTCTGGGGGTTACACCGTGCAAATCACGGTCAACGTGAACGGAACCGCGCAAACAAGTGATGTCGAGCCGCGCCAGCTGCTCGTGCACTATGTCCGTGAGACCTTGGGGCTCACCGGTACCAATGTGGGGTGCGATACCTCTTCCTGCGGTGCGTGCACCCTGCATGTCAACGGACAGAGCACCAAGTCCTGCACGATGCTCGCTGTCCAGGCGGACGGCCAGAGTGTCACCACCATCGAGGGCATTGCCAAGGGCGATGAACTGCACCCGATGCAGAAGGCCTTCATGGAGAACCACGGCCTGCAGTGCGGTTACTGCACCCCCGGAATGGTGATGGCAGCCATCGGCATTCTCGATGAGAACCCCAAGCCCACCGAGGACGAGGTCCGCGTCGCGCTCGAGGGCAACCTGTGCCGTTGCACCGGTTACCACAACATCGTTAAGTCCATCCTCGCCTGCGCCAACGGCTGAGCACCCGGAACCCAAGGAGCCACAGTGATTCCCGCAGCGTTTGACTACAAGCGTGCTTCCTCCGCCGAGGAAGCAATCAGCCTCATCGCCCAAGCCGGCGACGAAGCCAAGTTCCTTGCAGGTGGCCACAGCCTCCTGCCGCTGATGAAGTTGCGCCTCGCCGCACCTTCACTGCTCATCGACATCGGCCGTATCTCCGATCTCTCGTACGTACGGGAGTCCGGTGACCACGTTGCGATCGGCGCACTCACCCGCCACACCGAGGTCGAGAACTCGCCCGTGCTCCTGCAGCACGTGCCGTTGCTCGCCCACGCAGCGGGCCACGTCGGCGATCCGGCGGTCCGTCATCGTGGAACCATCGGCGGTTCGATCGCTCACGCGGACGCCGCTTCGGACCTCCCGGCAACCACGCTGGCGCTCGGCGCGACGTACGTCGTGCAGGGCCCCAATGGCCGTCGCAACATCGCAGCGACCGACTTCTACACCGGCTTCCTCGAGAACGCCATGGACGCCGACGAGATGCTCGTCGAGATCCAGGTACCCAAGATGAACGGTGCCGGTTGGTCGTTCCAGAAGTTCAACCGTCGTGCCCAGGACTGGGCAATCGTCGGTGTTGCGGCTTGGCGCCGTGGCACGGACAGCGGCGTCGCACTGGTGAACATGGGCTCCACCCCGATCCTCGCCAGTTCGGTTGCCTCGGCAATCAAGAGCGGTGCCTCCGTGGCCGATGCCGCCCAGCAGGCTGTCGCAGAGGCTGACCCGCAGGGAGACCTCAACGCATCGGTGGAGTACCGCACGCACCTCGCCAAGGTGCTCGTGCGCCGCGCGCTCGAGGAGTCAACGAAGTAATCCCGTTAACGAACGAAGGGGCGGCCCGACGGGCCGCCCCTTCGTCGTTGTGGGGCACCTCGCCGCTACTGCAGGCCGGCGTACTGCCCGCCGTCGACCGGCAGGTGTGCTCCGGTGATGAAGCGTGCGTGTTCGCTGCACAGGAACGCCACGGCGTGCCCGAAGTCGATCGGATCGCCGAGCACACCCGCCGGGATCCCCATCGCCGAGGCATCCGGGTTGGCCCCGTACACCTGGGTGATCCGGTCCGTGAGGTGTACCCCGGGCTGCACGCTGTTCACCGTGACCCCGTCCTTGGCAACCTCGCGTGCGACCGTCTTGAGGAAGCCGGTCGTACCGGTGCGCGCCGTGTTGGAGAGGATGAGAGTAGGGATCGGCTGGCGCACGCCGTAGGACGTGATTGCCACGACCCGTCCCCAGCCCCGCTCCTGCATCGACGGCACTGCTGCTTTGCACATGCCCACCACCGAGAGCAGGCTGAGATCGAGGGCCTTCGCGTACGCCTCGATCGGCGTGGATGCAAAGGTGCCGGGCGGGGGCCCGCCGGCATTGCACACGAGGATGTCCACGCCACCGAGCACCCCGGTTGCCAACTCCACGAACTCCCGGCCGCCCTCGGCGTCGGAGACGTCGCACACCACATAGCGGCAGCTGTGGCCGATCCGCGCGATCGCGTCCTTCAGCCTCGCCTCGTCCCTGCCGCAGATCACCACCTCGGCACCGTCATTCGCGAGGGCAAGTGCCGAGCCGAAACCCAACCCCGCCGATCCTGCTGCTACTGCGGCGCGACGGCCGGTGAGTCCGAGATCCATGACGGCAGAATACGGCGGCCCGAGAGGTTGGCCCGCACCCGCTTCCCTTCCTTGTTACCCTCACGATGAGGAGAGGGTGATTCCCATGCGTGAGGACCAGAGATACCTCGACGCCATTGCAGACGCAGACCCGTATCCGTACTGGTACGAGGACGCCGACGAGCCCGACAGCAATCCGACACTGGTCCGAACGGACAACTGCGACCTCTGCGTCGTCGGTGGCGGTTACACCGGGCTCTGGACGGCGATCATCGCCAAGGAACGGGACCCGTCGCGTGACGTCGTCCTCATCGAGGCCCACGAGATCGGGTCGGCAGCCAGCGGCCGCAACGGCGGCTTCGTCGACGCCAGCCTCACCCACGGGGTCACGAACGGCAAGACACGCTTCCCCGACGAACTCCCGGTGCTCGAGGACCTCGGCCTGCGCAACCTCAATGAGATCGAGGCCGCCATCCTGCGCTACGGCATCGACTGCGACTTCGAGCGGACCGGAGTCATCGATGTGGCCACCACGTTCCACCCCGCCAGTTACCTCGACGAGCTCCGCGAGGAGTACGGGCTCCTCCGGGAGCTGGGCCAGCCCGTCGAACTGCTGGACTCCACCGCCATGCGCGCGCAGGTCAACTCCCCCACCTACCTCGGTGGGCTGTGGCGCCGCGACCGCGCGGCGCTCGTCGATCCCGCTCGCCTCGCGTGGGGCCTCAAGGCAGCAGCCGAGTCGTTGGGCGTTCGCATCTACGAGGACACCAAGGCAACCGCGCTCGAACGGGACGGCGTTGGCGTGCTCGTCACCACACCGCTCGGTCAGGTGCGCTGCGGGCGCGTTGCCCTCGGCACCAACGCGTTCCCGCCGTTGCTGCACCGACTTCGTCACTACATCGCACCCGTGTACGACTATGTCCTCGTTACCGAGCCGCTGACCGCCGAACAGTTGGCTTCAATCGGCTGGAAGGGGCGCCAGGGACTGTCGGACATCCCGAACCAGTTCCACTACTACCGACTCACCGAGGACAACCGGATCCTGTGGGGCGGCTATGACGCGGTGTACTACTTCCGGGGCAAGGTCCGCACCGAGCTCGAGTCACGTCCCGAGACCTGGGCCAAGCTCAGCCGCCACTTCTTCGCCACATTCCCGCAGCTGGAGGACGTGAAGTTCTCACACACCTGGGGTGGTGTCATCGACACCTGTACCCGGTACTCCGTGTTCTGGGGCAAGGCGATGCAGGGCCGTGTTGCGTACGCGCTCGGCTATACCGGGCTGGGCGCTGGCTCGACCAGGTTCGGGGCCGAGGTCATGCTCGATCTCCTCGACGGGAAGCGTTCACGAGCCACGGAGACCGAGTTCGTGCGCAAGCATCCACTGCCCTTCCCGCCCGAACCGTTCCGTTTCGCCGGTATCCAGGCCACCCGTTGGTCGCTCGACCGGGAGGACAAGACCGGTCGGCGCAACGGTTGGCTGCGGACACTCGACCGGCTCGGCATCGGGTTCGATTCCTGAACCCAGCGGTACGGGAGCGCCGGGCCCCGGGACGGACCCGGCACTGACCACGGTCCACGTCGTACGCTGGGCCGGGTATGGCAACACCGGCGTCCGTCTCCGAGGTCTCTGCAGCGCTCTCGCAACATGGGTACCTCCCCGATGAGGGCCTCGCCACGGCGATCTTCCTCTCACTCACCCTTCGCCGCCCCCTCCTGCTCGAGGGTGAGGCAGGTGTCGGCAAGACCGAGGTCGCCAAGGTGCTCAGCCGATGGACGGGTGGTGAGCTGATCCGCCTCCAGTGCTACGAGGGCATTGACTCCTCACAGGCCGTCTACGAGTGGGACTACGCCAAGCAGTTGCTCCACCTTCGTACTGCCGAGGCAACGGGTGAGGCAACCTCCCGCGGCGCGGCAGCCATTGAGAACGAGTTGTACTCCGAGCGGTTCCTCGTGAAGCGACCGCTCCTGCGCGCGATTGCGCACCGGGAGGGCCCACCGCCGATCCTGCTGATCGACGAGGTGGACCGCGCCGACGACGAGTTCGAGGCCTTCCTCCTCGAGGTGCTCTCCGACTACCAGATCACGGTTCCCGAACTGGGCACGTTCAGCGCAGCAGATCCGCCGCTCGTCATCCTCACCTCGAACCGCACCCGTGACGTGCACGACGCGCTGAAGCGCCGTTGCCTGTATCACTGGGTGGAGCACCCCGGGTTCGAGCGAGAGGTCGCGATCGTGCGGCTGCGCGTTCCCGATGTCACCGAGATGCTCGCCCGTCAGGTGGCAGCAGCCGTCGAGGAAATGCGCGGTATGCAGCTGTACAAGCCCCCAGGCGTTGCCGAGACGATCGACTGGGCCACTGCCCTCGGCAAACTCGGCACGGCACAGCTCGACGAGCGCACCATCCTCGCAACGCTCGGCACGGTACTCAAGTATCGGGAGGACCAAGACAAGGTCCGTCTGCACGCGGGTGAGGTACTCCTCAAGAAGGCGCTCGAGCGCGCCACTGCCCGTGCCTAGCGCTCCCGTGCGCGAGGTCAAGTCCGATGCGATGCGCATCGCCGTGGCCTTCGCACGCGTCCTGCGTGGCGCGGGGGTCAGCGTGCCGATCAGCCGCGTACTGGGGTTCGCAGAGGGCATCGAGGTCATCGGGATCGAGGACCGGGACGCGGTCTACTGGACAGGGCGCGCCACGCTGCTCCATCGACCCGAGGACAACCAGACCTACGACCGTGCCTTCAAGGTGTTCTGGGAGTGGCGGGGCACCTCGATGGACCTCGTTGTGGAGCTCCCGACGATCGACATCCAGCTAGCCGTCGACAGCGACGACGAGGAGGGCGGCGACGGCCCGCCGCCCGAGGAAGACGAGTCCGACACACCGACGATCCACCTCCGCTTCTCGGCAACGGAGATCCTCCGGGAGAAGGACTTCGCGCTCTACAGCCAGGACGAGTTGCGCGAGGCCCAGACGCTGATGTCGGACCTGCGATTGGTCGGCACGCCGCGCCGCAGCCGACGACTCGTGAGCTCCCGCCGGCGTGGCGCCAGACCGGACCTGCGTCGCACCGTACGGGCCGCACTCCGGGCCGGCGGCGAGCCCATCGACCGCGCATGGCGCGAGCCCGGCGAGAAACTCCGTCGCCTGGTGCTGCTGCTCGACGTCTCCGGCTCGATGGAGCCGTATGCGCGGGCGCTCGTCCGGTTCGTTCACGCCGCCGTAGCGGGCCGCCAGAAGGTCGAGGCATTCACACTCGGTACCCGGCTAACCCGCGTGACCCGCGAACTGAACAGCCGGGACCCGGACCGGGCGATGCAGCAGGCCGCGAACCGGGTTGCGGACTGGAGCGGCGGCACCCGACTCGGCGAGGGCTTCCGGCAGTTCAACGACGAGTGGGGCGTGCGCGGAATGGCCCGCGGGGCAATCATCGTCGTCCTCAGCGACGGTTGGGACCGAGGCGAGCCCGAGGTGCTTGCTGCTCAGATGGAGCGCCTACACCGCGTTGCGTACAAGGTGGTCTGGGTGAACCCGCTGAAGGTCACGCCGGGATATGCACCTCTAGCACGTGGCATGGCTGCCGCGTTGCCGTACGTTGATGACTTCGTAGAGGGTCATTCGGTAGATGCCCTCGAGGAACTGGCTCGGGTGATCTCCCACGAGATCGGGCCGAAGCGAACCGGAATGAGGAGATGACGAGATGAAGGACATCCTCGACGACATCGATCGCTGGCGCGCTGCCGGCAAGCGGGTGGCCGTTGCGCGCGTCGTCAACATCGAGGGCTCGGGCCCACGCGACCCTGGCGCGGCGATGGCGGTCAGCGAGGACGGCGAGGTGGCCGGTTCGGTCTCCGGAGGCTGTGTCGAGGGCGCCGTGGTCGGCGAGGCGCTCGGCATCCTCAACGGGGACGGTACGCCGAGGCTCGTGAGATTCGGGTATAGCGACGACGAGGCATTCGCCGTCGGCCTGACGTGCGGCGGGATCATCCACCTCTTCATCGAACCGATGGTCTGGTAGGTCGCTGTGCTCTACGAGGTACTCCGTGACCGAATCCGCGCGACGGAACCCACCGTGTTCGCAACCGTTATCGACGGGCCCGGCGTTGGCGGCAGGTTGCTGCTCTGGCCCGGGGGCGAGCCCTTGGGGACGCTCGGCAACGCCGAACTCGACCGCATCGTTGCCCGTGATTCCCTCGGCGAGCTCGAGGCTGGCCACACGCTCGTGCGCCACTACGGACCGAACGGGGAGACCACCCCCGAGGACCTCGCGAACACACCCACGCTCAGCGTGTTCATCGAGTCTTTCGCACCGCCGCCGCAGATGTGGATCTTTGGAGCGGTCGACTTCACCGCAGCACTCTCCAAGGTCGGCAAGATCCTCGGCTATCGGGTAACCGTCTGCGATGCGCGTGAGGTGTTTGCCACGAAGCGCCGGTTCCCCGCAGCCGACGAGGTGAAGGTGACCTGGCCCGGACCGATGTTCACCGAGTCCGGAGGGTCGCTCGGCCCGCGCGATGCCGTGTGCATCCTCACCCACGATGCCAAGTTCGACGTGCCGGCAGTACAAGGTGCGCTCGCAACAAAGGTCGGCTACATCGGTGTCATGGGATCGCGCAAGACCCACGCGAAGCGTCTGGAGCGCCTCGCCGATGTTGGGGTGACGGCCCCCGAGGATCTCGCCCGCCTCATGTCACCGATCGGTCTCGATCTCGGAGCACGTACCCCCGAGGAGACTGCGGTGGCGATCTGTGCAGAGATCATTGCGCTGCGCACCGGGCGCAGACCCCCCTCGCTGCGCAACTCGAGCGGGCCGATCCACTCCTGATCCCGCTGACCCGATGAGTGCCTGCCGGTCAGGGCCGGGTGGTAGTGGGCGCTGTCGTCGTCGGTGACACCACCACGGCACGCTGGCCGTCCGGCGTGCCGACCCGCACGATGCGCTCCCAGCGCCCGGTGGCGGGGCTGACCTCGACAGAGCGGCCCGGGTACGGCGCGTGCACCATGGCTGCACCGACCCCGAGGGCGAGCATGGCGTGACCCGGGTAATACAGGATGTCGGCCGGCAGCACCTCTGCCTTGGTCGAGCGCCGGATCGTGCGGATCTGGCGGAGCGATTGGTGCGGGAGGTAGCGGCCGCCCTGCGCCCATGCCCACGAGGTGAGCCCGGAGCAATCGAACCCGACGCCGGCTGCAGCTCTGCGGGCCCGGTACGGCACACCGACCTGGGTGAGCGCGGAGAGCAGCACGATCATGCGTTGGCGCGACGCCGTGGACCAGGCGTCAGCGAGGCGGCCGGTGGACACCTTGCCCGCCACCGCGACGAGGGGAACCACAACGGCGAGTTTGTCGGCGTAGGTGTCGTCTCGGGCCCAGAGTGCCGCTAGGGCATCTGCAGCGGCAACGGACACCGCCGTGTTGCTCCCGGCGACTGCCGGATGGGCCGGCTTGCTGAGTGCCGTCGACACCGCTGGCGACGGGACCAGCCCGACCACCGTGGCCACCAGCACGAGCGCCGCACCGATCAGCGTCCGGGACACCCGGTTCGAGTGGAAGCAACGAGCGCCGGCGCCGGCTGCGATCTGCATGCGGGTACGGTACCCCAATCATGACGGTTGGATGACAATTACCGTAATGATCGACATCTACGCAGGTCAGGTGGGTTGTCGGCTTGACCGCTGCTAGGACAGGGCCGTGCAACGACCGATCGCCGTCCTCCTCGCCGCCGGCGGCGGCACGCGCTTTCAGGGCACGACACACAAACTGCTCGCGCCGCTACATGGCCGGCCCGTCTATCAATGGGCGATCGAGCACGCGCTCGAGGCCGATCTCGAGGTCTGGGTGATCACGGGGTGCGCCGAACTCGAACCGGTGGCGACTGTGGAGTTCCTGCACAACAAGAACTGGGCGAGCGGGCAGGCCAGTTCGCTACAGCGGGCCGTCACCCATGCCCGCGAGCGGGGCCTCGATGCGTTCACCGTGGGCCTTGCGGATCAACCGTTCATCACGCCGCTCGCCTGGCGGAGCGTCAGCGCCAGCACGTCGCCAATCGCCGTCGCGAACTACAACGGTGTACGCGGCAACCCCGTCCGGCTCGATTCCACCGTGTGGGAACTCCTCCCTACTGAAGGGGACCTCGGAGCACGTAGTCTGTTGACCCAACGACCTGAACTCGTCGCTGACGTGCCTTGTGATGGGTCGAGCGCCGATATCGATACTTTGGAGGATCTACAGCGATGGAACTCGTCAACGAATTCACGGTGAAGCGCCCGATCGAGCAGACGTGGAACACGTTGACCGACGTGCCCACCATCACGCCGTGCCTCCCCGGCGCCGCGCTCGAGGCCATCGACGGCAACACCTACAGCGGTGTCGTGCGCCTGAAGGTCGGCCCGATCACCGCAAACTTCAAGGGTGACGCCTCCTTCATCGAGAAAGACGATGTGAAGCACCGAGCCGTGCTCGACGCCAAGGGCCGCGACACCGGCAACAAGGGCAACGCTGCTGCAGTCATCATCGCCCAGCTCGAGTCAATCGATGCCAACACCACCAAGGTGGTCGTCTCCACCGACCTGAAGATCACCGGCAAGTTCGCCCAGTTCGGCCGTGGCGCCATGCAGGAGATCTCCAACAAGCTCCTCGCCGAGTTCGTGAGCAATCTCGAGAAGCTGACCACGGCCGATGCCGTTGCCCAGACAGCCCCCGGCGATGCAGCCTCCACCGCCGCGGCCGTCGAGTCGGGTGCCGCCCCGGCATCCACCGCGAATGCCGCCACGGGGGCGTCGACGATCACTGCCCCCAGGGTGTCGGACAACGACAACGTGCTCGACCTCGGCAAGTACGCCGGCGGCGCCATGGCCAAGCGTTTCGCCCCCTTCGCCGGTGGGCTCCTGCTCCTGCTGCTGCTGCTCATGCGGCGCCGCCGCCACTAGCCGTCACCGCACCCGATCCGTGATGCTGCCCGACGACCGCGCCATGGTGCGCCAATTACTCGGGCGCGAGCCCCTCGCCGGGTTCGAGGTCGTCGTCCGGGACGAGTCCGGCTGGCCGGTCGTGATCCGCAACGAGGCGCTTCTTCCCGACGGTCGCCCGATGCCGACGCGCTTCTGGCTCGTCGGCAAGCAGCAGAGCGTCGCTGTCGGTCGGCTCGAGTCCGAGGGCGGGGTGCGCCGGGCCGAGTCAGAGGTGGACGCAGACGAACTCGCTGCTACCCATCGCCGCTATGCCGCCGAACGTGATGCGTCGATCCCTATGGGTCACGAAGGCCCACGGCCCAGCGGTGGTGTGGGGGGCACCCGGCTCGGCGTGAAGTGTCTCCACACCCACTACGCGTACTTCCTTGCCGGGGGCGACGACCCGGTCGGCCGTTGGGTGCAGAGCCATCTCGACGCGGCGGAGGTCGCACCGTGAGCACTGCACCGACGGTCGCCGCTATCGACATCGGCACCAACTCGGTGAAGCTGCTTGTGTGCCACGGCTCCGATCGCTTCTCCGACGCAATCGCTGTTCGCCTCGGCGAGGGGATGCACACCACGCGTGAGCTCCAGCCCGAGCCCATTGCGAGGACGCTCGACGCCCTGCGGCGCTTGCGTTCCCTCGCCGACGAGCGAGGGGTGGCCCACCTCGGCGTCGTGGCAACGTCGGCAACGCGCGACGCCCGGAACCGCGACGCGTTCCTGGACGCCGCTGGCGAGATCCTCGGCACCCGACCCATCGTGCTCTCCGGCGAGGAGGAAGGTCGCCTTGCGTACAGCGGCTCGTGCATCGATCTTCCCGGTGGTGTCGGATCGCCCCGCCTCGTCGTCGACATCGGCGGCGGGTCCACCGAACTCGTGGTCGGCGCGGATGACGCACTGAGCGTCGCCTCAATCGATCTCGGCTGCGTCCGCCTCACGGAGAGCCACCTTCGGTCCGACCCACCCCGGGCCGATGAGCTGACCAACGCGATCGGGCTCGTCCAGGACCACCTCGATGATGTCATCAGGGACCTCCCGGGCATCCTCGATGTCGCCTCAATCGTCGGGATCGGCGGAACGATCACCACGGTTGCAGCCGTCGAGGTCGGGCTCGCGGACTATGAGGCGCTCCACGGCTTCTGGCTGAGCCGACATGCGGCCGAAGATGTGTTTCGAACGCTGGCCACCGAGCGACTCACCGACCGGGTGCACAATCCGGGACTCCCTGCGGACCGTGCCACCATCATTGTCGGGGGTCTGTGCATCCTCGTGGCCGTACTTCGCAAACTACGGGCCGACGGGCTCACACTGTCGCGCCGCGCTGCAGTGGACGGCATCTGCGCCGCGCTCGTCGAGGACCGCTGGCCGCTCCCGAACACGGCACCATGAGCGCGATGCACCCGTCGGCATCCGCTCGGTCCAACCTCCGCATGTACGGCCGGCGGATCATGCTGCGCCCCCTGATGGCCAGTGACTTCCAGGCATATCGGGAGAGCCGTTTGCGCAACGAGGACTGGCTCCTGCAGTGGGAACCAAGTCGGCTCTCACTGGCAGCAGACCCCATCCGCGACCAAGCGGCATTCGTCGCACGATGCAACCTCAGGGACCGCGAGCGCCAGGTAGGCGGCGCGTATGGACTCGGCCTGTTCGTCGAGGACGCCCTCTGCGGCGAGGTCAACCTCAACAATGTCCAGCGCGGCGCGCTACAGACCGCCACTGTCGGTTACTGGATCGACCAGGCCAGAGCGGGCCACGCGTATGTTGCCGAGGCAGTCGTCGTACTCGCACGCTTCGCCTTCGACGAGTTGCTGCTACACCGCCTCGAGATCTGCATCATCCCGCGCAACCACCGGAGCAGGCGGGTGATGGAGAAACTGCGGATACGCGACGAAGGCGTGGCCCAGCGCTACCTCGAGATCAACGGCGTCTGGGAGGACCACATCCGCTACGGCTTCACCGCAGAGGAGTGGGCCGACCGTCGCGCCGAACTCGCGGCAGCCTGGCTCCCCTAGGAACCTGCGAGCCGGAACGCCATCGCTTTCGCCCGCCGCTGCAGCGTGCGTCGCTTCCAAGCCTTGCGCTTCCAGTGACGGGTCTTGGCGGCCCCGTCCAACTTGGCCCGGGCACGGTCGGCATCGTGGTGGTGCACCGGCTTCCATTCCACACCCGGTTCGTCGGCGTCATCGACCTCGACGCTCGTCCCGACTGCGTTGGACAGCAGATGCAACTCCGTATGAATACGATGCCGCTCGGCGTGGGCATGGGCTCGTAGTTCCTGTTTCGGCAGAGCTGCTGCCGATTCGGACCGATGCCTTTGACTCATCCTGACCTACCTCCCTGTGGGAATGGCTTTGGTATGACTCACACTGCATCTTTGACAATACTCCCGAGCAGGCCGACATGCGAGACTTTCTGCATGACACTTGTACTTGTGGACGTGGCCGATCGGGTCGCCACCCTCACCCTCAACAACCCCGGTGAGCGCAACACCCTCACCAAGCCGATGGTCACCGAGATCATCGCTGCGATGGAGTCGATCGAGGCCGACCCGGGCGTCGGTGCCGTCGTCGTCACCGGGACGGCCCCCGCGTTCTGCGCCGGCGCGAACCTCGGCAACCTCATGGAGTCGTCGCCCGAGAGCCTCGGGTCGATCTATGAGGGGTTCCTCCGGATCGCGAACAGCACGCTGCCGACCATCGCAGCAGTGAACGGTGCGGCCGTTGGCGCCGGCATGAACCTCGCGCTCGGCTGCGACGTCCGCATCGCGGCGCGTCGCGCGAAGTTCGACACGCGCTTTCTCCAGATCGGCATTCACCCCGGCGGCGGCCACACCTGGATGTTGCGTCGCATCGCCGGACCGCAGGCGACGATGGCAGCGGTCATTTTCGGTGAGGTGATGGACGGCGCCGAGGCCGAGCGTGTCGGCCTCGTTCACCGCTGCGTCGATGACGACCAACTGCTCGAGGTTGCGCACACGATGGCGGCACGCGCGGCCGACGCTCCGCGCGATCTCGTGGTGCTGACCAAGCAGACGATCAAGGACATGGCAAACATCGGGCAGCACCCCGCGGCCGTCAAACGCGAGCTCGACCCGCAGCTGTGGTCCACCCGCCAGCCGTGGTTCGCCGAGCGGGTGGCAAAGCTGCAGTCACAGATCTCCTCCAAAAAGTAGGCCCGTGACCGCCGTCCGGGCACTGGCCGACCGGTACCTCGAGGACCTCGCCCACCTCGACCCCACGGTTGCCACCGGACTGGGGCGGTCGTTCGGCCAGGGTGCCCTTCCCGATCTCTCACCGGAGGGCGCATCGGAGCATGTGGAGCTCGCGCGTCGGGCGCTCCGCGAACTTTCGACTCTGGCGGACGAGGACCCCGTCGACCGGCGCTGTCGGGGACTCATGGAGGACCGACTCGGACTCGTGCTCAGCAGGTTCGGGGCGGGTGAACACCTGCGGCCGCTCTCGGTTCTCGCAGGTGCCCCTGCCGAGATCCAGGGCGCGTTCGAGCTGATGGCAACGGGCTCCGACGCCGACTGGGCGAACGTTGCGGCCCGCGTCTCCGCGCTGCCCCGAGCACTCTCGTCACTGCGTGCATCGCTCGAGGAGGGCATCCGCAGCGGGGTGCTCGCCGCTCCGCGCCAGGCGCTCTCCACGGCCCACCAACTCTCCACGTGGGCCGGGCGACATGGCGGGATTCCGTACTTCGCCTCGCTCGCCGACCGGGCACCGGAACGCCTCCGCCCTCGCGTCGGTGCAGGCATACCGGCCGCCAACGAGGCGCTCGCGGATCTCGCCGACTGGCTGACGGCAACCTACGCAACCGCAGCAGCAACTGTTCCCGATGCCGTGGGCCGCGACCGCTACATCGTGAGCGCGCGCCAGTTCCTCGGCAGCGACCTCGACCCGGACGAGGCGTACGAATGGGGCTGGGCGGAACTCGAACGGATCGAGGCCGAAATGCGCCGTCTCGCCAACGAGATCAAACCGGGTGCATCCATCGACGGGGCGATGGGGTGGTTGGACGTTCACGGCGAGGCCGCCGAGGGCGAGGCGGAACTCCAGCGCTTCCTGCAGACGCTCATGGACGAAACGATCGACGCCCTGCAGGGAACCCACTTCGACCTTGCCGAGCCGATCCGTACGGTCGAGGCCATGATCGCCCCTCCCGGCGGGGCCGCCGCGCAGTACTACACGCAGCCGTCGGCCGACTTCAGCCGTCCCGGTCGCACCTGGTACCCGACGATGGGCAAGACGCGTTTCCCGCTCTGGAACGAGGTGAGTACCTGCTACCACGAGGGCGTCCCCGGGCATCACCTGCAGATCGCGCAGTGGATCTATCTCGCTCCGCAGATGTCGCTGTTCCAGGGGGCCTTCTTCATTAGCGGCAACGGTGAGGGCTGGGCACTGTACGCGGAGCGCCTGATGGACGAACTCGGCTTCCTGTCCGAGCCGGGCAGGCGACTCGGGTATCTGGTCGCCCAGCAACTGCGCGCCGCTCGTGTGGTGGTCGATATCGGCATGCACCTCTCGATGCCCATCCCGAACGGCCAGCCCTTCCACCCCGGTGAGCGGTTCACCCCGGCACTCGGCCGGGAGTTCATGGGGCTCCACGCAGGTAAGGACCCCGTCTTTCTCGACAGCGAATGGGAGCGGTACCTCGGCTGGCCGGGTCAGGCAATCTGTTACAAGCTCGGTGAGCGCGTGTGGCTTGCAGGCAGGGACGCGGCCCGGCTCAACGCCACGCGGGCGGGCCGACCCTTCGACCAGAAGGCATGGCACATGGCAGCGCTCTCGATGGGATCGACCGGGCTCGACCAGCTTGCAGCCGAACTGCCCCACCTGTGAGTACTGCCCCGTACGCCGAGGCGCGGCAGCGGCCGCAGACGTAGTACACAAGAGCCTGTGAGCGAACTCCCCCCCGCCGTCCCAGCTGCAACCGTCATGGTGGTCCGAGATGCCAGTCACGGCCTCGAGGTGTTGCTACTCCGGCGCAGCGATGTCGGTGCCTTCGCGAACTACTGGGTGTTCCCCGGTGGCAGGATCGACGATACGGATCTCGGCGCCGACGAGATCGAGCGAGCGCGTGCAGCAGCCGTTCGCGAGGCGCACGAGGAGGTGGGGCTGATCGTCGATCCCGCGAACACCCACCCGTACTCGCACTGGACTCCCCCCGCCATCCAGCCGCGTCGCTTCGCCACGTGGTTCTTCGTTACGCACTGGGGCGGTGACGATGTCCGTATCGACGGCCACGAGATTGTCGACTATCGCTGGATGACCCCACAGGCCGCCATCGAGGAACAGATGCAGATGGCCCCGCCCACCATCGTGAGCCTCCACGAACTCGCCGAAGCGGGTTCGTTCGCGGCAACACGCCGCACTGAGTACCCGCGATGGGTGACGCGCCCCACGAAGTCGGCTGCCGGCGTCCCCGTGCTGCTCTGGCACGGCGACGCCGGCTACGACGCGCTCGATTCGGAGATCGTCGGCCCCCGCAATCGCCTCTGGTACCCCGCCGACGGTCCCTGGACCTACGAGCGGTCGATCTAGGACCGACCCGATGCTCGACCATATCTTCACCGATGCGATCGGTGCGCTCCGGGAGGCGTTCGAGGCAGCGTTCCTCGAACGTCAAGCCTTTGAGGAACACTTCCAGGTGGACGTGCTGCTCGGGGACGTCACTTGGGAGACGAGTTACGGCCTGCCCGGCGAGGGCCAGCCGCCCCGGGTGATCTCCCACATCACCTTCGACTGGCCGTCGTGGAGCCAGACCGCCTACCGCAAGTGGTACGTCGACGAGGTGTTCGAGGAGCCACCGGCGATCGAAATGGAGATCGTGTTCCGGGCACAGCGACTGGCTGCACAGCCCGAACCGAGACAGATCACGCGCGTGATGGACGAGATGAGCCCGCTCATCGGCGCCGGCCGTCTGGAACAGGCTGGGGTAACGGTCGAGATCGGCTACCTCTCCGAGCCCGACGCCACTCCCGAGTACGCCATCGAGGTGACCTACGAGGGCCTCTACGAACTTGCCGAGTCTGCGCTTGCGGACGGCGCCTCACATCTGCTCGACGAGCACTTCGGCGCTCTGGGCGGATGGATCGCCGCAACGCTCGTGCGGCTCGGCGACCTGGGACTTGTCTACCTCCCGGGCGACGAGGCCGACGACGACTCCACGGACTGAGTGCATCGCCGTCGGGCGTGACAGCATGTGAGCATGACCGACATCGTGCTGCTCGAGGTAAGCGAACGCATCGCCACCGTCACCCTCAACCGCCCCGACGCCCGCAATGCGCTGAGCAGTGCACTGCTGCGTGACCTGAACCGCGTCATGCACGAAGCAACCGACCGCGACGACGTGGACGTCATCATCCTCACGGGTTCGGACCCGGCCTTCAGCGCAGGTCTCGACCTGAAAGAACTCGGCGACAATGCCGGCAACCTCGGCGGGGCCTCCCCGGACGCCAAGCCGATCACCGGCGGGCAGCACAACCCGTTCTTCTTCGTGGACAAGCCGCTCATCGCGGCGGTGAACGGCGCCTGCATCACCGGCGCGTTCGAGCTCGCGCTCAACTGCGACTTCATCATCGCCTCCGAGCACGCAAAGTTCGGCGACACGCATTCGCGCGTCGGTGTCATGCCGGGCTGGGGTCTCACGGTGCTCCTCCCGCAGGCGATCGGCGTCCGCCGCGCGCGGGAGATGTCGTTCACCGGCAACTTCGTCTCCGGCCAGGAGGCCTTCGAGCTCGGACTCGCCAACCACGTCGTCCCCCACGACGAACTACTGCCCACGGCACGGAGGCTCGCCCGGGACATCATCGGCAACGATCAGCCGGGTGTGCGCCAGATCCGTCGGACGTACAACGAGATCCATCGCGAGGATGCCGGTTGGGACCTCGAGGCACGCGACGGCAAGAAGTGGCAGAAGGAAATGTTCAGCAAGGACAAGGTGGCCGAGCGTCGCGACGCAATCATGAACCGCGGTCGCAAGCAGTAACGATGGGCATACCGGCACCCTCCGACGTGGACTGGGCGGTGCTGCGCGCCGCAGCCCTCCAGGCTGCCGGTCACTCGTACTCGCCGTACTCTCGGTTCGCGGTGGGCGCTGCCGCGCTCGTGTCCGACGGCAGGGTGGTGCTCGGGGCGAACATCGAGAACGCGTCCTACGGCCTGACGATGTGTGCCGAAAACACCGTCGTCGCCGCCCTGCGGATGGGGGGCGGGGGGCGCCTCCTCGCAATCTCGGTCGTCGGCAACGGCGAGCCGGTCACACCCTGCGGCCGGTGCCGCCAGTTGCTCTGGGAATTCGGTGGCCCGGACTGCCTCGTGGACGTCGACGGGCAACCGGTGCCCCTGACGAACCTGCTCCCGCACGCCTTCCCGGACGCGTCTTCCTTCAGGCCCGACGTACCGGACCGCTGACCGTACGGTGAAGCCTTCCGGCCCACCCGGGCCAGTACCGTAGGGGTGTGTCCAACTGGTGGAACGAAGGCGCCGAGGGCGGTGATGAACCGGGTCGGCAGCCCCATAACCCGGTGCCGGCCGACAACGCTTTCGATGGTCTCAACAGCGCTCGAGGAGGCCGGGCCGACAACCCGTACGACCGGCCAGCAGCCGAGTCGTTGCCTCCCATGCCGCGACACGCTCTGTCTCCCCTTCTCGCAGCGCTGAGCTTCGGCTTCGTGGCCTTGCGCAACGGCCACCGCAGGCTTGCCTTCGCCCAGATGCTCGTCTCGGCTGCGTTCGGGATCGCTGCACTGACCGTCTGGTACAACGACTACTGGGTACACATCGCGATTACCGAGTGGTACCTCATCATTGCCCTCGCCTCGGTGTTCCTCGTCTGCGGTGTGGCTGGCGCCGCTGCGGTCGTGCAGTGGCGCGACTGCGAGCACTGGCGCGCCGGCACGGCGACGCTCTGGGGTGCCCGGCTCACCACGGCGGTTGCCATCCTCGTGGTGGCCGCCCCGGCCGCAGCGGCTACCTACGTCATCGAGCCGCAGATCCAGGTGGCGCGGAACAGCTTCGTGAGCGCGCCGACGGCCCAGCCGCACGAACTCGAGGACCCGAGCAGCACCGAACCGCCAGGACCCCACGGGACGGACCCGACAGGCGTCGACACCTCGATGGTCGGCACCGACGACACCGCCACCAGCCCGTCCACATCGTCCATACCCGACACGGTGTGGCTCGGCGTCGACACCGGGCCGGTAGCCGAAACAGTCGACGTCGGCTCGAGCACGCGGATCAACGTGTTGCTCCTGGGCGGCGACGCAGGCCCAGGCCGCTGGAACCTCCGGACGGACTCGATGAACCTCGTGTCGATCGACACTGCCACCGGCGACTCGGCCATCATCGGCATTCCCCGGAACCTACTTCACGCCCCGCTGCCCCCGGGCGCGCTCAAGTCGATCTTCCCGAACGGTTTCGACGACCTAATGAACGCCCTGTTCGTCTGGGGCACCAAGCACACGAAGACGGTCAAGAACGCGCTCGGCGACACCGATGTGCCGGGAGCGACACTCACCACGGCAAGCATCGCCGAACTGCTCGGTGTGCGCATCGACGCCTGGGTACTCGTGGACATGGCCGGGTTCATCGACCTCATCGACGCATTCGGCGGTCTCGACGTCTATGTCCCCAAGAAGGTGCCCGCACCCGGGAACGTGCCCGCAGGCAAGCACCGCCTCCCGAGGTCCTACTCCAAGGGTTGGCACGAGATGGACGGAACCGACGCACTCGCGTTTGCTCGTACCCGCCACGCCGACTCGGACTACTACCGCATGGCCCGCCAGCGGTGCCTACTCGCGAGCATCGCCGATCAAAAGGGCGCCTCAGCGGTCGCCAAGCACTGGCCGGCAGTGAGCAGGGTGATTGCCAAGCGCCTTCGTACCAACCTCACGAGCTCGTTGCTGAAGCGCATCCTCAAGCTCGCCGGTTCGGGCGTCAACAAGGCCCGCAGCGTCGCCCTCACGCCTCCGCTCGTGCCGAGCGGTCGGTGGAACGCCAAGACCGTCCGCCAGATCGTTGCCGACACCATCTCGAACAGCGGCAAGTACGCGCCCAAGAGCACCACGGCAACCGGTCCTGACGGCTCGGGACCGACAACCACCACCAAGATCGGCGAAGCGCCGGTATCCGGTGCCGCCGCCAACATCGACGAGGTCTGTCGAACCCATCGCTGAGCCTGTCGCCGACCTACCATCGGGGCGCCATGAAACTCACACTCGTCGATCACCCGCTTGCGGCCGAGCGTCTCGCCGACATTCGCGATGCCGCATCACCCCGGCAGCTGTTCCGCGCCGCCCTCGAGGAACTGGGCACCATGCTCGTCTACGAGGCGTGCAGGCACTACCCCACCACCGAGGTCACGGTGCAGACCCCGCTCGGACCGGCGCCGGCGCGGCGGCTCGCCCACCCGCCGCTGCTCGTTCCGGTGCTGCGGGCTGGGATCGGCCTGCTCCACCCCGCGCTCCAGCTGTTGCCCGATGCAGAGGTTGCCTTCATCGGTGTCGCCCGTGACGAGGCGACCTTCACCCCGAACGAATACGTCGTTAAGGTCCCGGCAAACGTCAACGGGCGAACCTGTCTCATCCTCGACCCGATGCTCGCCACCGGTGGTTCGCTCACCCATACCGCCGAGCTGCTCGTGAAGCGAGGCGTCGACACCACGATCCTGGTGGTCTGCGTGCTCGCTGCCCCCGAGGGCCTGCAACGCCTCGAGGAGTCCGGGCTCGACCTCCACGTGATCACCGCCGCCGTCGACGAACGCCTCGACGAACGGCGCTTCATCGTGCCCGGGCTCGGCGATGCCGGCGACCGCCAGTTCGGGACCACCTACGACCCTGCGAAGCACTGACCCTTCGCGCCGACATAGCCGCTAGGCAATGAGTTCGGCGAGCGCGTCGAGCAACGCTGACGGATCACGGTCCTCTGCCTCGGCGTACAGTTTCACCTTCGGTTCCGTGCCGGACGGGCGGACCTGCAGGCGCACCGGACCGCACCACAGGCGAACCAGCCCGGCCTCGGGAAACCCCTCCACCCCGGTGACCCGTTCGCCCGACACAGCGGCCGGCGGGTCCGAGAGCAGTGCCTGCACGCACGCTGCTGCACGATCCGGCCTCATGCTGACGGAGCGTTCGACGGTTACCAGATTCCCGTAGGTCGTACGGATGGCATCGAGTCGGTCCTCGACCGTGACACCGTCGGCGACCGCGCAGGCCGCCAACTCTGCCATCATCACCGCCGCTGTGATGCCGTCCTTGTCCATCGGACGGTTCGTCACGAGGTACCCGAGCGCCTGCTCATACCCGAACACGAACCGCAACGATGGGCTCTCCAGCGCGGCGCGCCCGATCCACTTGAATCCGGTAAACGTCTCGCGGTGATGGACCCCGTGAACGGCGGCCATACGCGACAGCAGCGACGACGACACCAAGGTGGTGATCACCAACCGATCGGTACCCGATGTGTGGGCGAGGATGTGCTCGGCCAGCAGCCAACCGATCTCGTCGCCCCCCAGGCGGCGCCACCCGCCGGATCGAACCGGGATCGCCACACCGAGTCGATCCGCATCCGGGTCGTTGGCGAGGGCGACCACCGCTGCACTCCGGGCCGCAAGTTCGGTCACGGCGTCCATCGCACCGGGTTCCTCGGGGTTCGGGAAGCGCACCGTCGGGAAGTCCGGATCCGGTTCCTGCTGCGACGCCACGAACACCGGTGCATCGAAGCCGGCACGGACGAATGCCCGCCCGAGCAGCGCGCCCCCGACACCGTGGAGCGCAGTGGCCGCTACGGTCACCCCCGGTGTCGCCGGGCTGAGGCGAACCGCTGCGGCTGCATCGAGGTAGCGCTCAACAATCCGGTCGTCGAGGTACTCGATGAGCGGATCATCCGGGGCGGACAGCACCACCGACAGGCCGGCCGCCTCGATACACGTCGAGATGCCCGCGTCGTGCGGGGGCACGATCTGGGCACCGTCGCCGAGGAAGACCTTGTAGCCATTGTCTGTCGGCGGGTTGTGGCTCGCCGTGACCATCACACCGGCTGCCGCACCGACATCGGTGATCCCCCATGCCAGGACAGGTGTGGGAATCCTCGCGGGGAGCAGGAAGGCCCGCACACGCCTCGCCGCCAGCACCCGCGCGGTGTCGTGAGCAAACTCCTCGCTCCCATGACGAGCGTCGAACCCAATGACCACGCCACGCGTCGAGGCTACGGGATCCCTCAGCAGCAAGTAGTCAGCGATACCGGCGGCCGCCCGGCGCACCATCAAGCGATTCATGCGGTTCGGCCCTGCGCCGAGGGCCCCGCGCAGACCGGCCGTGCCGAACTGCAGCGATGACGCGAAACGATCGTTCAGCGCCTCAGCATCACCGGCCAGGAGTAGTCGGCGGGCCTCGTCGACGGTGACCGGGTCGGGGTCGTGAGCCATCCACGTCTCCACCTGCTCACGCAGTGACTCGTCGACCACCATGGCAGACCCCCCGGTCAGAAGGTTACGAGGCGGCGGAGCTCCACGAGCGGTCGGGGTCCGACGTGGGAGATCACCTCGGCCGCAGCGATGGAACCGAGGCGGCCGCAGTCGGCGAGCGAACGACCGCTGGTGAGCCCGTGGAGGAAGCCCGAGGCGAACAGGTCACCGGCGCCAGTGGTGTCGACCACGCGGGCAACCGGCTCGGCAGAAACCCGGATGACACCGTCGGGGGTGACGATGACCGAACCGTCCTTGCCGTTGGTGACGGCCGCCAGGTGACACTCGCGGCGCACGGCTCGAACGGCCTCCTCGAACGAGCCCACCTCATAGAGGGAACACAGTTCATCGGCGTTGCCGAACAGCACGTCTACCTCGTCACGGACGAGGCCACGAAAGTCGTCCCGGTGCCGGTCCACGCAGAACGAATCCGAGAGCGACAGCGCAACCCTGCGACCTGCGCTGTGTGCGGTACTCGCAGCCGCGCGGAAGGCCTCTTTCGCCTCGGGCCGGTCGAAGAGATAGCCCTCAAGGTAGGTCACCTGCGCGTCGGCGATCACGGTCTCGTCGAGATCACCCGGGTGCAGCCACGACGACATGCCGAGGTAGGTACTCATCGTCCGCTGGGCATCCGGGCTCACGAGGATCAGGCATCGCCCCGTGCGCATCTCGCCCTCGGGGTTCCCCGGGCGGAACACGACCCCGACGGCGCGCAGGTCGTGGGCGAATACCGAGCCGAGATCGTCGTCGGCAACCTTGCCGATGTAGGCCGCCCGTCCGCCGAACGAGGCGACACCGCACATGGTGTTGGCCGCCGACCCGCCGCTCATCTCCACAGCCGTCCCCATCGACCGGTACAGGCTCACGGCCCGATCGGACTCGATGAGCGCCATGGACCCCTTGACGAGTCCCTCGGACTCGATGAAGTGATCCTCGGCATGAGCGATCACGTCGACGAGGGAGTTGCCGACGCCAACGACGTCGTACGTAGCCGGTACAGACACGAATGAGGACGCTACCCGACAGCGGCACGCCGGTACGTCACGTCCTAGCCTGAACAGCGTGACCCCGGACCCATACCGCCTCCCCCGGTCGGTGGCGCCTCGCCACTACCACCTCGAGCTCACCCCCGATCTCGGCGCCGCCACGTTCGCCGGGCGGGCACGGATCGATCTGGACATCCGCGAGGTCACCGACACCCTCGTGCTCAACGCCATCGAACTGTCGATTGCGTCGTGCACCGTCGACGGGCAGTCGGCAACCTTTTCGCTCGACGAGGAACTGGAACGGCTCACGGTCCACCTCGCGACACCGCTGGTACCCGGAGCCTCGGTACTCGACATCGAGTTCACCGGCATCCTGAACGACAAGCTCCGTGGCTGGTACCGCTCGACGTACACCGACGAGTCGGGCAACGAGCGCGTGGTTGCTGCCACCCAGATGCAGGCGACCGACTGCCGGCGAGCGTTCCCCTGCTGGGACGAGCCGGACTTCAAGTCGGTGTTCTCCATCACACTCGTGGTGGATCCTGGGCACCTCGCCGTCTCGAATGCCCCGGAGGTCTCGTCGCAGTTGCGCGGCGACGGCAAGCGCGTGGTCCAGTTCGCGGACACGATGCTGATGTCCACCTACCTCGTTGCCATGGTGGTCGGACCGCTTGCAGTCACCGCACCCGTCGACGTGGATGGCACACCGCTGCGGATCGTGCACATCCCCGGCAAGGAACACCTCACCGTCTTCGGTCTCGATGCGGCCGCGGCGGGCCTGCGCTTTTTCGAGCGCTTCTACGGCATTCCCTACCCCGGCAGGAAGATCGACCTCGTCGCGCTCGCGGACTTCGCGGCCGGCGCCATGGAGAACCTCGGATGCATCACGTTCCGCGAGGCATTGCTGCTCATCGACCCCGAGTCGTCCACACAGGCGGAGCAGCAGCGAGTGGTGGACGTCGTTACCCACGAACTCGCTCACATGTGGTTCGGCGACCTCGTCACGATGCGCTGGTGGAACGGCATCTGGTTGAACGAGGCGTTCGCCACGTTCATGGAGGTCGACGCAACGGACGATTACCGACCGGACTGGAAGCGGTGGACGAGCTTCGCGCTCGAACGCGCTACGGCCTTTGAGGTCGACTCGCTGGTCGCAACCCGACCGGTCGAGTTCGAGGTTCGCTCCCCGGCAGACGCGGACGGCATGTTCGACGTACTCACGTACCAAAAGGGAGGTGCGCTGCTCCGCATGCTGCAGCAGTACCTCGGGGCTGACCGCTTCCGCGACGGTGTGCGTCACTATCTCGCTCTGCACTCCTACGGCAACACCGAGACGAGCGACCTCTGGGACGCGATCGAGCAGGCGACGGGAGACCCCGTGCGGCGGCTGATGGACTCGTGGATCTGGCAGCCAGGATTCCCCATCGTGTCAGCGTCGCTGGAGGGCTCCCGCCTGACGCTGCAGCAAGAGCGCTTCGGCTACAGCAGTGAGGCCGCAGGCGATCCGACGGTGTGGCTCGTCCCGCTCCACATCCGGGAGATGTCCGCCGGCGGCGAGCACCACCGAACGGTCCTCCTCACCGACCGCACCACCGTCGTGGAACTCGACGACCCGGACACAACGGTCATCGTCAACGCCGGCGGCCACGGATACCTCCGTGTTGCGTACGACCCATCGCTGCGGGCCCGCATCACAGGCGATGTGCTCGCGCGCCTCGAGACGATCGATCGCTACAACCTCGTGGCGGACGCCTGGGCCTCAGTGGTTGCCGGGCGGCTTGCAGCATCAGAATTCCTGGCACTCATCACCAACTTCGGCAACGAGACAGACCTCGCCGTCTGGCAAGCGGTGGACGCAGGGCTGCGGGTGTGCGACCGCCTCGTGGCAGACGGGGCCAGAGCGCGTCTCGCCGACAACATCGCCGCACTCGTGCGACCGGCCCTCTCCCGACTCGGGTGGGACCGTCGGCCGAACGAAGACCAACTCACCTCCCAGCTGAGGGGATTGCTCGTCCAGACCCTCGCGGTGCGGGGCCGGGACACCGAGGCCGCCGAGCGGTGCCGCGGAATCGTCGCGTCATCACTCGGGGGTGCGGCGGACATCGACCCCGAACTGCTGGCAGCGGCCACCGCTGTTGTTGCAGCAATCGGAAACGAGCAGGACTACGACGCGTTCGTCGAGCAGTTCCGGGCCGCCGACACCCCGCAGGAGCAACTCCGGTTCCTCTATGCGCTCGCCGAGTTCGACCGCGACGGCCTCGTACGCCGAACCGTCGACTTCGCCTTCTCCGACGAGGTGAAGACTCAGAACGCACCGTTCCTCATCGGTCGGGCGATCGCCAACCGCGTGAACGGCCACGTGGCGTGGGAGTTGCTGCGCCAGCGCTGGGATGAGGCCAACACACGGTTCCCCGGCAACACGATTGTGCGCATGGTGGATCCGGTGAAACTGCTCGACCGGGCCGAGCATCTCGCGTCCGTCCAGGGTTTCTTCGCGGAGCACGACATCCCGCAGGGCGCCAAGACGCTGGCCCAGATCCTCGAGCGCCAGCGGGTGAACGCTGCCGTCCGCGGGCGAGAGTCCGAGCGTCTCAGCAACTCGCTCTAGCGAGCGACTCTTCGCCGCGGTGCCGGCCGACGGCGGGCCTCAGACTGCGCAGTGCAGAAGGCACCACCGACGGACAGAGGTCGGCCTCCCCCTCGAGTTCCCGCTGGTTACGTTCACAACCATCGCATTAGTCCCAGGTCCGACCCGTTGATGGGGTCGGTGGGGTATCCGTAGTAGTTGGCTCCGCCGCCTTCGATGGGGTCCGTTTCTGTGAATCGTCCGAGTTGTGGGTGGTATTGGCGGGCTCCCATGTCGATCGCTGGTCGGAGCCCGGTTTGGTGTTGTGTCTGCCGGTCGTGCTGCCCCGGCCAGGCGTTGTCGAGGTTCCCGGTTTGGTTGTCGGGATAGCCACCGAGCGGGTTGCGTACGGGTCATACAGCAACGGCCCGGCAGTCTTCGCGCCTGTGCTGTTCGCGGTCGTCGCGACCGAACCGGCGATGTTCGGGTACGACCACACATCACCGCCCGCGCGCGTCGTGAGCGTCACACCGCCCGGGAGGCCGATCGTGCGCTCCACGACGTTGACCCCGGTCGCGTCGAGGGTCGTATTCCCGCTGTACCGGTTCTGGATCACCCCGTTCAACCAGTACTCCACCACCTCACCAGCAAGATCACGAACGTAGGCGCTCGTCGTTGTCCCGTTCGACGTGGACAGGTGCCGGTCCGCACGGTCATAACCGAACGTCGCCATCGCAGAGGTGCCGTTGGTGGGGCACATGCGATTCGAGTTCAACCCCGGCTTGCAACTCCCCGGCGACACACAACCCGACGGCACAGCCCGCCCGCAGGAAGCGAGAACACCGTCAACCACTAGTATCACTTATGAAGATATGTGATACTAAGGACTCACTATGGTCTCAGAACGTTTCTCGTGGCCTGCGCTCTCGTACGAGCAGCTCCCCTGGACGACTCGGGGCGACGTCCCCATGTCCCGACAGGCCCAGCGTCGAGCCCGGGGCGAGTACCTCGCGGCGGTCGTCCCGCCGATCGCTACCATTGCGGTCTCGCTCCCCCCGGAGATCCTTGCCGAGGCGGAGGACGCCGCGACCGAAGTCGCCCGATTCGACGCTGAGGCAGGAGGAGAGATCTCGCCGTTCGCAGCCGTCCTGCTGCGCTACGAGTCCGCCGCGTCCTCGAGGATCGAGAACCTCACCGCTTCTGCCCGGGCGATCGCTGAGGCGGAACTCGGCTTCGGCAGCCGCAACGCGAACATGATCGTCGCGAACCAGCAAGCGATGACCGCGGCTGTTGCACTCGCCAATCGGATCGACAGCGGTGCAATTCTCCAGATGCACCAGGCACTTCTCGCCTCTGCCCAGCCCGACATCGCGGGAAAGTGGCGCGAGGAACAGGTGTGGATCGGGGGCACGACCGTGAGCCCCCGCGGCGCCCTCTTCGTCCCGCCGCATCACCGTCACATCCGCGCAGCGATCGACGATCTGCTGGCGTTCGTGAGCCGTACGGACATCCCAACACTCGCCCACGCGGCCCTTGCGCACGCACAGTTCGAGACCATCCATCCCTTTGCCGACGGGAACGGCCGCACCGGGCGTGCACTGGTCCATGCGCAACTGCGAAACGCTCGCCTCACCCGTCATGTCACCGTCCCGGTGTCCTCCGGCTTGCTGGCGAATGTCGACGCCTATTTCGAGGCACTCACCGACCACCGAAATGGCAATCCCGGGCCGATTGTTCAGCGCTTCTGCGAGGCGGCGTTCCTCGCCACGGCGAACGGACGACGGCTCGTTGCCGACCTCCGCACGATCCGCTCCACGTGGGAGACACGTATTCGGGCGAGACGGGACTCGGCCGCCTGGCGGGTCGCCGACGTGCTCCTCCGTCAACCCGTGGTGAATGCTCGCTTCGCGGCCAACGAGCTGAACGTCGCCCCGAACAACGTCTACCGACTCTTCGAGCCGCTGCTGCGCGCCGAAGTGATCGTGGAGTTCAGCAACAAACGTCGGGACCAGCTCTGGAGCGCTCCCGAAGTGCTCGCCGTGCTCGATGCGTTCGCCCTACGCGCCGGCAGGCGCAGGCGCCCGAGTGACTGAACCACTCCGACTGAGGTACTCCTGCTTACCTACTTCGGCCGCGGGAATTTCCCGCAGGAAATTTCCGGCGTCGCCGGGACCGGGATTAGCGGAGGTTCGCTGGGACCTTCTCGACGAGGATGCCGTCGAGGTAACGCTGTGGGATCTCTGTGAGCCCGTCTCGGGTCCTGCTCGGGCTCACAGCGTCGAGCGCCCGACGTGCCAGTTCGTTGTACCGGTCGATCAGTTCCAGCGTGGCGGCCACTGCCGTGCCTGCGAGCACGTGCTCACGGAACTCTGCTGCCGCACCGGCGTTGGACGACGCGTCGAGCATCAGGTCTGTGAGGCGATTACGGCCGGGGCCGGACGCCTCCTGAACGGCGAGCAGCATCGGCACGGTGAACACGCCGGCGCGCACGTCGTTGTTGACGGGCTTGCCCATCAGTTCCTCGGTGGAGAGCAGGTCGAGCAGGTCGTCCACGAGCTGGAACGCGATACCGAAGTTCATCCCGAACTCGCCGAATGCTGTGGCGAGGTCGAGGCGGCCAACACACAGTGCACCGATGTCGCATGCGGCACGCATGAGCGCGCCGGTCTTGCCCTTGATCGACTCGATGGCGGCGTCCACCTCGCGGTCGATCTGGAACTGGTGCAGACCCTCGAGGCTCTGCCCGTCGCAGAGGTCCGAGATTGTCACCGCAAGGCTGAGCGCAACCTCGGACGAGACGTAAGCGGCCTCCACACCTGCCCGGGCGAGCAGGAAGTCGCCGACGAGCAACGCCTGGTTCGACCCTTCGACGGAGTTCACCGTCGGGACGCCGCGGCGGTAGAGCGCCTCGTCCATGATGTCGTCGTGCACGAGCGAGCCGACGTGCACGAGTTCCACAGAAGCCGCGCCACGCCGCACGCGCGGGTCGAGCGGCTTCACCGCAACGGTCGGATCGCTCGCAACAGCGGCGGCAATAGTGAGCAGCGGGCGGAGCCTCTTGCCGCCGGCCTGCAGCATGCGGCGCGCGGGCTCGACGAGTTCGATGGTTCCCGACAGCGACGCGTCGAGGGCGCCCGCTACCTCGTCAAGCGAGTGATCAAGGTGCTCGATACCGAGCAGTTCGGAGAAGTCAGCAGCCTTCACGAGCGGTCCTCCAGTTCCTCACTGCCGGTACCCGACGAGCCCTTGCGACGTCGGCGTTGCTGGAACTCCGCAACGGCGGAGTACAGGTGACCCTCGCGGAAGTCTGGCCAGAGCGTGTCCATGAACACGAACTCGGCGTAGGTGGAGTGCCAGGGGAAGAAGTTCGACAGGCGGTATTCCGACGAGGTGCGGATGAGCAGGTCGATATCGGGCATCCCCGGCTCGTACATCGCTGCGTGTACTGCGGCTTCGTCGATCTGGTCCGCGGGAGTACCGGCCGCCACGAGGCTCTTCACGGCGTCGACGATCTCTGCACGGCCGCCGTAGTTGAACGCAATGCAGAACTCAAGACCGTCGTTGTGGGCGGTCATCTCCTCGCACTCACGCAGCCAGTTGCGGCAGGCGTCGGGTACGCGGGGATCATCGAGGTCGCCGAGGAAGCGCAGGCGGACACCGATCCGCTTGAAGCGCTGGCGCTTCTCCTCCCGGAGCAGCCACTCCTGCAGACTCATGAGGAACGCGACCTCGGCGGGCTCACGCTTCCAGTTCTCGGTGGAGAAGGCGTACACCGTGAGCCACTTCACGCCGAGTGCGAGGCAACCGTCCACCACGGCATCCACCGATTCCTCGGCAGCCTCGTGCCCGACGCTGCGGGTGAGGTTGCGCATCTGGGCCCAGCGCCCGTTGCCGTCCATGATGCAGGCGACGTGCCGGGGGATCTCCCCCTCGGCGACCAACGCCATCTCGGACGCTTCGACGATACGCACGGGACCTGACGCTATCGCCCGACGGGAACCCGCGGACCCGGCAGGTGCGCCGGGAGGGCTGACCCAGCGGGCCGGTCCGGGTCAGGCGAGCTTGTCGACGAAGCCCTCGAGTTGGCGCAGGTTTCGGCACTCGAATACCCCGTCGGAGTGCGCACCGTACTCACCGACGATCGAGTCGCCGGTATTCCAGTAGGACTTCGGCTCCGGATTCAGCCAGTAGACCTGACGGGCCTTCTGACGAATCGACTTGACCACCCAGGCCTGTGACGCGTGGTAGTTGTTCCGGGCGTCGCCAAGGAACACCACCGTGCTCTTCGAGCTGATGTCCTTGCCGTACTTCTCCCAGAACACCTCGAACGCATGGCCGTAGTCCGAGTGGCCATCCACCCACACCACATCGGCCTCTGTGTTCACCCGGTGCACGGCCTCTTGCACGTCCTCGACGCCCTTGAAGAAGTCCGTCACCTCGTCGATGCCGTCGATGAATACGAACGAGCGGACCTTCGAGAACTGACCCTGGATCGCGTACACGAGCATCAGCGTGAACCGGGCGAATGCAGCAACGGATCCGGAGATGTCCGCGATCACGACGAGTTCCGGCTTCGAGGGGCGCGGGTACTTGAACTTCGGCTCGGCCGGCACACCGCCATACGAGAGCGAGTGGCGCATCGTGTTGCGGAAGTCCAGCGGGCCCTTGCGGCCATGCTTGCGCTTGCGGGCCAGACGGGCCGCAAGCTTGCGCGTGAGCGGCTGGAGCGCCTTGCGGAGCAGTGCCATCTCCTCACGCGAGGCGTGCATGAATTCCACGTCCTCGGGAAGGGGTTTGCGGAGTGTCTTAGCCATGGCCTCCACACCGCGGTCGGCCACGAGCCGACGGCGGATCTCCGCCTCGATCTCTTTCTTGAACGAGTCGATCCGACTGTTGAACTCGTCCCGCTCGAGGCGCTCCTCGAGGTCCGTGAACTCCGCATTATGAGCCTCGGCGCCCTGCTTCTGGGCCTCCATCAGCTTCTCGAGCACACTGTCGAGGTCGAGGTTCCGCAGCGTGCGGTAGAGGTAGTACGTACCTCCAACGGGACGACCCGGCTCCATGCCGGCGAAGCGCTGCACCGCCTGCTTCGCGAGCGCCTTCATCAACGCATCGTCACCCTGCATGAGTGCGTTGTAGAGGAGTTGCATCATCTCCTCCGGCGTTAGCGAGTCCATGGCGCCACCGGCCTGGCCCTTGCCGTCGCCCTGACGCATCTGGTCCTGCATCTCCTTCATCAGTTCGTCGACCTGATCGCCGTCCTTGAGCTGATACTGCGGTCCACGCAGCGAGAAGTAGACCTCGAACACCGTCTCGAACGCACGCCAGTGGGAGGCGTTCTTGACCATCGTGGCGGCAAGGGCGAACTTGAACGCCTCACGGTCCTCGATCGGGATGAACTTGATTGCTTCGAACGCGTCGAGGTTCTCGGTGAGCGACACCGGGATCCCGGCGTTGCGGAGTTCGCCGACGAAGCCGTTGATGAGTTCGAGCACGGGGGTTGCCTACCTGTCCGGGCTTACTTGCTCGAGGACAGTTCTTTGGCGGCCTTGGCGATGTCGCTCTGGTACTTCAGCAGGATGTGGAGCGTTTCCTTGGCGGTCTGGGCGTCGATGGACTCGATGTTGAGCAGCATCAGCGTCCTCGCCCAGTCGAGGGTTTCCGACACGCTGGGTGCCTTCTTCAGCTCGAGCTGGCGGATTGATCGAACGATCCGCGAGACCTGATCGGCCAAATTGTCGGTGATGCCGGGGATCCTCGTGAGCACGATTTCTTTCTCGCGTTCCAGGTCCGGGTAGTCGATGTGCAGGAACAGACAGCGGCGCTTGAGGGCCTCGGACAGCTCACGCGTGTTGTTGGAGGTGAGGAACACCAGCGGGATCTGGCGGGCCGTGATGGTGCCCAGCTCAGGAATCGACACCTGGTACTCGGAGAGGATCTCGAGGAGGAGCGCCTCGGTCTCGAGCTCCACACGGTCGACTTCGTCGATCAGCAGTACCACCGGGTCCTCGGCGCGGATGGCCTCGAGGAGCGGGCGGGTGAGCAGGAACTCCTCGGAGAAGATGTCGTCCTCGATGTCCTTCCAGGAGTCGCTCTTGCGCTCAGCCTGGATGCGGAGCAACTGCTTCTTGTAGTTCCACTCGTAGAGCGCCTTGGACTCGTCGAGCCCCTCGTAGCACTGGAGACGGATGAGCCGCGCACCCGTGAGTTCGGCGACACTCTTTGCGAGCTGGGTCTTGCCGGTACCTGCAGGACCCTCGACGAGAATCGGCTTCTGCAGGCGATCCGCGAGGAAGACCACGCTGGCGATGCCCTCATCGGCCAGATAGTTGAGGTCGCGAAGACCTTCACGGACCTGGGTGACGCTTTCGAAACGAGCCATTCCTCGAGCGTAACGGGCGCCCTTCACAGCGACTCAATCCTCCATGTGGGCAAATCGCCTGCTCATACGGCACCGATGGGGACAGCAGGCGTTCTACCCTGTGAAACCGTGAGCGGCCCGGATCCTGACCAGTCAGCCGCCACCGCTACACCCTCGGGGCACCAGCGCCGTCCCGGTGCCTCGGTGCTGCAGGCCAACGTGGTTGTCGCCGCCGGGACCGCCTTGTCCCGACTCACCGGCTTTGCTCGGTTCGCCCTGTTCGGGGTCATCTTCGGGCGGGCAGCCCTCTGGGACGCGTACAACGCAGCCAACAACTCACCAAACATGGTGTACGAGCTCCTGCTCGGGGGTGTGCTCTCAGCAACGCTCGTCCCGGTCTTCACCCGGCTGTTCCACGACGAGGACGACGAGTCGATCGGGGCCGTGGTGGGAACGTCGCTCGTTGCCGTTGCCGGTCTGACGGTGCTCGGCGTCGCGGCAGCCCCATGGATCTTCCGCCTCTCGTCGTTCAGGGTGAGCGGCGCAGTGGATGCCGACGACTACCGCTCCCTCGGCGCATCGCTGGCGAGGGTCTTCCTCATCCAGATCCTCTTCTACGGGGCATCGGCCCTCTGGGGGGCCCTGCTGAACACCCGCAAGCGCTTCTTCGCCCCGGCCTGGGCCCCGATCCTGTCGAACCTCGCGATCATCGTCTCCCTCGTTCTCGCGAAGATGCAGTTGAAGCCCGGCGAGGACGGCTTCGTCAAGGCGCTGAACAACGCCGGGTTCCGCTACACGCTCGCGATCGGCGCCACCACCGGCATCGCACTCCAGGCGCTCGTGCTGATCCCCGCCATGCGCTCGGCGGGTATCCGCCTGCGATTCCGAGCGGACTTCCGCCACCCAGCCGTGAGGCAAGTGTTCCGCCTCTCTGCGTGGACCGTCGGCTTCGCCGCCGCGAACATTGTTTCGTCCCAGATCGTGCAGAACCTCGCGAAGCCGGGCAGCGGGAACGCGAGCGCCTACACCCTCGCCTACACGTTCTTCCAGTTGCCGCACGCGTTGCTGGCGATGTCGATCCTCACCACCTTTATCCCGGACCTCGCCGGCTCCGTGCGCCGGGGTGACCGGTTCGCATTCGTCGACCGGATGTCATTCGGTATCCGCACCATCGCGCTCATCACCGTTCCCGCCGGGTTCGGCCTGTTCGCGCTCCGCCGACCGATCGTTGGAGCCCTCCTGCAGCACGGTCAGTTCACATCCCTTGATGCGTTGGTGACCAGCCGGGCGCTCGCCGGGTTCGCGCTCGGGCTCGGCGGGTTCTCCATCTACATGTTCGTGCTTCGCGGCTTCTACAGCCACCGCGACACCAAGACGCCCTTCAAGCTGAACCTCGTGGAGAACCTGCTCAACATCATCTTTGCCGTCATCTTCGTCGGACCGTTCGGGGTGCTCGGCCTCGGGCTCGCGTTCGCCCTCGCGTACGTCCTCACTGCACTCCTCGCGATCCAGGTCCTCCAGTACAAGGTGAGCGGCTTCGAACTGCGACCGATGTTCGCGTCCTTCGGCAAGACCGTGCTCGCCGGACTCGTGATGGCCGAGGCGATCTGGCTCTTCAATCGTTCCGTCGGCTCGAACGCCGGTGCCGGTGCCCTGGCAAGGGTGGCCCTCGGAATCACGGTAGGCGTGCCGGTCTACGCAGGCCTCATGTGGCTTATGGGCTCGCCCGAGTTGCGTGCACTCGAGCGGATTGCCGTGCGCCGCTTCCGGCGCTGACCGGGTCAGTCGAGTTCGAACACCACGTCAACGTTGACGGTGATCGTTTCCGTACCCGCCTCGACCGCAATGCCGGGGGATGCCGACTCGTCCTTGCCCCCGGAGTTGTCCCACACTGGGGGCGCCACGCTCTGGCTCGACTCGTTGATAGTGAGCACCTTGCCGAGCCCGATGCCCCCGGACTTCGCGAGCGTCGTTGCGCGTGCCTTGGCGTCCCCCATCGCGGCAACACGTGCATCCTCAAGTGCTTTGCTCGGGTCGTCGACCTTCCACGTCATGCCTCGTAGGCGCAGGGCGTTGCCCGCCGCGTTCGCCGCGGCGTCAAGCAAACCGGATGCCCGATCGGTGTCGCGCAGCGTGACGGTGATGGTGATCGAGGCCGTGTAGCCACTGATCTTGCTGGTGCCATCCACGTAGTCGTACGTCGGCATCAGGTAGATCTGTGACGACTGGAGGTCCTTGCTGTCCACCTTGTTGGACTTCGCGAGCCTCACGATCGCGTCCGACGCCGAGCCGACCTGATCGAGTGCCACCTTCGCCGTGGCGGCATTTCCCTCGGCGGCGAACACGATGTCCAGCACGTCCGGGACGACCTTGACGATGCCCATCCCGTGAACGCTCACGGTATGGGTGATCTGGGTGCCGGTCGACGTGGCGTCCTGGTCGTTCGAATCGCTGCACGACGAGAGGAGCAACAACCCCCCGACCAGCAACGCTAAAACCTGTCCACCCCTGCGAACCTGCTGCCCTGTCTCCATACCCCAAGTCTCCGGCCGATTACCCAGAAGCCCTAGGGCCGTTCGGTCCCGACCCACCGGGCAGGCAGTCCCCCTACCGGGCCCGGCGGACGCGGTCGAGGACATCCGCCCCTTCCTCGATCTCCTCGGTGGCCCGCTCGTGATCCGCGAGGAGCAGCACGAACCCCTCGAAGCCGTGCGCTTCGGTGAGCGCCGTAATACGGTCGGCACACTCGTCGGGTGTTCCGAGGATCACGAAGGGCTCGATCCAGCGGTCCGGGATGAGGTGGGCGGCGGCCTCGAGCCCGCCGGACATCGCCTCGCGGATCTCGGCCACGTGCCGTGGGGTGATCCCCAGTTGCGCCTTCACGGCGTCCGGTGAGTCGACGAGACGATAGGTCATGTGCGGCCGGATACTCTCGAGCCGCTCGCGATCGGTGACGACGCACGTGGAATACAGCAGGCGCGGCCGGGGTCGCACGGCCTTTCTGGCCCCAGACTCGACCTGCTCGACATAGGAACCAAGGGTCGGAATGTGGAGGAACTCGAGCAGCGCCCCGTCGGCCGCGGCGCCGGCATGGGCGAGCAGGAGTGGGCTGCGACCGGCGAACCAGATGTCGATCCCTGGACGCGCATAGTCGAGGCGCGCGTTGGCCAGTGTGATCGTCTCCCCAGCGAACGTGACGGTCTCGCCGTCGAATAGCCGTCGACACACGTCGAGCGCCTCACGGACGTGAGCGAGCGGTCGGGCCCGCTCGATGCCGAGCGGGCCGAGCGACAGGCTCCCGCCGGCGCCATAGACGAGGAATGCCCGCCCCCCCGACAGTTCGTCGATGGAGGCAATCGCCGCAGCGGTCAGCGCCGGGTGTCGCGTGTACGGGTTCACGAGTCCGGTCCCGATCCGCAGTGTCCGCGTTGCTGTGGCGATCGCGGTCATCGTGACGAAGACATCGCGGGTCCGCACCCCTTCGTCGGCGACCCACACCGAGTCGTAGCCGAGGTCCTCGGCCAGCCGTGCCATCCCGACGGTGACCTGTGCCGTGTGGTTCGGGGCCAGCAGCACACCTGAGGAGAACCCGCTCATGGACACAGTGTCGCAGGCCGGTCGCCCGGAACAGCACCTGCATGCCATGCTCACAGGTGTGGCAGGCAACGCAATCGATCACGAAGTCGCTCAACGCTGGGTAGGCAAGCCCCTCCTGCGCCGGGAGGACCCCGCGCTGCTTACGGGTTGGGCCAAGTTCCTCGCAGACCTTCACCGACCGGGAACCTGCCACGTGGGCTTCGTGCGATCCACCGAGGCACACGCCGACATCGTGCGAATCCGCACCGACGAAGCACGCGCGATGCCTGGTGTTGTTGCTGTCCTGACCGCCGACGACCTCGGCCTCGACGTGCCGCCGCAGCCGAGCACCCACGCGCTCGGCAATCGACCCACCCCGTACTACGCGCTCGCCAGGGATCGGGTGCGCCATGTCGGCGAGGCCATCGTGGCCGTCGTCGCAGAGACGGCAGCGCAGCTCGCTGACGCGATGGGGTTGGTGGAGATTGACTACCGCTCCCGTCCGACCGTCGTGGACACCCTGCATGCAGCGGCCGATGGGTCCCCCACCCTGTTCGACGGGTGGCCGGACAACGTCGCCGGAAGCTTCGAGACCGCGATGGGCGATGTCGACGCTGCGATTGCGGGTGCAGACACCGTGGTTCGGGCCCGGATACGGATCCAGCGACAGACTGGTGCCTCCATGGAGGGCCGCGGCGCACTTGCAGAGTGGGACCGCTACCGGCGGGAACTCGTGCTCTGGACGTCCACACAGAGCCCGCACATCGTGCGTGACTTCATCGCAGAGGTCACCGGCGTACCCACCCCGCGTGTGAAGGTGCGCGTGCCGCAGGTCGGCGGCGGCTTCGGCGCCAAGTTCCACTTCTACGCCGAGGAGTCGGCGGTGGCACTCATCGCGATCAGGCTCAACCGCCCGGTCATGTGGAACGAGGGGCGCAGCGAGTCGTTCATTGCCACGGTGCATGCCCGCGAGGCAGTCGTCGATGCCGTCATCGCCGCCCGCAAGGACGGAACCGTGGTGGGCATCGCCGGCGACATCATCGCCGACCAGGGCGCGTACATGCACATGGTCTCGTTCGGACCCGCGTGGCTCACCGCCGTGATGATGACCAACACCTACCTGGTCCCCAACGCCAGAGCCACGATGCGCGCTGTCGTCACCAACAAGACACCCACCGGCTCGTACCGCGGCTGGGGACAGCCCGAGGCCAACTTCGTTGTCGAGCGCATGATGGACCTGCTCGCGCGAGAGCTGGCGATGGACCCCGTGGAGCTGCGCCGCAGGAACCTCATCCCGCCCGAGCGCATGCCGTACACCTCGCTGTTCCATACCTTCGACAGCGGCTATTACGAGGTGGCGCTGGACGCCGGCCTGAAGCTTGCCAAGGTAGACGAATGGCGTGCCGAGCAGGCTCGCCGTCGCGCGAACAACGACGTGAAGCAGCTTGGCATCGGCGTGTCGTTCTGGGTGGAGAACACCGCGCTCGGGCCCTCACGCCAGATGAACCTCGGCGGCCTCAACCAGGGCGGCTACGACATCTCGAAGATCCGTCTGGAGCCGAACGGCGAGGTGACCGTCTACACCGGACTCTGCGAGATGGGTCAGGGATTCACCAACGGTCTGGCGTCGATGTGCGCCGACGCGCTCGGCGTGCACGTGGACCAGGTGGTGGTGGTCACCGGCGATACCGATGCCTGCCCGTATACCGGTCACGGCACCGGTGCCAGTCGTTCAGCAGCGGTTGGTGGTGCCGCGGTCCGCAAGGCAGCCATCGCGCTGCAGGCCCGGATCAAGCCGATTGCGGCCCACATGCTCGAGTGCGCCGAGGAGGACCTGCGCTTCGAGGACGGCACGATCTCCGTTGTCGGCACCCCGACACGTTGCGTCACCACTGCAGACATCGGGCGAGCCGCGTACCTCCGGGCAATCGAGTTACCGGCCGACATCGACCCCGGGCTCGAGGTCACCGAGACCTTCGACCCCACCGACTGCGCGTGGCCGTACGGTTTGAACGTTGCCGTGGTGGAGATCGACACCGAGACGGCACTGGCCAAGGTGATCGACTATGCCGTGTTCCACGACTGCGGCACGGTGCTGAACCCCATGATCGTCGAGGGGCAACTGCACGGCGGCGCCGCCCAAGGGATCGCTGCGGCGCTCATGGAGGAACTGCTCTACGACGAGGATGGCCAGCCCATGAATGGCAACTTCATGGGCTTCCTCATCCCCAGCGCGATGGAGATGCCTAACTTCCGGCTCGGGCACATGACCACCGAGTCTCCGGTGATCCCCGGCGGCATGAAGGGGATCGGCGAGGCCGGCATCATCGGCGCCCCGGCCGCGGTCGTGAGCGCAATCGACGATGCCCTTCGACCGTTTGGCGCTCAGCCCTTCCTGTCCACGCCGGTCACGCCCCAACAGATCTTCGAGGCGATCACTCGAGGTTGAGCACCGATTCCGGCGTCGGCGCCGTGGCCGGTGCGTGAGCGCGTGCCGGCAGGTACCGCATCGCGAACAACGATCCAGCAAGGGCCACGCCGGCTGAGACCCAGCAGCCGACAGAGAAGCCAGACAGGAACGAGTCCTTCACCTCGGCGAGGAACGCCGGCGCTCGGTCCCCCATGCCACTGGCCACCTGCGCAGCAGCGCTCACCGATTCCTCGGCCGCACGTCGGGCCTGGGGGGCGAGCGACTGGAACACCGAACGGTCGCGAAGCGCCCCGACGTAGACCGAGGTGAACACGCTCCCGATTACCGCCACGCCCAGCGTGCCGCCGAGCTCGCGGGTGGTGTCGTTCACCGCCGAGCCGATACCTGCCTTGTCGGGTGTCAACGAGCCCATGATCGACTCCGTCGCCGGCGCCGTGGTGAACCCCATCCCGAACCCATTGAACATCATCTGGCAGACGATGATCAGGTACGGGGTATCGGCCCTGACCGTGCCGATCCAGGCGAAGCCACACGCCAGCAGGAAGAGCCCGAGCGACACGACGAATTTGGTGCCGCGGAGTTCCACGGCCTTCGGCGCGATCACCGATCCGATGGCGATGGCTGTAGCGACAGGAAGCGTGCGCAGACCCGCACCGAGGGGTGAGTACTCGCGGACGAGCTGGAAGTACTGGGTGACGAGGAAGATGAAGCCGAAGAGCGCGAAGAACGCTGCCGTAATCGACACGCTCGCGGCCGTGAACCGCAGGTTCCGGAAGATCCGCACGGGCAGCATCGGTTCCGGGGTCCGCAGCTCCCAGACGGCGAAGATCGCGAGCACGGCGATCGAGACAGCGAAACCACCGATGGTCCTTGCGCTTGCCCAGCCCCACGCCGACGCCTCGATGATCGTGTAGACGAGCGCAAACACGCCGGCAGTCGAGAGAACGAGCCCGAGCGGGTCCAGCCGGTGGGTCGACTCGTCCCTCGAGTCGGGCACCACGAGGATCGTGCCGATGATCGTTACCACGGCGATCGGGAGGTTCACGAAGAAGATGGATCCCCACCAGAAGTGCTCGAGGAGCCATCCACCGAGCACCGGACCGGCAGCCACTGCCATGCCAGAACTCGCCCCCCAGATGCCAATGGCCTTGCCCCGCTCGATCGGGTCGGGGAACACGTTGGTGATGATCGCGAGTGTCGCCGGGAAGATCATCGCTGCACCGATGCCCATGAGCGCACGTGCCGAAATGAGCGACCCGACCGATCCGGACGCCCCCGCGAACGCGGAGGTGGCGGCGAACACGATGAGCCCGATGATGAGGATCTTCCTCCGACCGATCCGGTCACCGAGGCTGCCGGCACCGAGCAACAGGGCGCAGAACACGAGGAGATAGGCATCGACGACCCACTGGAGATCGCGCGTGCTGGCAGCCAGTTCGTCCGACAGCGATGGGAGGGCAACGTTCACGATTGTGCCGTCGAGCACCGTGACGAACACGGCGAGGCAGGTGATGACAAGCACCCACCACCGACGACTGGAGGGAGCGGCGGGAGACTCGGTCAATCTTTCCATTGTCAAGAAAGATACCGACCGATCTTTACAACGTCAAGTTCAGGGGTACCATGCGCCCATGAGCGCATCTGCCAAGCCCTATCACCGGGGGGATCTGGACCGAACGCTCAAGGACGCTGCGGTAGGGCTCATCAGCGAACTTGGCCCGGCCGGCTTCAGCCTGCGCGAGGTTGCCAGGCGGGCGGGTGTCTCCCACGCCGCACCCGCACACCATTTCGGCGACTCGCGTGGCCTCCTCACCGCCATTGCTGTGGAGGCCTTCGAGACACTGGACCGGGCAATCACCGCGGCCATCGCGGACTGCGCCGATCCGCGCGAACGCTTCGTCATCATGTCCAGGGTGTACGTACGCACCGGTATCAACTATCCGGCTCACGCGGCAATCGTCTTCCGTGCGGACCTCGTCGACTGCGACGATCCGCGCTACCAGCACGCCGGCCTCCTTGCGTATGGCCATCTCGAATCGGTCCTTGCAGGCATTCGAGACCTCGCGAACCCAGCGCTCGATGTTGTCAACGCAACGCGACTCGCGTGGTCGGCCATGCAGGGGCTCCTCACGCTGTATCCCAACATGGAGCGGATGAACAATCTCGGCCGAGGTTCGAACCTCGGCGAGCCGGAACAGATAGCCGAGCAGTTCGCCACACTCCTGCTGTCGGGCCTCTCCCGCTGAACAGGCCCCGCTAGGGAAGGATCACGAGGTCGTCCCGGTGGACGATCTCGGGGTGCACGTCGCTCGGCAGTTCCGAGGTGCGCTTGCCCGCCACCGAGCGGGCGGTCGATGCCGACATCGCCGCCATTCCCCGGGCGAACACCACGCCGTCGGGATCGGAGATATCGACGTTGTCGCCCTCCTCGAAGCTTCCCTGCACACTCACCACGCCGGCCGGGAGCAGCGAGACCCCGCGGTTCACGAGTGCATCGCGCGCGCCCGGGTCCACCGTGATGATCCCCTCGGTCGCCGCGGCAAAGGCGATCCACAGCTTGCGCGCAGAGAGCTTGCGGTCGTGGGGATGGAAGGTGGTGCCGATGCCTGCGGCACCGGCGGCGGCGCGCTCCAGAACGTCGTCCTGGCTCGACTTTGCGATGACGGTGCGCACGCCGGACCACGACGCGATCCGTGCGGCAGACAGCTTGGACGCCATGCCCCCGCTGCCACGATTGGAGCCGGCACCAGAGGCGTCCACCGCCAGCAGCGGGTCGTCGGACCGCACGTCGGTAATCAGCGTGGCGGACGGGTCCGTGCGCGGGTCCGCCGTGTACAGGCCCGGAGTGTCAGTGAGCAGCACGAGCACGTCAGCCGATACGAGGTGGGAGAGCAGCGCTGCGAGGCGATCGTTGTCCCCGAAGCGGATCTCGTCGCTCGCGATGGCGTCGTTCTCGTTGATGATCGGCACGCAACCGAGCTCCAGCAGCCGCGTGAGCGTCTGGCGAGCATGCAGGTACTGGCGACGGTTCACGAAGTCGTTCGGAACGAGCAGTGTCTGGCCCGCAACGAGGCCGTGCCGTCCCAGTTCGGCCGAATAGACCTCCATCAGCCTCGGCTGGCCTGCGGCAGCCAGGGCCTGCAGCGTGGGCATGTCGGTGGGGCGGCTCGCCAGTCCGAGGGCAGCGACCCCGGACGACACTGCGCCGGAGGTGACGATGAGTACCTCGTGGCCCGCCGCACGCAGCGCTGCGGTTTGGTCGCACAGGCTCGCGATGGCCGACCGGTTGATGACCCCGCGTTCGTCGGTGAGTGACGAGGACCCGATTTTGGCAACGACACGCATCACAGGTCCGGGACGTAGTCGAAGGAGAACGCACCGATGTGGATCACGTCACCCTCCTGTGCCCCGGCGCGCTGCAGCGCACGCGTGACACCCAACCGCTTGAGCCGCATGTCGATGAACGACAGGGACTCGTGCATGGTGACGTCGTTGAGCGCAACCACGCGCTCGACCTCCTTGCCGGAGAGGCGGAACTCGTGCTCCTCCAGGCGTTCCAGCAAGAAACCGACCGGCTCCGGCCGAAGGATGACGAAGCCTTCGCGCTCGGGCGCATCGGCCCGGGCCTCCTTCACGAGGTCCGCGAGGCGGTAAACGATGCCCTGAACACCCTCGCCGGTTGCCGCAGACATGCGCAGGCCGGTCCAGCCGTCGAGTTCCTCGACCGTCGCATCGGCCTTCGTGCCGACAACGATGCGCGGGCGGTCGAGCAGTTCAGGTCGATACTCGCCCAGTTCCTTGAGCAGTACTCGCTCCTGCTCCTCGGGGGACAGCCCGTCCTCGTTGACGAGGTCCACGAGGAGGCACAGCGCACGGGCGCGCTCGATGTGCCGGAGGAACTGGTGGCCGAGGCCCTTGCCCTCTGCAGCGCCCTCGATGAGCCCGGGGATGTCTGCCACGACGAACTCGCTCTGGTCGTCCATGCGCACGACACCGAGGTGCGGCTCGAGCGTGGTGAACGGGTAGTTGGCGATCTTGGGCTTGGCAGCCGATATCACCGAGATGAAGGTGCTCTTGCCGGCGTTGGGAAACCCGACGAGCGCAACGTCTGCCATGAGCTTGAGTTCCAGCCGGAACCAGCGCTGCTCTCCCTCCTCGCCCTGCTCGGCGAACATCGGTGCACGCCGCGAGTTAGAAAGGAACTTTGCGTTGCCCCGGCCTCCGCGGCCTCCCGCCACTGCCATCCAGCGGTCACCGTGACCGACGAGATCGGCGAGGAGTTCGCCGGTGTACAGGTCCCGGACGACGGTGCCCTCGGGCACCGTGATGACGAGGTCCTCGCCGCGCTTGCCATGCATGTCCTTGCCCATGCCGTGGACGCCGCTACCGGCGTTTCGGTGCGGGTAGTCCTTGAAGGCCACGAGCGAGGCGACGTTGTGACTGGCGACGAGCCACACGTCGCCACCCTTGCCACCGTCTCCGCCGTTCGGTCCACCCATGGCAACCGGGCCCTCACGGCGCATGCTGACGCAGCCAGCACCGCCGTCTCCGCCACGCAGGTTCAGTTGGGCTTCGTCGACGAATGCGGACATAGGGCCAGTTCAGGGTAGCGAGTTACACCCCTTCAGTACGCTCAGGGTGTGGAAATGAGTGAACGGGCGGAACGGTGGGCATCCACCATGGCGGGCAGCGCAGATCATTCGGTCACACTCGCGCATCGGGATTCCCATGCATCCATCACTGCTGCGAGCATCCGCGACCGCTCGGCACGTGAGGAGCAGGAGTCCGAACTGCTCGTGCCCGAGGCAACGCGCGGCTCGGGCGCCGGCAGTCGGGCGATCGCCGAGGAATCCGATCTCTACCGCACGTGCTTCGAGCGGGACCGAGATCGCATTCTGCACGCATCGGCGTTCCGCCGCCTCGCCGGCAAGACCCAGGTGTTCGTCTTCCCCGACGACCACCAACGCACTCGGCTCACCCATGCGCTCGAGGTAGCCCAGGTAGCCCGGTCGGTCTCCACTGCGCTGGGGCTCAATGTGGCGCTCACCGAGGCCATCGCCGTCGGACATGACTGCGGTCACGGCCCCGGCGGGCACGCCAGCGAGGACGCGCTCAGCCCGTACGTGGACGAGGGCTACGACCATGCGGTGTGGGGTGCCGATGTCATCCTCACCCCCCTCAACTTGTGTACCGAGACACTCGACGGCATCCGCAACCATTCGTGGTCCCGCCCGGCCCCCGCCACCCCAGAGGGGGAAGTGGTCTCCTGGGCAGACCGCATTGCGTACGTGTGCCACGACTTTGAAGATGCTGTTGCTGCCGGGGTGGTCACCACCGACATGCTCCCCGCCATGGTCCGCTCCCGGGCCGGCGAGACCCGCAGTGCACAACTGCACGCGTTCATCACAGCGATGATCGAGGCCGCCCGCCAGAACGGTCGCATCGGCATGGTGCCCGCAGTTGCCGAGGCGCTCGCCGAGTTCCGACGCTTCAACTACGAGCACGTCTACCTGCGCCCCGCAGCACAGCAGCAGGCACACGCGGTCATTCAGGTGCTCCAGGCACTCGTCGAGCACTACGCAGACCGTCCGCATCTGCTCGGGGCCGAGCGTGCTGCCGGGGTGGACGCAGGGTCCAAAGCGGCGCTCCGGGTTGCCGTGGGCTACGTCGCCGGCATGACGGACCGCTACGCCTGCCGACAGGCAGTGGCACTGCTCGACTGGGACCGCGCCCGCCTCCCCCGCGGCATCGACGTCTAGGTCACTTCCCCAAATGCAAGAACCCCCAGCCGCAGCCAGGGGTTCTCATCGGTTATAGGCGTCAGGGCCGTAGCCCCGAGGTTACTCTGCGGCTGCGAGCGGCAGGACGTCGACGATCTTGCGACCGCGACGCTCGCCGAACTTCACGGTTCCGTGAGCCGTTGCGAACAGTGTGTCGTCCCCACCGATGCCAACGTTGTGGCCCGGGTGGAAGCGCGTACCGCGCTGGCGAACGATGATCGTTCCCGAGTGGATGAGCGTCCCGTCAAACACCTTCACGCCGAGGCGCTGTGCGTTTGAATCGCGACCGTTCTTTGTTGAGCCTGCGCCCTTGGTCTTTGACATTGCTCAGCCTTTCGTGATCTTGGTGATCTCGACGGTGTGGTACTTCTGACGGTGACCGTAGCGGCGCCGCTGGTTAGTGCGGCGCTTGTAGGTGAGACCGTCGATCTTCGGGCCCTTCTCCACGCCGAGAATCTTGCCGGTGACGCGAGCGCCAGACAGCTGAGTCGGTGTGGCAAGGACGGTGGTGCCGTCCACGATGAGCACCGGAGTGAGGCTGACTTCGGCGCCGACCTCGGCGTCGAGCAGCTCGAGCGCCACCTGCTGGCCCTCGGTCACCCGTTCCTGTTTTCCGCCGGAGGCGATGACTGCGTACATAGCGAAACATGATCCTACCGGGCGGGAAGTCCCGCCACAATCGCCCACTTCAGCGAGTACTTCTCCCGGGAGGGTCAGTCGAGCAGACCGGTGTTGATCCCGACACCCCGACCCACGCAGTGCGGGCACTGGGTAGCAAAGGACTGGAGGAGACCCTCTCCGATCCGCTTCCTGGTCATCTCCACCAGCCCGAGTTCGGAGATGTCGAACACCTGACTGCGGGTCTTGTCCCGGGACAAGGCATTTCGGAACGCCTCGACCACCTTGCGGCGGTTCTCCTTGATCTCCATGTCGATGAAGTCGATGACGATGATGCCGCCGATGTCGCGCAGACGAAGCTGCCGGGCGATCTCCTCAGCGGCCTCGAGGTTGTTCTGCAGCACCGTGGCCTCGAGGCTCGAGGTGCCGACGTTTCGGCCCGTGTTGACGTCGATCACCGAGAGTGCCTCGGTGTGCTCGATGATCAGCGAGCCACCCGAGGGGAGCCACACCTTGCGATCGAGTGCCTTGTGCAGCTGTTCGTGTACGTGGAAGCGCTCGTAGAGCGGCAAACCCTCGGCCTCCACGTCGTAGAACTCGACGCGGTCGGCGAGTTCCGGGTTCATCACCTCGATGTATCCGCGCACCTCCTCGCACAGCTCACGGTCGTCGATGACAATCGAGCGATAGTCCGCGTTGAACTCCTCACGGATGACTCGCACCGCGAGGTCCGGCTCGCGGTACAGCAACTGGGCACGGTTAGCCCTCCGCGCGGCCTCCGCACGTCGCTCGATGTCGCGCCAGGTCTCGTTGAGCCGCTGCACGTCAGCACGGAGCTCCTGCTCGGTCGCATTCTCTGCCGCAGTGCGGACGATGAGGCCGTGCTCGGGCTCCTTCACCCGGTCCAGCACGGAGCGCAGGCGCTTGCGCTCGTCATCGGGCAGCCGCTTGGAGATGCCATAGGTCTTGGAGTTGGGGATGAGCACCACGAAGCGACCGGGCAGCGACACCTCCTGCGTGAGGCGAGCACCCTTCAACCCGATGGGGTTCTTGGTGACCTGACAGAGGATGAGCTGCTTGTTCTTCAGGATCTGTTCGATCCGTGGTCGCTCCGCGCTGCGCTCCACGATGTCCTCGGCGTCGTACTGCACGTCGCCGGCGTAGAGCACCGCATTCTTCGGGGTGGCGATGTCCACGAAACATGCCTCCATGCCGGGCAGCACGTTCTGCACGCGCCCGACGTAGATGTTCCCGTGGATGTGCGACACATCTTCGGCCGGCCGGCTGACGTAATGCTCGATGAGGTTGCGGCCCTCCATCACGGCCACCTGCGTGAGACCGTGACCCACGTGGACGGCCATCATGTACCTGCCGACGGGCCGACCATTGCGCTCGCGGCCGCGACGCCTCTCGAGCGTCTCGGCATCCAGTTCGACGAGTTCGCGTGCCACTGCCTCCCGGGCACCGCCACCGGTCTTTCCCCGGCTATTGCGCTTCCGCTTGTTGCGCGACTCCCCCTCACCCGCCGCGCCCGGACCGGTCGCCTCCCTGTCGCCGGCCGAAGCCTGCGCAGCCTCAACCTTCTGACGCTGGCCCTCGCGCTGACCCTGACCTTCGCGCGGGCTCTGCCGATCACGTTGGCCCTGACGCTGACCCTCCCGCTGACCCTGGGGCGAGCGCTCCCGGTTGCCCTCGGTTTCCGGGCGCGGTCCCCTGCCCCCGGAACCCTGTCTCGGCGGGCGCTCACCTGTGCCGTCCTCGCCGGCGGCCGGAGCAGCCGTGACGGGCGCGGGGCGCGTATCACCGATGCGCGGTCGGCGCACAAGTGCCGTCTCGGCCGCGTCGGCCGACGGCCGTCCCTCGCTCATCCGATCGGGCAGTTCGATGTCCGACGGCCCGTCCGGGGCCTCGGTACTCGGTCCCGCTGACGGCGGTGTCACCTCGTCGGCAACGCCGTCGTCCGTCACATCGTCATCGTCGTCGAAGTCCTCGTCGACAGCGTCGCTCGCACCGGTACCGGCCGGCTTCTTGTGACGCTTACCACCCCGTGAGCCGCGACGGCGCTTCTTGTTGGCAGGGCGGGGCCCGCTCGGGCCGCCTGCGCCCTCAGGCGCGTCGCTCGTGGCTTCTGCTGCCTGTTGGGGTAAGCCACCCGAGCCCGACTCGTCGCCAAAGTACAACTGATTCTGTGATTCGTCCATGCACTTCGTCCCTTCTCATGCGCCCACCAATTCGGTTGGCGCAAGGACGGCCGCTGGCACCGGGAGTAACTCCCGACGCGCGCCGTCCCGTTCGACCCATTGCTCCGTACGCAGCACGCTGCGCACGGTGTACCCGGCTTGCGGGAACAGCACCCCAACCAACTCCGGCGGACGCAGAGCCCGTCCAACGCCGACAGGGCGCGTTCGACCGCTCCGCGACGGAGTCATCGCGTTCGTTCAGGATCTCGTACAGGATCCGTAGCCCCTGATTGGGCAGTCCGACTTCGTACGTGTCGGGGTAGGCGAGCAGCCATGACACCTTGCTGTCCGTATGGACAGGGGTGACGGCACCATCCTCACACCCGATGTGACGGGCCGGCTTCTGCACCTTTCCGAGGAGTGGTTCTAGCCGAGACCACACGGATGCCGACTGTGGCGACCTCATGGCAGGTGAAGGCTAGCGGCGGGCAGGGACAACTCGGGGGACCCCCTGCATGGCGTTGGGCCTGTTCAGGGGCCGTGCGGACGGCTGTCCGGGGTGCTGGCGGTCATCGGAAGCGCCTCATGTGCACGTTCTCGACGAGCCCGAACATCATCATGAACGACACGGCGGACGAGCCGCCATACGAGATGAGCGGCAGCGGGATGCCGGTAACCGGCATGATCCCGAGGCTCATCCCGATGTTCTCAAACACGTGCCAGAGCAGCATGCTGAACACGCCCGCACAGATGTAGGTGCCGAGCATGTCCTTGGAGAGGTGCGCAACCCGCCAGATCCTCACCAGCACCAGAGCGTAGAGTCCGAGCAGGAGTGCAACACCGACCATGCCGAACTGCTCGGCGAGTGCGGTCGACGGGAAGTCCGCCCACTGAACCGGGATCGATCGGTTGTTCGTCAGTGGCCCGTCGAGCCAGCCCTTGCCGAGCAGCCCGCCATTACCGAACGCCCGCTTGGCCTGCTTCACCTGCTGGATGAGGTCCTGGATGGTCTTGTCGGAGGAACTCTGGTTAACGAAGCCGGTCAGGCGACTGAGCTGGTAGCCCTTGACGAGCCCGGAAAAGACGGCAGCGACCACCGTCACCACGGCCATTGCGGAGATCATCAGGATGTGACGCACACGGGCCCCGGCAACGAGCATCACACCCATCGCGAGCGCTACGTAGACGGAAGCGGACCCGAGATCCGGCTCGACCACCACGAGGCCCATCGGAGCCGCAACGAGCATGAGGCCGCCGACGAACTTGGAGTAGGACACACTGCTCGACCTGTCCTCCGAGAGGTACACGGCGAGGAAGAGCATCGTCGAGAACTTACCGAACTCGGACGGCTGGATGGAGATCGGGCCGAGGTCAAACGCCGAGGTCGCCCCGCCCGTCGTCCGCCCGAGACCGAGAACGAGCAGCAGGCCGAAGATCGTCGCTCCGTACAGGAAGCGGGCCCGCTCCTTCCACCACTGATACTCGAGCGCCATGACGAAGGCCATCGCAAGTGCACCGATGATGAAGAAGATCACCTGGCGCTGTGTGTACAGGAACGGGTCGAGGGGATTGGCGCGACTCGGCAAGAACTTGTACGTGGTCGAGTAGATGATCGGCAGCCCAATGCCGATAATTCCGAGCATTCCGCCGATGAGTACCCAGTCGATGTTCCGACGGGGGTCGCCGGGCGACACGCGAAGGCCGGCAAAGCCCGGGGTGCGTTGCGTCAGGCGTTGGACGAACGCCACGTCAGCCTCGGTCCGCCCGGCTCACGATGACCGAGTAGTTGTCGAGGCATGCCTGACTGGGCATCTGGCGCAGCGGCGCCGCGATGGTCGCTGTGAGGTCGAGTGGATCGGCCTGCCGAACGGGGTCCATCTTCGCAAAACCGCCGAGGGCGTAGAACATGCACTTCACCACCGGGGCCGATGCCTGGGCGCCGTACCCCGCCCGCTCGAGATACGCGCCGACGGTATACGGCACGTTTGGATCGGTGCTGAACGCGACGAACACCGAGGAGTCGTTCTCCGAGCGGTTACCCCCACCCTGGGCCGTACCGGTCTTGCCGGCCAGCGGGAGAAGATTCATCGGGAACTTCTGGAAGACGCGACCACCCGTGGACATGTGGCCGTTGATCGCGACCTTGCGCACGACGTTCTGCAGCCCCTGAACAATCGGATCGCGCAGTTCCGGGCGCATGTCGAGGGTCTGGATCACCTTCGGATCACGCGTGAAGACCACCTGGGCCTGCGTGAGATCGACATATCCGGTGATCGCCGAGTCCGGTGTTCCCGGCGCGAAAATCGCGGCCAGCACGCTCGGCTGCATCCGACTGCCCCCGTTGGCGAAGGCCGAATAGGCATTCACCAGCTGCATCGGCGAAACCGCGAGGATCCCCTGCCCTACCGCCAGCAGGATGCTCTGGCCCGACGTGAAGGTCTCGTCCGGAAGGATGACTTTTTTCTTGCGGAGCGCAGCCATCACCTGCTTGTCAGGCAGGATGCCGGAGCGTTCGAATGGCAGGTCGATGCCGGTCTTTTGGCCAAAACCGAACTGGCGCAACTCGTTCTGGAAGATCGGTTGACCACCCGTGAGCTCCAGGAACGCATCGCCGATCTGGTAGAAGAACGTGTCCGAAGAGACAGTGAGCGCCTCAGTAACACTGATCAGCCCGTACGGCGTCGGTCGCCCGAGCGAGGGGCTCCACGCATTTCGGAAGTTGCACTTCTGGCTGAGCTCACGGGACTTGTCGCGCTGGCAGGCGATGATCTTGTAGGTACCCACATCAAGGTACTTGAAGTTCGCGCCGCCAGGGAGAAGACCAGCCTGCAGAGCGGAGTACGCGGTGAAGGGCTTAAACGACGAGCCGACGTTGTACCCACCCTGGATCGCACGGTTGGTCAGCGCCGCCTGATCCGGGGGGACGTTCGCGGGGAACAGTTGGGAGAACTTACCGGGCGGGAGAGTTCCGTCGAGCCACCGGTTGTCGAAGGTGGGGTACGACGCCATCGCCACGACTGCGCCCGTCAGATAGTTCTGGACCACCACCGATCCCGCAGTGGCTACGTACTTCTTCCGGCCGTACTTCTCGAGCTCGCTCTTGCTCTGCACCGCATTCACGGTCTTCCTGAAGCGCAACTCTGTCTCGAGGGTCTGCTCGGCGTACTGCTGGATCGACATGTCGATGGACAGCTGAATGTCCTGGCCGTTGGCGGCCGGTACCTCCTCGACCGTGCGGAGCACCCGGCCGTTTGCATCCACCTCGTACACGCGCTTTCCGGCGGTGCCGTGCAGAACGTCCTCGTAGGTCCGTTCGACCCCGGCAACCCCAACCCGCTCCGAGAGGAGGTAGCCCTTGTCCTTGTAGACGTCGGTCTCGTTGACCTTCTTGGTGGACTTGTTGTCCGCCGGGATCGAACCCATATACCCGATCACGTGGCTGGCAATCGGCGCGTACGGGTACCGGCGCCGCCACGTTTCCACGACGTCGATACCCGGATACTGCTCACGCCGTTCGAGGAGGTACAGCGCCTGGTCCTCGGTGACCCCGTCCTTCAGCGGTACCGGTTCCTGCGGCACGTACCGGTTGCTGCAGAAGCGCGCCTCGAGGTCGTCGGGCGGCACGTTGAGGGGGCCAGAGAGCAGGTTCCAGAACTTCGTGTATCGACGCTCGCGGGACTTCGGCGCGGCGTCCGAGCACACCGGCGGCATGACGGACCGATCGACGGTAACCGAGAGCACCCGCGAGTTGTCGGCGAGGATCCGCCCCTTGATGTCGAATATCCGGCCCCTTCGGGGCAAGATCGTGATCGTTCGGCGGGCCGAGAACTCCACCCGCTGGCGCAGTGTGGAGGCATCGATGACCTGCAGGAACCACACCCGGATGCCGATGCCCCCAAAAAGCAGGAGTGCCACGACGCCGAGCGCTGCCAAACGGGTGTTGCGACGATCACCGGCCACGGGCACCTCCTTGGGGGCGAGACGCGGACGACCTCATGCGATCACGCGCTTGATGCCGAGACACCATCGTTGCACGGGCAGTGCGAGCGGTGCGATCAACCCGTTTGCGATACCGACCACCATGGCAGTCTGTACGAGTTCGGAGCCGAGCGGTGCGCGGGGTCCGATGATCTGTTGGACGATCGCGAGCCCGAACACGGCCACAGCGCTACCGGCGGCGACGAAAGCGGAGTGCAGGTACCAGGTGGGCTGGAACGTCAGGCTCTGCGTGTACCCGGCGAGGAAGCCCACCAGTCCGTAGACGAGCGGGGACATCCCGAAAGGCGTCACGAGTACCAGGTCGAACGCGATGCCAAAGATGAACCCGGCGAGCGCGCCGAACTGCGAACCGCCGACTACCCCGGTTGCAACCGAGGCGAGGACCATAAGGTCAACCGTCTCACCAAACGGCTTCATCTCGGCGAACAGCGTGGTCTGGATAGCGAGGAGCACGAGTGCTACCGCCCCGAGCCGAAACCAGGGACGCCGGAGCATGTACAGCACGGATCAACCACCGACTTCCGAGACCGGAAGGTACAGCAGCACCTCGACAAAGTTCAGGTGCGCCAGATCCGCGTTCAACTTGACCTCGACAACCGGGCTGTCACCCCGCCGGAGGACCACGCGTCCGACGCGTCCGACCGGGAGGTTGGGCGGTGCCAGGCTGTCGGTGCCGCCCGCAGTGACGACTTGGTCGCCGACGAGGATCGCTCGGCTGATCGCGTCGTCGTTGAGCAGGCCGATGAGGGGGAGTTCGCTTCGACCGCGACCGCGGATGCTGCCGGTCTCACGGTCGCACCGGGTTGCCGTTCCGCCGGAGCCTGCGATCGGTACGGTCGACCCAGGGGCAAACGCGTTGTACACCGTGGACGTTGTGGACGTTGTTCCGGGGCTCGGTGTGCCATCGGCCCCGGTAGCCCCGGCTACCGGGTCGGTAATGACGGGTGATGCGATCGTCGTCGTTGTCGACGTGGTAGTCGTTGGGGGGCCGATGATGCCGGGTATCGCGGACGCGCACGTGACACGCACCGACAGGACGAACTGGGGATCGGTGATGAGCCGCACAATTGCGCCGTCCGGGAACACCGCGGTCACCCTGCCGACGAGACCGGAGCCGTTCACCACCGGCATGCCCACGCGCACGCCACGGCGGGTGCCCTGATTGATCTCGACGGTCTGCTGGTCGCCGCGTGGGGTCGTGCCGATCACCTGGGCGATCACGGTGGAGATGCTCGGGCCGATCGGAAGCTGCTGGAGCTTCAGGAGTTCGTTGTGCTCCTGCACGAACGCCTCCGCAGCTGCGGCATTGCCCACCTGGCGCGCGAGTTGATCGCGCAGGTTGAGGTTGTCGCGCTCGAGCTCGCCGTAGTTCGTGACGCCGCGCCATGCGTTCCGGACCGGGCGGGTGACCACCCTGGTCGCACCCTTGAAGGGTCGAAAGACATACCCGAAGGCGGTTCGGGTGTTACCGATCAGGCCGGTACTGGTGCTGTTGAACGTGATCAGCAGCACACTCGTCAGGACGAGCAGCACGATCACCCTGCGTCGCGTGAACCGATTCATGCGAGCCCGTCCATCGCTGTGGCCCTGCTGGGATCACTCATCGCCGCCGACGGCGAGCACGCCGCGCAGTGCGTCGATGTTCTCGAGGGCCCGGCCGGAACCGAGCACGACCGAGTACAACGGATCCCGCGCGATGTTGATGGGCATGCCCGTCTCGCTGGCGAGGCGGCGGTCAAGACCCATGAGGAGCGCTCCGCCCCCGGTGACCGTGATCCCGCTGTGCATGATGTCAGCGGCGAGTTCGGGCGGCGTCCTGTCCAAGGTCGTCTTCACAGCATCAACAATGGCAGCAACCGGGTCCGCGATGGCAGCGCGGATGATTTCCGTGGTCAGTTCCACCGAGCGGGGCAGGCCGGTAATGAGGTCACGACCTCGGACCTCGGCGCCGAACTCCTCTGCCAACGGCCATGCCGAGCCCATCTGGACCTTGATCTCCTCGGCGGTACGGTCCCCGATGGCAAGGGAAAACTCCTTACGGATGAAGTTCGCCACTGCTTCGTCCAGTTCGTCGCCCGCGACCCGGACGGACAGGCTGCTGACGATGCCCCCGAGCGAGATCACGGCCACCTCGGTGGTCCCCCCACCGATATCGACGATCATGTTGCCGCTCGGCTCGTGCACCGGGAGGTCCGCACCGATCGCAGCGGCCATGGGCTCCTCGATGATGAAAACCGGCTTGCGGGCACCGGCGAACTCCGCCGCGTCCTGCACTGCTCGCTGCTCGACGCCAGTGATGCCCGACGGCACGCACACCACCATTCTGGGCTTGCTCCAACGGCTGGGGTGCACCTTCTGGATGAAGTAGCGGAGCATCTTTTCGCATACCTCGAAGTCGGCGATCACGCCGTCCTTCATCGGGCGAACCGCTCGGATGTGGCCGGGGGTGCGCCCCATCATTCGCTTGGCCTCGATGCCGACCGCGACGGGACGGCCGTCGTTGACATCGATGGCGACCACGGAGGGCTCGTTGAGCACCACGCCGAGACCCCGCACGTAGATCAGGGTGTTCGCGGTGCCGAGGTCGATGGCGATATCCCGACCGAGTCCCAACGGATTATTGCGTGCCATCTGCCCCTCCTTCCGTTGTCCCTACTGGTCTTGGTCCGTGATGATCCGCTCGACAGCACGCCGAACGGCGACGAGAGACCCCAAGGAGCCTGCGGAAAGTACTGCTCAGCCTAGCCGAGTCCCGGGATTGTTACAGATTGGGGAAGAAAATGCCGAGTTCTCGGGTAGCGGAGTCAAGGCTGTCGCTGCCGTGCACGAGGTTCTCGGTGAACAACACGCTGAGATCGCCACGGATCGTTCCGGGGGCCGCCTTCAGCGGGTTGGTGGCGCCCATCATGGAACGGACCACCTCCCAAGTGTTGTCCGGACCCTCCAGCGCGATTGCCACCACCGGGCCACGTGACATGAAGGTCACCAGTTCCGCATAGAAACCCTTGCCCACGTGCTCCTCGTAGTGCCGGGCAAGCGTCGCCTCGTCCAGCGTGCGCAGGTCCATGGCGACAACCTTCAGGCCCTTGGCCTCGAAGCGGGAGATGATCTGGCCGGCGAGGCCACGCTCGACAGCGTCGGGCTTGAGGAGAACGAGAGTGCGATCTGACATAGGAATCCACAGGCTACGGCAGGTCCCGGTGTTCCGGATTCGGTTTCCCGGACGACCTAGGGGATGACCTTGCGGAAGTGTGGACGGGCAGCACCCACCACGTAGAGCGAACCAGTGACCAACACCGCATCGTCGGCTGTCCGCTCGTCGAGGGCCCGGTCACACGCCCGTTCCACGCTGTCGAACGCGAGCACCCCGCTGCAACCGATCTTCGTGGCCGCTGCAGCGATCTCCTCGCCCGGCAGACCCCGGGGGGACGGTGCCGTACAGCAGATCACGATGTCGAACTCGTCGGCCCGGAGTGCTTCCAGCATCGCCACTGGTTCCCGGCCCCGCAGGCACCCCACCACGAGCACGCGCTGGCCCGCCGGGTCGAAGTCCGTGAAGAACACGTCGGCGCACACGTCTGCTCCGGCCGGGTTGTGAGCACCGTCGAGGATGACGAGCGGCTGGTACCCGACTACCTCGAAACGGCCGGGCATGAGCACCCGGGAAAACCCCTCGTTCACCACACCGGCGTCGATCGGAGCGCCGAAGAAGGCCTCGACCGCTGTCAGCGCCAACACCGCGTTGTCGGCCTGGTGCCGGCCGTGGAGCGGCACGAACACGTCCGAGTAACTGCCGTTCGGCGTGCGCATCTCGACGACACGGCCGCCGAGCGCAAGTTCGTTGTCGACCACATCGAAGTGTTCGCCCCTCCACCACGCTGCGTCGTGCGGTCGGGCGAGGAACACCTCCACGAGTTCCGGATCCCGTTCACCGATCACGACGGTCGAACCGGGCTTGATGATGCCGGCCTTCTCGGCGGCGACGTGAGTCTTCGTCGGACCCGCGAACTCCGTGTGTTCCAGGCCGATGTTGGTCACGACAGCAACACGCGCGTCCACGACGTTGGTGGCGTCCCAAGCGCCGAGCAGACCTACCTCGATGACCATGACGTCGACGGCTTCGTCCGCGAAATGACGGAACGCAGCGGCAGTGCATGCCTCGAAGTAGCCGGGACGTACGCCGGCGAGCACCTCGAGATCGGCGACCGCAGCAATCTGTTCGGCGAATGCCTCGTCCGAGATCGCCTCGCCGTCGATCATCAGCCGTTCATTGATCCGCTCGAGGTGGGGGCTCGTGTACGTGCCCACCTTGAGTCCCTGCTCCATCAGGAGCCCGGTGATCATTTGCGAGGTGGATCCCTTGCCGTTCGTCCCCGTTATGTGGATCACCGGGGCACAGTGCTGGGGGTCACCCATCACCGCGCACAGCCGGGTGATCCCGTCGAGCGACGGGGCCTCGATGCGACCGGTCTTTTCGTACGTGGCGTGAGCGTCGAGGTACGCGAGCGCTTCTGCGTAGGTCATCAAGGGATTAGCTCGCGGCGCGGCGCGGCCGCGCGGTGCGGGACACGACTTCGCGCGGGATGAGCGTGGGGTTCGCCTTCTCGAGTACCGACGGCACGTCGATGATGACGCGGCCGACATCGGTGCGACCGGGCAGGTCGTACATCGTGTTCAGCAGCACCTCCTCGAGGATTGCCCTCAGGCCACGTGCACCGGTCCCACGACGAAGCGCCTGGTCCGCGATGGACTGCAGGGCGTCGCCGGTGAACTCCAGCTCCACCTCCTCCATCTCGAAGAACTTCTGGTACTGCTTCACCAACGCGTTCTTCGGCTCCACGAGGATCCGCACGAGCGACTCACGGTCGAGGGAGTGCACCGCCCCTATCATGGGAAGGCGACCGACGAACTCGGGGATCAGACCGAACTTGAGGAGGTCCTCGGGGAGGACCTGGGCAAACATCTCGCCCGGATCCTTGTCGAGCTTGGACACCACGGATGCGTTGAACCCGACGCCGCGTCGCCCGATGCGCTGCTCGATGATCTGCTCGAGACCGGCAAATGCCCCGCCGCAGATGAACAGCACGTTGGTGGTGTCGATCTGCAGGAATTCCTGGTGCGGGTGCTTGCGCCCGCCCTGCGGGGGGACAGAGGCAACCGTTCCCTCGAGGATCTTGAGGAGGGCTTGCTGCACACCCTCACCGGAAACGTCCCGGGTGATCGACGGGTTCTCGCTCTTACGGGCGATCTTGTCGATCTCGTCGATGTAGATGATCCCGGTCTCGGCCTTCTTGACGTCGTAGTCGGCGGACTGGATGAGCTTCAGGAGAATATTCTCGACATCCTCGCCCACGTAGCCGGCCTCGGTGAGCGCCGTGGCGTCCGCAACGGCGAACGGCACGTTGAGCAGCCTGGCCAGTGTCTGTGCGAGGTGGGTCTTGCCGCAGCCCGTCGGGCCGAGCAACAAGATGTTGGACTTCTGCAGTTCCACGTCGTCACGACGGCCGACGGTGCCGCTCGCCTGGAACTGGACCCGCTTGTAGTGGTTGTAGACGGCCACCGAGAGGATCTTCTTCGCGGCGACCTGACCGACTACGTACTCATCGAGGAAGTTGGAGATCTCGCGCGGGGTAGGGAGTTCCTCGAAATGCGTTTCCGCGGTATCGGTGAGTTCTTCCTCGATGATCTCGTTGCAGAGATCGATGCACTCGTCGCAGATGTACACGCCGGGGCCGGCGATGAGCTTCTTGACCTGCTTCTGCGACTTCCCGCAGAACGAACACTTCAGCAGCTCGCCCGTATCGCCGAACTTCGCCAACGCTCCCCCTCAGTACGGCTCGTCAGCGGATGGGACCGGTACGGTCCACAGCCTGCCGTGTCGAGATCACGGTGTCGATGATGCCATATTCGAGGGCGGCACCCGCTTCCATCACGAAATCACGGTCGGTGTCCCCGTGGATCCGCGAAATCGGCTGGCCGGTATGGAGCGAGAGGACTTCCTCGAGGAGTTCACGCATCCGCAGGATCTCCCGGGCGGCGAGTTCGAGATCCGTGACCTGCCCGTACCCGACCTGGCCGTAAGGCTGGTGGAGCAGCACTCTGGCATGGGGCAGGGCAAGACGCTTGCCCTTGGTGCCGGCAGCGAGGAGCACCGCGGCTGCCGAGGCGGCCTGACCCAGACAGATCGTGGCGATGTCGTTCTTGATGAACTGCATCGTGTCGTAGATCGCGAAGAGCGAGGTGATGTCCCCACCGGGGCTGTTGATGTACAGGCTGATGTCCTTGTCCGGGTTCTCGGACTCGAGGTGGATCAACTGCGCACAGATGAGGCTGGCGATCGTGTCGTCGATCGGCGTCTGCAGGAAGATGATGTTCTCCTTCAGCAGACGGCTGTACAGGTCCATGCCGCGCTCGCCGCGACTGGTCTGCTCGATGACGTTGGGAACCATGTAATTGTGGACGGGATCGAGCAGCGGGCTGGACATGTCAGGCCTCCTCGGCGTGTTCGTGGTCGTCGTCATCGTCGTGATCGTGCGTGTGGCCCAGCACAAGCTCACGGTCAAGCGGCGTACCGGCATCATCCACGATCTCGATGTGGTGCAGCAGCCAGTCGAGTGCCTTCGACTTGCGCAACTGAGCAACGAGGTCGAAGACGGCATCGTTCTTCTCGTATGCCTTGCGGACGTCCTTGGCCTTCATGCTGGCACGCATCGCGATACGGGCGTACTCGGATTCGATGTCGGACTCGTCAACCTCGACCTGCTCGGCCTCGGCAACGGCACGAAGTGCGAGGTCCACGATCACGGCCTTCGTCGCCTGCTCACGGAAGGTTTCGATGAGGGTGTTGGTGTCCTGACCGGTTGCGGACATCCACTGCTCGACCGAGATTCCCCGGGTCTGGAGATCCTTCACGAAGTTCTCTACACGGGCCTGTAATTCTTGGTCCACCATTCCCTCGGGGGGTGCCTCGTCCACGAGTGCCGCGAGTGCCGTGGTGGCCCGCTCGATCAGGGCCTGGCGACCCTGGTTCAGGCGCATGGCGCCCAGACGGGTGCGCACGCTCTGCGTCCACGCCTCCACCGAGTCGTGCTCGGGGAGGTTCTCGGCGACCCACTCGTCGGTGGGCTCGGGCAGCACGAGTTCCTGCACGTTCCCGACCTTCACGCCGAAATCTGCCTCTTCGGCCGTTCCCGAGGGCATAGCCGTAAAGCTGACGGAGTCGCCAGCGGTTGTGCCGATGAGGTGATCGTCGAAGCCCTCGGCGACCCAACCGCGCCCGATCTCGTACAGCCAGTCCTCGGTGTTCAACCCCGGTACGGGCTCGCCATTGCGGTGTGCCTCGAGGTCCATCGTGACGTAGTCACCCTTGGCAGCCGAGCGCTCCACCACGGTGAGCGTGCCGTGACGACGGCGCTCGGAGTCGATGGCTTCCTGCACCTCGGCATCGGTGGGCTCAGGGTTGGGAAGCTCGATACGCAATCCGGCGTAGCCGGGGACCGAGACCGTCGGACGCACCTGACAGGTGGCATCGAAGGTCACGAGACCTTCCTCCCCACCGCCGGTGATCTCAATGTCCGGGGAGGCGATCAGGTCAACCTCGTGCTCACGGACCGCCTTGGCGAGGTATTGCGGAATACCGTCCCGAAGTGCCTGCTCGCGGGCCGGGGCGAGGCCGATTCTCGCCTCGAGAATCTTGCGCGGGGCCTTACCGGGACGGAACCCGGGAAGCCTCACCTCGAGGGCCAACTTGCGGAACGCGGCGTCGATGTCCTTGGCGAACTCGGCGTCGTCGACCTCGACGGACAGCTTGATCTTGTTTCCCTCGAGGGGTTCCAGTGTGCTCTTCACAGGCGGCGAAGTGTAACGGCCACCGGTGGATTCGGAGGTGGGCGGTCCCGATAGGGCATGATGGTCTACGTATGACCATCTGGAAGCCGCATGCCCTCGCCAAGCCGCACGCGAACCAACTGGAACTTCGCATGGGAGACAGGGTCCGTTCGACCGTTGAGCTCACCGGCGTGCCGGTCGGCACCGAAGGCAAGGTGATCCTTGCGAATGGGTTCAACTGGCAGCGATACCGCGTGCAGTTCACGAACGGCATCGAGCTCGGGGACCTCGACGGCCGGAATATCGAGCCGACCGGGCGCACCGCACGACGACTCGAGCGCGCTGCTCGGGTCAAAGCCCGCCGCTAACGCACCTCCTAGCGACCCGTTTCGCAACCTATTCGTAATGTAAGCCTGCGCGCTTGCTAGCCTCTCGGAGATGCGCGGAGCAGCCTTGACCCGGATTCGGGCCCGACGGGCCATTGGCGTGGTCCTCCTTGTCTCGGTGCTGCTCGGCGGGGTGTGGTCCGTGCCCGCCGTCGCCGAAAGCTCCAAAGAAGTACGCGCCAGGGCCGCTCGGATCGCGGATCAGATCGATCGCATCGAGCGTGAATTCGAGAAGTTGGCCGAGGGCTACAACGAGGCTGCCGCCCAGGCAGGTGAGCTTGATGTCGAGCTCACCGCCAGCACCGCCCGTGTGCAGGAACTCGAGGCAAACCTCGGCGGTATGCGGGAGGCGCTGCGGGACTTTGCCGTTCGGATGTTCGCGTCCGGCGGCGACCTCGGCGGGCTCGGCGAACTGCTCGGCGGGAGCACGCAGCTGACCGACACAGTCATCCGAGATCAATACGCGTCGATCGCCCTCACCTCGGGCCAACAGGCCAGTGACCAGCTGGAAGCGACGCTCAACGAACTGAACACGGCGAAGCGAAAGCTGCAGCGGCAGAAGGATGCAAAGGCCAAGCTCGTGCAGACCCTCGAGAATCGCCGCGTCGCCACGGAGGCAAAGCAGAAACAGCTCGAGAGGCTTCAGGACCAGACCAACGCTGACCTCAAGCGGGCTCTCGCCGATGAACAAAACCTCCGCGAGGAGCGCGCCCGCCGTAAGGCCGAGGCAACATCCAACGTCCGCCCTCGGACCGGTGGCAACAACGGCGGCGGCGGCAACAACAACAACGGCGGCGGCAATACCGGCGGCGGACGTGGTGGGAACAACGGCGGCGGTGGGAACAACGGCGGCGGCGGGAACAACGGCGGCGGCGGGAACAACGGCGGCGGCGGGAACAACGGC
>WLJO01000050.1 GCA_009701715.1 Actinomycetota bacterium
AGTACCAGGCACAGGGCGCCAAGGACCGAGGTGAACGTCACTGGGGCAGGCTACGGCGTGGGGGGAGCCGGATGGGGCTTGTGTTGTGAGAATCATTCTTGTTATGGTGGCGATATGGGAATCATTCTCAACATCGGGAAGACCGAAGTCCGCAGGTCACTGTGGTCACGAGCCGCCTGCACGCTGGGCGTGAGCACCCTCGTGCTTGCTGGGGTGGCGTGCTCGTCCGGTGCGGACACCGGCGCTGTTGCGGGAACGGAGGCAGGCTCGTCGTCGGGGGTGCAGCCCGATCGGCTCGCTGTGCTGGCGTCGTTCTATCCCCTCGAGTTCGTTGTCGAGCGGGTGGGGGGCAACAGCGTGGGCGTCACGAACCTCACGCCCCCGGGCGCGGAACCCCATGATCTGGAACTGGGCGCAAACGATCTCGTCGAGGTCCGCGAAGCGGACCTGGTGGTGTACCTCCGGGGTATCTCCGCCGCAGTGGACGACGCAGTGAACACGGCCGCAGGCACGCGCTGGTTCGACGTGACTGCGTTGGCGCGCCTCGAGAAGGAGGACATCCACTTCTGGCTCGATCCGTTGCGCCTCGCTGACGTGGCCGACGGTATGGCGCAGCGTCTTGCCGAACTCGACCCGTCGGGAGCCGACGCCTTCCGCGCAAATGCTGCTGCGCTGCGCGCAGACCTCGTCGCGCTCGACGCGGAGTTCGTGAGCGGACTCGCCACCTGTGCCCGGCGCGACCTCGTGACGAGCCATGCCGCGTTCGGCTACCTCGCGACGCGCTACGGAATGAACCAGGAGAGCGTCAGCGGGCTGTCCCCGGACGGGGAGCCGACGGCGGCAGCGCTCGCGAGGGTGGCCGACTTCGTCCGGGACGAGGGCGTCACCACGATCTATACCGAGACGCTGTTGAGCAGTGCGACGGCGCGCGCAGTGGCGAGCGAGACGGGTGCCCGTGTCGCCGTGCTCGACCCCCTCGAGGGACTGGCCGAGGGAGCGGTGGGCGACTACCTCACGGTGATGCGCGCCAACCTCGAGGTGCTTCGGACCGGACAGGGGTGCACATGAGCGACACCGGGCGGAAGAGCCAAGAGCACCCGGACCACAGCGGACACGCGCACAGCCGGGCGCACGCGTGCCAACCATTGGGTGACGTCGTCATCGCGGTGGAGGGTGGCCGCTTCGGGTACGGCGGGCACTCCTCGGCAAGTGTTGCGCGGCTCGAGATCCGTTCCGGTGAGGTGATCGCGCTGCTAGGGGCAAACGGGTCGGGTAAGACCACGCTGATGAAGGGTTTCCTCGGACTGGTCGACCGCATCGAGGGCAAGGTGGAATTGTTCGGCGAGCCGGTGGAACGCCTGCAGGACCGTTCCGCGATCGGGTACCTCCCGCAGCGGCAGAGCGCTGCCGGCCCGATCCCGGTGACCGTCAACGAACTCGTCCGCTCCGGTCGGCTCACGCGACGCAACCCGCTCGGCCTCGGTCGCGATGACGGGGCGGTGCAGGCCGCGATCGCCGTGGTCGGTCTCACAGCGTCCGCCCGCAAGCGCGTCTCCACGCTGTCGGGCGGTCAGCAGCGCAGGGCACTCCTCGCCCGCGCACTCGTCGGGGGAAGTCAGTTGTTGTTGCTCGACGAGCCGTTCGCCGGCGTTGACCAGGCGAACCAAGAGGCGATCGCGGACGCGCTCGACGGCCTGCTGCACAACGGGCTCACGCTGGTCGTGGTGCTGCACGAACTGGGCCCGCTCGAGCCCCTCATCACTCGTGTCATCGTGATGGACCACGGCACCATTCGCTTCGACGGGCCGATCGAGCAGGCGCCCCCGGAACTGCTGCACATGGGGCACGATCACGATCCGCACGGCGGGCCAGAGCCAACTCAGGGGATCGGGTTGGTGGGCTGACGTGGGCGCAGTGCTCCTCGCCAATGCGATCACCGCGGTCTTCAAGTATGACTTCCTGCAGCGCGCCCTCGTGGCCGCGGTACTCGTGGGAATCACGGCACCGGCCGTCGGCATCTTCCTCGTGCAGCGCAGGCTGGCTCTGATCGGTGACGGTCTCGGCCATGTGGCGGTCACCGGTGTTGCGCTCGGTCTCGTTGTCCACCGCACTCCGGTACTGATCGCCGTCATCGTGGCGGTGCTCGGTGCCGTTGCGATCGAGATCGTCCGTGCCGCAAGTGACACCACGGGGGAGATCGCCCTCGCGGTGCTCTTCTACGGAGGCATCGCCGGGGGTGTCGTGCTCGTCAGCAAGGCCCCGTCAGGATCGAGGAACCTCACGCAATATCTCTTCGGCAGCATCACCACTACCTCAAACGGTGATCTGGTGGTGTTCGCCGTCCTCGCGGCAGTCGTGCTCGGCGTGGTGCTGCTGCTCGGCCCGGTGCTGTTCGCCGTGAGCAACGACGAGGAGTTCGCACGGGCACTCGGCATCCCGGTCATCGGTATCAACATCCTGCTCGCAACGCTGACGGCCCTGACGGTCGTTGTGTCGATGCGTGTCGTCGGCGTGCTGCTGGTCAGTGCCCTCATGGTCGTGCCGGTAGCCACCGCCCAGTTGTTCGCCGGAAGCTTCCGCAGTACCTGTCTGTATGCAGTTGCGGTGGCGGTGGTGTCCGCAGTGGTCGGGATCGTCGTGTCCTACGCGGTGGACCTGCCGTCCGGCGGGACCATCGTGCTGGTTACGATCGGGTTCTTCGTACTGGCACTCGTTGCCTCGAGCCTTCTGCGTGTCATGCGCGCGGGCGCCGCGCACGGGGGGAAGTAGCACCGTGGCAGCAGGGGCTGGCATGACCGATCTCCATCGACAGGTCGATGAGCGCCTGCGCGCGCGAGATCAGCGGTACACCGAGAGCCGCCGCCAGATCGTCGACGCGCTCGCCGCCAACAGCGGTCCGGTAACACTGCCCACGCTGCTGGCCAGTGCACCGTCGCTCGCGCAGAGCTCCGCCTACCGCAACCTGTCGGTGCTCGAGGAAGCGGGAATTGTTCGACGACTCGTGCACGGCGCGGACCATGCGTTCTACGAGCTAGCCGAGGACCTCACCGGCCACCATCACCACCTCGTCTGCGAGCGGTGCGGCTCGGTGCAGGACTTCACGCTCGGTGCGCGGGTGGAGCAGTCACTCGACGAGGCGATCGACGACCTGGTGCGGGCGAAAGGGTTTGCCGCCCGGCACCACGCGATCGACATCTTCGGGCTCTGCGCAGACTGCTCCTGACGTCGGCGCCCCTTCCCTCCAAGATTCTCGGTCTATGTCTGGCGACCCGCCCGCCAGACATAGACCGAGAAACACAGTGAGTGGGTCAGATGGGGAGGTCGCCGGTTGCGGTTCGGGTGGAACCCGAATCGCGGTAGGCGCTGATTGTCCGCTGGGCGATGCGCATCTGGTGGATCTCGTCCGCGCCATCCGCGAATCGCGCCCAGCGTGCGTGCTGGTACATGTGCGCGAGCGGTGTATCGGTCGAGTAACCGAGCGCGCCGTGCACCTGGATGGAGCGGTCGATCACCCGGTTGAGCATGTTGGCGACGAAGTGCTTGGCCATCGAGACCTCGCTCTTGAAGTCGAGGCCCTGGTCAATGCGGAACGCGGCGTGCAGCACCATCAGCTTTCCCTGGTACAGCTCCATCGAGGAATCGGCGATCAGCCACTGGATGCCCTGCTTCTCGGCAAGGATCGAGCCGTGCGAGTAGCGCACGAGCGAGCGCGCCACCATGAGGTCGAGCGCGGTCTCTGCCTGTGCGATCCAGCGCATGCAGTGGGCGAGGCGCGCCGGCCCGAGACGGTACTGGCCGAGCAGGTGACCCTGGCCGCGGCCGCCCAGCATGTTGGCACTCGGCACGCGTAGGTCCTCGATCATGATCTCGGAGTGACCGGTGCCGCCGTGCATCGTCTCGATCTCACGGACACGGTTCCAGCCGTCGCTCGGCAGGTCGACGAGGAACGCCGTATTCGCTGCCTGCGGCAGGTCGGGGTCGTCCTCGGTGCGGGCGATGACAATCGCGAACTTGGCGCGGCGGGCGTTGGAGATGAACCACTTGTGCCCGTTGATCACCCACTCGTCACCGTCCTGCACTGCGGTGGTCTTGATGAGCGTGGGGTCAGAGCCGGCCACCTCGGGCTCAGTCATCGCGAAGCACGACATGGCCGTCCCCTCACAGAGCGGACGGAGATACTTCTCCTTCTGCTCGGGTGTACCCCAGTGCAGCAGGGTGTGCATGTTGCCCTCGTCGGGCGCCTGACAGTTGAGGATGAATGGCCCATAGCTTGCCTTGGCCGCCTCGGCCTGCACCATCGCGAGCTGCACGTGGCCGAGCCCCATGCCACCCCATTCCTTGGGCATGTGGGGCAACCAGATCCCTGCCTCGCGCGCCTGGGCGCGTAGACCGACGAGCATCTTCACGTAGCCACGTCGGTCCTCCTCGCTCACGCGGTGGAGGTTCGCCTCGGCAGGCTGGACGACGTCCTCGATGAACGCACGAACACGCATGCGGATGTCTTCGAGTTCGGGTGTGAGCGTGAAGTCGATGGCCATGGCGACCACGGTAGGGGATCCAGGGTGTCACCGTCACACGGCGCGTCCCGCTGGGTATCACACGATGCGGCTCCCGCCGTGTTCTGCCCAGTAGCGCTCGCGGAGTGGCTTCTTGAACAGCTTGCCGGTGGGCGTACGGGGAAGCTGTTCCTCGAAGTCGATCGAGCGTGGGCACTTCTGCAGGGACAGGTTGGCCCGGCAGAAGTCCATGAGCTCGTTGACGACATCAGCGGTTGGCTCGATGCCGGGCATCAGCTGGATCACGGCCTTCATCTCCTCGCCGAGATCCGGGTTGGGAACGCCGAACACAGCGGCATCGGCCACCTTCGGGTGGGTGATGAAGAGGTTCTCGGTCTCCTGCGGGTAGATGTTCACGCCGCCGGAGATGATCATGAACGTTGCCCGGTCGGTAAGGAACAGGTAGCCGTCTTTGTCGACGTAGCCGACATCGCCGACGGTCTTCAGCCCGCCGTCGGGTGAACTGCTGTCCCTCGTCTTCCCAGGATCGTTGAAGTACTCGTAGTGGATGGGCGACTTGAACCACACGGTTCCGGGCTGGCCCTGGGGGCACTCGTTCATGTCGTCATCGAGGATGTGCATCTCGCCGAGGATGCAGCGCCCGACCGTTCCCCTGTGGGCAAGCCACTCGGCGCTGTCGCAGAGCGTGAGCCCGAGCCCCTCGGTGGCGCTGTAGTACTCCCGGATGATCGGACCCCACCACTCGAGCATCCGTTCCTTGACGGGCACTGGGCACGGGGCTGCCGCGTGCACCACCATCTCGAGCGACGAGAGGTCGTACGTGTTGCGAACGTCATCGGGAAGCTTGAGGAGGCGCGAGAACATCGTGGGCACCATCTGGGTGTGGGTGACGCGGTGCTGCTCGACGAGCTGCAGAAAGTGCTCGGGGTCGAACTTGTCCATGACGACCACGGTGCCGCCTTTGCGGATGGTCAGGCCCGCCGCGGCCTGTGGGGCACTGTGGTAGAGCGGTGCCGGGCAGAGATACGTCTGGCCCTCGCGATACAGCCAGATATTCATGAGGAACTCCGAGCCGGATTCCCCGACCGGTGCCTTCGGCAGTTCGCGGAGGATGCCCTTCGGCCGCCCGGTGGTACCCGATGAGTAGAGCATCTGGTTCCCGGCGGACTCGTCGCTGATCGGGGTGGGCGGGAACGCAGCGAGCGTCTCCTCGAGGGGGAGTACGCGGGTGTTGCCCACGTTGGCATACGGTCCGGTGCCGTCGGCCACCAGACACAGCCGCACGTTCGGTGCCAGTGGGAGTGCCGAGAGGGCAACATCGAGCAATTGGGAACTCGTGACCACAACCTGGGACTCGGAGTTCTCGAAGATGTACCCGAGCTCATCGGTGGTCAGGTGAGAGTTCGCCGGGGTGAAATACAGGCCCGAGCGCTCGCCTGCGCAGCAGATCGGCATGTACCACGGGTGGTTCTCCATGACGATCGCGAAATGGTCGCCACGCTGGAGTCCCTCAGCCCTCAGCAGGTGGGCCATGCGGTTCGAGCGCTCCTCGTATTCGCGGTAGGTCACTACCTCCCCGGAGCCCGCCATGACGACGGCAGGTTGGTCGGCTCGTTGCTCGGCATGGATTCCGGGGTACATGTTGTGAAACCCTACGACGGTGAGGTTCACCCATGTCGAACTGCATCGCTTCGCGCTGCCACTGGTCCGCCCGTTCCGGACCTCCTACGGGGTCGAGACGGCGCGCCACGGCTTCCTCGTCCGTGTCCTCGGGCCGGACGGGGAGGGCTGGGGCGAGTGCGTGGCCGAGGTGGAGCCGCTCTACTCGCCGGAGTACACCGCCGGCGCCTATGAGGTAATCAAGCGGTTCCTGCTGCCCCGGCTCGATCCCGCCGATGTACATGCCGCTGGCATTGCCGAACGCCTCGCCCCGGTGCGCGGGCACCGCATGGCCAAGGCAGCGCTCGAGGCGGCCGTGCTCGATGCCGAGTGCCGCATGGACGGGATCTCCCTCGCCACCCGCCTCGGGACGATTCCACGACTCGTTCCCGCAGGCGTCGCCGTGGGCATCCAGCCCTCGGTCGCGGAGCTGCTCGACGTTGTCGGCGGGTACGTGGCGCAGGGATACCGACGGGTGAAGCTGAAGATCGAGCCCGGCAACGACGTGGTGCCCGTGCGGGCCGTGCGGGAGCGTTTCGGTGACGCGCTGATGCTCCAGGTGGACGCAAACCAGGCGTACTCGCTCGCTGACGTTGCGGCGCTCGAGGCGCTCGACGCCTTCGGGCTGCAGCACATTGAGCAACCGCTCCCGGAGGATGACCTGTTCGGCCACGCCCGTCTCGCCGAACTGATCGCCACCCCGATCTGTCTTGATGAGTCCATCTGCTCGGTGCGCCAGGCGGCCGAGGCGCTCGCGCTCGGGGCGTGCAGCGTGGTGAACGTGAAGCCCGCGCGCGTCGGTGGCGTGCTCGAGGCCGTGCGTATCCACGATCTGTGTCTCGCCCGTGGCGTGGACCTGTGGTGCGGGGGGATGCTCGAGACGGGTATCGGTCGGGCAGCAAACCTCGCGCTCGCGGCGCTCCCCGGGTTCACCCTGCCCGGCGACCTCTCCGCGTCGGATCGCTACTTCCATCGCGATCTCACCGAGCCCTTCGTGCTCGAGGACGGATGTCTGCGCGTGCCGTCCGGTGCCGGAATCGGTGTCACGCCTCTGGCGAGTGCGCTCGCCGACTTCGTGACCTCCAGCGAAACCCTCCCCCTCACTGCATTCTGACGGCACATTTCCCACGCGGGTGAGGGGAAATCTTGCCCAAAATGCCACTTCGATTTTGGGCAAGCATTTCCCACGTATACGTGGGAAATGTGCCGTCAGAACGCGATGGGGATTAGCGGCCGCCGGCGCGCATGCGGTCCTGCATGTCCTCGGGCAGACCAAATGGCAGGAGCCGCTCGTTCGCGAGCGCGTCCTCACGGGTGCGCTCGCCCGCCGCGTAGAGCAATTGCTTGTCGATGCGGTTGGTGCCCCACGAGTTGGCGAGGATCTCCTTGGCCAGCGACTCCACCTTCACGTCGAGTTCCCCGTCCGCGACGCAGTAGTCGACGAGGCCGATCGCCGCGGCGTCGGGGCCCGAGAGGCGACGGCTCGTGAACATGAGTTCCTTCGCCTTCGACAGACCGACTCGCTCGGGCAGTCGAACCGACATGCCCCACACGGGCACGAGGCCCCACTGGCCGTGCGTGTCACCGAGCTTGGTGCTCTCTGCACAGATGAGGAAGTCGCAGCCGAGTGCGAGCTCGAGCCCACCCGTGAAGCAGTGGCCGTGGATACGGGCGATGGTCGGCTGGGGCAGCCGCTCGAGTGCCTCGACCGTCTCGGACTCGTAGAGCTTGCTCGGAGCCCGTTCCCCCGTGGAGATGGAGTTCAGGTCGTGGCCGGCGCAGAACGAGCGCCCGGAGCCCTGCAGCACCACGCAACCCACCGACGCGTCGGTGGCGATCGCGTCGAGATGGGTTCGCAGTGCGATGAACGAGCCGGGCGTCAGGGCGTTCAGCTTGTCGGGTCGGTTGAGCGTGAGGGTCGTGAGGCCGTCGGGCCGGTCGGTCCGCAGGACAAGGTCGCTGGTCATGTCCCTACGGTACTCACCTGCCCGGGCTGGCAGAATCTGGGCATGACCACAGCGCCCGAGGCCCCCGAGGTCCAGACGAGAACCGCGTACCGCACCTGTCCGCTCTGCGAGGCGACCTGTGGGCTGGAACTCACCGTCGCTGAGCGCCCGGGCGAGACCCCGGTGGTGGTCCGCATCCGTGGCGACCGCGAGGACGTGTTCTCCAAGGGGTTCATCTGCCCGAAGGGCTCCACCCTTACGCACTTCCACGACGACCCGGACCGCCTCCGCCGCCCGGTCGTCAAGCGCAACGGCGAGTTCGTGGAGGTGTCGTGGGACGAGGCGTTCGCCACGATCGAGGCGAACGTGCTCCCCCTCCTCAACGAGCACGGGCGCGACGCAGCGGCCATCTACCTCGGCAACCCCGGCGCGCACAATCTCGCACCGATGATGTTCAACCGGAACCTCATCCAGGGCCTCGGCTCGCGCAACCGCTTCTCGGCCTCCACGGTGGACCAGCGCCCGAAGGAGATCACCTCGAGCATCATGTTCGGCTCCGTCACCGTGCCGGTGCCCGATCTCGACCGCACACAGTTCATCATGTTGCTCGGGGCGAACCCGCACGCCTCGAACGGTTCGCTCTGCACCGCCCCCGACTTCCCCGGGCGCCTCGACCGCATCCAGGCACGCGGCGGCAAGGTGGTGGTGGTGGACCCGCGCCGCAGCGAGACGGCAGAGCGCGCGGACGAGCACGTGGCGATCCGCCCTGCGACGGACGCGCACCTGCTCGCAGGGATCGCCCACACGATGCTCGCGGAGGGGATCGCCCGGCCCGACAACGTTGCGGCGCACTGCAACGGCCTCGATCGCCTCCCCGAACTGCTGGCGCCCTACACACCGGAAGCAGTAGCCCTCGCGTGCGGGATCAGCGCCGACACCGTTCGCCGCCTCGCCCGCGAACTCGTTGCCGCCCCGTGCGCAGCGGTGTACGGGCGGATCGGCACCTGCACGCAGGAGTTCGGCACGCTCGCCTCGTGGCTCGTCGACGTCGTGAACATCCTGAGCGGCAACCTCGACCGCGAGGGCGGCGCGATGTTCACCAAGGGTGCCGTCGGCCAGCCCTCCTCGAAGGGCAAGCCGGGCAGCGGCAAGGGCTTCCGGATGGGGCGCCAGGTGTCGCGTGTGGGCAAGCATCTCGAGGCGCTTGGCGAGTTTCCCGTGACGGCACTGCCCGAGGAGATCGAAACGGCGGGCGCCGGCCAGGTGCGCGTACTCGTTACCAACGGCGGCAACCCGGTGTCATCCAACGCGAACAGCAACCGGCTTGCGAAGGCGCTCGAATCACTCGGGTTCATGGTGTCCATCGATCCGTACATCAATGAGACCACACGCCATGCCGACGTCATCCTGCCGCCGCCGTCGTCCCTGCAGAAGAGTCACTACGACCTCGCGCTCTACAACTTCGCGGTCCACAACGTGGCGAACTACTCGCCGGCAATCCTTCCCCTCGAGGTGGGGCCCGACGGCGAGCGCCAGCCCGACGAGTGGGAAATCATCCTGCGGCTCGCGTCCGTGCTGGAGGGCAACGGCGCGCACACCGACCCGAACGACACCGTCCGCGCCGGCGCGCGGGCAATGCTCGAGTCCGCTGCGCGTGACGAGTTCGGCCCGGTGCATGGCCGCAACGTTGACGAGATGGAGGCGATGCTCGGCGACGCGTCCGGTCCGGAGCGCATGCTCGACGTGATGCTGCGAACCGGCCCGTACGGCGACGCGTTCGGTACGAGGCCCGATGGGCTGTCGCTCGACGTACTCCGGGCGAACCCCCACGGCGTGGACCTCGGCGAGCTCGAGGCCGGCCGTATCCCGAACCTGCTGCGCACGTCGTCGGGCAGGGTGGAGGTGGTGCCGGACATGATCCTGACGGACCTCCCGCGCCTCGAGGCGTCGCTGCAGCGCGACTGGGACTCCTCGATGGTGCTGATCGGGCGCCGCCACGTGCGTTCCAACAACTCCTGGATGCACAACATCCGTGTGCTCACCAAGGGCAGGAACCGTTGCACCATGCAGATCCACCCCGAGGACGCGGCCCGGCTCGGGATCACCGACGGAGCACCCGCCCGCGTTGCGTCGCGCACCGGCGAGGTGGTCGTTGCCGCAGAGATAACCGACGGAATCCGTCCCGGCGTCGTGAGCATTCCGCACGGCTTCGGGCAGGATCTGCCGGGTGTGAGGCTGCGGGTTGCGAGCGAGTACCGCGGGGTGAACACCAACGTGCTCACCGACGAGTACTTCGTGGACCCGCTGTCCGGCAACATCGCGCTGAACGGGGTGCCCGTCAGCGTCGGACCCGCCTGAGACCGGCACGCGCTCACAGACGATGACCGTTGACGGACTGACCCCGCTCGCCCTCGCGGCACGCGGTGGAGACCGGAACGCGCTGGCCGCCCTGCTCGGCGCGCTGCAGCCAGAGGTGTGGCGCTACTGCGCGTCGATGGTGGGTACGGGGGACGCCGACGATGTTGCCCAGGACGCAATGATCCGCGTGGTGTCGGCCATCGCCAACTACGCGGGGACGGCGCCTGCCCGTGTCTGGGTGCTGGGCGTCGTGCGGCACACGTGTCTCGACTGGCTGCGCTCCGCGTACCGGCGGCGCGCCCTGATGGAACGGTTGCAGCGCCAACCCCGGGACGGGCACCGCACCGAGCACGGGTGGACCGAGACGGCGGACCTGCTCGCGCACCTGGACACGGACCGGAGAGAGGCCTTCGTGCTCACGCAACTGCTCGGGTTCAGCTACGAACAGGCGGCAGAGACCTGTGGCTGTGAGATCGGCACCATCCGCTCGCGGGTCGCAAGGGCGAGGCTCGACCTGCTCAGGGCTGCTACCGGTGCCGGATCGTCGGCCGTGTCGGAAGGGCGGGAACCAGAATGACCCCGGGGGCGACTGGTTCTTCGATGGACTGCACCACCTGGCACGAGGCCATGTCTGCCCGGCTCGACGGCGAGGCCAGCACGGCCGACGATGACGCCCTCGACCGCCATCTGCGTGCGTGCGTCGACTGTTCCGCTCTGTTGGTGGACCTCACGGCCCTGCACCGCCGGTTCCGGTTGCACCCCGCACCGCAGGTCCCCGATCTGGTGCTCGCAGCGCTCGTCTCGGGAGAGCGCCTCGGCGACGTGCCGGCCGCCGGGGCCGCACCGGCCTCGCCGACCGCACTGCACCCGCGTCAGCGTTTCGTGCTGCGGATTGCCGGTGCGGCCGCCGTGATCGCGATCGGGCTCACGACGACGGCACTCGCCGGTGCATTCGGCGGCGGAGTCCGTCATGCCCGAGCGGTGGTCAATGTCGCTTCGGCGCGCCCTGCCGCCGCCGGCGGATCGACACTGGTGTACCTGCGCCTCGACAACCGGGGGGCCTCCGACGTGGTGACCGGTGCGAGCAGTCCGGTGGCGTCCAGCGCAGTGTTCCACCGGTCGGCGGGCCACTCCAGGGAGGCCGTGATGCGGGCGGCCACCACGATCGCGGCGCCGGGTGGTGCCGAGGACCTGTTCGCGTCGGACAACGTTCACGTCATGCTCGAGGGCCTGAACCGTGACCTCGAGCCGGGCGACGTCGTTCCTGTCACGCTCACCTTCGGTCACTCGGGCACCTTTACCTTGCAGGCAACGGTTACTGCCTAGAACCAACCGATCACCGTGATGACGACGACGGCGAGGGCGAGCACCCCAACGCTCGCGACACAGACGGTTGCGAGCACCCGGTAGGCGGGCTTGTTCGCGGCGTCGCCCAGCACGCTGCGGCGGTTCGCCAGCACGAGGATGAACGTGAGAAATACCGGCGCGATGAGACCGTTGATCACCTGGGTGTTGATGAGCAGACTGATGAGATTGCCCGGGAGCAGCGCGATGAGTGCGCCGATGATGATCTGGCCGGTGAAGAGCCCGAGGAACAGCGGTGCCTCCCGGAACCGACTGGACACCGAGCGCTCCACACCGACGGCCTCGGAGATTGCGTAGGAGGTGGACAGCGGCACAACCGCTGCAGCGAGGCAGGATGCGCCGAGCAGACCGATCGCGAAGAGGGCGGTGGCGCCCCCGCCGACGAGTGGCTCGAGCGCCTGTGCGGCCTGCTTGGCGGAGGACAGCGCACCGGTGCCGCCAATGGTTGCGGCGGTGGCGATGATGATGGCTATCGAGATGAAGTTGCTGAACAGGGCTCCGGTGATGGCGTCCTTTCGGGCGGAGCGATAGTCGTCCTTGCCCGTGCCCCGGTCCGCCACTGCAGCGGCCTGGTACAGCTGCATGTAGGGCGTGATCGTGGTGCCGATGAGCGCGACGACCATTACGAGGAACGTGCGGTTCCCGAGCATGTGGGGAACGATGGTGTTGGACCCGACCTGGGTCCACTTCGGTCGCCCGAGTAGCGCAGCGATGGGGTAGGCAAGGAACGGGATCGTGAGCAGGAGGAACACGCGCTCGACGTACCGGTAGGAGCCGAACATCACGAGCCCCCAGATGACGAGGGCAGCGATGGGCACCGAGAGGTAGCGCGAGATGTTCAACAGCTCGAAGGCCGCGGCGATACCGGCGAACTCGGACACGACGAGACCGAGGTTGGCTGCCATGAGGCAGACAACGGCGAAGAGACCGAGGCGGAGGTTGAACTGCTCCCGGATGAGCGAGACGAGACCCTCGCCGGTGTGGACACCGAGCCGTGCAGACATCTCCTGCACCACCACGAGGGCCACGGTGACGAGCAGCATGACGAAGAGGGTTCGGTACACGAACTGGGACCCGGCGGACGCGTAAGTAGCGATACCGCCGGCGTCGTTGCCGGCGTTCGCGGCGATGAGGCCGGGCCCGAGCAGCGCGAAGAACGTGCGGGCGCGGATGCGTCGTCGCCGCCGCGGCTCCCTCGGGGCAGCGGTGGCGCTCATGGGTGCCTGCTCGATCATGACGAGCGCCGCCCGAGACGGTGGTCCTCGAGCAGGGCGTCGATGACGTCGTCCGCGAGGATGCGACCTACCGGCTTGCCGCCGTCGTTCACCACGACGAGCGAGGTGCCGCGCGAGTCCACGAAGCGCTCGAGGACCTCGTCGACATGTTCCTTGTCGTGCACGGTTACCGGGTACGGGGCCCCGGTGAGGCTGCCCACCGTTGCGGAGCGGTCTGCAAGCAGCAGTTCGAATAGCGAGATGTCATCGATGAGGCGACCGGATTCATCCACGATGAGTACGCCGTCGATGTCGCCGCGGTCCTCGACAAAATCGCCGAGCTTCGCGATGGCCTGCTCAACCGTTGTGTTCAGCGAGACCACCACCATCACGTTGGTCATCATCGAACCGGCGGTGTCCTCGTCGTACGCCAGCAGCAGAGCCAGTTCGTTGCGGACGAGGTGGCCCATCTCGTCGAGCACCTCCTCGCGGTCCTCCTCGTCCATCTCGCGGAGCGCTTCGGACGCCTCGTCGGGTGCCATGTTCGCGAGCAGGTTTGCCGCCTGCTCACGCGGCATGTCGGTGAGGAGGTCCTCGAGCGGCTCGGTCTCCATCTCCTCGAGCATCTCGGCGGCAACGTCGGGGTCCAGCGCCGCAACGAAAGCCTGGCGTTGCGCTGCGCCGAGTTCCTCCACGAGGTCGGCGAGCTCGGCCGGCCGGAGCCGGTGCAGCGCCTGCCGCGTGCGCCCGAGCCGAAGCGGCTCGCCGGGGCGGGAGATCGGCTGGATGGTGGACCAGTCGATGACGCGGCTTGGTGTGGGCTTGCGCCGGACGCGGGCCGGACCGAGTCGCCGCATGAGCGACTGGAGCCCGACGTCGACGCCGACCAGGCGGTACGTTCCCACGATCGACGCGAGGTACAGGTCCGACGAACGGACCACGCGGACGCCCGAGACGTCGATGAGTTGATGGTCGAGGAGGTCGTCAATGAGCTGGATCTCCCCGTCACGACGGACGAAGTCGCGCAGGTCGAGGCGCGCCGATCGCAACTGGACGCCAGAGTGGGTCATCTCGGCAATGTTCGTTGCGTGGAGGAAGGTGATACGCCGGCCGACCCGGATCACGAGCCCGGTCACCTGCGGATACGCCGCGTCGTCCCAGCGGACAACGATGTCCTTGATGCGACCGATCTCGCCACCCGCCTGATTGCGGACCACACTGCCGACGAGGCCCGCGGCCGAAATGAGGTGACCAGTGACGAACCGGATGGTGCTTGCGGGGCGGGCGCGCTCCCGTGAGGGTCGGCGACGTGGCCAAAGACGAAAGACGACGGACATGAATACCTGCCTCGGATCCGGTGCGGACCGGGCAGGGGACGGGACGGGAAAAGCGTCAGACCGTCAGCAGCCGGGCCGCAAGCGACAAGATGGACTTGGGGCGTCTGAACGTTTCACCAAAACCACCTCCTCGTCGTTGCTTGAGCGCCCCGAATGCTACCGGCACACGGGGTCATTGGGGATACTCGGCCCGATCGGGCGTGATGTCCGATGGGTCGAATGCCACCAGCGCGGTTGCATCGCCGCCCAGGCTCTCAACCATGGTGACGAAGTCGAACTTCAGGAGCCCGAGGAACGAGTGATCCGCGTCGCCGGGAGCTCCGGGAAGGTTGTCGTCACGTAGCTGGTCCACGTACTTCACGTTGGTCTCCTTGCCGATCTGCTCGAGCACAGAGCTCGGGAACACCTCGGAGCCGAAGATCGCAGGAACCCCGGTTGCTCGGATCTGCTTGATGAGCGAGGCGATTTCCTTGGGTGTCGGGTCCTCGAAGGACGACACCTGGATCGCGCCGATCACCTCCCAGCCGTAGTTCGCGGCGAAGTACGCGTAGGCGTCGTGATACGTGAGCAACTTGCGCGCCGCTGCAGGCATGGTCTCGGTGGCGGCTTTCATGAGTGCGTCAAGCTCGGTGAGTCTCGCCACGTACGCTGCGGCATTCGCCCCGAAGTACGCAGCGTTCGCGGGGTCCGCAGAGGACATTGCGGCTGCGGCGACACGCGCGTAGCACGCAGCCATCGGGGGGTTCGTCCAGACATGGGGGTTGGGCTTGCCGCCCTCCTTCGGGAATGAGAAGTCGTAGAGATAGAGGTCCTCGGGGAGTGCGAGATTGCCAAGGTCGATCACCCGCCCGCCCCCGGGAGTGTTGTTCACCGCGATCTGCCGCGTCGGGTCCTCCAGCTTCAGCCCATTGACGAAGACGAGGTCGGCGGCCGTCATGATCTGGGCAACACTGGGCTTGGGTTCGTAGGTGTGGGAGTCCTGTCCCTCGGGGATGGCGCCCACCACGTCAGCCCTGTCACCGGCGATGTTGGCGATGATCGAGGTGATCGGGGCAACGGTCGTGACGATTCGGAGGCGGGTGCCGTTGAGCGGTCCCGTCCCGGCGGCTCCCGGGGCCGTTGCGGTGCCGGGGCAGGTGTACGCAGCGACTCGCGCCCGCACGGCAGCATTGTCCCCGTTGCCCGACTTGGACCCGCCGCACGCAGCGAGCGCAAGGCCCGCTGCGACAAGGAGGGCTGCAGGCACGAGGGGGGAGCGGGGGAGGCGCATCACGCCAGCGAGGTTAGGGCTGCCGTAGACATCACCGGCGTTCGCCCCGGCAAACATCCGGCAACATCGTCGGGAATGCGTGGGCTCGGGAACTAACGTGCTGCTGCCGACGACTGGTTCTTCATGCACACACCCCAAATCCCCTCCCGCGGCGGCAACAGGGCGCTCCGGCGCGTCGCTCTTGCCTCCGGTCTCGTTGTTGCCTCGGTGGGTGCGTTCGCCGCAACGGCAGGCGCACACGTCACCATCAACCCCAGCGAGGTTCCTGCCGGCGGGTTTGCCGTGGTGCGTTTCCAGGTTCCGAACGAGTCGGATACGGCCTCCACGGTGAAGGTGGAGATCGCGATGCCCGAGGGTGTGGTGATCCCCTTTGTGCTCGTGAAGGCAGAGGGTGACTGGAAGGCCACCACGGAGCGGACCAAGCTCGCCACACCGGTCAAGACCGAGGACGGTGAGCTCACCGAGGTCGTCAGCAAGGTGACGTTCGAGGGAGGCGCGATCGCCCCCGGACACTTCGAGATCTTCGATATCCAACTCGGCCCGCTCCCCGATACGTCCGGCGAGGTGCTGGCGTTTCCCACCATCCAGACGTACGACAACGGCGACGTGTCCCGGTGGATCGACCGGGTGGTGGAGGGCCAGCCCCGGCCCGAGGCCCCTACCCCGTTGCTTGCCCTCGGTGAGGCGGGTGACGACCACCACAGCTCGTCGTCAGCGTCCGACGACAGCCACAGCGACTCGCACGCTCTCGACATCGTGGGGATCGTCCTCGGCGCACTCGGTACTACTGCTGGCGCAGCAGCGCTCGTGAGGACCCGGCGCAAGGCGTGAGAGCTGCTACCCGGTTCGGCCTCGCGATTGCGCTCGCACTCGCCGCCGCTTTGGGTCTTGCCACACCTGCGTACGCGCACGCGAGCCTCGACACGTCCGATCCGGCCGCTGGCGCGGTGCTCGACGCGTCACCGGCGGCCATCACGCTCCGCTTCACCGAGGCAGTCGGCATCACCGATGATGCCCTGCGTCTCTTCGACGCGGGCGGGGAGGCGGTGGTGATCGGCCGGCCGGCCCGTCTCGCAGGCTCCTCGTCGTCGCTCACTGCGGCCGTTCCCGCGCTGGCGGACGGGTTGTACGTAGTTGCATGGCGGGCGGTGTCCGCGGACTCGCACCCCGTCAGCGGCGCCTTCACCTTCACGGTCGGGCCGTCCACCGGGAAGGACCCCAGCGCCGTCGTGGCCGAGATCTCGAACCGTGCCCGCTCGGATCGCGCGGTGTCCATCGGGTCGGGCGTGGCCCGGGCGGTGTTCCTCGTGCTGTTCGCGCTGCTTGTCGGAGCGCTCGTGTTCCCGCTCCTCACGGGCAACCGCAGTGTTGCCGACTGGCGCTGGGTGGCCACGGTGCTCACTCCGCTGACGGCGCTGTCGGCGCTGTCGGCGCTGTTGCTTACCGTGCCGGCAGCCGCGGGAGAGGGCCTCTCCGCAATCGGTTCGCCAGCGGCATGGCGCGCCTTCCTGCAAACAGTCGCCGGGTGGGCGAGTGCGGTGCGCCTGGGTGCCCTCGTTGCAGCAACCCTCGTGGTTGTGGCAACGAGTGGCGCTCGGCGTATCCGGCGCCCGATACCGGTCGCGCTCGGCCCAGTCGTGGCCGTCGCCGTGGTTGCGTCGGGATGGGCCGGTCATGGCGCCTCCGGGCGCTGGGTCGCCCTCGGTGTTGGGCTCACGATGGTCCATACCGTTGCGATGAGCGCATGGCTCGGTGGGCTTGCCGTGCTCGGTGTGCTGATCGTGCGCGACGGTTCCGAGGCATCCGCTGCCCCGATGCGGCGGTTCTCGTCGGCAGCGCTCGGTGCCGTCGCCGTACTCGCCGGTACGGGGGTGCTGCAGGGGTGGCGCCAGTTGGGCGCGTCGAACAACCTCTCCGAAGCAGCCACCTATTTCTCGAACCCCTTCGGGAGGCTGCTGCTGATCAAGGCAGCCATTGTCTCGGTGATGATCGCGGTGGCGGCGCTGAGCCGGCGGGCGGTCCGGCGCCGGGAGGGTGTTGGTCTGCTCCGGCCCGTGTTCGCGGAACTCGGCCTCGGTGTCGCGGTCCTGGTGGTCACGAGCGCGCTCATCGTCGCCAACCCTGCCGGCTCGTCACAGGGAACGGGCGCAGTAACCGTCGGAGCGCAGGACGACGCCGTTGCGGTCTCGGTGTTCATCGAGCCTGCGCGCGCCGGTGCGAACACCATCCACGTGACGCTCCGCAGCCCCGACTTCGGCGAAGAGGTCTATGACACCGTCGAACTCACGGCCTCGCTGCCGAGCCGTGACCTCGGCCCGCTCGGTATCCCGCTCGAGGCGAACGGCCGGAACCACTTCACTGCAACAGCCGCTCAGTTGCCCGTGGCGGGTAGGTGGACGCTCACCGTCGCCGTGCAGGTCTCCGAGTTCGACCGTCGGGTCTTTTCCCTACGCGTCCGTGTTCGCCCCTGAGCCGGGCGAATACGGACGCATAGGGGTGCTAGATGCCGCCCATCGTTGCCGTCGGGTACAGGGGCAGCGAACGTTGGCGGGTGCCTGTGAGCCTGAAGTACGCGTTCATCAATGCGGGTGCGAGCGTGGGGACGCCGAGTTCGCCAACGCC
>WLJO01000051.1 GCA_009701715.1 Actinomycetota bacterium
CCGGCCACACGCACTCCCGAATCAGCTGTTCGGCGTGCTGTCGAGGAACACCTTGCGGCCGTTGATCGGCTGCACGGGGCGCATGTTCCCGTTGTAGGTGTTGATGAACTCGTTGATCTGCTCACGGTCGAGCTCAACGGGGGTCGTGAAGATGTTCCAGGCGACACCCTCGGTGCAGGGCGGCGTGGTGAGGCTGCCGCTGTAGCGCAACGTTTGCTTGTTCTCCGGGAACATCTCGTCCCAGTCCACGTTCACCGGCGTGCTGTCGGAAGCCTCAAGCGCGCTGACGAAGCCATCCCATGCGTGGTTGTGCTTGCGGCCTTCGGTCACGAAGATGCCGACCACGGCGATCTCACCACCGTCGGTCTTGTGCACGAAGTGCACTTCGAGCGGGTAGTGCTTGCCGTTGATCTCGTGCTCGCTCGGGGTGTGGAAGTGGATCTGCAGGAACGGATACGTCGTGTTACCGATCGTCACCGACTGGCCGGCATCAGCGTTCAGCTGCACGGTGTGCCCGTTGTTCACCACGGTGCCCACGCCGTTGTGGTTGTAGTTGAACACGAGATTCTTGAGGTTCTTCTTCTCGAACTTGGTGATGTTGATTGGTGTCTGCGCGCTGCCGTCGGCGCAGGCCTGATAGCTAGCGTCGAGCTCACCCCAGTGGTTCGGGCCTTCTTCTCCCTGGTACTCCCAGTGAGGCCCGGTTCCATTCGCCCCACCGACGCCAATGAGTGCCACCGACGTGAGCGAACCTGCCGCCGCAGCCACGGCGATGCCGATCTTGAACGACTTATTCATGATGATTTCTCCTCCGCAGGGCGGTGCCTGTGCACCCTCCGTAGTGAAACATATCTCGAATTTACTGAATCGCGGCACGGCTGGCAAGAACCCGAACCCGTCATCAGGACGTCTTGGCGGCGCCATCCACGAGGTCGACCACCGTTCCCGCACGTGTGTCTGCCCGGCCTGCGAAGGTTACAAATGCCCTGCACAACGGCATCGGTGTCACACCCGGGCCGCCCGACCGAATAGTTTGTGAGGTCAGGGTCCCCCCGACCCGACACGCACGAGGAGTCCACCCGCAACCAATGCTTGCCTTCACCTTTCCGGGCCAGGGGTCCCAACGGCCCGGCATGGGTCGCCCCTGGGTGGATCACGAGAGCTGGGAACTGGTTGACGAGGCTTCGGCCATCTCCGGGCGTGACGTCGCACGGCTCATGCTCGATGCCGATGCCGATGAACTGAAGGACACCCGCAACGCCCAGTTGATGACGTTCGTGTCGAGCCTGATGGTGCTCGATGCCGTGGAGCGCCTCGGGCTCGAGCCAAGTTTCTGCGCGGGCCACAGCCTCGGCGAGTACACCGCGCTGTCGGCAACCGGTGCGCTGGGTTTCGAGGACGGGGTCCGCCTGGTCTGCGAACGGGCCGACGCGATGCACGAGGCTGGCCTGACCAATCCCGGGACGATGGCCGCTGTACTCGGCATGGACGACGACGACGTTGAGGTGGCGTGCCGGCGTGCGGACGACGACGTGTGGGTGGCGAACTTCAACGCGCCCGGCCAGGTGGTCATCGCCGGTTCCATCGGGGGCGTTGCCAAGGCCACGGCAATCGTGAAGGAGATGGGCGGTAAGAAGGTCATGCCGCTCCAGGTGGCCGGTGCGTTCCACACGCCGTACATGGCACCCGCCCGTGACCGTCTCCGGAACGCAATCGCCAGCGCGAATCCCCGCGACACCGAGGTACCCGTTATTTCCAACGTGGACTCGCTCGCCCACGACAAGGGCGACGACTGGTCGAGCCTGCTGTCCGCGCAACTCTCCAGTCCCGTGCGCTGGAAGCACTCGCTGCTCACGATGGCAGAACTCGGCGTCGTCGACTTCGTGGAGCTCGGGCCGGGCGGTGTGCTCTCCGGCATGGCCAAGCGAACCCTCGACAACGCGCGGACGATCTCGGTTGCCACGCCCGAGGAGCTCGACAAGCTCATCGAATGGGTGAACGCTGGCAAGAGCACTGCCGTAGTCGCCCATCAGGGTGAACATCTCTTCGCCACCGAGCGCGTGGTCGTCAGCCCGGTTGCCGGCGTATTCACCCCGATCGGCACGCTTGCCGACGGTTCGTTCATCCAGGTCGGCACCGTGCTCGGCGACATCGGTGGCGAGGAAGTCCGCTCCCCCTTCGCCGGGATCCTGCAGTCGTACATTGCGGTGGACGGCGAACGTGTCACGCGCCGCCAGCCCATCGCCTGGTTGAGGACCTCCTGACGTGCCGGCGATCCCGTCGGGCGCACGCGGCGCCGTCATCATCGGTTGGGGCTCTGCCTTCGGGGAGAAGACGATCACGAACGAGGACCTCTCCCGCGTCCTCGAGACCTCCGACGAATGGATCATCGAACGCACCGGCATCCGTGAGCGGCGCATCGGTGGTTCGACGGCGTCGCTGTCTGTGCAGTCCGGCCGCAGAGCGCTCGAGATGGCCGGTGTGGACCCGACCGAGGTCGACGCCCTCGTGCTCGCCACCACCACCCCGGACCGCTCTGTCCCGGCCACCTCGGCCACGGTCCAGCATGCGCTCGGGCTCAAGTGCGGGGCCTTCGACCTCAACGCTGCGTGCAGCGGGTTCGTCTATGCGCTCATCAATGCTCACGGCCTAATCGCCATGGGTGCGAAGAAGGTGCTCGTCATCGGGACCGACACCCTCTCCCGCATCACCGACTGGACGGACCGGAACACGGCGGTGCTCTTCGCGGACGGTTCGGGTGCTGTTCTGCTCGAGGCGTCCGACGCCGGCAGCCAACTGCTGGGCTGGGACGTCGACGCGGACGGCTCAGCCGAGAAATACCTCTATGCAGAGCTCGGCGGCATCCTCAAGATGGAGGGCAGGGAGGTGTTCCGCAGGGCGGTGCGCATCATGGTGGATTCCGCCCAGAAGTCCATGGCCGCCGCCGGGATCACCGCGGACCAGCTGACCCTTGTCGTACCGCACCAGGCCAACATCCGCATCATCCAGGCAGCCTGCGAGCGCCTTAACGTGCCGATCGAGAAGGCCGCCCTCGTGCTTCAGTACGCCGGCAACACGTCGTCGGCTTCCATCCCGCTCGCGCTCGTGGACGCGCTCGACAATGGCCGCGTGAAGCCCGGCGACTACGTGTTGCTCGTCGGTTTCGGTGCCGGGATGACCGCTGCGAGCGCCGTGCTCCGCTGGGGAGGCGGTGCCGCATGAGCCGCGTCGTGCTCGTTACCGGCGGTTCCCGCGGAATCGGCCTTGCCATCGCACAGCGCTTCGCTGCGCTCGGTGACCGGGTTGCGGTGACGTACAACTCCTCGCCCCCGCCGGAGGGCCTCTTCGGCGTGAAGTGTGACGTCACCGACACCGCTGAGGTGGACGCTGCGTTCAAGTCGGTGGAGGAACAGTTCGGTTCCGCCGTGGAGGTGCTCGTGTCCAACGCGGGCATCACCAAAGACACCCTCCTACTCCGGATGAGCGAGGCGGATTTTGTCTCCGTCGTGGACGCCAACCTCACCGGCGCGTTCCGCGTCTGCAAGCGCGCCGCCCAAGGGATGCTGCGGGCACGCAAGGGCCGCATCGTGCTGGTGTCCTCGGTGGTCGGCCTGCTCGGTTCCGCGGGCCAGGCGAACTACGCCGCCTCCAAGGCCGGTCTCGTGGGCTTTGCCCGTTCGCTCGCACGCGAACTCGGCTCGCGCAGCATCACCGTCAACGTCGTGGCCCCCGGCCCGGTGGCCACCGACATGACCGCTGTACTCAGCGAGGACCGCCTCAAGCAGGTCACCGACGCCGTCCCGCTCGGACGGATGGCCTCCCCGGAGGAGATTGCCGGAGTCGTGGCATTCCTCGCCTCCGAAGACGCTTCGTACATCACCGGCGCAGTCATCCCCGTGGATGGCGGCCTCGGCATGGGACACTGACAAACTCACCCACTACCGGTCCGGGGCTGAGTACCCGTACCTCATAACAAGGAGAAAACTGTGGCTGACAACTGGGAACGCTTCCGCAAGTGCGCCGTCGACGTGCTAAGCGTCGATGCCAGCAAGGTGGTACCCGAGGCGCTGTTCGGCGACGACCTCGACGCAGACAGCCTCGACCTCGTCGAGCTCGTCATGGCGCTCGAGGAAGAGTTCGACATCACAGTTCCCGAGGAAGAACTCGAAGGCGTCAAGACCGTTGGTCAGGCCTTCGAGCTCGTCACCGGCAAGCTCTGACAAGGAATATCGCATGAGAGGCAGCGCGCGGCGGGTTGCGATCACCGGACTCGGTGTCGTGGCCCCGTGCGGTCTGGGCAAGGAAGCGTTCTGGAAAGGACTCCTCGGCCCGGGCATCACGGATCACAAGGCAATCCATATCCCCGACTGGGATCCCCTCCCCTATTTCGACAGTCCGAAGGACGCCCGTCGCGCAGACCGCGTCGAGCAGATGGCGCTCGCCGCTGCGGCGGAGGCGATGGCACAGGCCGGGGACCTCGGCATCGACAGCCGCCGTATCGGCACCATCTTCGGTACCGGTGTGGGCGGTCTCGGCACGCTCGAGGAGCAGATCCGTGTGCTCGTCGAGAAGGGCGAGCGGCGTGTGTCGCCGTTCCTCGTGCCGATGATGATGGCCAATGCCGCCGGCGCTGCCATCTCCATGCGATACGGCCTCCGCGGCCCGAACGAGACGATCTGCACCGCGTGCGCGGCGTCCACGCACTCCATCGGCTACGCCGCCCGCCAGATCGCCTGGGGTATGTGTGACGCTGCGGTCACCGGAGGCTCTGAGGCTGCCGGTGTGCCCATCGCCATCGCCAGTTTCGGCAACATGACCGCACTGTCCACGAGCGGCTCGAGCCGGCCGTTCGACAGGGACCGTGACGGTTTCGTGCTCGGCGAGGGCGCTGCGGTCCTGATGCTCGAGGAGTGGGAGAACGCCAAGAAGCGTGGCGCCACGATCCTCGGCGAGGTGCTCGGCGCCGCCAGCAATGCCGATGCCCATCACATCACTGCGCCGTCACCCGGTGGTGTCGGGGCGATCCGCTGTATCGAGCTTGCCCTCGAGGACGCCGGGCTTGCGCCGTCGGACATCAAACAGATCAACGCACACGGCACGTCCACGCCGCTCAATGACGCCGCTGAGGCAGCCGCAATCGCCCACGTGTTCGGCCCAAACGGCCCGGCCGTCGTCTCCACCAAGGGCGTCACAGGTCATGCGCTCGGTGCCGCAGGTGCGCTGGAGGCCGCTGCAGTGCTGTTGTCCATGCAGCACCGGCTCATCCCGCCGACTGCCGGCACCGTCAACGTCGACCCAAGTTTCACGATCGACCTCGTGACCGGCGCACCGCAACCGTGGGAGCCCGGCCCCACCATGTCGAACTCGTTCGGATTCGGCGGCCACAACGGCACCCTGATCCTCGCTCCGCCCAGCTGATTCCTCTCAGGCGTTGACGACGACGAAGAGCAGTTCGCACTCACAGGCAACCTCACCGTTGAGGAGCGCCTTACCTGCGCCCTTGCCCGCACGGGCCGACATGCGTCCGAGGTCCACAACGAGTTCGAGCGTGTCCCCAGGGCTCACCTGACGGCGGAACCGGGCGGCATCGAGGCCGCCGAACAACGGCAACTTGCCCGCGAAGCGTTCATCGGTCAGCACGGCGATTGCGCCAACCTGTGCGATTGCCTCGCACATCAGCACACCGGGCAGCGTCGGACGACCGGGAAAGTGCCCGGGGAAGAACCACTCGTCGCCCTGCAGATGCCACGTGCCGGTGGCCGACTGACCGGGGACGAGCGCAGTGATCTCGTCGACGAAGAGGAACGGAGGCCGGTGCGGGAGCACATCTTGGGGCCTGGGGAATCCACCGGCAGAAGACATCACGAGGCCCCCTTGCGCTTCGCGCCGTGCCCGAAGAACCCACCGCGCGGGCGGGCATGCGCGTGGTAATGATCCGGGATGTTGCGCATGTTGTCGTCCACGTAGTGCTCGTACTCGAAGTGCGTCTCCACCACCATGGCGAGCCGTGCGTGCAGTTCGATCTTCACGTGGTCGGGCGGACTGTTGTCGTGCTCCCGCCACACCACCATCGGCACGGCGCAGATCTCGCACTCGGCGATCCAACAGAGATCGTCCTCGTGGAACCACTCGGTGATCCTCGCCGCCTCACACAGTTCGCACTTGCGCTCGCCGCTCATCCATCCCGTCATGGCTCTCCCCTCACTCACCGATCGCGGCGCGCACCTCGGCCACGTAGTCGCCCACTGCATCGGGGCCGCCGTCCATCAGGCGGCGCACCACCGACGCACCCTGGATAACGCCGTCGGCTACCTGCACGGCCTCGGCAGCCTGCGCCGCGTTCGACACACCAACACCGATGAGCACCGGGATGTCGGTGATGGCCTTCAGTCGCCTTGCCATCACCGTTGCCGATGCCGCCAGCGAGTCGCGCTCGCCGGTCACGCCGAGCAAGCCCACCGCGTACACGAAGCCCCTCGTACGCGCACAGATGCGCGGTAGTCGCTCGTCCGGCGCGGTCGGTGCGGCGAGCATGATCGTCTCCACGCCGGCAGCGTCCGCCGCCGTCGTCCACGGCCCGGATTCCTCGAGAGGAAGGTCCGGGACGATGGCACCGGCGATACCGGCCTTCGCGAGGTTCTGGGCAAAGCGTTCGTGGCCGGCCCGGAAGACCGTGTTGTAGTAGCACATCACGATGATCGGGATCCCGGCGTCGAGCCCACTGATCGCGTCCATGATCGAGATGGGCGTTGCCCCGTCGTCCAGCGCTCGCTGTGAGGCCTGCTGGATCACCGGCCCGTCCATTGCCGGGTCGGAGAACGGAAGGCCGACCTCGACGACATCGGCCCCATTCGCCGCCGCCGCACGGATTGCCGCTTCCCAACCGGGGTACCCGCCGGTGACGTACGGGATCAGCAGTTTGCGGCCGGCATCGCGCTTTGCGCGCAGCATCGCTTCGAGGGGTCCGAGATGTCGCATGGTCCGACCAGTGTTGTCGATCAGCCGAGAATGTCCATCATCTGGCCGACGTCTTTATCGCCACGGCCGGACAGGTTGAGCAGCACCGTTTGCCCCTGCATGTTCCCTGCCTCCCGGAGGATCCATGCGAGACCGTGTGCGGGCTCGAGCGCCGGGATGATCCCCTCACGGCGCGACAGCGTCTGGAAGGCATCGATCACCTCGGCGTCGGTGACGTTCGGGTACTCGACACGCCCGATGGAGGCGAGGTGCGAGTGCTCCGGCCCGATTCCCGGGTAGTCGAGACCGGCGGAGATGGAGTGCGCCTCAAGCACCTGGCCGTACTCGTCCTGCATGAGATAGCTCTTCATGCCGTGCACGACGCCCGGCACGCCGCGCGCAACGGCAGCGCCGCCCGCGGGCTCCACCCCGACGATGCGCGCCTTGGTGTCGACGAAACCGCTGAAGATGCCGATGGCATTCGAGCCACCGCCAACACACGCCACCACCACGTCCGGGTCCGCGCCGAGCATCTCGCGGCACTGGCGGTTCGCCTCCTCACCGATCACCCGGTGGAACTGGCGCACCATCCAGGGGTACGGGTGGGGGCCCATCACGGACCCGAGGCAGTAGTGGGTGCTCTCGACGGAACCGACCCAATCACGCATGGCCTCGTTCACGGCGTCCTTCAGCGTGCGGCTGCCGGACTCCACGGCCTCCACCTCGGCACCGAGCAGCTTCATACGGAACACATTCAGCGCCTGACGCTCCACGTCCACCGCACCCATGTACACCTTGCACTCGAGGCCCATGAGCGCAGCGGCGGTGGCCGAGGCCACACCGTGCTGGCCGGCGCCCGTCTCGGCGATGATCCGCTTCTTGCCCATGTGCTTGGCCAGCAACGCCTGACCGAGCACGTTGTTGATCTTGTGACTGCCCGTGTGGTTGAGGTCCTCGCGCTTGAGCAGCAGGCGGATACCGAGGTCCGCGCCGAGGTTGTGGCATTCCGTGAGGATCGACGGGCGGCCGGCGTAGTCGCGCAGCAACTCGTCGAGCGTCGCGCGAAACACGGTGTCTGCCCATGCCTCGCGGAATGCGGCCTCAAGCTCGATGCAAGCGGGCACCAGCGTCTCGGGCACGAAACGTCCGCCGAAGTCGCCGAAACGACCCTCGGGAGTGGGGTCAGCCATCAAAGTCATGATCGAACCTTTCGCTTGCTCTCGTCGCTGTCTATTCGTCGGCCCAGTCGTACGGCATCTCGTCCGAACCCCGGTAGGGCTCGGGAGCAGCCGCACGCGCTGCAGTGATGAAGGCGCGCACCTTGCGCGGATCCTTGCGCCCCGGCGAGGACTCCACGCCGGACGACACGTCCACACCCCATGGGTCCACCACCTCGATGGCGTGTGCCACGTTGTCCGGCGTGAGACCACCGGCAAGGATCACCTTGAGACCCTTGGGCACGCTCTCCACCATCGTCCAGTCAAACACCTCGCCGCTACCGGGCTGGGCAGAGTCCACCAGCACCATGTCCGACGGGTACTCACGAGCACGCTGGACGAGCGGCGAGCCTGCGGGGAACGCCTTGTACACGCGCCGGATGGAGCGGGCGATCTCGATGGCTTCCTCGGGGCGCTCGTTGCCGTGCAACTGAACCGCCTTCACGCCGGACCGGTTCGCGATGTCCACCACTCGCCCCGGGGACTCATTGCGGAACACGCCGACGGTGAGCACCTCGGGCGGCAGGCGGCGCACGATGTCGTACACGGCGAGTGCAGTGACCTGTCGCGGTGACGGGGCGAACACGAACCCGACAGCGTCGGCACCCATGGCCACCGCCAGCAAGGCGTCGTCCTCGGTGGTGATCCCGCAGATCTTCACGAACATGACGAACGACACGGTACCGGTTCGCACCTGCCGGACGGCGAGGGATATTGCTCAGACGCGGACGCGCAGAGCGCGCAGGGCTGCCGCCGGGTCCGGGGCAGTGACGAGCGTCTCGCCAACCAGCACCGCGTCGTAACCGGCCGCCCGCAGCGAGCGGGCATCGTGCGGACCCCGCACCCCGCTCTCGGCCACTTTCACGGCCGTATCGGGAATAACCCCGGCCATGCGGACCGCCCGCTCGTGGTCCACCTGGAACGTGATGAGGTCCCGCTGGTTGACACCGACGAGCTTGGCGCTCGCTGCCAGCGCGTGCTCGAGTTCTCGCTCGTCGTGGATCTCCACGAGTACGTCGAGGCCGATCTCGATCGCCAGCGCATGGAAGTCGGCAAGCTCGGCGGGCTCGAGCGCAGCAGCGATGAGCAGGACGCAGTCGGCCCCCATGATCCGTGCATCGCACACGTCACGGGTGGACACGGTGAAGTCCTTGCGGAGCACTGGCAACGAGCAGGCAGCACGGGCGACCTGCAGGTCCGCCACCGAGCCCCCGAAGTGCTCCACGTCGGTGAGCACGCTCAGGCAACTGGCCCCGCCCGCCTCGTAGCGGCGCGCCATGTCGGCTGGGTCTAGGTCGATGTTCAGCGCCCCCTTCGAGGGCGACCGGCGCTTGATCTCGCTGATGACCCGCAGTTCGTCGCCGCCGACGAGCGCCGCACGGAAGCCGCGGGTGGGTGGGCAGGCCTTCGCCTCGGCGACGAGAGCATCGAGCGGGCGTCGGTCCGCTGCGGCCACCTCGCGGTGACGGTCGAGGATCTTGTCGAGGTACGTCGCCATCACTCGACGACGCTACTGGCCGCCGTCGCGATGAGCGTCTTGAACACCTGCCACTCGTCACCGAGATAACGAGGCCCACGCTCTCGTCATCGACCATCACCGCCGTGCACCCAGGGGCAGGCCAGTTGGGTTGACGAGCGATGGCAACCTATCTCAGGGGCCAGCGGCGAGAAGTTCGGCTTCGGTGCGGACCACGGCGGGGAGATGAGTGGTCCCGAGCGTGATCGATTGCGGCAACGACGGGCTCTCGCCGTCGATCCGGTCAAAACCCCCGGACAAGCCCCGGGACCCGAATGCTCCAGCGGGACCTCCAACGATCGCATAGCCACCAACGGGGCGATTCGGGCCATACATCGCAGGAGCGAGGAACAGGAGGTACGGGCCACCTACCGCGAGTGCCTGGCCCCCGTTTCGCTCATCGATGCCCGGGCTCACGACGTGGACGATGGTGCCGCTCACGGCTCCGGAGAGCACCATCAGCACCCTCATTTCGACGAACGGCGTCGGAGCGGAGCCCAAGGTGCCGCCCTCAGTCGCGGGGAGTGGAACCGAAGACTCGCGACCCGTCGGCCGAACGACGACGATGGCGCTCGCCCCGGTGGCCAATTCGTCGAGGCTGTGGTACTCCCGAGCCCGCGAACCCTCGGCCCGGATGACCGGCAGGGCATCCGTTGAGGAACCGTCCCGCGTCGAGCAAGCAACCGTGAACAGGGACAGAACGGCGAGCGCGCTCACCAAGACTCGATCAGTAGATCGCATTGACGCCTGCCTTGTCATCGGTCTGCGGTGTGATCACCGTTCGGCTGTCGTACGGGTACATCAAGCGAGCCAGGCTGTCCGGATTGTGCGCCAGACCGAAGGCGTGGCCAAGTTCGTGAGCTGCCACCATCCGGATCTGGGAACTGCTGTAACCATAAGTGGTGACGAGCGACCAGTTGATCACGACTTCGACTTGGCCAGCCGAAAAGAACCCGCCCGTGCACGAAGGTGGGGACTGGACAGTGCCCTTAGTGCGTGTCGCTCCTGTCCAAATCACGGTATTTCCACGGTTCTCGTTATTGCCGTAAACATGGTGAGAGGATGAAGTTCCCGCCACGTATTGAGCCTGCAGACCGGACCAACTGTTCGCCCCATTCCACCATGAAGTGTAGGAGACTAAAGGCGAGGGTACGTAGAACTTGATGCTGGTGGTACCCCACTTGCAGCCGTTGAGATAGTACGCATCAGCACGGGCTACGCCAAACGTCGCCGAAAGCCCGGTTGCGGCCAGCACCAGCCCAACAGTCCGCCACCGACGCGGGGACAGTGGGTTCTCAGCCGGGCTCCGCTTAGATTCTCGTTTACGCCACACTTTCGCGCGCCCTGACCCCAGTTCGATTGACCATTAAGGCGACCGTACCACGGATTTCAAGTGCCTTTCAGAACGTCTCAATAGTCACGTGAAATCACCTAGACGACCGACTATTGCAGATCAAATGACCAATCGAAGGGCAAGATATCTGCGGTTAAAGTCCGACACTTGCGTAGGTGGCGCGGATCACGCGCAGCAGGTCGTCGGGTGCCAGTTCCACGTCCATGCCCCGCCTGCCGGCGGAGACGAACACGGTGTCGTGCAGGATGGCTGTCTCGTCCACGAACGTCGGCAGCGCCCTCTTCTGGCCGATCGGGCTGATGCCACCAACGACGTAGCCCGTGAGCCGCTCGGCATCGACCGGCTTGGCCATCTCGGCGCGCTTGCCGCCTGCAGCGGTTGCGATGTGCTTCAGCGACAACTGCGTGCTGGCCGGGATGACGGCCACAACCGGTTCGCCGTCCACCATCGCGATGAGGGTCTTGAACACACGCGACTCGTCCACCCCGAGGTGCGCCGCTGCGGCACGGGCGTAGCCAATCTCACCCGGGTCTGCCGGGATCTCGTGGACCCGGTACGAGATGCCGGCAGCGTCGAGCGCCAGCAACGCCTTGGTGCCCGCCACTGCTCAGCCCGCGGTGGGTGCGCCCAGCGGGATCTCGCCCGACACCTCGACGCCACGGCGCACGAGCGCAATGGCGAGGACACCATCACCGTTGCCCTCGGTGGTTGTAGCCACCGAGGTGACGGCACCGACCTGCTCGCCGTCGACCGTCACTGCGTCGCCGGGCACTGTCCCCACAGGCATCGGCAGCAGCACGGCACGGCGCGGCGCCTTTGCTGAGCGACTGTCCATGCGCTCCACCAGTTCCTGCCCCGGGTAGCAACCCTTCGTGAAGCTGACGGCCTGCGCCACCACGTGCGGCAATTCACCGGGGATCGTGGCGTCCGTGATCTCCACACCCATTGCCGGCCAACCCGCACGCACGCGCTCGTCGTGGTAGCGAGCAGCGTCGCCCTCGGAACCGGCGCCCGGCGACACCTCTGCTTTCACACGGATGCGGAAGCGGTTGAGTCGCGCCATGAGCGCCTCGCCGGACCCACGATCCACCCTCAGCTCGAAACCTTCCTCGCCGGTGCGCAGTACCTGCACGAGGGCATCCACCTTGCCGGTCGGCTCGAGCACGAACGACCAGGTGGTTCCTCCCACCGCCAGACTGCGGAGGTCTTGGGAGAGCTGCGAATGCAGATAGGTGAGCGCGTCCGGTCCCTCGACCTGGACCGAGTCGTACGGCCAGTGCTCGTTCATGCGGGTGTCCCGCTCTCACGCCGCCGTATGGTCATCCGACGTGCCGCCGGCACCGCCGCAGCGAGCGCCGCTGCCTTGTTGTGGCACTCCAAGTCTTCCTCCTCGGGGATGGAGTCCGCAACGATCCCCGCGCCGGCCTGCAACGAGGCGAAGTGCGGCCCGACAAACATCGTGCGGATCGCGATAGCCGTGTCGAGGTTCCCGGAGAAGTCCACGTATCCGACGACGCCTGCGTAGGGGCCCCGCTTGAGCGGCTCCAGCTCGTCGATGATTTCCATGGCGCGCACCTTAGGCGCCCCGCTCACTGTGCCTGCGGGCAGCGTGGCGCGCAACACGTCGATCGGGGTCCGCCCCGGTACGAGGTCGCCACTCACCTGAGACGTGAGGTGCATGACGTGGCTGTACTTCTCGAGCGTCATCAGCTCATCGACGTGCATCGAGCCGAACTGGGCCACCCGACCGACGTCGTTACGTGCGAGATCGACGAGCATGATGTGCTCGGCAACCTCCTTCGGGTTTTCGCGCAGCTCGGCAGCCATGCGACGGTCGTCCTCGTCGGTGCGACCCCGACGACGCGTACCGGCGATCGGCCGGGAGATCACACGACCCTGCAGCAACTGGACCATCGGCTCGGGCGACGAGCCGACGAGTGTGACCTCGGGGTGGCGCACGAAGTACATGTAGGGACTCGGGTTCACCTGGCGCAGCACGCGGTACATGTCGAACGGGTCCGCGTCGAGCTGCAGGTCGAAACGCTGCGCAAGCACCACCTGGAAGATGTCTCCCGCACGGATGTATTCCTTCGCCACCTCGACGGCGCGCTGGTACTGGCCGTCCGGCATGGATGACTTGAGCACCGGGCGCTCGTCGGACGGGTCCGGGGGCGGCACCGGCGCGTAGGCGAGCGGGCGGGCGAGGTCCGCTATCGCCTCCTCCACGCGCGCAACTGCCTCGTCGTACGCGGTGTCGAGCTCCGCTTCGGACATGCCGAGCACGGGAACGCTCTCGATGAGGTACACGCGCTGGCGCCAGTGGTCGAAGGCCGCGAGCGAACCGATGACGCTCATGATCGCGTCGGGCATGTTGCGGTCGTCGTGCGGAACGTTGGGGAGGTGCTCCACCTCGCGCACCACGTCGTAGCCGAGGTACCCCATGACCCCACCCTGCAACGGGGGCAGTTCGGGGAACAGCGGGGCGCGGTACAGCTCGAGGAGGGACTCGATGGCTCCGAGCATCCCCTTGTCGAGGGGCACCGAGTCCGGCAGGTTGCCCTCCACGGTGAGATGCCCGCCACGGGAGATGAGCGTCGCACGCGGGCGGCGACCGACGAACGAGAAGCGGCTCCACCGCTCGCCGTGCTCAACGGACTCGAGGAGGAACCCGGGCTCGTCACCGACGAGCTTCACGTAGGCCGCAACGGGGGTCTCGAGGTCCGCAAGCAGTTCGACCCAGACGGGAACCACTGTGTGCTGTGCCGCCAACGAGCGGAACTCCTCGCGTGACGGGCGTAGACGAAGCGGGCTCATAATGCGATCAGATCAGATGTAGAGCCCGGTGGAGGCTTCGATTCGGCTGGCGGCCACGGCGTGGATATCCCGTTCGCGCAGCATGATGTAGTCAAGGCCGCCAACCTCAACCTCGTAGCGGTCCTCCGGGGAGAACAGGACGCGATCGCCCACCTCGGCCGAGCGCACGTTCTGACCGATGGCAACCACCTCGGCCCACGTGAGTCGCTTGGAGATCTGCGCCGTTGCCGGGATGAGGATGCCACCAGTGGAGCGGCGCTCACCCTCTTTTTCGGGGATGTGCACGAGCAACCGATCGCTCATCATCTTGATGGGTAGCTTCTGGTCACTGCCCCCAGACGGTCCTGCAACGGTCGGGCCAGCCATGACGATTGACGGTACCGTGCGGCGATGCAGTTCTCCACGCTGACGCTCCACACCTCCGACGGCCTCGCCCTGCACGGAGACCTCGCCGTGCCGGAACGCTGCAGGGGCGCGGCCGTGGTGTGTCACCCGCACCCGCTGTACGGAGGCAACCGCCTCAACCCCGTGGTGACAGCCATTGCCAGGGCACTGCACGACGCAGGGTTGGCAACGGTGCGCTTCGACTTCCGCGGCGTTGGCGCCAGCGAGGGCACCCACGGGGGCGGCACCGACGAACGCCTCGATGTGCTTTCGGCGCTCGAGGCCGCCCGCGCCCAGTTCGGCACCGGACCGCTCGTGCTCGCGGGCTATTCGTTCGGCTCGATGGTGGCGCTCGATGTGGACCACGCGTCGGTTACCGCATGGCTCGCAGTAGCCCCACCACTCGGGGTCATGGGAGGCACGCCCGCCTCGGCCACAGACAGTCGCGCCAAGCACCTGCTCGTCCCCGAGCACGACCAGTACTCCCCACCGTCCACCGCTGCGGGGCACTCCTCCACCTGGGTGAACACCACGATGGTCACGGTGCCGATGGCCGATCACTTCCTCGCCGGGCACAGCAGCACGGTGACCGAACTGACGAAGGACTTCGTCAGCGCGCTGGTCTGACGGTTATCCCCGCGCGGGTCATCGCTTCCTTGACCTCGGCGATCGTGTACTCGCCGAAGTGGAAGATCGATGCTGCGAGCACTGCGTCGGCACCGGCGATCGTCACACCGTCCACGAGGTGCTGCAGGTTGCCCACACCACCGCTCGCGATCACCGGTACGTCCACTGCATCGCAGATCGCTCTCGTGAGCGGTAGGTCGAATCCGTCCTTGGTGCCGTCGCGGTCCATCGAGGTGAGCAGGATCTCGCCGGCGCCGTGCCCGGCCGCGCGCACCGCCCACTCCACTGCATCGATACCCGTGGGTGTCCGACCACCGTGGAGGAACACCTCCCAGCCGCCCGACGGGCGGGAGCGCGCATCGATGGCACAGACCACGCACTGCGACCCGAACTCCGCCGCGATCTCGGTGATCACGTCCGGTCGCTGCACCGCCGAGGTGTTCACGCTCACCTTGTCCGCCCCCGCACGGAGCATGCGCCGGGCATCCTCCACGCTGCGGATACCGCCGCCGACCGTGAAGGGGATGAACACCTGGTCCGCAGTACGCGCAACCACGTCCACCATCGTCTGGCGGTTGTCGCTCGACGCGGTGATGTCGAGGAACACCAACTCGTCGGCACCCTCGGCGTCGTAGCGAGCGGCAAGTTCCACCGGGTCACCGGCATCACGCAGGCCGACGAAGTTGATCCCTTTCACCACGCGGCCCTCGGCGACATCGAGGCACGGGATGACGCGTGCCACCTTCACGACGGCTCTGCCAGTGTCTCGAGCGCCTCACCGACGGTGAAGCGATGCTCGTAGATGGCCTTGCCGGTGATAACACCCGCGAGCCCGGACACCCGGTTGAGCATTCTCAGGTCGTCGAGCGATGACACACCACCGCTCGCGATAACGGGGATGGGGGAGGCCACAGCGGCCGCAGCGAGACCCTCGATGTCGGGCCCGGTGAGCATGCCGTCCCGGGCGATGTTGGTGATGATGAACGCCTCGGCATCCGGGTAGCAGTCGAGCAGGTCCATCACGTTCAGACCGCTCCCCTGCGTCCACCCATGAAGGGCCACATCACCGTCCCGGTGGTCCAGTCCGACGGCAACCGGCACGATGCGGAATACCGACGCCACGAGCGTGCGGTCCTTCACCGCGGCAGATCCCATCACCACACGCGCAACTCCTGCCGCAGCGAGCGCCTCGGCATCGGCGACGGAACGCACGCCGCCGCCGGTCTGCACCTTGGCCCGGCCGCGAACCGCGGCCGCCACAGCGGCCACCACCGGGCGGTTGACGGGGTCGCCGGTCCGTGCGGCGTCGAGGTCCACCACGTGGATCCACCTCGCGCCGGCCGCAGCGAAGGACTCGGCGAGCGCTACCGGGTCGTCGCCGTACACGGTCTCCTGGGCGTAGTCGCCCTGCAGCAGGCGAACGGCGCGGCCGCCGCGCAGGTCGATGGCGGGGAACAGGTCCATCAGGCAAGTGCTCCTGCGGCGATGCGGGTGAAGTTCTCGAGCAGGCGCAGGCCGTCGTGCGCAGACTTCTCGGGGTGGAACTGGGTGGCGACGACGTTGCCCGAGCGGAACACCACGTTGAGCGCCGCGCCGTACTCCGTGGTGGCCGCAACTACCGACGGGTCGTCGGGAACGCCGTGCAGGGAGTGCACGAAGTACATCCACGTGTCCTCTGCCGGGAGGCCGGTGAAGATGGGGTCTGCAGCAAGACGCAGGGCGAGTCGGTTCCACTGCATCTGCGGGCGCTTCACCCCCGGGGGGATCCAGCGCACCGTGCCGGGGATGATGCCGAGCCCAACGGCGTGCGGGTCCTCCTCGCTCCGCGAGAAGAGCATCTGCATGCCCACGCAGATGCCGAGGAACGGCCGGCCCGACGCAACGGCGTCGCGCGTGACGGTCTCGAGCCCTGCGGCTCGGAACGCATCCATGCATGCGCCGAACGCACCGACACCGGGGAGCACCACAGCATCGGCGTCGCGCACGAGGCCCGCATCGGCAGTGAGGCGAGCGTCTGCACCGACGTGCTGCAGTGCCTTCTCCGCAGAGCGCAGGTTGCCGATGCCGTAGTCCAGTACGGCGATGAGCGGCTTGCCAGAGGCGCTCACAGGACGCCCTTGGTGGACGGCACCCCAGCGCCCTCCACGCGCACTGCATCGCGGAGGCTGCGGGCGAGGCCCTTGAAGGCGGCCTCGATGATGTGGTGCACGTTGCGGCCGCGCACGAGCGACACGTGCAGCGTGATGGCCGCCGCGGTGGCGAAACTGGTGATTGCGTGCTCGGCGAGCTGCGGGTCGAACGGCGGGTTGCCGAGCGGCAGCACCTCGGGCATGTCAACCTCCCACACGACGAACGGGCGGCCGGAGAGATCCAACGCGATGTCCACGAGTGCCTCGTCGAGCGGAAAGCGGCCGCTCGCGAACCGGCGCACACCGGCCTTGTCGCCGAGTGCCTCCCGGAACGCCTCACCGAGGGCAATGGCAACATCCTCCACCGTGTGGTGGCTGTCGATGTGCAGGTCCCCGGTTGCCTCGATGCTCAGGTCGAAGCCGCCGTGACGGCCGATCTGCTCGAGCATGTGGTCGTAGAAGGGCAGGCCGGTGGAGACTGACGTCTTCCCGGTGCCGTCGAGGTCGATCGAGATCTTGATCGAGGTCTCTTTCGTAGAGCGCTCACGCGTTGCGACACGGCTCATGACACCAGCACCTCCTGAAGTGCGTTGAGGAACACATCGTTCTCTTCCTTCGTGCCGACGGTGACGCGCACGCAGTCCGCGAGGCGCGGCCAGCCCGAGCAGTCCCGGATGAGCACACTGCGGTCCAGCAGACCCTGCCACACGGCGCGGCCGCTCGTGTTGAGCGGACGGAACAGGATGAAGTTCGCACCGCTGCGCCACTGCTGCACGGGCATCTGTGCCATGGCGGCGGCGATGCGCTCGCGTTCGGACACGATGTGCTGCACGCGCGCGTTCATGTCGTCGACGTACCCGACCGCGAGGCGACCGGCGATCTGCTTGGCGGTGTCGAGGTGGTACGGGAGGATGACCTTCTCGAGTTCGCTCACCACCCACGTGGGCGCGACGACATAGCCGAGCCGGGCTGCGGCCATCGA
>WLJO01000052.1 GCA_009701715.1 Actinomycetota bacterium
ATCGGGCCACGGCGAATCGGGCTGCGCTGCCCACCGAATGTTTCACGGAGACCTTCCGGCCCGCCCAGTCGAAGTCGAAATAGGTCCACGGCTCGGAGAACTGGCAATTTCCCAAGTAGTGGGCGGCAACTTCCTCGGCCCAGGCGGCACGGAGCACTCGGTTTGTGGGCAAGCCACCGACAATGCGCGCCTGAAAACGTTCGAGTAAATCGGAGGATGACACGTCGGCTCCTCTGGTGTCCTTATTTGGGTGCTTCACGGCGCTTGTCGGTCCGCGAACCTAGGCGCGCGGATGTCATAGTTTCCAAATGGGCCGTGTCATCGGTGCTAGACCGTGCCTGAGCAGGGGAGTTCTGTTCCTGTCCGGGATGCACGCATTGATCGGAATACCCAGTGACACCCCTGTGGTTTCATCTTCTTCGTCAGGACAGTTCCACCCGGGCCGATGGCCGGCTCCGGGGTCGATTCCACAGGGGGATCCCATGCACGGACAGATGAAGAACAACAAGCGTGCCCGTGACCTCGGGCGTCAGCAGCGGCACCAGTACGAGAACGAGGGTGCGCAGCGACTGGTGGAGCAGCTGAACGGCGTGCGGCCGGTGTCCCGGCGTGCACTCACCCCCGGCACCGTGGTGCAGGCGCGCGTGCCGTACCAGGAGCGTGACGAGGACAAGGTGCGCCCGGCACTCGTGCTCGGGTGCGTTGGCAACCGTGTCGTGCTGCGTGTGTTCACCAGCAAGGAGTGGAACGCGCGGCGTCACGGCGGTGGGGTGGAGTTGTTCCACAACGGCCGGCGTTCGTGGGTGGTGAACGAGGCGATCGAGTTGGACCGCAACGAGATCCTGCAGGTCACGTCACAGCGTTACGACGAGTTGGCGTTCGCCACCGCGGCGTAAGCCCGGTGGTATGCGCCACAAATAGTCGATTCCGAACTTCCTAAACCGGCAATCCTCTCCGAGGGAGAAACTCATGACAGACATCCACTCCATTCCAGACAAGCGTCCGCCAAGTCCAGCTGCCAGCCGGGCCCACGTCGCGGCGACCATCGTCGAGGTCGTCGGCTGGATCATCGGGCTCGGCGGGATCGCTGTCGGCCTCGTCCTAATAGGTACGGCTGGGCGAACCCTCGACCCAACCGAGACCCGCTTCATCGGTCTCGGAACGGTGATCGGCGGGATGATCTACGCCGCGATCGTCATCATGATCTCCGCCTATATCCAAAGCCGCACGGAGTAGCAGGGCCCCTCTTGGGCGTTGTCCCACGCGACCGAAGTCCTGCCGCAATTCTCAAGATGCCTCCTCGGGCACCTCACAGCCCGATGTCACATTTGTGCGCTGAACGCGCGTTCATCCTTAGTCCCGCCAGTCCAGAAGGAGACACCATGAGCCCTGCCGACACCACCCCGGAGAACCAGCCCGGCGACGGCCCGGAGCGCAAGCCCCGCAAGCGTGCAGCCAAGAAGGTGCCGGCAGTGTCAGTGCCCAATGCCGAGGCACAGCCGGCCGCTGATCCGATCCTCACGCTCACCGAAGTGCTGGAGGACACCTACGTTCGAGTAATGCGCCAGGAGCCGCAGTTGCGGGGCTTTGGTCGAGCGATTGAGGACGTTGGCCTGCCCGTGCCGCGTGACTGGGCCCGCTTCCAGGACCACGACACCGTGACGTTTGCGCCGATCTCGGCCAAATCGTTCCGTCGTTTCATCAACGTCCTCGAACAGATCGCCGAGCGACTGCCCGAGCCAATCTGTCCGTCGCCCAGCGCACACGACGAGCCACTGTTCGAGCTGGTCACCACGCAATCGGCTTCCGAGATGAACACCACCTCCAACTCGGCGACGAACGATGGCGAGGAGTGAGGCCGTGACGCAAGTGCAGACCCTCTCGTTCACACAGACAACCCGCCGCTCGCTACTCGCCGCCGTGCGTGCCGTCGGTCCAGCGCGCTGAAGGAGACCATGACCACGTCCAATCAGGATCCGACCACTCCGACCGGCAACATCTGGTTGGCCAATTACGCGCTGCATCTCGAGACGGAAAGGACGACACGCTCTGTGTCGTCAACCGACGCATTCGTAGGCTTGCGGATTCGGTGTGTCGGCAACAGCTTTGCAATTGCTGCTCAACTTCTCGGCCCAACTGAGCCCATTGAGTTCTGGACGAGCCACGCGTCTGCGCTGGCGCTCGCAAGATTTTTCGGGAGCACCCTCCCCGAGGAAGGGCGAGAGGTCAGCGTGGGTGATGCACCCCTGTGGACCAGCCGCACGGGTCTCGAGGCGATGCCCGAACCCGCTCCGCTTCCCGAGCCGGAACCGATCTGGGTCACCTTGTGGCAATATCACTCAATCAAGCGCACGACGCTGAACCTAGAGGGCCTGATCGCTGACCTGAACCAGCTCGGGTCGGAGGGTTGGGAACTGGTGAACTTCGATACCTCAGATCGAACCCTTGGGATGAATGCCTACGTCGCCCTCCTCCGCCGGCCATATGGCCGGAGGTTGTTGGCTCGTACAGCAAGCGATTCTGGCTTCGAACGTGCTCCTCTCGAAGGAATTGCTGGCTCTCCGCCGTCCATGCCCTCGTGATGTTGAGTGGCTGCCCGAGCCGATCTGCCCGTCGCCCAGCGCACACGACGAGCCATTGTTCGAGCTGGTCACCGCGGAGATTGCCGCCGAGATGAACAACACCTCGAACTCGGCAACACCCGACGGGGAGGAGTGAGGCCGCGCTCGCTGGCGGCCGGCGCAGACCTCACGGTTTGAGCCCTGTCGCGCGTTAGGGGGGCATGCTTCGCAATCCACCCAAGCGATACGTCATTTCCGGCCTCGACAGCACGGGGGAGCCGACGCCTGTCGCCTACCGCGTCACCACCTGGCGGCCCGGAACGCCCGAGGATCGACAGTCGTGCTTCGTGCTTCCCGAGTACGTTCGGGGCCTCACTCGCCCGTTGCGCGAGGAGGGAGACGAGGTGATCACGGAGCCGATCTACGAGATCCCCGAGCGTTACCTCACGCTCTGGATGGTGATCCAACTCTGCCGTGTTGCACCGCCGGAGCTGAAGGCACATGCCGAAGCCCTGCTGGAACTCGCAGCAGACCCGTGGGCCATCGATAATGATGGCCAAACGGGCACCAACGCGCTGGAGACGAAGTAGCGATGGGAGTTCTCGGCGCGTACCTCTGGTACCGGAGCGGCAAGAAGAAGGCCGAGCGGCGCGCTCGTCGGGCTATCGCCGGCATCGATGCAGACCTCGACGAGGCGAGCGAGGAATGCGAGAGCTGTGGGCACACGCGGGCTCAGCACAGCGACGAGGGGTACTGCCCGAGCTACGACTAACGCGGCGCTTCGCGTTTGAGGGTTGGGTGGTCGGGTTGGGGTGATCCCGGGCGCGGCGCAGGGGCTCTGTGAATCTGGCGGTGTTCTACGTCGCTCGATCCTGGGAGCCCCTGCTTGGAAACTGATGCTACGCGCATGTGCGCGCTGTTGGTCGGCCTGCCCGACGTCACCGTGATCGGTGTTGGTGAGTGGCCGTTGTGGTTGCGGATCACGATCGCCAGTGCTGTCGACCGGGCTGAATGTTCGTGTGGCGGGGTCGTGCACCGCCACGGCGTTCGCGAGGTCGTGCTGGTTGATCTGCCGGTGTTCGGTCGCCCGACGCGGCTCGTGTGGCGTAAGCAACGACGGCGTTGCACGGCGTGTGGCCGGTCCTGGTGTGATGAGAACCGTGAGCTCGGCACGGCCCGCTGCGCGTTGACGACACGGGCGGCCCGGTGGGCGACGGTCCAGGTCGGCCGAAACGGTCGAGCGGTGTCTGATGTCGCCCGGGATCTGGGGTGCGGGTGGCATGCGGTGATGGATGCTGTCGTGGCCGTCGGTGAGCAGTTGATTGATCACCCGGACCGGATCGGCGCGGTGAACGCGCTCGGGTTGGACGAGACGTTGTTCGCGCGTGTCGGGCGGTTCCGGACCCAGTTGTGGTCAACCCAGATCGTCGACGTGCGCCGCGGGCAACTCCTCGATGTCGTGCCTAGGCGCTCTGCGGTGGAGCCGTGCCGGTGGCTGGCCACCCGTGACCCGAACTGGCTGGCGGGGATCGAGTGGGCGACGCTCGATCTGTCGGCGTCGTATCGGGCGGTGCTCGACACGATGTTGCCCGACGCCGTCCAGGTCGCTGACCCGTTCCATGTCGTCAAGCTCGCCAACACCGCCCTCGATGAGTGCCGGCGTCGCGTGCAGAACGAGACCGTCGGCCATCGCGGTCGTCGTGATGATCCGTTGTGGCGCGCACGCCGGCGGTTGTCGATCGCCCGTGAACGGCTATCCGACGACCAGCACAACCGGCTGATGGGCCTGCTACGCGCCGGGGACCCGCACCGCGAGGTGTGGTTCGCGTGGAACGCGAAAGAAGTCGTGCGCCAGATCTACGACCACACCGACCACGCGCTCGCCGCCGAGTGGGTGACCGAGATCGGACGTGATTTCACCGACCCGGAGATGCCGTTCGAGGTCCGTCGGCTCGGGCGCACCATCACCCGATGGGCTGCCCAGATCGTCGCGTGGCATCGCTCGCACGTCAGCAACGGCCCGACCGAGGCCGTGAACAACGTCGCGAAACGGATCAAGCGGGTCGCGTTCGGGCTCGTGAACTTCCGACACCACCGAGTCCGCTGCCTGCTCTACGCCGGCAAGCCCGACTGGACCCTTCTACCCACGATCCAACCCTGAAACGCGAAGAGCCACTTATCGTACCAGTCAGGTCGGGTGTACCGCCGTCGACGTTCGCTCAACCCTGGCGCACTTTGCGCCAGCCCTACGCCAGTGCATGTGCTGTACATGCAACTAGGTCGAAAGCATGGCCATGCTCCAGATCCGCACGTCCCCGAGGGGACGCAACAGAGCGCAGTGACATCGACCTGCTCGTAGACATCGACGTCGGCAATGGGCTCCTGCCGCTCATCGGACTCACCGAGGCCCTCGAAGCACTACTCAAGTTCGAGGTGGACGTCACCCCGGCTTCCCTCCTCAAGCAGGATGTTGCAGCCACCGCACTTGCGGACGCTGTGGCGCTGTGACCCGGTCCGAACGATCACGGCTCACCGACATCGTCTGACTCGCCCGGTCATCGCTCACGTGCGTGAGCGATCTCGCCGCCCTCGCTGCGGCCCGCTAACACCACGAACGAGGTTCCGACACGATGACTATATTTATGGTCATGTCTGACATACTTCCGCTCGCAGAGGTCAAGGCGAAGTTCTCCGAGGTCATCGACCGGGTGGAGGAACACAACGAGCAGATCACCGTCACCCGTAAGGGCAAGCCTGTGGCCGTGATCCTGAGCTACGACGAGTTCGTCTCGTTCGAGGAGACCCTCGACCTGCTCTCGGACCCGAACGCCCTGCGGGATATCAACAAGGCACGTCGTGACATCGCTGCAGGAAAGTCCGTGAGCGGCGACGCCTTGCGAGCCAAGTACCTGAACCCATGAGCCAGCGCACCTGGACGCTCGCCGTCCATGCAGGTGCCGAACGAGTCCTCGCACGCCTGCCGCACAAGATCGCTGCGGCCGTCGTCGAGTTCATGCTCGGTCCCCTGTGCGACGACCCGACCCGCGTGGGCAAGCCGCTGCGCAAGGAACTCGCCGGCCTGTACGTCGCACGCCGGGGTTCCTACCGCATCGTGTACGAACTCGACAAAGAGCACCGAACCGTGATGGTGCTGCGCATCGACCATCGCGCCGACATCTACCGCCCCCGCTGACAACGTCGTCGGAGAACCCTCGCGCACCCTGTCCGTACGGTGCGCTGCATGAAGAAGGAACACAACGAAACGCACGCGCTGACGCCCGCAGATCATGGTGCGGGAAAAGGCAAAACCCCGGCCGTTTGCCTAGGCAGGGACGGTTCCGGGGTCTTCGTTCGAAATCCTACCGAGGGACAAGAACGTGTCAACAGTCAACAATGAAACACTTCGCGACCGGCTGGGCAGAGATCGATTGGCGAGCTACCTACAGGCAACCAGCAATCACCTTCCCTCGGCGCTCAGGCTCTACGAGTGGAACTGCTCCGTGTCCGGTGCGATGTTCGAGCTTCTCGGTCACGTCGAGATCACGGTCAGGAACGCCCTTCACGACAAGCTCACTTCTTGGTGCTCAGAGAAGGGCGTACCGGGCCACTGGTTCGACAACGGTCACGGTCTTCTCCTTCCCCAGGCGATGAGCGACATCGAGAAGGCCAAGCTGCGACTCGTCCGGGCAGGCAAGCCGATAACGCCCAGTGCCGTCGTCTCCGAGCTCAACTTCGGGTTCTGGCGCTTCCTGCTCACGAAGCGGTATCGCACGACGTTGTGGCCTGCAATCGGACACAAGGCGTTTCCGAACCTCGAGAGCAAAGACCCCACCCGATTCTTCCAACGAATAGGGCGCCTCCACGAACTTCGAAATCGGGTTGCACACCACGAGCCGCTGCATTGGCGGCATCTCGATCGAGATTTCACCGATTGCCTCATGGCGATCCGTTCGGTATGCACGGACACCGAACACTGGGCCCGCGATCTGTCACGTGTGGAATACGTACTCAGCCAGCGTCCACCACTCCCGTAGACAGCGCGAACTGTGTCGCCAGGATGCCGATAACGGCACTGTGACGCCACAGTTCGCCGAACCGCCGTGGTTCACCACATCAACTGACTGGCCCCGGCATCAGGGCGAGGCACGACGGGGCGAGACATCGTCAACCGACGCCTTCAGTCAGCATCGTCAGTCAGCGTCGAACCGGCCGCGGAAGGTTGCCACGAGCGGCGAACCGACGGTGACGGCGCGGTCTGCGGAATAGGTGACCTCGCCTCGGCGACCTTCGAATTTCCCGGTGCCGCCAACGATGGTCAGGGTGGCCTCCAGATGAGCCCCGGCATCCGAGACCGTCGTCCGCCCGGCGTTGGCATAGGCGTAGAGCGTGTTGCCATCGCCGAAGTCGAACTCACCGGAGAGTGCGAACGTACCCGCGGCGTTGCGATAGTTGAAGAGCCCCCAAACCACCACGCCCACGTCGCCACCGGCGCCGCGCCCCTTGCCGTCGAGGACGAGAGCACCCGTCGTCGCTTGGCCGTCGCGATCGAAGCGTCGTGCGTCGGTCTGGCGGGAAGTGAGGTCCACAACGACCTCGAAGTCAACCTTCGCGTCGCTCCGGTTGTCCGAACAAGCCGAGAACGCAAAAAGCGCGAGAACCCCAACAACGAGTGCCTTCATGGCCGGGACTGTACTGGACACCGATGGTGGTCCAAGCTTGCGGGTGCCTCCGAGCATCGTGTGCCCGGCGGCCGAACCCGGAGCCGCCCGGGCGTCACAACGGTCGGCGATGTGTTTGGCTGGAGACATGGCACCTAACCGCCCGTACGTCTTCGCCGCCGACACCACCGTCATCACCGACGGCGGTCTCGAAACGTGGCTGCTGTTCCAGAACAACATCGACCTGCCGGGCTTTGCTGCCTATCCACTGGTGGCCAACGAACCGGGCCGACAGTTGCTGCTCGACTACTACCGCGGCTTTGTCGACATCGCCACCCGACACGGGATGGGTCTCGAACTCGACGCTCCCACCTGGCGGGCGAATCCGGACTGGGCCGCCACCCTGGGCCACGACCGGAACGAACTCGCCCGCCATATCGACCTGTCGATCGAACTGATCGCAAGCGTCAAGGCCGGCTGGTCGGGCAGCGGCCCGTGCATCCTCGGCGGTGTTGTTGGACCCCGCGGTGACGGGTACCGCATCGACGCCACCATGAGCGCCGCTGAGGCGGCCTCCTACCACTCGTTCCAGATCGACCGGATGGCGTCAGCTGGGGCCGAGCTCGTTTCCGCACTCACCCTCGGCTACGTCGACGAGGCCATCGGCGTTACTGAGGCCGCAAAGGCAGCCGGGCTCCCGGTGGTGATCTCGTTCACGCTCGAAACCGATGGCCGGCTGCCGTCGTCGATGGGACTCGACGAAGCCATCGCCGCAGTCGACGCTGCCACCGGTGCCTACCCGGAGCACTACATGATCAACTGCGCTCACCCGGCGCACTTCGACAACGTGCCGGTGCGCGATTCGGCGTGGACAGCGCGGATTGGTGGTCTCCGGGCCAACGCGTCGCAACTGAGCCACGCTGAACTCGACGTGATGACCGAGTTGGACGACGGAGACCCCGACGATCTCGCCGCCCGGTACGCGGTGCTGCGCACGGTCATGCCCGGTCTGAAGGTGGTGGGCGGATGCTGCGGCACGGACCACCGTCACGTGGCCGCCATCGCCCGCCTCCTAGAGCACTGAGGCCCGGCGAACTGTGTAGCGCTGACGCCCTTTCGGGCTCTCTGGCTACGCAGTTATCTGATGCGTGGAATGGTGACAGCGATAACCGCCGTGTTGTCCGTGTAGTCCAACTCGGGGATCGCCAGCGCTGCTGCGGACGACGGCGCGTAATACACCGTGCCCGGCACGTTGTACGGGTTGACGATGACGCGCAACCAGTAGCTGCCCGGCACCACACCGGTTACGTCGAGCCACTGTCCGTCGAGATAGCTGCCGTAGGTATCTGCCCAGCCCACGCTGATGCCCTGGTTTGAGCACGTGTACACCGCCGGCCCCGGCGTCACCGTTGCACCTGGATCCACGTTGTAGTCCTCAAGACAGAACGCCTGCTTACGCCCGACAACAAGCGGCGCAGACTGCGATACACGCGGGTCGCTACGGAACAACTCGTACACCGCGTACCCAGAGAAGTGATAGTGGGCATGACACGAACCCCACTGGAACAAACTGGACCCAACCGGGCTACCCAGCTCCATCGCTGCCGTGCCGCGATTTGCGGCAGAGACATCGAAACGCATGAGCGCCCGCTTGCCCGTTCCGGTGATCGAGCCCTCTACATATGAACAGCTCTTGGTGCTGAACGAACTCTTTCGGAACGAAATGCTCGACTTCAACTGAGCTGTGTTGATCACGAGGTTAGCCCCGGCCGGCGGACGCGGCCCCGTGCCGGCCGACGCCGAAACCGACGGGACCGACGGGACCAATGCGAGCCCAGCCCCAGCCAAACCAACCGCAACAAACACCGATCGAAAGCGCATGCTCACAGCGTAGAAGCAGCGCCACACGTTGCCGCTGGCCGACAAGGTTGCGCGGCTCGGGGCGTCTTCGAACGGCCCACTCCGCTGAGGGGTTGACGCGCAGGGTGGAGCCACGTCCGTTCGGTAGGCGGGACACCTCGATGCCCCGGTGGAGACGGTTCTTCATCCCGAGCACATCAATCGCCGGGGCTAGACGTCAGAGGTTGATGACGTGTGCGCCGAGATCTGCCGCAAGGGTTCGCGTACCGGTCTCACAGGTGAAAAGGATGACCTGATGGCGCTTCGAGGTATCCCTCAGCAGTTCGAGCGCCCCGCGGGTGCGGTCGTCGTCGAAGTGCGCAAACGGGTCGTCGCAGATGAGAGGTAGGGCCAGCCCCCGGCGTTCGGAGTCGCGCTCGGCAAAGGCCAACCGGATGCCGAGGTGCAGCAGGGCACGCGCCCCGTCGGAGAGACGATCGCTCAACAACCGCCCGCTGGTGCTGTCTCTTGTGATCGTGGGCTTGCCGCCCGCCGGGTACGTCATCATGAGCGTGCCCCACGACGGCACCACCTGCTCGACAAGCCGCTGCGCGTGCTGGATGACGGGATCCTGGTTCTGCTTCTCGAAGTCGTCGATGGCGGTACCCAACAGTTCACGCGCAAGTCGCGCGACAACAAGGTCCTGCTCGGACTCGGCTTGCGCTTCCTCGAGCTCGCCCCGCTGGAGGAGCAGTTCGGGGAGCACCTCGGTCTGCAGCCTTGCCTCCAACTCCACGGTGAGCCGCGTCCGCTCCTCCGTCGCGGCAATGCGCTCGTCCTCCATCACCTGAACCCGACCGGACAGTTCACGCTGCTGAGCCGAGAGGCCATCGCCCATGGGGAAGCGTTCCAGCAGTGCTCGCACCGGCCCATCGGTCATGCCGGCACCCGTGACAGCGATCCCTGCTTCACGTACTTCCTGCTCGGCCTTGTTGTGCCGGGCACTCAGCTCGACGAATGACGTGAAGCGCTCGAGCAACGCACCCCACGACATGCCACTCACCTCATCGGCGATCGGTGCGAGGAGTGGCTGAAGCTGCGCTGCACGCTCCGATTGCCGACGAACGAGTTGCTGCAACAACTCGCTGGCATTCAGGGCGTTCTCGTACTCCACCAGCCACTCAGGGAACGAGTCAACCGACACCACACCCTCTGCGCCCCGCTCGCGCAGCATGGTGGCGAACGTCTCGCGACAACGCTGCAGTTCGCCCGCTGCACGTTCGGTACCACCCCGCGCGTCGTTCAGGTTGAGCGAGAGGCGCCGAGCAGCGTCCACCAAACCCGCCAGGTTCTTCAACGCTGCGATGACTGCGGGGGCATCCTCGGGTGTCGGCGGCACCACCCCGTACACCGCAAGAACCTCACTGACGCGACGTGCTCGATCGCCCTCGTTGCTCCGGGCGCTCGCCAGCACACCCATGCGGGCGGCTAGAGCGGCAACCTCGGGTGGTGCCCCGGCGGAGGGCACCGTAACCGGCGCCTGTTGCGGCAGCACCGGCTTGCGGTTGCTGCGCACCACTGCAAACACGACAGCGGCAACGAGGCCGGACCCGAGCGAGGCCCAGGGCGACACGAGCCCCAGCATGCCAACTACCGCAACCACTGCGGCCACCACGAACGGGTTGAGCCCCCACTTCGGAGCGGGAACAGGGGGAGACGGCGGGGAAGGGGCGGGGACGTTCTCGCGTACGGTCTGCAGTGCCGCTTCGGCATCGGCTGCTTCTGCACGGGCGCGAGCGACGGCTTGCGCGGCGTTGGCCCACTGCAGCCCTTCGTTGGTCACACCATCGAGGAGACCCGATTGATTGGCGAGCGCCTCTGCCTGCTCCCGTGACAAGCCGACCGACCCCGCAGCTGAATTCGCCTCGGACTCGACACGTCGATGTTCCAGCACGAGTTGCTGCAGGTGTGTCTCGACAGCCGACTGGGCCGTGACTGCAACGTGCACCGCCGCAGCAGCAGCCTGCATCTGGGAACGCTCGGCCGCGGACAGTCGCTTGCCCTCAAGATCGGCCGCACGCAGGCCCGTGCGCGCGATGGCAGCGCCAGCAGCCGCGCTCGCTGCTCGCTGCTTCTCTTCCACGTCCTCGAATTCGTCTCGCAGGCGCTTGATGTCCGCAACCGACGGCAGCACTGCCGCCCATGCCGGTGGAACCTCCGCCAGCGCGCTCAGCGAGGCCCGTGCTTCGTGCTGGCGCCGTAACGCGCCGACCCCAGCGATCACGCGCGCAATCAGCGCCTGCTCGGCCTGCATTGCGGCAAGCTGCTTCCCGATCTCGGAGACGCGACCTGCCAGCACCGCGATGCGCTGCTGCTCTGCCACCACCTGCTCGGGCCTCTTCTCGGCGTCTCGGATGCGCGCCACAAGCGCCTTCAGTTCCTGGTTGCGGCTCTTGCGCAACACCTCGAGTTCCCTCTCCTTGCCGATGAGCCAATCCACCTGGGCGCGCGGCTCGAGTGTGGAGGTGGATCCACCGCTCGCGAACTTGGAGAACAGCGCCGAGAAGTCGTTCTCGGTACCCGAGGAGCTGAGGTCGACGCCGTAGATCCGATAGATGAGCACGTAATCCTCGGGCGTGAGCCCGCTGAACAATGAGCCGAACGCGTCGGCACTGTCGAGTGAACGTGCGGCGATGGTTCCAGAGCGCAGATCGTTGGGCTTGTCGCGCAACCTGAGCTTGAAACGCGCCTCAAGATCGAGCCGTTCTCCACCCAGCGTCGCCTCGACACGACCGCCAACCCGTTCGACTCCGTCGATGCGGAACCGCTCGCTTCCGTTGGCATAGGTACGAAATGGGCCGCCGATGGACCACGTGAGGAACTCGGCGAGCGTGGACTTGCCGGATTCGTTGGCTCCGTAGACCACCACGAAGGCATGGTCGAGGCCCAGACAGGAAAAGCCCCGGTGCCGACCGAAGTCGACATTGCTCACGCCGGTGAGGCGAAGCTGCTTCACGACCCCACCGCCAGTCGCTCGACGAGCAGGGCTTCGACTTGGACACGAACCTCGGGGGTGAGCTCCTCGCGGTCGTCGCTGTCCAGGCGGTTCAGCACGCTCCCCAGCAAGGTCTCTCGCTGTCGCTCGGCGACGGCATCGAGAGCCGGCCGACACGAGTTACGCATCTTGATGATGGCGCCATCACCGAGCACCTGCTCGGCCTCGTGCACGACGTCGTTCCTGAGGCTGTCGAACCCCTTGAGGATCGTCGCTGCGGCAGAACTGGCACCCACGAGTTCGACCCGCAGCAAGAGCGCATGATTGGGCTGTGCATCAGCCTCCTGCTCGACGGCCCGCATGACGAGATCTCGTGCCTGCTGCTCATCTTCCGCGCTGGACATATCGACATCAAGGCGGAGGAACCGGACGACATCGCACTCATGGAACTGTGGCTCGGCAAGGCCGCCACCGCCGTCGATGTCGACCACGAGCACACCCTTTGGCCCACACTCGGTGGCCTTGGTGGAGCGACCCTGCAGGTTGCCCGGATAGGCCCAAAACCCCTTCGGTGTGGCATGCACCTGACGATCGTGAATGTGGCCGAGCGCCCAGTAATTGACGGGAGCCGCCATCAGATCGGCGGCGCTGCACGGGGCATAGTTGCCGTGTGCCCCGATGCCACCGACGTTGGTGTGGAGCACACCGACGACGGGGCCGCCGGACAGGCCCGAAAACAGCGGAACGAGATTGTTCGACTCGGCGGTGGCCCCATAACTGACACCGGCCACCTGCACCTCCACACCGTTGCTGAGACCCACCCGATGCGACGCCACCTCACCGACCGGGAAGACCTCGACACCGGACGGCAACTCGGATCGGCCCTTCCACTGCGCGAGCAAAGGGTCGTGGTTGCCGTGCGCAATGAAGACGCGGATGCCGGCCTCGGTCAGTTTGCGCAGCCCGAGGATGACCCGCCGCTGTGCGCTGGGATCGCGCTCGGACGAATCGAAGACGTCTCCGGCGAACACGACGAACTCGACCCGCTCGCGCAGCGCCACCTCGACGAGCCGGCCGAACGATGTGCGAGACAGGCTGACGATGCGGTCGTGCGCGGCGGGGCTGAGCAGCCCACCGAGGGACTGCAGAGGTGCGCCGAGGTGGAGGTCGGCGGCGTGGAGGAACCGGGCAGATGCCATGTGGCGGACACTACCGGTGGGGTGTCAGTGGGTTCCCGAAGGCGAGGTCAGTCGTAGAACCAAAGTCCGCACCACTGGATGGGAGCGGCCTGCGTGAAGCACAGGGTGAGCGTGTGCTCCTTCTTCGTCGACTGGTTGAGCAACTTGAGCGCTGCCACTCCCTGACCGGTCGGCGGTTCGGCGACCAACCGGGCCACCTCGAGGTTCTCGAGTGACCAAACGATGCGCTTGCCCTTGGTGATCTGGCGGAACCCGTACAGCGACTTGAGTGCATCCTTGGGCAACAGGCCGTACTTCCCCTTGTTGAGGTAGGTGACCACCGCGGTGACCGCCTGCTTGTACGAGGAGAACTCGGTACTGCGCAGTTCTCCCAGGCCGAGCGCCGCCCGGGTGGACGGGCCGGCCTTACCGACCACCGGCAGGTTGATGTCCTTCTGGAACTTCTTGACGGCGAGGACCGTGGCGTCGTCAAATACGCCGCTCACCGTGACCTCGTAGTTGCGATACAGCAGGGCCTGCTGCACGGCAGACACGGCCGGGCCGGTTGCACCCTTCGACAGGGACTCGGTGCTTCCGACACCCGACGCACCCACCACTGAGGAGGACGACACACTGTCGGTTCCTGACGGCCCGGTACCGAGCGCACTGTCGGTGGGGCCGCTCACATCGCTCGTGGGCACCGAGTCCTGGGATGCCGTCTTGTCGGAGCCTCCCCCCACGGTGACCACAAGGATCACGATGAGCAGAACGACGGCGAGCAGCGCGGAACCGCCGATGACCACACGACGCCTGAGCAGCACTTCCTTGGGCGGGCGCGGCCGACTGGCACTCGGCGAGGTGGGATCCTTGGGTGGCCGGGGCTGGCCACCGCTCGGTGCGGTTGGGTCCCGGGGCGTGCCGGGTGCGCTCGGCGTGGCCTCAACGGCCGGGATCACCGCCGTGGGTGGCTCATCGGCGGACCAAATGACCTCGTCGTGTGCCGACATGGCCTCATCGGTTGGGGCGACCGGGTTGCCGCAGGCAGCGCAGTTGAGCTCGCTGCCGGCGTCGTTTCCGCAAGTGGGACAGATCATGGACACCTCCGTTTCGGGAAACTTGCCACACAGAGAACCCCCGGTGGCTTCACTTCGGGATATTTCTTGAGAACTCATACCCACGATGAGCGGGAACGATCTCCCGAAAATGTCCCCATTCCCCAATCTTTAGCGAACTCCTGTTCGCCTTCGCCGGTGAACAACCGCCCCGGTCCGGTCTGCAAGGCTTGACCCGTGCCCCAGCTCATCGTCGGACTCGCGCTCATCATCCTCGTCGTGGTCGTCTGCGAACTTGCGCTCAAGCGCAACCGGAGCACCATGGCCCAACGGCGATTCCTGCGCGAGAACGGCATGGCCACCGTCGGCACCATCGTGGACACCGCCAAGGTGAAAAACTCCAAATCCGCGCCGAGCGCGCACTACGCCAAGGTGGAGTACTTCGTGAAGGGCAAGCGTTACACCCTCGGGAACACCTGGCCGCTCGAACAACAGCTCTTCCTCACGAAGGGGACCCAGATGGACGTGCTCTACGAGAAGGGAAACCCGTCCAACGCGTGCGTGGCCGACTCAGCAGCACCCAACACCGCCCAGTACGGCCGGAGCGTGCGCCTCTTCGAGGCCTTCGCCATCGTGCTACTTGCCCTGTTCACGCTGTTCGCCTCCCGCTGAACCCGGGCGCCGATCCCAGCAAACCCGACGTTCTCTCGGTAGAACAATCACCATGCCTGCTGATCCGCGCCGTGTTGTTGCCGATCTCCTCGAACTCCGCTTACTGAGCTCCCAGCCCGTCGACGGCATCCCCCAGACCGTGGGTGGCCGCCCGTCCGACGGACCGCCGCTCGGCAGCGCCCGCCTCGCGTGGACCGAGCCGTGGGCCAAGGCCCGCGAGTGGTTCCTCTCCACCTTCGAGGGCATCCCCGTGGAGACCACCACGGACCCGGCGGGGAACCTGTGGGTCACCCTGCGCGGCAAGCGCCCGGAGCGGATCGTGCTCGGCAGCCACCTGGACTCCGTGCCCAACGGCGGTTGGCTCGACGGCTGCCTCGGAGTGCTCGCCGGCGCCGAGATCCTGCGTGCGCTGCACCGCGACGGCGTGGACCTGCCGGTCTCAGTGAGCGTTGTCGACTGGGCAGACGAGGAGGGCGCCCGCTTCGGACGCTCGCTGTTCGGCTCGGCCGCCGTGTCGGGCACCCTCGAGGTGGACGACGTGCGCGGGCTCGTGGACAACGCCGGCAGAAAGTTGGGCGACGTGGTGGCCGAGTACGGCGTGTCGCTCGAGACGGTGCTCACTGCTGGCGACGCACTGTCGTCCATCGTCGGTTCCGCCGAGCTGCACATCGAGCAGGGTCCGTTGCTCGAGGCCCGTGGTCGCCGCCTTGCCGCACTGCACGGCATCCTCGGCGTGCAGCGTCGGCTCGTCCGTCTGAAGGGCCAGGCCGCTCACGCCGGCGCAACGCCCATCCCGCTGCGCCGGGACCCAACGCTCGCTGCTGCACGCATGGCGATCGAGGTGCGCCAGCTCGGCCTCGACAACGATGCGTTCACGACTGTTGGTGTGTGGCGTGTGCACCCGAGCGTGCCCACCGCCGTGAACGGGCGCACCGAGTTCAGTGTCGACATGCGTCACCTGGACAAGGCCGTGCTGAACAAATTGGTCGCCGGGCTCGAGGAACTCGTGCACCGCATCGCAGCCGAGGAGCGCGTGGAGGCCGAGATCGACGTGCTGTGGTCCATCGACCCCATCACGTTCCACCCCGACCTCGTGGAGTTCGCATCCAACATCGTCGAGGCCCGCTCCGGTGTGCGTGAGGTGATGCCGTCGGGCCCGATGCACGACTCTGCAGAGATGGCCCGCTCGGGCGTGCCGACGGTGATGATGTTCGTGCCGTCCATCGGTGGCCTGTCGCACACGCACATCGAGGACACCGCCGAGGCAGACCTCGAACTGGGCATCGCCGCATTCGATGACCTCGTGCGCCAGATGCTGCCTTGGGCCGAAGCCCGAGTCGGCTGACACAACTCCCGAGAATCTCGGTCTACTTCTGGCGACCTGTCCGCCCGATGTAGACCCGGAACCTGCAAGAGATTGTGGTGGGCGAGGCGGGACTTGAACCCGCACGTCCTTACGAACACTGGCACCTGAAGCCAGCGCGTCTGCCATTTCGCCACTCGCCCGAGTGAGGACCCCACGGTAGCAAGCCCCTGCCATGCCCCCAACCCGTGCCCACAGCGCCACCGGTCGGGGTCCGTACAGCGAGGCATCTGGGTGTGTCGTCTGAAAACAACGGTCGTCACCAGCACGTACCCGAGCGAAGCGACCCGATCCAAGCCTCGGCGATGACTACGCTCCATGTACTTGTGGGTTTGCAGAACTTCGAACGAGGCCTAGAGCGCATGGTGGATGGGGTGTTCTCACGCGCCTTCAAGACCGGTGTACGCCCGGTGGAACTGGGGCGCCGCATGCTCCGGGAGATGGACGAACACCGCTCGGTGGACGTCCACGGCCGCCGGATCGTCCCCAACCAGTACGCCCTGTTCCTCAGCCCTGCGGACATCGCCAACTTCTCCGGCATCCAGGACGCCCTCATCGCCGAACTGATTGAGTCCGCCCACGACTACGCCGCCCAAGAGGGCTATTACTTCATGGGCCCGGTCACCGTGGACTTCGTGGAGCGCAACGACATGCGGGCCGGCCGGTTCCACGTCGTCTCCCAGATGCAGCAGGCCACCGGCGACCCCTACCCCACAGATTTCTCCACCGACTTCCCCGGGGACCTCGAGACCGGGTTCGGCCCGGAGTTTGAGTCCGGGTCCGGATGGGCCGACTCGAGCGCCGGTGCCACCCACCCGGCCGCGCCGGACAACCTCGCGGACTCCCCCTGGGCACCAGTGGGCCGGGGCTCCCGCGTCACACCGCCACCGGTTGCACGCCCCGAACCGCACCTCACCCTCGGCACCGGCGAACGCGTACCGCTCGGGTTGGAGCCCGCCGTCATCGGCCGCCTCGCCGGTTGCGCCGTGGTGGTATCGGACCTCAACGTGTCCCGCACCCACGCGCAGGTGCGCCGTCAAGGCGGAGTGTTCATCGTGTCGGACCTCGGCTCCACCAACGGCACCCTGGTGAACGGCACCCGGATCGACGGCGAGCAGGTCCTGCAGGACGGCGACGTCATCAGCGTGGGGGCAACCCACATGCGCTTCGGGGCGTCTTAGAAGCCACGCCCGATGACCGACAACGTCCTGACCGTCCTGAAATTTGCATTCCTCGCGCTGCTCTACCTCTTCTTC
>WLJO01000053.1 GCA_009701715.1 Actinomycetota bacterium
GTATGTTCACACTTCGGCGCCCTCAGTTCCCCTGGGGCCCGAGTGGCTACAGCGTGATGAGGCCCTGGCGGGCAGCGATCACCACGGCTTCGGTTCGGCTGCGCGCGCCAAGCTTGGTGTAAAGGTTGTGGAGGTGGTTTTTCACGGTCTTGACGCTCAGAACGACCCACCATGTTCAGCATCACGCAGAGACAACCACGCCCGGCCAGTCGGCGACGGTGAGGCGTAGCCCGCCGTCGACCTGCTCGACGGTCATGTCGCCGGCACGGATCAGTGACCGTCGCCGGTCGGCTAGGTAAATTCGGGTGATGATCCCGACCACCGAACAGCCCGCGACCGGACGCCGCACACAACGCCGCCGCCGCACCTGATTGTCGGCGCAGCAGCCGCAGTCATTGCGGTGACCGCCGCTGTCATCGTGATCGCCACCACCTCCGGTAGCAGCAGCCGTTCCGGCTACCTCATCAACGGCTGCGACATCGGCCCCTACGCAACCTGCCCGAACGCCAACCTTGCTGGCGTCAACCTTGCCGGCCTCGACCTCACCGGCGCCAACCTCCGCGGCGCCATCCTCACCGACGCCATCCTCACCGACGGCGCCGACCTCCGGGGCGCCAACCTCACCCGCGCCAACCTCGACGGCGCCGACCTCGAAAGCGCCGACCTCCGCGGCGCCAACCTGACGGGCACAAAGTTTCGGTGCATCACGGTGAACGGTGCTCAGAAGTGCGCGAACCTCAGCTACGCCTTCCTCACGGGCGCCAACCTCGAGCGCACCAACCTCACCGGCGCCAACCTCACCGGCGCCAACGTCGACTACGCCATCCTCAACTACCCCGACCTCACCGACGCCAACCTCCAGTGGACCAACCTCTCCGGCTCCAACATCTACGGCGTCGTCTCCAGCGGCATCAGGGGAAATCCGACATCACTGCCCGCCGGTTGGGTTCTCGTCAGCGGAGTACTCCAACGCGGCTGACCTGCTGCTGTCATTGTTGGACGTGACCGGGCCGAGGTGTAGACCTACAGCGCGGTCAACCGCATCGTGGCTCCCCGCCCATCCACGAAGTTTGAACACAGAGAGCGGTTTTCTGCTTCGTATGTTCACACTTCGGCGCCCTCAGTTCCCCTGGGGCCCGAGTGGCTACAGCGTGATGAGGCCCTGGCGGGCAGCGATCACCACGGCTTCGGTTCGGCTGCGCGCGCCAAGCTTGGTGTAAAGGTTGTGGAGGTGGTTCTTCACGGTCTTGACGCTCAGGTACAGGTTCTGGGCGACCTGGGAGTCGGTGAGCCCCGAGGCCGCCAGCGTGAGCACCTCACACTCCCGATTGCTGAGCACCCGCGCCTGCCGGTTGGCGTGATGGCGTGATCTGGCGGTCGTGCGCGTCGGCATGCCGACGCGGCGGATGAATGCGGCGAGGTCTTCTACGGACGTGTCGCTCGACACCACGCCGTCTACGCCTGTGGCCCTGACGGCGTGAGCCTCGCTGCCCACCCGGGGGGTGAGGGCTACCAGCCGGGTGTTCACTGCCGCCTTCCGGAACTGCCTGCAGGTGTCGATGCCGAGGGCTGGGTCGGTGCAGACGTCCACGACCACGACGTGGGGTACGGCGCCGAGCGCAGCCACCAGTGCCTCGCGCCCGTGCGGGGCGTCGGTCGTAACGGTCACTCCCTGCTCGGCAAGGGCGCGGCACAGCGCCTGACGCAGGGTGCGGTGACTCGTGATCACCATCACCCTTCGGACGGGGGCGGGCGGAAGTTCGGTGTGCGTTTCGGGAAGCGTGGTCACGGAGGCAGTAGGCGTTCCCGCGCGCCAAGGTCGGCTGAAGCTCGCCTGAAGGCCCGAGGGACCCGGTCGGGGTCCCCTAGGCTTCCCGCGATGATCGTGGTGGGGCTGACCGGGGGTATCGGATCGGGCAAGTCGACGGTGTCGGCCGCCCTCGCGGAGCGGGGAGCGATCGTCGTCGATGCCGATGCCATCGCGAAGGAACTGCAACGTGCCGGCCAGCCAGTGTTCGTGCGGATGGTGGAGCGCTATGGCGCCCACATCGTGGGCCCCGACGGTGAACTGGATCGCGCCAAGGTGGCCGGAATCGTGTTCAACGATGCCGATGCGCTCAAGGACCTCAACGAGATCGTGCACCCGGCCCTCAATGCCGAGATGCGCCGCCGGATCCGCGAACAGGAGGGCACCGACCATGTCGTCATCGTCGACGTTGCGCTCATGGCGGAGAACAACGGGCGCAAGCGCTTCGGGGTCGGTTCGGTCATCGTGGTGGACACGCCCGTGGAGACTGCAGTGGAGCGTTTGGTGGCCTACCGCGGGCTGGGCGAGGCCGACGCGCGGGCGCGCATCAGCCGTCAGGCATCGCGCGAGGACCGCCTAAAGATTGCGGACCGTGTTGTGGACAATGGCGGTGACCGCGCACACCTCGAGGCGCAACTCGGCGACCTGTGGTCGTGGATCCGCAGCCTGCCGCCGGCCGACCCGCTGCCGAGCGAAGCGGACATAGCCGGGGCGTCGTGAGTACTCTCGCCGCATGCATCGCGTTCGTGGGGTAGTTGCCCGCTCCAAAGGGGCTCCGGTCAGTGTCGAGACCATTCTGGTTCCAGACCCCGGTCCGGGCGAGGCGCTCGTGCGGGTTCAGGCCTGCGGCGTGTGCCACACCGACCTCCACTACCGGGAGGGCGGCATCGGCGATGAGTTCCCGTACCTGCTCGGCCACGAGGCTGCTGGGATCGTGGAGGCCATCGGGCCGGACGTGAGCGAGGTCGCCGTCGGGGATTTCGTCATCCTGAACTGGCGTGCCGTGTGCGGCCACTGCCGCAGTTGCCGCCGTGGACGTCCGTGGTACTGCTTCAGCACGTTCAACGCCACGCAGAAGATGACGCTCGAGGACGGCACCCCGCTGTCGCCGGCGCTCGGGATCGGCGCGTTCGCCGAGAAGACCTTGGTGGCGGCAGGGCAGTGCACCAAGATCGACCCGAAGGCACCGCCCACAGCGGCGGGGCTCCTCGGTTGTGGCGTCATGGCGGGCATCGGGGCTGCCATCAACACCGCCCAGGTCGGTCGCGGCGACACGGTGGCCGTGTTCGGCTGCGGAGGCGTAGGCGACGCAGCGATCGCCGGCGCACGGCTTGCAGGGGCCAAGACGATCATCGCCGTCGACCTCGATGAGCGCAAGCTCGAGTGGGCCCGCAGCTTCGGCGCCACCCACACCGTCAACGCCCGCACGTCGGACCCGGTGCAGATGATCAAGGACATCACCGACGGCAACGGTGTCGACGTTGCCATCGACGCCGTGGGCGTTCCCGAGACCTATCGCCAAGCGTTCGAGGCGAGGGATCTTGCCGGCACCGTGGTGCTCGTCGGGGTTCCCCGTCCGGGCATGGAGATCACCCTGCCCTTCATCGAGGTGTTCGGCAGGGGCGGCTCGCTCAAGTCGAGCTGGTATGGCGACTGCCTGCCCTCCCGGGACTTCCCGATGCTCATCGAGCTCTACCTCCAGGGTCGTCTGGACCTCGATCGCTTCGTGTCCGAGACGATCAAGCTCGACGACGTGGAGGCGGCATTCCACAAGATGGAAAAGGGCGATGTCCTCCGCTCCGTCGTGGTCCTCTGACCAACCCGGACGAACGGGCGTTCGCTGATAGCGTGAACGCCGTGCAGCGGTTCGAGGTCGTCTCCGAGTTTGAGCCGGCGGGGGATCAGCCCAAGGCGATCGAACAGCTTGCCGTCGGCATCGAGCGGGGGGACCGGTTCCAGACCCTGCTCGGGATCACCGGGTCCGGCAAGAGCGCAACGATCGCGTGGACCATCGAGAAGGTCCAGCGGCCCACGCTCGTGCTGGCGCCTAACAAGTCGCTCGCTGCGCAGTTGGCACAGGAGATGCGCGAGTTCTTTCCGAACAACCGGGTGGAGTACTTCGTCTCGTACTACGACTACTACCAGCCCGAGGCGTACATCCCGTCGAGCGACACGTATATCGAGAAGGACTCGTCGATCAACGACGAGATCGACCGGTTGCGACACTCGGCAACGGCCGGACTGCTCACGAGGCGGGACACCATTGTCGTGGCCTCGGTGTCGTGCATCTATGGCATGGGCAACCCGGCGGAGTACCGCGGGCAGTTGCTGGAGCTGCACGTGGGGGTGGACTACGACCAGCGCTCCATTCTCCGGCGCCTGGTGGACCTCCAGTACGACCGCAACGACATGACGCTGGGCCGCGGCAACTTCCGTGTGCGCGGCGACACCATCGAGGTGCATCCGCCCTACGAGGAGTCGGTACTGCGCATTGAGATGTTCGGCGACACCGTCGATCGCATCACCGTGGTTGACACGGTCACCGGCGAGCAGCTTCGTGACCACTCCGAGGTGATGATCTTCCCGGCGACGCACTACGTGGCGGGCGACGAGCGGATGCGAAAGGCGATCGTCGGGATCGAGCAGGAGCTGCAGCAGCGCCTCGCCGAGTTCGAGGCGGAGGGCAAGCTGCTCGAGGCTCAGCGGCTCCGCATGCGTACGCAGTACGACCTCGAGATGATGCAGGAGGTCGGCTACTGCAACGGCATCGAGAACTACTCGATGCATATCGATGGCCGTAGCCCCGGGGAGCCGCCGTTCACCCTGCTCGACTACTTCGAGAAGGACTTCCTCATCGTGGTGGACGAGAGCCACGTGTCGGTCCCGCAGCTGCACGGGCAGTTCGAGGGCGACCGCAGCCGCAAGAACATCCTCGTGGACCACGGGTTTCGTCTGCCGTCGGCCCGGGACAACCGCCCGCTGCGCTTCGAGGAGGTCATGGAGCGCATCAACCAGTGCGTCTTCCTGTCCGCCACGCCGAGCCCCTACGAACTCCGTGTGTCGCAGCAGGTGGTGGAGCAGATCGTGCGCCCCACCGGGCTGGTGGACCCGGAGGTGATCGTCAAGCCGACCAAGGGCCAGATCGACGACCTCATCGAGTTGATCAACGGGCGGGTAGAGATGGGCGACCGCGTCCTCGTCACCACGCTCACCAAGAAGATGGCGGAGGATCTCACCGAGTACCTTCTCGAGCAGGGCCTGCGTGTGCGCTACCTGCACTCCAACATCGACACGATCGCCCGGATCGAGACCATCCGGGCGCTGCGGCTTGGAGAGTTCGATGTGCTCGTGGGCATCAACCTGCTCCGCGAGGGTCTCGACCTCCCGGAGGTGTCCCTCGTCGCCATCCTCGATGCGGACAAAGAGGGGTTCCTCCGCAGCGAGACCTCCCTCATCCAGATGATCGGTCGCGCCGCCCGCAACGTCGACGGGCAGGTGGTGATGTACGCCGATCGGGTAACGAAGTCGATGGAGCGTGCGATCGGCGAGACCAACCGCCGCCGTGGGCTTCAAGTGATCCACAATCTCGAGCACGGCATCAATCCTCAGACCATCCGCAAGGCGGTGGGTGACATCCTGTCGCTGCTGCGGCCCGACAGCAGCTCACCCGTGCCGGGCAAGGGGCAGCGGCGGAACCGGGAGCGCGACAAGGTGCAGCGGGAGCTCAAGACCCTTCCTCAGCAGGAGCTTGCCCGGCTCATTCAGACGCTCGAGGACGAGATGCACGAGGCCTCGGCCGAGTTGAAATTCGAATATGCAGCGCGCCTCCGGGACGAGATCAACGAGCTCCGGCGCGAACTCAGGGAGGCAGGCTGACGTGGCCGACAGCACAAAGATCGTGGTCCGGGGCGCCCGGGAGCACAACCTCAAGAACGTTGGGGTCGACCTGCCGCGGGATCGACTCATCGTGTTCACCGGCTTGTCCGGATCGGGCAAGTCGAGCCTCGCGTTCGACACTATCTATGCCGAGGGCCAGCGCCGCTACGTCGAGTCGCTCAGTGCCTATGCGCGCCAGTTCCTCGGCCAGATGGACAAGCCCGACGTGGATTTCATCGAGGGCCTGTCGCCGGCGATCTCCATCGACCAGAAGTCGGCGTCTCGCAACCCGCGCTCCACTGTCGGCACCATCACCGAGGTGTACGACTACCTGCGGCTGCTGTTCGCCCGCATCGGTGTGCAGCACTGCCCGAACGACGGGACCCGCCTGTCGCGCCAGACGCCGCAACAGATCGTGGATCGCATCCTCACGCTGCCCGAGGGGACCCGCTTCCAGGTGCTCGCCCCCGTGGTGCGTGGCCGCAAGGGAGAGTACGCCACGCTGCTCGAGGACATCGCCGGACAGGGGTTCGTGCGCGCCCGCATCGACGGCGAGGTGTCCGACATAGCGGAGTTCCTCAAGCGTGATGAACGCCTCGCCCGGTACGAGCAGCACCGCATCGAGATCGTGATCGACCGTCTCGTAATGCGCGAAGGCATCGGAAGGCGCCTCACCGATTCGCTCGAAACCGCGCTTCGGCTCGCCGAGGGTGTTGCCGAGGTGGAGATCCTCCCGAAGGACGGCCAGGATGCACCCGAGCTGCTCACGTTCTCGCAACACCTTGCGTGCCCCGAGTGCGGATCCTCGTTCGAGGAACCTGCGCCGCGCAACTTCTCGTTCAACTCGCCGTACGGCGCCTGCGAGAAGTGTGATGGCCTCGGCACCACGTTCGAGGTAGATCCCGAGCTCGTCGTACCGGACCCTGACCTGTCGATCACCGAGGGTGCTATCGCGCCATGGCGCTCGGCTCATACGCAGTACTACGACCGCATGCTCGAGGCGATTGCCGAGGAGCACAAGCTGAAACTCGACGTGCCGTGGAAGAAGCTGACCGCCAAGCAGAAGGACGTGGTGCTCCAGGGCGCTGCCGGGAACGTGACGGTGAAGTACCGCAACAAGTACGGGCGTGTGCGTCAGTACAACTCGGCGTACGAGGGCGTGATCCCCTGGATCCGGCGCCGCCACGAAACCGCTGAGAGCGACTGGTCTCGCGAGCAGTACGAGTCGTACATGCGGGAGATCCCCTGTCCCACCTGCGGCGGTGCGCGGCTCAAGCCTTCCTCGCTCGCTGTCACGGTGAACTCGAGGAACATCGCCGAGGTCTGCGCGATGCCGATCGGCGAGTCCGCCCACTTCCTTACGGGTCTGCAGTTGTCCGAACGGGACCGCCTCATCGCCGAGCGGGTGGTGAAGGAGGTCAACGCACGGCTCGGCTTCCTGCTGGATGTGGGGCTCGACTACCTCACGTTGTCTCGCTCGGCCGGCACGCTCGCCGGCGGTGAGGCGCAGCGCATCCGCCTCGCTTCGCAGATCGGCTCGGGCCTCGTCGGCACGCTCTACGTCCTCGACGAGCCGTCGATCGGGCTGCACCAGCGAGACAACCGTCGCCTGATCGACACCTTGCTCCGGCTCCGGGACCTCGGGAACACCGTGCTCGTGGTGGAGCACGACGAGGAGACGATCCGCGAGAGCGACTGGATCGTGGATATCGGCCCGGGCGCGGGTGAGCACGGCGGCGAGGTGGTGTACTCCGGCCCCGTCAAGGGAATCACGAAGGTGAAGGAGTCGGTCACGGGCCAGTACCTGTCCGGCAAGCGCTCCATCCCCGTGCCCGAGCACCGCAGGAAGCCCGGCAAGGAATGGTTGAAGATCGTCGGGGCGCGAGAGCACAACCTGCAGAACATCGACGTGAAAATCCCGCTTGGCTGCTTCGTCGCGGTGACCGGGGTGTCGGGGTCCGGCAAGTCAACGCTCGTCCGCGACATCCTGCTGCCGTCGTTGATGCAGAAGATCTATAAGTCGAAGGAAGCGCCTGGCCGCCACAAGACCATCGAAGGTATTGAACTGCTTGACAAGGTCATCGACATGGACCAGTCGCCCATTGGGCGGACGCCCCGCTCCAATGCGGCCACGTACACCGGTGTCTTCGACAACATCCGCAAGCTCTTCGCGACTACGGCCGAGGCGAAGGTTCGGGGGTACCTTCCGGGTCGTTTCTCGTTCAACGTGAGTGGTGGGCGCTGCGAGGCGTGCTCCGGTGACGGCACTATCAAGATCGAGATGCACTTCCTGCCCGACGTGTACGTGCCGTGCGAGGTCTGCAAGGGTGCGCGCTACAACCGCGACACGTTGGACATTGCGTTCAAGGGAAAGAGCATTGCCGACGTGCTCGACATGCCGATCGAGGAGGCGGTGTCGTTCTTCTCGAACCAGCCGTCGATCGCGCGGCACATGCAGACCCTGCTCGACGTCGGTCTCGGGTACGTGCGTCTCGGTCAGTCCGCGCCCACGCTGTCGGGCGGCGAGGCACAGCGTGTGAAGCTTGCCTCCGAGCTCGCTAAGCGCTCGACGGGCCACACGATCTACCTCCTCGACGAACCCACCACAGGGCTGCACTTCGAGGATGTCCGGCGACTGCTCACCGTGCTGTCGAGGCTGGTGGACCAGGGCAACACGGTGCTCGTGATCGAGCACAGCCTGGACGTCATCAAGACCGCGGATTGGATCATCGACCTCGGTCCCGAGGGGGGTTCGGGCGGCGGCATGATCGTGGGTGAGGGCACGCCCGAGCAGATCGCCGCGATCCCGGCCAGCCACACGGGCCGGTTTCTCGTCGGCACCCTCGCCGGCCGCACGCTGTAGAGCAGCGGCAATGGTTCAGCGACCGCCTACAGGGACGATCCCGGAGACCCCCGGCTCGTACCAGTTCAAGGACGCGCAGGGCAGGGTGATCTACGTCGGCAAGGCGTCGTCGCTGCGGAGTCGTCTGTCCAACTATTTCCAGGACCCGCGCAACTTGCACCCGCGCACGGCCCAGATGGTGGCTACCGCCGAGTCGGTGGAGTGGATCGAGGTTCGCAACGAGGTCGAGGCGCTGATGCTCGAGTACTCGTTGATCAAGCAGCACCGACCGAGGTTCAACGTTCGTCTCCGGGACGACAAGAGCTATCCGTTCCTCGCCGTGAGTGAGGACGAGCAGTGGCCGCGCGCAATGGTTACCCGTGGGCGCAAGCGGAAGGGCTGGCGCTACTTCGGGCCGTTCCCGCACGCGTACGCGATCCGAGAGACGCTCGACCTGCTCGTTCGTACCTTCCCCATCCGTACGTGCTCGCCCGGCAAGTTCAACGAGCACCACCGGTTGGGGAGGCCCTGCCTGCTGTTCCACATCGAGAAGTGCTCGGGTCCGTGCGTGGGAGAGATCGATGAGATGCCGTACCGTCAGCTGGTCGAGGAGTTCTGCAAGTTCCTCGAGGGTGACACCGACGAGATCGTCGACCGCCTCACGGATGACATGAAGGCTGCCGCCAAGGGCCTCGAGTTCGAGCGGGCGGCACGCCTGCGAGACCGGCTCGCCGCGGTCCAGCGGGCAATCGAGAAGCAACAGATGGTTGCCGAGCGCAGCGAGGACCTCGACGTGATCGGGCTCGCCGACGATGAGCTTGAGGCTGCTGTTCAGGTGTTCTACGTCCGCAAGGGCCGTGTCGTCGGGCGCAAGGGGTTCGTGCTCGACAAGGTGGAGGAACTGACCCCCGGCGGTCTCGTTGACCGGATTCTCGAGGAGATGTACGGGGACGAGGCGGCGGCCGGAATCCCCAAACAGGTGCTCGTTCCCTGCGAGCCGGACGATCTCGCCACCTACGAGGAATGGCTCTCGCATGCCCGTGGCTCGCGCGTGCAGATCCGGGTGCCCCAGCGCGGCGACAAGCGCGAGCTGCACGAGATGGTGACGCGCAATGCCAAGGAAGAGTTCGTACGGCACCGGATGCGACGGGCGGCGGACCACAACACACGCAGTCGTGCGCTCAGCGAACTGCAGGACCTTCTGGGGCTTCCCGAGGCTCCGCTGCGGATCGAGTGTTACGACATGGCGCACCTTCAAGGCACGGACTACGTGGGCTCGATGGTGGTGCTTGAGGACGGTCTGCCTGCCAAGCGGGAGTATCGGCGCTTCAAGGTCCGTGACGTACCGGGTAACGATGACTATGCGGCGATGGAGGAGGTGCTCACGCGGCGCCTCAGCGCCTACCTCGAGGAGCGCGAGATGCCGCTCGGTGAGAAGGTGAGCGAGGACCGTCGCGGTCGCCAGCGTCCGAACCGGTTCGCGTACCCGCCGCAGTTGCTGCTCGTGGATGGCGGCAAGGGCCAACTGGGCGTGGCGGTGAAGGTCCTCAAGTCGCTGGGTCTGGAGGACGAGATCCCGGTTGCCTCCTTGGCGAAACGTTTCGAAGAGGTCTACATCCCCGGTTCCTCCGAGCCGGTCAACGTGCCGCGGGGGAGCGACGCACTCTTCATGCTCCAGCGGATTCGTGACGAGGCGCACCGGTTCGCCAACACGTTCCACGGCGAATTGCGCGGCAAGCGCATGACGCGAAGCGTGTTGGACGGCATTCCCGGCCTGGGTGAGCACCGCAAGAAGCGGCTCGTGGTGGAACTTGGCGGGGTGAACAAGGTGAAGGCGGCCTCGTTGGAGACGCTGCAGTCGCTCACGTGGTTGCCGGACTCCGTCGCAGCAGCCATCCACGCCCACCTCCACCCCTAACGCGTTCTGACGGCACTTTCCCCACGCATACGTGGGAAATCGTTGTCCGAAATGTGTCGAGTTCGACTTGTGATTTCCACATCGATGCCCTCGTGCACCCAGTACGGGTAATGGGAACTGAACTTGACAATCTTCACCGCCTGTCGGAAGCGCAGGGCGGACTGGCTACGGCAAAGCAGTTGGCGCTTCTCGGATTCACGCCGAAGCAGATCGATGGGCTTCGGGATCGCCGCCGCTTGCTCTCGGTTGCACCCGGCGTCTTCCGATCGGCGGGTGTCCCCGCCTCGTGGTTGAACCAGGTGGTGGCCGGAGCGCTTTTTCTCGATGGGCGCGCAGTGACCAGCGGGGCCACCGCTGCCCGTCTGTTTGTCTTCCACGGGTTCGAGCGCAGCGGAACGGTTGAGTTCTCGTGCGAGCGAACGAGCAGGGGCATTGGTGGGCAGATCACGGTCCGCTCTGCCCGACAGCTCGATGCCATCGATCGAACGACCTGCCAGATCCCAGACTGGGGCAACGAACCGGTTCCACCGGAACTCGAGGGACTAGGCATCGTGCGGACGCTCGGGATCACGACACCGTGTCGCACAATCATCGATCTGGCCCACCGAATGCCCGTGCCAGCGCTCGCCCGACTGGTTGATTCGGCAATCTCGATGCGCCTGACCAGTTTCGAAGTACTGATCGAGCGGCTCGAGTCCTTGCGTGACTCGGGTGTCCGGGGCGTCCGGCGTATGGACCAGGTTCTTGTGGATGCTGGAGTGGAGAGTTGGCTGGAACGCAAGTTCCTCGAACTGCTGCGAGAAGCGGGACTGCCGAGACCTCAGTGCCAGGTCATATTCCGGGACGGGTCTCGAACTGTCGCCCGCGTGGATTTCCTGTTCGCGGGTACGAACGTGGTTGTCGAGGTCAGCGGGCGTCGGGGTCACGTCACCGACGCCGAGCGCCAGAAGGACGCTCGGCGACGCAACGAACTCCAACGGGCTGGGATGCAGGTCATCGAGTTCGTCACGGTCGACGTTGTCCGGGACCCTGCCTACGTCGTGCGCACGATTCGTGCGGCACTGGCAGGGGGAACATCGCGTTCTTGACAAGGTTTTCCCACGCCGGCGTGGGGAATGTCCCGTCAGAACGCAGTATTCGTAGAGTGGGGGGTGTGAGCGCGGGCGATGTGGCGGGGAATGACCTGTGGGAGACCCACGCCGAATGGTGGATCAATGGATTCACCCAGGGCGCCGATCCGGAATACGAGGAGCAGATCCTCCCGCTCGCCGCAGCAGAACTGGCCGGGTTCAACCGTGTGCTCGACGTCGGCTGCGGTGACGGCCAGATCAGCCGCCTCGCCGCCCGCATTGGCGCCTCTTGCGTGATCGGCATCGACCCCACGTGGAACCAAGTGAGCGTGGCTGCGGAACGTGGTGCGGGCGTCCCCGACGGAGTGGTCCCCCGTGGGGTGGGACCCGCTTTTGCGCGCGCCGGGGCCGCCGAGCTTCCGTTCGCAGACGGGACGTTCGACGCGGTCGTTGCGTGCCTCGTCTTCGAGCACATTCGCGATGTGGACGCCGCCATCGCCGAGGTAGCCCGAGTCCTGCGCCCCGGCGGCCGCTTCGCCTTCTTCCTCAATCACCCGCTCCTCCAGACCCCGAACAGCGGCTGGATCGACGACCAGGTGCTCGACCCGCCGGAGCAGTACTGGCGCATCGGCCCGTACCTCATCGAGGACGAGACCATCGAGCAGGTGGAGAAGGGCGTCTTCATCCCCTTCATCCATCGCCCGCTTAGCCGGTACATCAACGCACTCGCGCAGAACGATCTCCTCCTCGAGCGGATGGAGGAGCCGGCACCCCCGCCGGGCTTTCTCGCCCGCGCAGTGGAGTACGAAGCCGCTTCCACGATCCCGCGCCTGCTGTACCTGCGGACGACGAAGTTCGTCCGGGGGTAATCTCCACTCGTGATCGATGTCCTCCTGATCACCGGACTCTCCGGCGCCGGCAGGTCTCAGGCCGCGGACGTGCTCGAGGACCTCGGGTGGAACGTGGTGGACAACCTGCCCACCCCACTGGTCGAAAAGATCGTGGACCTAGCGAGCGGACCAGCGTCGACGCTCGGCAAGCTTGCCCTCGTGGTGGGCTCCGGTGCGCACCAGTCCGACATCCTCACTGCCATCGAGAACGTGGAGCTTGCCGGCCACCGGGTTCAGATCCTGTTCCTCGAGGCGGCTACACCCGAGCTCGTCCGACGGTATGAAGCAACCCGTCGGCGTCACCCGCTCGACAACGGCGCCTCGAGCCTGCTCGACGCGATCGAGCGCGAGCGCCGGCTCCTCGACCGGGTGAAGGGCGAGGCGGATCTCGTCGTCGACACCTCCGACTTGAACGTGCACCAGCTGAAGGCCCGTCTGATCGCTGCGTTCCCTCCCGAGGTGGACCGCCCTGCACTCCAGGTGGCGCTCATGTCGTTCGGGTACAAGTACGGCCTGCCCCTCGACGCGGACGTGGTGATGGACGTCCGGTTCCTCCCCAACCCCCACTGGGACCCAGAACTGCGGGACCTCACGGGCACCGACGCGGCCGTTCGTGACTTCGTGCTCGGGGCCGAGGCGATGTCGTTTCTGGAGTCGTTCCAGGCGCTGCTCCTGCAGTTGCTCCCCGCCTACGTGGCCGAGGGCAAGAGCTACCTCACCATCGGGATCGGCTGCACGGGCGGCCAGCATCGCTCGGTGGCGATCATCGAAGAACTGGCTGAGCGACTCCGGGGGCACGGCTTCCCGCTCCGGGTTGGCCACCGGGATCTCGGTCGCCACGCCCGCTGACGGGCCGGAACCAACCGAACTGAGCCGAAATCCTGTTCCGGCCCCGCCAGCAACTAGGTTGATTCAGCCAGTTCACCCGTCGAAAGGACCGCTCGCGATGACCGTACGCGTGGGCATCAATGGATTCGGCCGTATCGGCCGCAACTTCTTCCGGGCCGTCAACGGCCGCGGTGCCGATATCGAGGTGGTGGCCGTCAATGACCTCGGCTCGCTCGACCAGATGGCACACCTGCTGAAGTACGACTCCGTACTCGGCGTTCTGCCTCACACCGTGAAGGCCACCAAGAACGGCATCTCGGTGGACGGCAACGAACTCCGCGTGCTGTCCGTGCGGGACCCGAAGGAACTCCCGTGGGGCGACCTCGGCGTTGACCTCGTGATCGAGTCCACCGGCATCTTCACCAAGCGTGACCAGGCCGCGATGCACCTCGCCGCCGGGGCACCGCTGGTGATGGTGTCTGCACCCTGCGACGGCGCCGACGCCTCGTTCGTGTACGGCGTGAACCATAAGGACTTCGACCCGAAGCAGCACAAGGTGATCTCCAACGCTTCGTGCACCACCAACTGTTTCGTCCCGATGGTGAAGGTGCTCGACGACAACTTCGGTATCGAGCAGGGTCTGATGACCACCATCCACGCCTACACCGGCGACCAACAGTTGGTGGACGGCCCGCACAAGGATCTCCGCCGTGCCCGCGGCGCGGCGATCAACATCGTGCCCACCTCTACCGGTGCGGCTCGTGCGACGAGCTTGGTGCTCGAGTCCATGAAGGGGAAGTTGGACGGCACCTCGCTGCGCGTCCCGGTGCCCACTGGCTCGATCACGGATTTCAACGCGGTCCTCAAGAAGGCTGCAACCGTCGAGCAGATCAACGCCGCGTTCAAGAAGGCCGCGTCGAGCGGACCGCTCAAGGGCGTCCTGCGCTACTGCGAGGACCCCATCGTGTCGAGCGACATTGTCACCGACCCGCACTCGTGCATCTTCGACGCGGACCTCACGATGAGCATGGGCAAGCTCGTGAAAGTGCTCGGCTGGTACGACAACGAGTGGGGCTACTCCAACCGACTCGTCGACATGTCTCTGTTCCTCGGCTCGAAGTTGCCCAAGCGCAACAAGAAAAAGTGACGGCGAGCGTGAGCGGGATGGTCCCCACGCTTGAGGACCTCGGCGACGTCCGCGGCAAGCGTGTTCTGGTGCGCACGGACTTCAACGTCCCGATGGAGGGCGGAAGGATCACCGACGATTTCCGTATCCGCGCCGCGCTGCCAACGATCAACTGGCTCACCGAGCGGGGCGCGACGGTGGTCTGTGCGTCTCACCTCGGACGCCCGAAGGGTGCTCCCGAGCCGAAGTACTCAATGGAGCCCGTTCGGGCGCGGCTGGCCGAACTGGCACCCGGTGTCGAGTTGCTCGAGAACCTGCGCTTCGACGCGGGCGAGGAAAAGAACGACCCGGCCTTCGTGGCGCGACTCGTCGAGGGCGTCGACTGCTATGTCGACGATGCGTTCGGCGCCGCTCACCGAGCCCACGCGTCGATCGTCGGCCCGCCCCGGACGCTGCCGTCCGCAGCCGGTCGTCTGCTCCAGAAAGAGATCGAGGTGCTCGGCGGCCTGCGGGACCACCCGGCCCGCCCGTTCGTCGCGGTGCTCGGCGGTGCCAAGGTGAGCGACAAGCTCGGGGTGATCGAGGCCCTCATGGGGGTCGTCGATGCATTGGTGATCGGTGGTGGGATGTGCTTTACGTTCCTCGCTGCGCAGGGCTTTGGGGTCGGTGACTCCATCTGTGAACGTGACCAGATCGATACCTGCCGGCGTCTGCTGGCAGCGGGGAAGCCGATCCATCTCCCCGAGGACATCCGTGGGGTTGATGCTCGGGGCAACGTGCAAACCTTCGGTCGTTCGCTGCCCGAGGGTGCCAAGGGCCTCGACATCGGTCCCGGCTCGGCGGCGGCGTTCGCCGACGTGGTGATGGAGGCCCGGACGGTGTTCTGGAACGGTCCGATGGGCATGTTCGAGGACCCGCGTTTCGAGGCGGGCACGCGCACCCTTGCCAAGGCGATGGCCGATACCCGTGCATTCACCGTGGTCGGCGGCGGGGACTCCGCCGCCGCTCTTGCCCAATTCGGCCTCGATGACGAGGTTGACCATGTCTCCACCGGCGGTGGTGCCTCGCTCGAACTTCTCGAGCTCGGCGATCTGCCGGGTCTGGCCGCACTCCGTTCGGCCCCCAACGCATCGAGGTAGACATCAACATGAGTCGCAAGCCGCTGATTTCCGGTAACTGGAAGATGAACCTCAATCACTTCGAGGCGATTCAGTGCGTTCAGAAGTTGAGTTACTTGCTTACGAAGGATGACTACTCTGCCGTGGACGTGAGCGTCCATCCACCCTTCACTGACATTCGTTCGGTGCAGACAGTGATCGATGCCGATGAACTGCTCATGCAGCTCGGCGCGCAGCACTGTCACTGGGAGGAGAAGGGCGCGTTCACCGGAGAGATCGCGCCGGCGTTCCTCGCCAAGCTCCACGTGAAGTACGTGATCGTCGGCCACAGCGAGCGCCGCGAACTGTTCGGTGAGACCGACGAGATGGTGCACAAGAAGGTGGCCGCCGTCATTGCCAACCAGATGACGCCGATCATGTGCGTGGGGGAGACCCTCGACGAGCGCGAGACAGGTCAGACCGAGGGCAAGGTGCTCGCACAGGTGGCTGCAGGGCTCGTCGGCCGCAAGCCCGAGCAGGTTTCCTCGATGGTCATTGCCTACGAGCCGGTCTGGGCGATCGGCACCGGTCGCAACGCCACTGCGGAGGACGCGCAGGCAGTCTGTGCCGCAATCCGTGCCGAGGTTGGCCGGATGTTCGGTGCCGAAGCCGCGGCGCAGATCCGGATCCAGTACGGCGGATCGGTGAAGGCGGGAACCGTTGCCGATCTCATGAAGCAGCCCGACGTGGACGGCGCGCTCGTCGGCGGAGCGAGTCTGGACCCCGACGAGTTCGCCCGAATCGTGCAGCTCGGTAGGTGAGGGGCCCCTCATGTCGGTGACGGACACGGAGGCCAGCGTCGCCGCAGGCGTCGTTGGAATGTCCCCCACGCAGCTTGCGTGGGCCCGGTTCCGGCGCGATCGTGCAGCCGTCGCGGGCCTCTGGGTCGTGGCCATCTTTGTTGCTGTTGCCGTGCTCGCCCCGCTCCTCGTGAGGGTGCTCGGTGTGGACCCGTTCAAACTCGACCGTCGGGCACTCAACGACTTCGGGCTCCCGAAGGGCAGGTTCGGGGGGATCTCGTGGAACCACCCGCTCGGCGTCGAGCCCGGCACCGGTCGTGACATCCTCGGCCGCCTCATCTACGGATCACGGGTCTCGTTGCTCATCGGTGTGGTGGGCACGCTGCTCACCACGGGTATCGGGCTCGTGCTGGGTCTCGTGGCCGGCTATGCACGCGGGGCCGTGGATGCGTCAATCAGCCGGGTGGCGGACCTGACGTTGGCCTTTCCGTCCCTGCTCCTCATCATCGCCCTGAACCGGCCGATGACCCAACGTCTGGAGCAGTGGGGGATACCCGAGGGCAATGTTGCTCGGACGGCCTACATCATTCTCGTGCTGTCGGTCTTCGGTTGGGTCTACATGACCCGCCTCATCA
>WLJO01000054.1 GCA_009701715.1 Actinomycetota bacterium
TGCGGCACGAGGACGAGGCCGTGATCCGGCGGCTGAGGGCCATCGTGCTCCTGCTCTCTACGGGCGCCTTCGCCATCGTCACCAACGTGGTGTTCGGCACCTTCGGTTTCGGTTGGCGCGGCGAACCCGTCGCCATCAGTATCGGGCTGCTCACCGCCGTGTTCAGCGGGGTGCTCTGGGCGCTCCGGGATCGCCCGGCCCAGCACGCCACCACGATGATCGGGATCCTCATTGCCGTCGATGCAGCGATGGGCTGGTGGGGCGGGCCGGGAGCAGTCGGGCTCACCACGGTTGCAATCAGTGCGCTCTGGCTCGTCCTCGCCCACTTCGATCTCGTCCCACCCAGGTCGACCGCGACCCTGCTCGGCCTGGCGGGTGTCCTGGTCGGGCCGGCCATCACGTCGGGCCCGTTCGGCCGCTGGGCTCCGGTGGTCGGACTGGTCATTGCCATCGCAGTGCTCGGCTACGGCGCAATCGTGCACCGCTTCGAGTTCGAGTTCACCGGCTTCGGAGCGATCGGCCTCCTCGGGTACCTGACGTTCGCCGTGGCTCGCTGGTTCGGCGATTCGCTGAAGGCGCCTGGTGTGCTCGTGGTGTCCGGCATCGCATTGCTCACAGCCACGTTGATCCTCGTGAAGCGGGGCCGGGGAAACGGCGACGACGGACATCGCCCTTCGAGTGCTGCCCACTGATCCTGGCCGCCGAAAGGGTTCTCTCGGGAACCCCAGCGTGCTTGGCAGTCCCTACGGGATTCGAACCCGTGCCGCCACCTTGAGAGGGTGGAGTCCTAGGCCGCTAGACGAAGGGACCGTGTAGCGCGTTTCGATGGTAACAGCAGGGCCCGGGTGAGCCAACCGCTGCGCTTCGCGGAACGCACTTCCTGAAGACCGCCACGGCGGTCGAGTTGGGGAGCAAGGAATCGAACCCTGAATAACAGAACCAGAATCTGCTGTGTTGCCAGTTACACCACTCCCCAAGGAGCGGCCCTGAGGATAGCGACGTGGAGGGACCGTTCGCCACCGCTGACCGCGCAGCAACCCATCTGGGCAGGTCAGCCGGTCACTCGCCAAAGCCTCTGGAACCCGATGATCCGACCGAGCGCGATCCCCGCCGCTTCCTTCAGCGACTTGCGGAACTGGGTGCCGCTCCCCCACGGGCTCGAGCGCGTCGCCGACACGTACGCCCTCAAGCCGAGCTCTTCGGCAATCAGCTTCGCCCGCAGACAGTGGAACGGGTCCGTGACGATGAGCACTCGGGCCTTCGGGGTTCGCTTGGCGAGCAGGTCCACGACCCCTTCGAGTGATTGCCACGTGCTCCGACCCCGATCCTCCGAGAGGATCGCGGAAGCCGGTACGTCGCGATCCCGGAGGTACCTGCGGGAGGCGGCCGCCTCGGTGAAGCGGTCACCGCTCAGCTTGCCCCCGGTCACCACGATCACCGGGGCCCGCTTGGCGCGGTACAGCTCGAGTGCGTGGTCGAGACGTGCCTTGAGGAGCGGCGATGGCCGGCCGTCGTACTGAGCAGCACCCATCACCACAATGGCGTCGACCTTGCGCGCCTCATCGTGCCGGCCGGTGGACCAGACCTGATAGAGCGTGACGCCGTAGTAGCCGACGACGAGCAGAACGAGTGCGGCGAGACCACCGAGAATCCGCAGGAGCAGTCTGCGCCTCGGCAGCGCCCGGCGCGACACGATCGGTGTCCCGTTGACGGGGGTCGGGTCGACAGGCTCCCACGACGCGTCGCCGGTGGGAGGGAACTCCTCACCGGAGGCGTCCGTGGCGAACGCCTCGAACTGGCCCGCAGGCAGTCCGTCGAGCTCGATCGTCGGCTCGCCCGCGTCCTCGAAGGCATCGCCGTCGGGAACGGACGGTTGGGCCGGCCGACGCCACAGCGAGTCGTCGGTCACGCGACTCCCAGGCGGGCGGCGGCGGCACGCAGCCTCCGCAACGACTCCTCCCGGCCGAGCACCTCGAGGGACTCGAACAGCGGCAGGCCGACGCTGCGGCCCGTCACCGCAACACGGATCGGCGCCTGCGTCTTGCCGAGCTTCAGGCCCATCGCCTCGCCAATGCGCTCGAGACCGGCCTTCAGGGTGTCCGCGTCCCACCCGGCGTCCTCGTAGGAGGCGAGAGCAGCGAGGAGGATCGGTAACGCATTCTCTGCGCCCATGGCTTTCGTCCACGAGTCCGGATCGACCACAGGATCGTGCTGGAAGAGGAAGTCCACAGCGGCCGCCACCTCGCTGAGACGGACCAGACGGAGCTGAACGTGCGGCGCAATCAGGGCGAACCGGGACCGGTCGAAGTTCGTGATGTCCTTCGTCCATGGCTCACAGACGCGGACGAAATCGTCCACCGACAGTGCCCTGATGTAGTGCCCGTTGAAGGACTCGAGCTTCTTCACGTCGAAGAATGCAGGAGAGTGATTCACGTCCTCGAGCCGGAAGTCAGCGACGATCTGCTCCCACGGAACGATCTCCACATCGTCCCCAGGGTTCCAGCCGAGCGTCATGAGATAGTTGCGCATCGCCTCGGGCAGGAAGCCCTCGTCCTTGTACATCTCGAGGGCAACTTTGTCCCTGCGCTTGGAGAGCTTCTTGCGCTGCTCGTTCACGAGCACCGGGACGTGCGCCCAGGCGGGGTGCTCCTCGCCGAGTGCGTCCCAGATCATCTGTTGCTTCGGCGTGTTCGGCAGGTGCTCCTCGGCCCGAACGACGAGCGTGACACCCATCTGCAGGTCGTCCACCACGTTCGCCAACAGGAACATCGGCGAGCCATTGCCCCTCAGGAGCACGAAGTCCTCGGTGAGATCGTTGTCGAACTCGACGGTTCCGCGCACACGGTCCTCCACCACGGTGAGCCCCGGCGGCACACGGAAGCGGAGGGCCCGCCCCGCTTCGGCGGTGAGGCCGCGATCGCGACAGTGTCGGTCGTAGCCGAGATTCCCCTCGCCAGTCCGCGCAATGACGTCGTCGCGGGTGCAGTCGCAGTAGTACGCGTGGCCGGCGGCAGCGAGCCTCGCGGCAGCCGCCACGTGCTGTTCGGCAAACGCTGATTGGAAGTACGGCCCCTCAAAACACGGGTCCGAGTCATCCATGCCCAGCCAGGCCATTGCATCGATGATGCCCTGCGTCCACTCCGGTTGGTTCCGGGACTCGTCGGTGTCCTCGATGCGGAGGATGAAGGTTCCGCCAGTCTGTTTCGCGAGGCACCAGTTGAACAACGCGGAGCGTGCCGAGCCGACGTGAAACATGCCGGTGGGGGAAGGCGCGAAGCGCACACGCAGGGGCCGCAAAATCACTTCCTTACGCTACCGCGCCGGGGCTCGGGCAGAGTCGCGTCGGCCGGGCACCGACACCGCAGCACGACAGACCTAGGCTGGGTGCATGGCCAAGAACGTCCTCAGCGGAGACCTGCTCCCGTGCTCAATGGACCCGCTCACCGGCTACTACCGGGACGGGTGCTGCAACACGGGGGGCGACGACTACGGCGTGCACACGGTGTGCGCGGTCATGACGGCCGAGTTCCTCGAGTTCTCCAAAGGCATGGGCAACGATCTCTCGACACCGATGCCCCAGTACGGATTCGCCGGGCTGCAGCCGGGCGACCGCTGGTGCCTGTGCGCATCGAGATGGGCAGAGGCACTCGAGGCCGGGGCCGCACCGAAGGTCGTGCTCGAGGCAACCCACTTCTCCACGCTTGACTTCGTCTCGCTCCGCGACCTGCAGCGCCACGCCGCCGGCTGACGGGCGTCGATTCAACGCGCGAGGGGCAGAAGTCCCACGGTGACGGGGCAGTAGGGTCGTTGCATGTCCTTCGTGTCGGCTGTTATGACCGCAGCAGATTTCTTCACCCCGCCGCAACTCGTCGACCGTGCGCGCTATCTCGAGCGGCTCGGGTACGACTCGATGTGGATCGCCGACATCTTCGGTCGCGAGATCTACGTCACTGCCGGGTTTGTCCTCGCGAACACTGAGACCCTCAAGGTCGCAACCGGGATCGCCCACATCTATGGCCGGGACCCGATCGCGAGCGCTCAGGCAGCGCTCACACTGTCCGAACTGTACGACGGCAGGTTCATCCAGGGCCTCGGGCTGTCGCACCCCAGCGGTGCGGCACTGCGCGGCGTTGACTGGGAGGACCCGTCCACCAAGGCGCGCACTTACCTCACCGCCCTGCGCGGCGAACTGCCCATCCGACGGGTCGGTAGCCCTGCGCCCGTCCCGCTCTTTCTCGCTGCACACGGACCCAAGATGCTCGCTGTGGCCGCAGAGGTTGCCGACGGCGCGAACGTGTACATGCAGACGCCCGAGCGCTGTGCCGAGGCACGGGCGATCCTCGGCCCTGACAAGACGCTCAACCTGCTCCTGCCGATGTGCCTGACGGACAACCCCGACGAGGGTCGCGCTGCGGGCCGCCGGGCGCTCGGCGTGTACCTGCCGCTCCCCGCCTATCACCGCGGCTGGAGACGGAGTGGCTTCGACGAGTCGGACTGGTCCGGCGGCGGCAGCGATCGCCTGGTCGACGCCAACGTTGCGTGGGGCTCCATGGCCACTATCGAGAGTCGCCTGCGCGAGTTCCGGGATGCGGGCGTTGACCACGTGATCATCGCGGCGAACGCTGCGCCCGGGCGGCCGGAGTCCGCCAACGAACTCGTCGAGGCGCTCGCGCCCGAGCGATGACCGGGAGTATCTTCGGTGCGTGCTCGGCGGGGACGTGAATGCCTGAACCCCTGAAGGCCGACCGGAGGTACATGCCCGGCCTCGACGGCCTCCGTGCCGTTGCGGTGCTCGGCGTCGTTGCCTACCACCTCGGGATCGGGGCCCTGCCCGGCGGCTTCCTCGGCGTCAGCGTGTTCTTCACGCTGTCGGGATACCTCATCAGCGATCTCATCCTCGGCCGGACGGCAGCGGGTGAGTTCACGCTCAGGTCGTTCTGGATGGCGCGTGCGCGACGGTTGCTCCCCGCGATGCTCCTCATGCTCGTCGCCCTCATGGCGTGGGTTACCGTCCTCGGCCCCCGGCAGAACTCAGACTTGCGCGCAGCGGCCGGCACCTCCAGCATCTACATCAACAACTGGTGGCAGGTGTTCCGAAAGATCTCGTACTTCGCCCAATTCGATACCCCGGGCGCCCTCAACCATCTCTGGTCGCTCGCCATCGAGGAGCAGTTCTACATCGTCTGGCCGTTGTTGCTCCTGGTGCTCGCCCGATTCGTCCGGGAATCCCACCAACGGGTCACGCGCCCCCGACTCGGTCTGTGCATCCTCGGGCTCGCGACGCTCTCGACGGTGCTCATGGCCGTGCTCTTTCATCCGGGAAGCGACCCGACGCGGGTGTACTACGGGACCGACACCCGGGCATCGGAACTCCTCGTCGGCGCTGCACTCGCCGCCGTCTGGCCGAGCGAACACCTTCGGCTCCCCGTCCGGGCCGGCGCCCGCAACATGATCGACGCAGCAGGGGCAATCGGTCTGCTCGTGATCGCCATCATGTTCCTCACCCTGGGCGACACTGCTTCGTTCCTATACCGCGGCGGCTTCGCGCTGCTCTCGCTCACGACCGCTGTCGTCGTCGCATCGCTCGCCCACCCCGCTTCACGCATCGGCCCGCTCCTCGGTTGCAGACCGATGCGCTGGGTCGGGGCGCGCTCCTACGGCATCTATCTCTGGCACTTCCCGGTCATCATCCTCAGCACACCGGACGGCAGTGTCGGGCCCCACCCCGTGCGCACACCGCTGCAGATCCTGGTGTCGTTCTGTCTCGCAGCGCTCTCGTGGCGCTTCGTGGAGGACCCGATCCGCCGGGGCGCGATCGGTCGACTCCGGGAGCAGTGGCTCGGACCACACCGCGCCCGACTGTTCGATCCCTCGCCGGGCCGCGTCGTTGCCGTCTGTGTCGCCTCCTTGCTGTTGATCCCTGCCGTGGCGGGTGCCGCTGGTGTCGGCGTGCGAGGTGATTCCGAGACGGCGGGCCTCGAGCTCGAGATCACCGAGACCGTCGACGGCGGCCAGCAGGGCGAACCGGGCACGACCGACGTAACCCCCGGCAAACCCACGACCACCGTGCTGGTGACCACACCGTCGGATTCGACGAGGCCAACCGATCCGGTGGTGTCCGAACGCTCGACCACCACCGCATGCACGGAGATCGTGCACATCGGGGACTCCACGTCAACGGGCCTGATCGGCAAGAAGTACCTGAGGACTGCGGACGCGATTCCGGCCCAGTACACCAGGGTCGGGGCCGTCTTGCAGCACTACGAGATCGCCGGTGGCCGCTCCATCAACGAGGGTTACCGGAAGGCCCGCCCGGCCAAGCGATCGGCGGAGACGTGGCAGAAGAAGGGCTTCTCCGGCTGTTGGGTGCTTGCACTCGGCACCATGGACTCGGCCGCCGTCGGCAAGGGCATCAAGCCCGGTATCCGCGCACGGATCAAGATGATGATGGACATCGTGGGTGACGACCCGGTGATGTGGGTAAACCTGAAGGGGAGGCGCAGCGGCGGGCCGTGGGGCGCCCAATCGCTCGCCGCGTGGAACTCAGCGCTTGCCGAGACCTGTGCGGAGCACCCCAACATGCGGATCTACGACTGGGCCGATGACGTGAAGCCCTCGTGGTACATCTCGGACGGGATTCACCAGAACAGCGAGGGCTACAAATACCGGGCGAGGTTCATCGCGGACGCACTTGCCCAAGCGTTCCCGGCCGCAACGCCGGGCACACCGATCCATGGTTGCGTCATCCGGATCTAGTCCGAGCAGCACTTAGACGGTCGATGCCTGTGCCCGGATAAGGAGGCGGTACTTCGTGCTCGTGGGCAACTTGTTGCGCTTGCTGCACGAGACGAGCGTGAGACCGGGCCGTGAGGAATCCCCCCACAGCATCACCGCTGCAACATCCACTGCGGAAATGACCTTCGGTTTCTCGGAGACGAAGTACGTGAGCGCCGTTCCGCCCACGGTCAGCACGATCGGATCACCAACCTTGATCCGGTGCGAGTACCTCAGTGGGCCACCGGCGGACGTGCGGTGACCGAAGAGCACGCAGTTACCGACAGCGAACGGTTCGGCTGAGCCGGTCCAGTGGCAGAGGCCCCCTCGATCAAGGACCTTCTTCTCGGTGCCTGCGTACAACCCCTTGGTCCTCGGGAGGGTTACCGTCCGATAGCGGCGCGTCCCGACGATCCGTTGACGGACTCGCCTCGTTCCCCACAGCCGGCGGACGTGGATCGTGCCGAAAGGAGCCGGTGCAACAGCCTCTGCGTCCTGCCCACCAACAGCGACGGCAAGCCCGCCCGCCGCTGCCACGGCCATCGCCGACTTCAGGACCTGACGTCTGCTGAGGATCTGAACCATCGCTACTCCCCGAACCCGCTGCTACTCAGAGCCCACCATCGCCCGCCACCGCGCCGGGTAAGCCGACAGTACCTGACCGTGCAACATCCTCAAGGTTGCCTCAGGCACCCGGTCAACGAGTGATCGGGCCTCGGCGTAGTGCTGAGCCGTGTGCGCAAGCCCCTCGAACGCGGTTCGGCGCTCGACCAGCAGGTCCGTCGGGGGGTCCGCATCAAAGAACCCCCACATCGTGAGCGCCATCGTGAAGTCGTGGATCACGGGAGCCCGCCCGAAGATTGAGGCCCGTCGCAGCGCGATGCCGAGGCAACCAGCGAGCGCGTCGTCCACCGACTCGCCGGGCGCAACCAGCACCCGAGGCCGCAGGCGGGACGCAAGGTGCAGAGCGTAGCCCTGATCCGGACCGGGTGAACCGAGGTGCGGGCCGCTCGGCTGGCGACCATCGAGGTCTGCCGGGCGGTCGGCCGTCCACGGACCGGGGACGCGGGCCGACCCCTCGTAGGACCGGGGGCGCTCGAGCGGATCAGTGGGAACGAACTGGGGGGCTGCCATGACTCCCCGTTCTACTTGGTCGCGTGGAGCAATCCGTAGACCAACGAATCGGCGAGGGCCTGCCACGATGCCTCGATGATGTTCGCCGACACGCCGATGGTGGTCCAGGTGCGCTCCCCGTCCGTTGCGTCGATGAGCACGCGGGTGACTGCCCCGGTGGCGGTGGCGCCGTCCAAAATGCGCACCTTGTAATCGGTGAGGTGAATCCGTGACACCTGCGGGTAGCTGCCCCTAAGGGCGGAGCGGAGCGCGGTATCGATGGCGTTCACGGGTCCGTTGCCCTCGGCCACACGCACGCTTCGCTCGTCCCCGATCCACACCCTCACGGTCGCCTCGGTGGTGAACTGACCACTGACGAGTTCGTCGGTGATCACCCTCATGGATTCCACCGAGAAGTACTCCTGCTTCCAACCGGTGGCCCGGCGCATGAGCAGTTCGAGAGAGGCATCGGCTGCCTCGAAATGGAACCCCTCGTGCTCGAGGCGCTTTAGTTCGTCGATGACCTGATTGATGACTGCACCGTCCATCGAGAGGCCGAGATCCTCCGCCTTGGCCTGGATGGTTGCCTTGCCCGCCATCTCGGACACGACGAAACGGGTGCCGTTCCCGACGCTCTCGGGGTCCACGTGCTCATAGGCATCCTTAGCCTTGCGGATGGCGCTCACGTGGAGGCCCGCCTTGTGGGCGAACGCACTGGCCCCCACATAGGGCGCCTGCGGGTTCAGCGGCCGGTTGAGCAGTTCGGCGATGTGGTGGCTGACGGCGGTGAGGCGTGTGAGCCGGCCCTCGGGGAGGCACTGGAACCCCATCTTGACCTCGAGGTTCGGGATCACGGTGGTGAGGTTGGTGTTGCCGGTGCGCTCGCCGAGCCCGTTCATGCAGCCCTGCACCTGACGGGCACCGCTGCGGACCGCAGCCATGGCGTTCGCCACGGCACAACCAGTGTCGTCGTGGCAGTGGATCGCGATGGTGACGTCCTCGCGGAAGTGCTCCTTCACGACGGCAACGATGGACTCCACCTCGTGCGGAAGCGACCCGCCGTTCGTGTCGCAGAGGACGAGGTGCGACGCACCCTTGACGGCAGCGGCCTCGAGCGCGCGCATGGCAAACTCGGGATTGCGCTTGTAGCCATCGAAGAAGTGTTCGGCGTCCACCATCACCCGGAGACCGTTGGCCCGGAGGAACTCCACGGAGTCAGCGATCATCGCCTCGCCCTCATCGAGTGTGGTACCCAGCGCGTTCAGCACGTGATAGTCCCATGCCTTGGCGACGATGCAGACCGCCCCAGTCTTGGCCTCAACGAGATTGCGCAACGTCGGGTCGTCGTCCACCTTGCCCATCGGGCGGCGGGTGGAGCCAAAGGCAACCAGCCGGGCGGTGGACAGCCGCAGATCGACCGCCGCACGCGCGAAGAACTCGATGTCTTTCGGGTTCGCGCCCGGCCAGCCGCCCTCGATGTACGTGACGCCGAGAAGATCCAGCTGTTCGGCAATGCGCAGCTTGTCCTCCACGGTTGCCGACACACCCTCTACTTGCATGCCGTCGCGCAGGGTGGTGTCGAAGATCTCGACGTGTTCACGCTGGTTGCTCATCGTCTGCCTCTTGTCTCGGTCTGGGGCGGTTCTGGGTGTCGGTGTCCGGGAAACGAAAGAGCCGCCCGAAGGGGCGGCTCTGGGCGCACGTGGGGTTCCCACGTGCGCTACGGAATGATGATGATGCTGGAGAACAGCGACGTCACGCTTTGAAGGCTACCGACCGTGCGGGGCGATGGCAATGGTCCCGGGCCCGGACGGCCCGGGCACTGTCAGCCGACGAGTTCGCACCAGCGGGCGTACCGCGGGTCCTGCATCCGCGCGGCCTTGGCGTAGAGACCGGCCAGAATCTGGGTTTTCGGGCCGGGGCAGGGCACCTCACGGTCATCAACCGAGTTCACCGAGCCAATCTCGGCGGCCGTGCCACAGACGAAGATCTCCTCGGCGATGTACAGGTCCGAGCGGGCAAGGTTGTCCACCCGGACGTCGTAGCCGAGATCCCGGGCGATGGTCATCACCGAGTTCTGGGTAATGCCCTCGAGCGCACCGGCCGAGAGCGGCGGGGTGATGATGACGTCGTTGCGGACGGCGAACAGGTTCTCGCCGCTGCACTCGGCGATGAGACCGTTCGGGGAGAGCATCACGGCCTCGTCGTAGCCGGCCTTCAGGGCCTCTACCTTGGCAAGCGAGGAGTTGATGTAGCCACCGGTGGCCTTGGCGGCCGGGGGCATGATGTTGTGATCGTGGCGGACCCACGAAGAGGTCTTGAGGCGCACGCCCTTCTCAAGGGCGTCCTCCCCGAGGTAGGCACCCCACGGCCAGCAGGCAATGGCCACCTCGGTCTTGCAGGGAATCGTGTTGAGCCCCATCTCGCCGTACCCGTAGTACGCAATCGGCCGCACGTAGCAGGCAGGCAGGCCCGTGGACCGCACCGTGTCCTTGGCGGCCTGGACCAGTTCGGCCACCGAGTACGGGATCTCCATCCCGAGGATCTTCGCCGAGTTCACGAGGCGCTTCATGTGGTCGGTGAGACGGAAGATCGCCGTGCCGTTCGGGGTCTCGTACGCGCGGATGCCCTCGAACACCCCCGTGCCGTAGTGCAGCGTGTGGGTGAGCACATGAACCTGGGCCTTGTCCCAGTCGACGAGTTCGCCGTTCATCCAGATTTTCGGTGTGGAGGTGATGGGCATTGCAGTCCTCTTCGGTGTCCAGTCACGGGGAGCCGTGGTCGGGGTTGGGCGGTTCTTCCCGGGTTGTCCTCAACCCGTCAATTGACTTACGGCAACGATATTCGCTGCCCGGGCGGACCGCCCGATTCAGCCAGCGGCAACCCGGCGGGCGAGTTCGTCGCCCACCTCGCTGGTGGATCCCGATGTCGGCGCCACGCAGGCAGCACGCACCCGCTCGGCCGCCCGGAACTCGCCCAGGAACTCGAGCATGTGGGCGGCGCTGAGCACAGCGGCCGTGGGGTTGGCCTTGCCGGTTCCCACGATGTCGGGGGCCGAGCCGTGCACCGGCTCGAACATGCTCGGGCCCGTCCGGGCCGGGTTCAGGTTGGCGCTCGACGCCACACCGATCCCCCCGCTCACGGCGCCACCGAGGTCCGTGAGGATGTCGCCGAACAGGTTGTCGGTGACGATCACGTCGTAGCGGTGCGGGTCCTGCACGAAGTAGATACAGGCGGCATCCACATGGTTGTACGCAGTGCCGGTGCCCGGGTACTCGGCAGCCACCTCGTTGAAAGTGCGCTCCCAGAGGTTCCCCGAGAACGTGAGCACGTTCGTCTTGTGAACAAGGGTGACGTGCTTGCGCTCCCGCTTCGCCGCCAGTTCGAACGCATACCGGATGCAACGCTCCACACCCATACGCGTGTTCACGCTGCCCTGGGTGGCGACCTCCTGAGGGGTACCCCTGCGCAGCACGCCTCCCTCACCGACGTACGGACCCTCGGTGTTCTCGCGGATCACGATGAAGTCGTGGGGCTTCGTGTGCCCCGGTGCCATGCCCGCGAACGGGCGCTGGTTGATGTAGAGGTCGAGCTCGAACCGCATCTTCAACAGCAGCCCCCGCTCGATCACCCCCGGAGGTACGTCGGGCGAACCGACCGCCCCGAGCAGAATGGCGTCGAACTTTCTGAGCTCGGCGAGGGTGGAGTCCGACAGAATCTCGCCGTCCTTGAGGAAGCGGGCCCCGCCGAGGTCGAAGTCCGTGGTGGAGATGGCGACACCGGTCGCCTGAACCACCTTGAGTGCCTCGGCGGTCACCTCCGGCCCGATTCCGTCGCCGCCGATCACTGCGATCTTGTGAGTCATAGGGCAACACGGTGACACGTTTCGCCAGCGTTCTGCCAGATTTCGGGTCGGTCCTGCCGAATGATCCCCGAAACGGCGCAATACCATGGGCGGGGCTATGGCCCAGACGCACCATCTCTCGCCCTCGGCCCACACGCGGCTGGCCGAGGAGTACCACGACCTCACCACCCGCGGCAGGATCGAGATCGCTCACGCGATCGAACGCGCCAGGGAACTCGGCGACCTCAAGGAGAACGGCGATTACCACGCCGCGAAGGAACAGCAGGGCATGATGGAGGGCCGCATCAACCAGCTGAAGTCCATCCTGGACAACGCGGTGCTGGTGCTCCGCCAGTCCGAGCGTGAGGAGGTCGGCGCAAGGATCGCCGGCACCGAAGTACCCGAACACCATCGCGAGTTCCTCGAGCGGGCGTTCGGCAGCCACCTTCTCGTCGACGGTACCGATGTGAACTTCCGGTCCATCGTCACCATCCTTTACGACGGTGACGACGAGAGCGATGCCGAGCGCTTCCTGATCGGCCACACCGAGGAGTCCTCGGATCACGCGATCATCACGCCCGACTCGCCCATTGGCAAGGCGCTCATCGGCAAGAAGGTTGACGACTGGGTCGAGTACGAGGGACCGCGGGGCAAGCTCACCGTGCACGTGCGGCACGTCGAAGCGGTCTGACCGGTCCGAGCCAACGCGGACACCATGGCTGAGCCTGCGGATCACATCCCTGAGCCCCCGCTGCCGGAGGGGTCTCGCCTCGCCCTCCCCGGGCGGGGAACCACGTTTTACCGTCACCTCGAAGGGCCGGCAGGAGCCCCGACAGTGCTGCTCCTCCACGGGTGGACCGCAACGGCGGACCTCAACTGGTTCCGTCTCTACGGTCCGCTCGCCGAGCACTTCCGGGTGATCGCCCCCGATCACCACGGTCACGGGAGTGGCGTGCGCAACCGCAGCATCTTCCGGATGGAACACGCGGCCGACGACGCAGTAGCGATTTGTCGTCATCTCGGCATCAACGAGGCGATTGTTGTCGGCTACTCGATGGGCGGGTCGATCGCCCAGCTCGTCTGGCGCAGGCACCGCGAGTTCACCAAGGGACTCGTCCTTGCGGCGACCGCAGCCGAGTACGCCGAGACAGACCGCGAGCACCGTCGCTTGCAGGTCCTACGTGCGATCGGAATCGGGGCGAGGTTCCTACCAGACCCCATCCGGGACCGGATCGCTGACGCGGTGTTCCTGAACCGCAAGCGCGGAGTCTGGCAGCCTTGGGCCGTCCGAGAGGTGTCCAACCACGACTGGGCAACCATCGCACAAGCAGGCGGCACGCTCGGCACCTTCAAGGCACGGCCCTGGCTCGCGTCGATTGACGTGCCCACCTCGGTCATCATGACGACGCGTGACACCACCGTGCCGCCGAGGCGTCAGCAGGTGCTCGCCGACAACATTCCCGGGGTGCGTGTGTACACCGTCGACGGTGATCACGACGCCTGTTTCGCCGAGGCTGACACCTTTGCCCCGGCGCTTCTCGCCGCGCTGAACCACGCCGCCACGGTGTAAGCACTTTCTCCCTGCAACACACACGTCAGGGCACACAACACCTTGCTGAGAACCGCGGGCGGGGAATGTGAAGGGATCGTGAAGGAGGTCTTCATGATCGCTTGGGAGTCGTGTTGCTTGAGTGAGAGCCATGTTCAACATGCGTCTTTCTCGTCGTCAACAGCTCTCCACAGTCCTCGTCGTCCTGCTGCTCGGTGGTTGCGGCTTCGGGGCACTCCCTCTCCGGAGCAAGGCGTCGAACCGCTCAGGAGCCCGGCGCTCCGTTTCCGCGCCAGCGCGGCCAGTACGGCCAGTACGGCGAACGACAACGACCGTCCGGACCACGATTCCTGTTGCCAGCACGTCCTCGACAACGAGCACGTCCTCCACAACGAGCACGCTCCCACGGCCGAGCACGCGGCAGGTGATCTGGGTGAGCCGCTCGGGGAATGACTCGAGCAACGGAACAACCCGCACCGACCCCGTGCGAACGGTGACCGAGGCGTGGTCCCGGATCCCGCAGGGAATCGACATCGGCACCGCGTACGAGATCAGCATCGAACCTGGCATCTACGACGAGGAGTCGTTGCCGACGTACTGGGAGTCGAGGCACGGCACCGCCGCAGGGCCTCTCGAGGTCTCCGCAGCGGAGGGCGCCGGCTCCGTCACGTTCCTCGCGCAGATGAACGTCTTCGATGTCCGGTACCTCACGGTGAGAAACATCACCATCGCTGCGAACGGCGACGCCTTCCACTGCGAGCGCTGTCTGCACGTGACTCTCACGGCGATGGTTCTCGACGGCGGTCGACGGTCGGCACACGATCTCCTCAAGGTGAACCAGTCGAGCTACATCAACATCGAGAACAGCAACATCCACGGGGCTGAGGACAACGCGCTCGACTTCGTCGCTGTGGAGCACGCTGTCGTCCGCAACAACCGCATTCACGATGCCGGTGACTGGTGCGCATACGCGAAGGGCGGTTCGGCGGACGTGCTTGTGGAGGGGAACGAGATCTACAACTGCGGGACGGGCGGGTTCACCGCAGGTCAGGGCACGGGGCTCGAGTTCATGGTGTCGCCGCACCTCACGTACGAGGCCGAGGACGTGATGGTGCGGAACAACAGCATCCATGACACCGACGGGGCCGGTCTCGGCGTCAACGGCGGTCACAACGTGACGATGACCGGCAACACGCTCACCCGTGTCGGTGCGCGCAGCCACACCATTGAGGTCGGCTTCGGGGCCCGGGGCTGCGACGGCAACCGCTCGATCTGCAGCGCACTTGTGCAGCAGGGTGCGTGGGGGACGAGTTCGCTCGACGACGGCGTGAACTACGTCCGCATCCCGAACCGCAGCGTGCTCATCGAGGGCAACGTCATCGACAACTCCACCGGCTCGGAGAGCGCGTGGCAACAGCTTTTCGTCCCCGGTCCGTGGCAGGGCAGCCAAGCCGGGAGCACCAACAACCCTAGGCCCGCGCTCGCCGACGACGGCTTGGTCATCCGCGGCAACACGTTCCGCAACGGGGGCACCGCCAAGCCGCTCGGCGTGGGCGAGCCCGACTCCGGCTGCCAGGTTTCCAACCCGACCTGCAACCCTGCACAGCTCCGCCGGGACAACCGCTTCCACTAAGCCACCGAGCCAATGATTGTCCAGCCGGGCAGAGCAGGTCAGACTGCATGACGATGCGCATCCTTCTTGTCGAGGACGACCCGGTCCTGGGGGCGGTACTCCGCCGCGGCCTACAGGAGGACGGGTACGCAGTCGATCTCGCAACCTCCGTCGCCGACGGGCGGGATCACCTCGCAATCAACGAGTACGACGCCGCCGTTCTCGACCTCGGACTCCCCGATGGCGACGGCTCTGTGCTGTGCCGTTGGGTTCGCGAGCGACAGTTACCCACTGCCGTGCTCATCCTCACCGCGCGCGACAGCCTGTCGGACAAGGTGGCCGGCCTCGACGGTGGCGCCGACGATTACCTCATCAAACCCTTCGACTACCCCGAGCTAGCAGCTCGGGTGCGAGCGGTGATGCGGAGGCCGCGCAATACGGTTCCCACCGTGCTGCAGGCCGGTGACATCCGTCTCGACCCGGCAACGCACACGGTGTGGCGCGGGGCAATCGTTCTCCCCCTGACCGCACGCGAGTTCGCGCTGTTGCACCATCTCATGCTGCACGCCGGCGCCGTGGTCACCCGCACCGAATTGCTCGAGCACGTGTGGGATGCCCACTACGAGGGCACGTCGAACGTTGTCGATGTCCACATCGCGAACCTCCGGAGGAAACTTGACCTCCCTGGCTCGCCCGCACCACTCGAGACGGTGCGCGGCGTGGGTTTCCGCCTCGGGGAGACTTCGTGAGGGTCCGAGGCACCCTTCGACTCGCGGTGCTCGCCGCCATTGCTGCCGTGCCCGCTCTCGCAGTGGGTGCAGTCGCGTGGCGCCACGGGGACAACCTTGCGGAACAGCGCCTCGAGCAGCAGGTCGACGAGTCGCTCGACAACGCAATGCGCCTGCTCGGGACCGGGCAGGGCACCCCCGTGGACGGCACCTGGCTCACCGACGGCGAAGGCCCGATCAAGAGCCTCGGAGTGTCGGAGATCACTCCTCCCTGGCAGGGCCTGCTCTCCGAAGCCGTCCAGTACCCCACGCGACGCGACTTCAGCGAGAACGGCCGCAACTTCGCCGCCTTCGGCCGACCGTGGTCCAACGGGCAGGCGATTGTCACCGTTGCCGAACTCGACCGGCTTCAGTCAGACCGGTCTGGCACACACCAACGGGTCCTGATCCTCATGGTTGGGCTGACCCTCGCGGTCACCGCCCTGCTCGAGGTGCTCCGCCGCGTCATCCTCGCCCGGACCGGAGGACGGATCGCTCGTCAACGGGCGTTCCTCGCCGACGCGGCCCACGAAATGCGGACACCACTCGCGATCATTCAGGCCTCCTCCAGCCAGGCCCTCGCTCGCCCCAGGACCAGCGAGGAGTACGTGCGAGCCCTTGCCGAGGTCCGCTCCGCGGCCGAGCGGGCGTCCACGGGGGTGTCCCAGTTGCTCGAGCTTGCGCGGCTGGAGGCCGGGCAGGTGACGGTCCGACTCGCACCGCTGCGTCTCGACCTCTTGAGTGAGGAGGTTGCCGCCGCAAACACCA
>WLJO01000055.1 GCA_009701715.1 Actinomycetota bacterium
ACATCCATAAATGCTTTCCAGATACGCGCCGGGAACGACGAACCCTGGACCGTACGGACACCCACCTTCACAAACTCGGGAATATTGACCATCGGCACGTAGCCCTTGGGATTGCCGACCCACACAGCGGTGACGTACTGGGGTGTGTACCCGACGAACCAGGCATTGGTGTTGTTCTGCTGCGTGCCGGTCTTGCCGGCAGCAGGGCGCTTTCCGCCGCTCAGCCAACCCGTACGCGCCGCCGTACCACGCTTGAGCACCCCGGTCAGGATGGAGGTGGTGCGCCGGGCAGCATCCACACTCAGCGCTGCCGTGCCCGGGTCCTCGTGCTGGTAAAGAACGTCGCCGGTGGCGGTTCGCACGATTCGCTCCACGTAGTACGGATCGTGGTGAACGCCTTCGTTCGCCAGTGTCTGTGCGCCCGAGGCCATGTCCATCGGGGACACCTCGTTCGCCCCGGTTGCAAAGCTTGCATAGGCATCCAGGCGACTGGTGACCCCCATGCGCCTGGTGGTGTCGACCACGCGGTTCAGGCCGACGATCTGGGAGAGCCTTGCGAACGCGCAGTTGAGCGACGCCCACGTCGCCTCCTTCAGCGGCCCGACCTTGCCGGCCACACCGCTCTTGATGACGAACGGTTCCTTGGGGTTGCCCGGGTTCGGCAGTACGCAGCCCCGCCGGCCGTCGATGATGTCGCTGCCGACGGCCCCCGCCTGTACGGCCGCGGCGAGGATAAATATCTTGATCGACGATCCGGTCTGGCGCGGACGCAGCGCCATGTTGATCTCGCTCTGGCCGGGGCGGAACCCGCCGCCGCCCACCATCGCTCGCACGGCCCCGGTCTTGGAGTCGAGCGACACCACAGCCGTGTCGAACCCCCCTGCATTGGCCGGCAGTTTCTTCAGGCGGGCATCCTCCGCAGCACGCTGCAGCCGCGGGTCGAGCGTGGTGTAGATCGACAGACCACCCCGGTACAGGTTGTTGTAGCGCTCCTGCACGGTGTCACCGAGCAGGTCGGAGTCCTGCAGCAGGAAGTCACGAACGGCCGCCGAGAAGTACGTGGGCGAGAACGCCTCACCCGGCCGTGACCGGAGGATCTCCGGGATCTGCCAGTTCTCGCCGAGGTCCTCGGCCTGCGCTACATCGAGCAGTTGTTCGTCGGCGAGTCGTTCCATGACCACCTTGAAGCGGGCACGCGAGCGCTCGGGCCTGCGGATTGGGTCGTAACCGATCGGCGAGCGGATCATGCCAGCGAGGAAGGCGCCCTCGACGAGCGTGAGCCGCTGCACGGGCTTGCCGAAATACGCCTCGGCTGCCGCAGAGATGCCATACGCGTTGTTCCCGAAATAGATGGTGTTGAGATAGCGCTCGAGAATCTCTTTCTTGGTGATCTTCTTCTCGAGCAGCGTTGCGTACCGCGCCTGAAGAACCTTGTACCGACCGTCCCGCGCGAACCCCCCGAGGAACTCGTTCTTGACGACCTGCTGGGTGATGGTGGACGCTCCCTGCCCGGCACTGCCCGACGACACGTTGGAGAGCACCGCGCGCACGAGGCTGCGCAGGTTCACACCCTTGTGACGCCAGTACACCTTGTCCTCCACGGCGAGCACGGCTGCCACCACGTCCTCGGGCACTTCCTCGAGCGTGACCTCCTGGATGTGCTCGAGCCGGAACCTGGCGATCTGGGCACCCGTCGAGTCATAGACATTTGTCTCGCGGGCGAGGCTGGCGAACCCCGGGAGTTCCACCGGCACCTGATCGTGGGCCCGCAGGATGTCGACCAAGTGCGGCACGATGCCCGCAACCACGGCGGCGATACCGACCGCTGCGGCGGCTACGGCAAGCGCTGCCTTCCCGATCCAGGTCAGTCGATGCACAGCGCGCTCAGGTTAGGTCCGCAGCGGCGACGAGACGTGTCACCCGCTACCGTCTCGAACCATGTCCAGGTTCCCGCAACGCCCCTTCCGATTCGGTATCCAGGCCGACAACGCCCCGTCACGCTCCGCCTGGGTGGATCTCGCGCGGCGCTGCGAGGGCGGCGGGTACAGCACGCTCACCATGCCCGATCACTTCGGCGACCAACTGGCGCCGATCCCGGCCCTGCAGGCCGCTGCCGATGCCACGTCCACCCTGCGGGTCGGCGCGCTCGTGTTCGACAACGACTACAAGCACCCCGTGGTGCTGGCCAAGGAACTCGCAACCATCGACCTGCTCAGCGACGGCCGTCTCGAACTCGGTATCGGTGCGGGCTGGATGGTCTCTGACTACGAACAGGCCGGGATGCCGTACGACCGGGCGGGGGTGCGGGTGGACCGGTTCGTGGAGGGTCTCGAGGTGATCAAGGGCTGCTTCGCCGACGGGCCGTTCGACTTTGCGGGCACGCACTACACCATCACCGGCTACAACGGACTGCCCAAGCCGGTGCAGAAGCCGGGCCCGCCGATCCTCATCGGCGGTGGTGGCAAGCGCGTGCTCGGCATCGCGGCACGCGAGGCAGACATCATCGGTATCAACGGCACCATGGAGTCCGGCGTCATCGACCCGGCCGTGCTGCGCACGATGACCGCTGCATCGGTGGAGGAGAAGGCAGAGATCGTCCTCGCGGCCGCCGGTGCCCGCATTGCGGAGATCGAGATGAACGTGCGGGCCTTCATGGTGAAGGTGACCGACGACCGCAACACCGCCATGGACCGCATCGCCCAGGCCGTGGGGTTCAGCACCGACGAGATTGCCGAGTCCCCGTTCGCACTCATCGGCTCCCCCGACCAGATTGCTGAGAACCTCCTCGAGCGCCGCGAGCGCTGGGGCTTTTCCTATGTGATCGTCGGCGCTGCCGATGTGGAGGCCTTTGCCCCGGTCGTCTCCCGGCTCCACGGCCACTGATGGCAAGGCGACCCACCGTTGCGCTCTGCGGCGCAGGGATGATCGCGGGTGCGCACGCAACCGCGGCGGCGTCGCTCGGTGTGGAGGTGAGCGCCGTTGCCTCCCGCACACCGGAGCGCGCATCCACGCTCGTGGCGCGTGTGGGCGGTCGTGTCGTGCGCTATTCGGATCTCCCCGCCGGGGCAGACATCGTCGTGGTGGAGACCCCGCCGCAGTGCCACCACCGGGACGTGCTGCAGGCACTGCGGGCCGGTGCGGCTGTGGTGGTGGAGAAGCCGCTGTGCACCACGCTCGAGCAGGCCGACGAGATCGTTGCGCTTGCCGAGGCGAGCCGAGACCGGTTGCTGTACGCCGAGAACCTCGCGTATGCGCCCGTCGTCGGCGAGTTCGTCCGTCGGGTACGGGCCCTCGGCACCCTCACCCATCTCGAGGTGCGGGCGCTCAACCCGCTGCCCAACCGGGGTGGCTTCACGGATGACGACTGGGGCGGTGGCGCGCTGTTCGACCTCGGCGTGCACCCGCTTGCCGTCGCCGTGCTCGCCGCTGCGCCTGCGTTGCCGCGGCTCGTACAGGCTCGCCTCGAGGGCTCGAGGAGCGGCCGCCACGGCACCGATGAGCTTGCCGAGGTGGTGGTGCAGTTCGACAACGGCCTGCGGTCCCGCGTGATCTCCAGCTATCGCGGTGGCGACACCCCGCAATGGGATGCGCAGGCAGCGAGCGAGACGGGTGTCGTGCGCGCCGAACTGCTGCCGCAACCGCACCTCGAGGTGAACGGCACCGAGGTGGCGATCCCCTCCCCCACCGGCAAGGTGCCGGCACTCGAGCACTACGGATACCGGGGCGAGTGGGCTGCGTTCCTCCAGAACCTCGCGTCCGGTACGCGGCCGGTCATGGATGCGGCGTTCGGTCGGATGATGCTCGACATCGTCTGTGCGGCATACACCTCGGCCCGCACGGGTGCCCCGGAGGCAACCCCGTTCACCGGTCCCCGGGACCGCACACCGCTACAGCTTTGGCGGGGCGCCTGAACCACCGGAACGGCGCAGCAGGAGCACGCCGAGCACTGCTGCGAGCAGCGAGGCAATGAGCACCGACAGTTTCGCCGTACCGAGCGCCACCGGCGACTCGATCGCGAGTTCGCTCACGAAGATCGACACGGTGAACCCGATGCCGGCAACGAGCGAGATACCAACGAGCGAGCGGGTGGTGGTCCCAGCCGGGAGGCGCCCAATACCGAGTCGAACTGCCCCGAACGTGACCAACGTGATACCGAGCATCTTGCCAACCACCAAGCCGACGATCACGGCGAGACCGAGTCGACTGCTCACCGCGGACCGGATCGGCTCGATGCCGACGGGTACACCGGCATTCGCGAGCGCGAACACCGGCACGATCGCGTAGCTCACCCAGCCGTGCAGTCGGTGCTCGAGCCAATCGACCACGGTGATCGTGCCCTCTGCGTTATGCCGACGCTCACCGAGCGGGAACGACGGGGCAATCAGCCCGAACGCAACACCCATGAGTGTCGGGTGCACCCCTGCTTTCACGAGGAAGTACCAGCCGAACAGGAGCAGCACGCCGTACACCCAGAGCCAGTGGAAGCGCATGCGCACCAGCACGATGGCGCACGCAACGATGGCACAGGCCGCACCGAGCCACCCGAGGCTCGTGCCCTTGCCGTAGAAGATGGCGATCACGAGCACTGCCCCCACGTCGTCCACCACGGCGAGGGCGAGCAGGAACACGCGCAGGCCCGGCGGTACGCGACGGCCGAGGAGTGCGACGACACCGACAGCGAGCGCGATGTCGGTTGCCATCGGGATGCCCCACGCAGAGCGGTGTGGCGCGTCGGCGATCACGGAGAACAGCACCGCGGGTACCAGCATCCCGCCGAGGGCGGCGAGTGCCGGCAGCACTGCCGCCGAACGGTCTGCCAGGTGTCCGGTGGTGAGTTCGCGCTTGATCTCCAGCCCGACCAGCAGGAAGAACAGCGTCATGAGCGCCTCGTTCACCCAGTGGTGCAGATCCCACTCAAGCCGGTGCGAGCCGCTGCCGATGGACCACACCGTGGACCACAGCGATTCGTAACTGTCCCTCCACGGCGTGTTCACCCAGACGAGCGCGGCGACGGCTGCAAGCAGCAGCAGTGCGCCGCCGAGTGCCTCGGTGTGCAGGAAGTCCCGAAGGGGGCGGATCGCCCGGGGGCGACCCGGGCGGGAGGCCACGGCTGCCGATCAGACCCGGGCGGGAAGTTGCGTGTCGATCCAGCGCTGCAGCGGCTGGCCGCTCTCAAAACTCGTGATGAGCGCGTAGCGCGGTGCGTCGCCGTTGTGCACCACCACGTGCCAGAGGCGCTGGGTGTCCACGACGAAACGTGCGCCGCGATGCAGCGGCACCCGGATCTCGGTGGACGGATCCGGAAGGCCGTCTGCGCCCGAGTCCATGAGGAGCATGTAGCTGTTCGGGTTGTCGGTGAGCTCCAGCCAACTGCGGACCACCCACCCGTCACTGTCCGGGTTGAAGCGATTGTTGTCGTCCCGGTGAAAGCTGCGCAGCGCCGTCTCACGGTCCTGTGGCTGCAGCTTGATGATGCGCATCCGGCCGAAGTTCACCCCGGTGCCCGCAACGTAGTCGCGAAGCGTTGGGCACTGGTCCGCGTTCGCCGTGAACTTCGCGTCCTTGTCGGGGTGTTCTTGATCCTTGGACCAAAAGCCCCTGCAGTCCAGTTCGCCATCCATCGTGGCGATCGGGGCGAAGTTGGTGTCGCCACCGCTCTTCCAGTCCATGTACTCGAGGGTCTCCCACTCGTGCGCGGGCACCACGAAGTTGGCGTCGGCGAGCGGCAGGAACCCACTGGTGGAGTCGTCCAGGATCGCCAGCCGCGGATGCGGAGTGAACCGGGGGATGGACACCGACCAGTGTTCCTTGGTGGGCCAGAAGCTCATGGGAGAAGTCTACGGAACCCGGCGGACCGGGGTGTTTCGGCGAAGGTCAGCGATCCCCAACCCCTGTGACCCTTGACTTCTCCGCGGCGAAGGGGTTTCCCCCTCGCCTGACCAGCCCTAGGCCGTGACCTGCACGGTGAACGTCACGGTGTCCGCCGCCGGTGTGGTGGCGGGCTCGAAGGAGCGCCGGTACTCGAACGTGATGGTCGCCGTGCCCACAGCGTTCGCAGTGAACGGGAAGCGGTCCCAGCCGCCCCGGCCGACAACCGAGCCGCCCGGCTCGAGGTAGGTGCGCGGACCCGCAGTGACCGTTCCGCCGTCGAGCGGGAGCATCTGCCACTGGTACCCGGTGGTGGCATTCGAGTCGAGTTCGATCGTGAACATGGTTCCGACGGCAACCGGGATGCTGCTCTCCTCACGGAAGTACACACGGTGCTCGCCGTCCCAACGAGACCTGCCGAGCAGTGGCACGAACAGTTCCCAGTCCGAGATGCCGCAGCCGTTGCTGCGATGGAACTCCTGCTCAACCGTGCCCCCCTGGAACGTGCCGCGGACGGTTGCGGTATCCGGGCCGCCATAGATCTCGGTGCACGCCTGACCCGGGGGCGGGCCCTCCTTCAGGCGCTTCACCGCAGCGGGGTTCTCGAGCAGGACCGCTGCATCGGCGGCTCGCTGAGGGGCAGCGAGGAATCCGGTACCCGAGGCCGTGCCATCGGCTGCGATCTCGAGTGTGGCCGTGGCGAGAGCCGGCTCGCCCGCCGTACCCACGGTGATCGTCAGCGAGGTGGGAACATCGCTGGGAAGGGTGCTCGCCACTGCAGTGGTATCGGCCGGCGTGGTGCTCTCGCCGCAGGAGGCGGCAACCGACACGACCACTGCGACGCAGGAGAGGGCCCGGAGGGTGTTGCGCATGTTCCCAGTCTCGCCCGCCGAGCACGGCATCGTCAGGGCACTCGGTCCCCCGGAGAACGCCGAAGGGGTGGGACCGAAGTACTCGGTCCCACCCCTCGTGCAGCGCCACCGGCGCCCGACCACCCGGGCACCAAGGTCTTGACCGCTACGGAGCCGGTGGGGGGCTCGCTGTGGTTGTTGTCAACCGGGTGGCGATCCCGATCTTCAGGTCGCCACCGTAGGTCCGCACGTTGCACGCAGTCATCAGGGCAGAGAAGGCGTACGCCGGGCCGAACTCCTCAAGTGCACCGGGGTTGACCATGGCGCCGTACGGCGCTTCGTCGAAGGTCTCACACGTGCCGTAGTTGTAGAGCCACGAACCGTTCCTCGGGGTGACGGGTGCCGTTGCGTTCCACGACCTGAACAGCCCGGAGGACTTCGAGGGACCGGCAGGAATCGGGGCCTCGGGGAACAGCGCACTGCCGTCGAGGTAGGCGTACGGGCCGCAGATCGAGATGAACCCGAAGCGGTCTCCCTTGTCGTAGTTGCCGTTGTAGTTCGTGTCGTAGATCATCGCTGCGCCGAACCCAGAGATGGGCTGGCGGCTGGAGGACCCTGCCTTGCTGGACACCCGCACACGACTGCTCACAGGCGCCGTCGGGCCCGCTACTCCCATCACCCAGTCCTGGAAGTACTCGTTGCAGGGCTGGAAACCCTGGTTCGGGTAGCGAGACGGGTCTGCCGAGGAGTAGGTGACGAGGCCGAACCATGCCCTCGGGTCCGAGTAGATACCGCACTCGAGCCCTATCCCGCCGCGGCTCTGCGCGCCGCTGTGCGCAACACGAGACGGGCCACCGACTTCGTCGGTGCAATCCGTTCCCATGCCGATGGTGAGTCCGTTGGCGAACGACAGGCTCACGCCGTTCGGGAAGGCCGGGTTCTTGCCGTTGTCCTTCAGCTTGCCACTGGCCCCACCGAGACCCGTGCCGAGGCTGTCGAGGGACTTCAGGTTGAACTCCACCTTCTTTGACCCGGACGGGGCAACGGGTCCGATCGGGCCGCCGTACTGAATCGGCGAGAGACCGTTACCGGTTCCGCTGAGGTTCGCAGTGAAACACGACGTGAGCAGTCCGCCTATGCAGAGCACCGTGAGCGCCAAGCCGGCTTTGGTCGTTCGGGAAGTCATCAAACCGCCTCCATTCGTTGGTGGGGCGGACCGTACGTGTTGATGAACCGGGTTGGAAGGGATCGCACCGTGATCAGTACGCCTGTCCTGTGTTCCGGGGACAGGTCACCCGGCGGGGCCGGTGTTGCGCGCGGGTGCGACACCACGCACGAATGGCTGACCCCACATTGGTGTGTGTCGGGCGGGTTGCGCCCGACACACACCACAAGGTCTGGTCACCTGACGGTCAGGGTGCCCGTCTTGTAGGTGACGGTGTAGTTCGCCGCCGCCGCTGACGAGCACGTGATCGTGTAGGAACCGATTGCGGACCTGGTCGTGTACGAGGACGTGCACTTCGGACGTGCGGTCAGCACGGATGTGGTCTGACCGTTCACGAACCCGACCACCGTGTACGTGTAGGACGGCACCGCGCTGCCCTTCACGACCGACAGGCTGTTAGCCGTAACCGTGAGCGGCGCCTTGGTGACCGTCACCTTGCCGGTCACGTACGTGAAGTTGTAGTTCGTCGACGAAGCACCCGCACACGAGACGACCGGCACCGTGCCGACATTCGTGAGCGCCGTGTACGTGCTCGAACACACCGGGGCTACCAGACCGGCGACCGTTCCCGCTGTCTGGCCGTTCTTGAGGCCCGACATCGTGGACGTGAACGCCGGTGCAGCTGTGCCGTAGACCACCGAGCGAGACGCAGCAGTGATCGAGGCTGTGGCCTTGGTGATTGTCAACGACGACGACGCAGTGTTGTCGAACGTGTAGTTCGATGCCGAACCACCTGTGCAGGTGATCGGGACGACACCCACGTTCGTCGCCACCGTGTAGCCAGACGCCGAACACGTCGGAGCCTTGAACCCGGCTGCTGTCGTTGCTGTCTGCGCGTTCACGAACCCGGTCACCGTCGCCGGAACCGTTGGGGCCGACGACCCGTACGTCACCGACACCGGCTTGGGGATCACCCGCAGGGAAGCCTTACGGACCGTGACGGTTCCCTTCACCGGCTCGAACTCATAGTTCGTCGACACAGCACCGACACAGTCGATATCGACCGTGCCAGCCGACGTCACCGACGTGTACGTGCTCGAGCACGACGGGGCCACGAAACCGGCCAGACGCTCCGGGGACAGGGCCGAGTCCGGACCGCGCAGACCCGACAGGCCGAACGAGTAGTCCGGAGCCGGATCGCCGTATGTCACCACACGGTCCGCGGCCCGCAACGACACCTTCACCTTCTGGACATGGATATGGGACTTCTCGTACTTGAACGTGTAGTTGTCCGCCACGCCGCCCAAGCAGGTGATGTCGAACCGCGAACCCGCCTCGGCGGTATCCGTGTACTCCGAATCACACACCGGGAGGTCCGTGAGGACATCCGCTGTCTCTCCGAGCTTGAAACCCTTGATCGTGAAGTCATACGGGCTCGGCTCCGCCGTTCCGTACGCAACACGCAAGTGCTTCGGCTTCACCTTCAGCACCGCGGGATAGATCCGCAGCCCGTCGATGAACTCGTAGTTGAACTCGTACTCGAGCGGGTCCCCGCCCTCACACGTAATCGGCAACCACGTCGTCGGATCCGTCGGATCCGTCACATCATCACCTTGCTCGTACTCCGTCGAACACGTCGGCAGCACCACACCGGGGAACTCGTCGAGCGAAGCCTTGCGCCACCCCTCCGGGATCCCATGCTCGTAATGCAACAGTGCCGGGGTAGCGACCGCCGGAGCAACGTCATCGGCCTCCTCCTTGAGATCGGCGACGAGCCCCGACTTCAGGACATCGTCACCCGACACTGTCGAGTAGCCATCGGAACCCACCGACTCGGGAGCGCGCACGTCGTCGCAATGATCCGGATCCGAACCATCAACGGGCGCCGTCACCGTCGGGCAGCACTCCGGATCCGAACCCGAAACCGGGGTCAGCGTCGGCGATGTCGGTGGGGCGCACTCATCAATCTCCGGAACGCATAAGAACGGCTCCGGGTTGTAAGAGCGGGCGCCGTACACCACGTACAACTTCTTCACGCACACGTGCAGTTGCTCAGCGGAATCGGTCGGTGCGGAGGTGCGAACCTCGCCACCGCCCGTGCCACCCTCGCCGCCAGACACGCTGCCGGCGCCGCCACCACCACCGCCACCGGACGAATCCCCGCCACCCGGAGCACCACGGCTCCCGATCGGACGCGTCACACACGAATCGGTCGAACCCGAACCGCCACCACCGACACCACCGTCGCCGGCGGTCATCGACGAATCAACGGAACAAATGAACGCCCCGCCACCGCCGCCGCCACCGAGCAACACAGCGGTATCACCAAACGAACTCGACGATGCGGCCTTGCCGGCACCACCGGCACCACCCGTGGCCATGAACGTCACGCTGTCATAGGACCCGTCGCCACCGGCCCCACCGGCACCCGCGCCACCGCCACCTGCAACGATCTTGACGAGTGGAGCGACTGTGGCGCCAGAACCGCCGGCGAACGACGGGTTACCCGAAGCGCCACCATTGCCGCCCTCAGCAGCCGGGGAGCCGGGCTGACCGCCCAGAGCCTCACAGCCCTCAGGAATCTCACCGTTCACCTTCACGTACGAGTTCTCACCCGCAGTTGCCGGATTGGTCCCGTCGCCACCGACTCCGGACTGGCCGAAGTAGTAGATCACCGTGTCGCTGTCGGTCACGTCGACGGTGCACTCGACCACCTGGCCGCCACCGCCGCCGCCACCGGCCTCGCTACCGCCACCGTGTGCACCGCCACCGCCACCTCCAACAAGGAGGAAATACAGCGTAGAAGCCCCGGTGGGAACCGTGAGTTCGCTCTCGACACCGGGTGTGGTGTCGAGTGTGATCGAGCCGTAGTACTCGAAGGCGCCGATATCGCACGCACTACCCACCGGACGGTTGACGCCACGCTGATCCGACGGATCGGTGCGGCTGTCACACTCGGTCTGGTCTGCACCATCGAGCGCAGCGCTCGACGTACCGATCGCCATCGTCTCTGTCGGCCCACCGTTGTCAGCCAACGGCGACAGGTCCAGCGTCGCCGGAGCCTCAACCACGGTGCCGGGGCACCAATAATTCGTCGTGAGGTTCGTCGTGTCCTTCGCCGGGGTCCACTCATAGGTGAGGCAACCGTTATGGACCGCCTCGGTCTCGTCCGCAGCAGCGAACGAGAAGATGTTGTTGTCCACCGACGGGGCAACCGGGGTCCAGAACACACCACCGGACACGCCCGCCGTGTTCGCATCGAACGTGCTGAACGACACGCTCAGCGCAGCCTGCGCATACACGCCACCACCAGCGTTGCCGGCATGATTAGCACTGAACGTCGAGTTGTACACCGTCGTGGAACCGCCGACAGCCTTGTTCAGCACCGCACCACCATCGACCGTCGCCGAGTTCGACTCGAACGTCGACGCCGTTACCGAAACCGTGCCCGAAACCGGCACCGCGGGAGTCACCGGACCGTCGTTCAGTACCGCCGCCGACGCAATGGCTCCGCCACTGTCCGCCAAGTTCGACACGAACGACGCTGCCTCAACTTCCACCTGGTCCGCCCACAGCGCTCCGCCGTAGCCGTCTGAGTTGCTGTCGCCGAGGGCTTCGTTCGCGTCGAACACCGACGCAACTTTCGGGCTCTCCGACGATGGAAACACCCGAACGGTTGTTGCAGCAATGGCACCGCCATGGAACAACGCCTTGTTACCCGTGAACGTCGAACCGTAGACGACGACTAGCTGAGCGAGGATCGCGCCGCCAGCGCCGTCGGACGCCAACGGCGGCTCCTGTGCCAGTAACGCCTCGTTACCGGAGAACGTTGAGCCAGTCGACGTAACCGTTCCACCATTGGCATACAGCGCACCACCGTCAATGGACGAACCCGTGCCGTTGTCGGTGAACTCCGAACCAACCACCGAGATCAACGGCGTCGCCGGCGGGTTCGCAAGAACCGGAGCACAGTCGAGCGTCCCCGGACCGAACAACGATCCGATCGGACCACCGCACGGCGGCGTGTTGCCATCGGTGGACACGTAGACAGCTCCGCCACCGAACGCGTCGTTGTCGTTGAAGACCGAATCCTCCACCATTACCTGGAAGGCCTTCACCGCACCGCCGTAGCCCTCCACCCCACCGTTGCGCAAGCGCACGTTCTTGAAGGTGATCTTGAGACCCGTCGCATCGAAGATGCGATGACGCGAGGTGGCATCACCCTCGGTGAGCTCACCATCGATGACCACCGGCGGGGACAACGGAGTCGACACACCTTGCGGAGCGTTGTCGGCCGAGTACTCCTCACCAAGGATCGTCAGATTGTCAACCGTCGGCGTGATCTCCGCCTCACGGTACGTACCCGAACAGACATGGATCACGTCGTCCGCACTAGCCGCCGCGACTGCGGCGGTAATCGTTGTGTAGCCCGGATTCGCGCACGACGTATCCGCAGGAGTGGAGTCCTGAAGTGCTACTCCGCCACGCTCGATCCACACCCGACCGGCAGAGGGGTCAGCCGTGAAGCGCAGCTCGATATATCCGCCTTGACCGCCGCCGCCACCTCCACACGGACCATCACCCGGCGCGCAGTAGGAGGGCGAGCCGCCACCGCCACCACCACCGAAGGCAGTCGCAGCCTGGGCACCCCAAGTTGCCGCAGGCTGACCGGCTCCGCCGCCGCCAGAGCCGCCGAGACCACCGAGCTCACCACTGCAGCCTTTGAGGCTCCCGCCGCCACCGCCACCACCAAACGCGTCGGTCAGTGTCGAGAACAGTCCTGGTGACGCAAGATCGCTCACCGTCTGGCCGTTGCCGCCGTTGCCGCCGCACTCACTCGCACCGGCAGCACCAGGCGCTGTCGCGCCGCCTCCGCCACCGCCTGCTTCGACAACGCCGCTGTTGAGTTCTCCTATTCCACCAGCCTGAAGGCTGCCGGAGGTACCGCCGTCGCCGGGATCAGTTTGATCGATGTCGTCCTTGCCCGCCTCGCCACCGGATGCCGCGCACAAGTCAACCTCGCCCTCGGAAACCCGTGTGGCGGCACCCGGAGTCGCTGCGATGCCGTACCCGTTGGCGTTGCCGGCGGTGCCTGCGCTGAGGTGGAGTGTGATCCCGGGAGTCACGGTGATCCCCGTACACACCTTCACCTCACCGCCTCCACCGCCACCACCGGCCGATCCAGTGTCGGCGTCGCCCCACCCGCCGCCGCCGCCACCGCCGACGACGAGAATGTCAACACTCGTCACGCCGTCCGGCAACGTGCACGAGAACACGCCCGGGTTGGGCCCGGTCCCGTCGTAGGTGTAGCCGCTTTGCCCGTCGACGGGGTTCAGCCCATTAATACACGGCTGAGTCGTCACCACGTCGAAAAACAGCACCACGAAGCCGGAACCGCCGTCGCCACCGTTGCATTCGGGGGATCCGCCGCCACCGCCACCGCCCGTGTTCGCGCTGGCGTCGGCGCTTACGGCACACGCGGTGTCGCTGCCGCTTCGTCCGTTGCCGCCGCCGTCTGCGCCGGAGCCACCTGATCCAGTGGCGGAACCGCCGCCGCCACCACCACCGAACGGAGGTCCGTCCCCTGCGGTTGCCCTCGCACCGTTCCCACCGTTCACGCTGGACGCGGGGTCGCCCTGACCGTCAATCCCGCCACCGCCACCGCCGCCCGCAGATGCGCTAGCGGCTCCTCCCAGCGAATTGCTGCCGGAGGCGCCCCCGTCGAGCACACCCTTCGTTCCGCCCGGTGCTTCGCAGAGCGGATTCACGCTGGCCGTGGAGACCACACTCGATGTACCACCGTCCGACGCGCCGCTTCCAGAATCGCCCGAACCTCCGGCACCCACCGTGAGCGACAAGGTATCGCCCGGCGTGACCTGGATATCGGCGCACTGAATGGTAGATAGCGCACCGCCGCCGCCACCACCGCCACCAGCGTTCGCAGTTCCCTTACCGCCGCCGCCGCCACCGCCGACGACGACCATGAGAATCTTCGTGACCCCAGCGGGAACAACACAATCCTGAGTTGTCGCATAGAGGTCTGTCGGCTCGATCGCCGGAACGCAGTCCGTGGTGCCGCCGACTTCGTAGCGTGCGATCACGAGCCCGATGGCGCCGGGGCCTGCCGAACCATCGGCGGCGGCACCACCGCCGCCTCCACCGCGGCTCGCCAGGTTGTCGAAGCTGCCGGCTTCCTGGCCAAAACTGCAACTCAGCTGACCGTAGCCATCTCCGGTACACGACGTGCCGTTTCCACCGCCGGCAGATCCGGCTCCACCGGTGCCAAGGGCGCCGCCGCCGCCACCGCCGCCGAGCCCATCACGGAAGTCGGCAAACCAGCCGGTCGGGTAGGTCCCATCGCCACCGGCACCGCCGGTACCGATGCCACTCGCATCGCCGCCAACGGCGCCGGTACCGGACCCTCCGCCACCGCCACCACGGGACGTCAAGCCGGAATTAGCGTCCGCAAGACCGTTTCCACCGTCATTGGCAGAGCCCGATGCCCCACCCGTTCCGGGTGTCGGAGTCTGAGCCGCGCCGCCTGCGACCAAGCGGGATGCATGGACCACCCGCGCAGGACCTTGAGGCACCTGACCATCAGCCTCGCCGCCTCCCTGACCGCCTGCCGCCGTGCAGCCTGCTGCCGGGTTTGCTCGCACGATGGACGACTCGCCACCGTTGCCCCCGTGGCCGTTCTGCGGTGGTGTGTAGAAGCCGTCAGTCCGGGACGTTCCCGCATACCCTCCAGCGCCGACGGTCGCCGTCCAGGTCTCCGCTGGCGTCACGGTCTCGGTGCAGACCCGCACCTCGCCGCCACCACCGCCGCTGCCTGCGCCGTAATAGGTGTAGTAGTTCATGTCGTTCACGCCGCCACCGCCACCGCCGCCACCACCGACGACGAGGAACTGCATGGAGGTCACGTCGGCCGGCACGGTGAGCGAGTCAGACGTTGCTAACCGCTTCTCACACAGCGTCTTGCTGTCCGCAACA
>WLJO01000056.1 GCA_009701715.1 Actinomycetota bacterium
ACGTCCGTGCGTACGCGCCCGCCCACGCCATCGGATGCCTCGAGCACGACGCACGAGCGCCCCGCCCGCGACAGGGTTCGGGCGGCGGACAGGCCGGCAAGCCCGGCGCCAACGATTGCCACATCGACCCGCTCGGGAAGCACCTGCGTCACCTCAGCGACGCTACTCACGCTGCCCTTCGGGTCCACCCGGTCAGCGGCGCAGCAGCCGCGGCCGACCGATCCGGACGTCCACGCCGGGTGACCAGAGCACGATCGGCTCGCCGACCGGTGTCGGCAGGCCGGCGGCACGCAGCATCGTCTCGTCACACTCGATGATGCGGGCGCGGTGCAGTGGCCAGGGCTCGTGGTCGACGTGTGCCCAGATCGGGCGGCCGGCCCAGGTGGAGCCGAGTGCCCAGCGAGCAGTGACGAAGTGCTCGAGGTCGCTCACGGCGTCGTCCTCGATGCGGTCCCCGATCTCGACCGACAGCACCGACCGTGCCTCGCCGCGGGGCCACCTGCGTCTCGAGCGGTAGGAGACGGTGTTGCCGGTGTGCTCGATCGACATCGAGGCCCAGCAGTAGGGCAGGTTGTAGGAGACGCGTGCGACGAGTGCTGGGATGAGCCGCGTCACGTCGAGCGACATGAACCAGACACCGCGACGGCCGGATCGGTCCACGATGTACGTGCGAACGTTCGTCTCCGGGAACGTCGAGAGAGGGCCGAAGGCCGGCAGGCGGGGGAGCCTGATGCACTCCATGTGGAACGGGATGAGACCGACTAACGCATTGCCTTCGTGCGTGTCCACGGTGAACTCCGGCGGCAGCAGACGCTGCACATCGTCGGGTCGGAAGCGCCAGTGGACCGAGGCTAGGTCCTTCCAGCCCTGGAGCATGATCGGACGGTTGACCGGGCGCGGGCACGACGCGACCACCGCTTCGGGCACGGGAGACTGGCTGCTCATGTGCGCACGATGGTCGCGGTCTCCGTCCGTTGGGCGACGAGCCTGCCCTGGCGGAACACCATGCGGTCCCGAGGCGCGTCCGCAATCGCGCCACGCACGCTGGGGGCGGTGATCGCGAAGAAGTCGGCCGGGTCGCCCACGCGCATCTCCACGCGGGCGAGACCGAGCACCTCTCGGCCGGCGTTGCTCACGAGATCCATCGCGGCCGGGGGCAGTTGGTGTGCCGCCATCACGAGCAATGCCGCGGTCTCGAGACCGTCGCTGCGCCCCATCGGGTTGAACGGGTCCTGCACGTTGTCGGCGCCCGCAGCAACGCGCACCCCGTGGTCACGGAGCACGTCGATGGGGGCGATGCCCCTCGGCATGGACACCGGGTGGTCCCAGCCCTGGAGGAAAAGATTCGTCTGCGGGAGCGGGATGATCGAGATGGCAGCAGCCGCGACCTCCTTCGCGATGGCGACCTGTTGGGCGACGGGTTGTACGGACAGGCTGACGCAGTGACTCGCGGATACCGGATGCGGGAAGCCGGACTCTTGAATCGCGCGGGCCAAGATCGGCAGGGTGAGCATGTCTGGATTCAGCGTCTCGTCGATGTGGAGGTCAATGCCAATGCCGGCATCAGTGGCGACCTTGATCGCATGGTCGATGAGCCCACGGGGGTCGGGGTCGAGATGGGGGCAACCGCCGACAAGGTCGATGCCGACCTCGATGGCCTCGAGGAGCGCTGAGCGGTTCATCGCCCCGTCGCTGCCGGTGATCGGTTGGTGCGTGAGCGCAACGATCTGCACGTCCATCAGCCCGTCGAAGCGCTTGACCGCCTCCTTCACGGCGACCACGTAGGACGCGCCCGCGTCGCCGCCGACGTTGACGTGGGTTCGCACAGCGGTCGTGCCGTTGAGCAGCAGGCGCCCGAGGGCAGCGCTCGCCCGCTCGACCATGTCGGCGTGCGTGAACTGTCCGCGGTCCGATGCGGAGATCCACGCCTCGATAGCGCCCATCAGGTCACCGCGAGGGTTGGGAACGGTGTCGGCCGTCATGGCCTTGTCGATGTGCGCGTGCGGTTCGACCATTGCGGGGAGCAGCAGGCGCCCGTCGAGATCGTCGGAGGTGCTGCCAGCAGGCAGGGGCGAGCCCGCTGGGTTCACGGCAGAAATCCTTCCCCGTTCCACGGTGATGTCGACGGAGCGGCCGTCAGCGAGTAGGGCATTACGGAGCACATGGGACATGGGTCCAAGTTAGGCGTGTCATCACGGCAATCTCCGCGTTCTCGGTACCCAAATGTCGATTCGTGCGGTGTCGGTATAGAGAACGGAGGGGCAGTGGTCGAGATCAGCGGCCCGTGTACCCGAGACCGGGCGCTGTGGGCGGCAGCACGCACCCGTCGACCAGTGCGGGCATTGGCATCGCACAGGGGAACGAACCCCCTTCGGAGAGCCACGGCACCTCGAGCCAGCGTGCTGCCGGGGCCGTCATCGCCCAGTGGATATTGGCGAGCAGCGACGGCCCGAGCGAGTAGTTGTGCGGGCACAGCGGTATGCCTGCCGCCCCCGCAAGGCGGCCGACCCCCCGAGCCGGCGTGATGCCGCCAAACTTCGCGATCTCCGGCTGCAGGATGTCAACGGCGCCCGAAGCGATGAGTCGCTTGAACCCCGCCAGGCTGAACTCGTTCTCGCCCGCAGCGATCGGCATCGGCGCCACCGAGCGGACGCGAGCGAGTGCTGCGTGGTCGCTCTGCGGATACAGCGGCTCCTCGAACCAGGCGAGGTCGGCGTCAGCGAGGCGATCCGCTGCGTCGATCGCGCCGTGCTCGTCGAAGCGCGCGCTCGCATCCACCATCAGGGTCACCTCGGGGCCGAGGCGCCGCCGCACGTCGAGGATGAGCTCCACGTTGGCCTCGTGGAGTTTCACAGCGCGTATGCCATGTTGGAGTGCGCGCTGCGCGTCTGCGCACACCCGGTCCGCGTCGCCGAGCCAGGTGAGGCTGGCGTACACCGGGATGGACTTGTGCACGACGGGGCCGAGCAGGACCGTGACCGGTACACCTTGGCGCTTCGCGACGAGGTCCCACAGCGCGATATCGACGCCGCTGATAGCGGTGGACACGATGCCCTCGTGGCCGTACTGGAGGGTGGCCCGTGTCATGCGCTGCCAGAGCGCTTCGATGTCGGCGACAGAGTCGCACGGTTGGCCGACGCACAGCGGCGTGAGGAGCGATTCGATGAGCACGGCGATGGGCAGCACGGGCATTCCCGCGGGTGCACCGGGCTGGTAGGTGCCCCACCAGGTCTCGCCGGTGCCGGTGAGGCTGTCCTCGGCGGTGACGCGCACGAGCAACTGCGGGTTGTGAGGGTCCGCGAGAACCTCGACACCGACGTTCGCGATCCGCGCCATGTGCAGCAGCCGCAGTGCGGCTAGACGCGCTCGAGCACGACGACGGGGATCTCGCGATCCGTCTTTGCCGCGTACGCGTCGAAGTTGGGCATGAGGTCCGCCTGTGACCTGAAGAGACGGGTGCGCTCGTCGCCGCTCGTGATCACTGCACGAGCCGCGAAGGTGTCACCGGGCAGTTCGACCGTGACCGTCGGGTCCGCAACGATGTTGAGGTACCAGTGCGGATGCTTCGCCGAGCCGCCTTTGGAGGCGATGATGACGATGCGATTATCGTCCCTGCTGTAGACGAGCGGACTCGTGCGAGCCTCACCGCTCTTGGCCCCAGTGTGCGTGAGCAGCAGCAGTGGCGACTGCGAGAACATCCCGCTCACCCTGCCGTCGTTGGCGCGGAACTCCTCGATGAGCGTCTTGTTGAAGGCATTGATGTCGCTGGTCATGCGTGTGACCTCGTCGTCGGGTTCGCTCATGGTGGCGACAGTACCGGCCCGATGGCGCAGGCGGTGCGGACAACGGCGTATCTTCGTCACCATGACGAGTCCACACATCGAGCGCGCGCTGTTCGGCCGTACCGGGCACCAGAGCAGCCGGGTGATTTTCGGTGCAGCCGGTATCGGGACGATGAAGCGGCAGGAGAAGGCCGACGAGGTGCTGTCCCTGCTCCTCGAGTTCGGCGTGAACCACATCGACACGGCGGCCTCCTACGGTGATTCCGAGCTAAGGCTCGCCCCGTGGTTGAGAACGCACCGCAACGACGTTTTCCTTGCGACCAAGACTGACGATCGCACGGGGGACGGAGCGCGGGCATCGCTCGAGCGCTCGCTCGAGCGGATGGGCGTCAGCTCCGTCGATCTTGTGCAGTTGCACAATCTGGTCGAGCCGGACGAGTGGGAGACGACGCATGCACCGAACGGTGCGGTAGCGGCGCTCGCTCGCGCCCGCGACGAGGGTCTTGTTCGCTTCATCGGTGTCACCGGTCACGGAACACGCATACCGGCGATGCACCTCCGCAGCCTCGAGCGCTTCGATTTCGACAGCGTGTTGTTCCCGTACAACTTCGCGATGCTTCGGAGCGCCGCGTACCGCGCCGATGTCGAGTCGCTGCTGGGGGTCTGCAGCGAGCGCGGGGTCGCTGTCCAGACGATCAAGGCAGTGGCCCGAAGGCGATGGGCGCAAGACAGCACCGAGCCGCACTTCTCGTGGTACGAGGCGCTCCCGCCCGGCGACGCCCTCGCCCGGGCCGTGGACTTCGTGCTCGGCCGTGAGCAGTTGTTCCTCAACACCTCGAGCGACAGCCGCCTGCTCCGGCCGGTTCTCGAGGCGGCCACCCGACACGGCGGCGTCCCGTCCGATGCCACCATGCAGGCCGACGCGGACGCACTCGGCGTGTCGGCGTTGTTCGACGGGGGCGCACTGGAGCGCATCTAGGGCGCGCCGGTATTCTTTGGGACGATGAGCACCGAACTGAGCAACGCAGAGCAGACCGCCTTGGACGCAGCCATTGACGGGCTGCTCGCCTCCGCCGATCCCACCAAGATGGATGCGGTCGAGTTCCGTCGGCATCGTTTCGACCACGGTCTCGCTTGGGTGCACTTCGACCGAGGGCTCGGCGGGCTCGCCATCTCCCCGAGGGGCCAGGGCCAGGTGGAGCGCCGCCTGCGTGCCGCCGGCGGACCAACCCCGGACCCGGCATCGTTCTTCATGCACCTCGCCGGGCCCACCATCCACACGCACGGCAACGATGCCCAGAAGCAACGCTTCCTCCGCCCGATGTTCTCAGGTGAGGAGAAGTGGTGCCAACTGTTCAGCGAGCCCGGCGCGGGCAGCGACTTCGCCGGTCTCGCCTGCAAGGCCGTCCGCGACGGTGATGAGTGGGTGGTCAACGGGCAGAAGGTGTGGAACACGCTTGCGCACCTCGGCGACTGGGGGATGCTCGTCACCCGCACCGACCCGGATCAGGTGAAGCACAAGGGCATGACCTACTTCGCTGTCGACATGCACTCCGAGGGCGTGGACGTCCGTCCCCTGCGCCAGATGACCGGCGAGGCCGAGTTCAACGAGGTGTACCTCACTGATGTTCGCATCCCCGACCACCAGCGCATCGGCGACGTCGGTGAGGGCTGGCGCGTGTCGCTCACCACGCTGATGAACGAGCGGGTGTCGATCGGTGGAGGCAGCGGTGCGATGCCCAAGCGCGGCTCGGGCCCCGTCGGCGAGATCGTGAAGCTGTGGCAGGAACTGCCGAACGAGGACCGTACAGAGACCCGTCAGGACCGCCTGATGAAGCTGTGGATCATTGCCGAGACCCAGAGGCTCACCAACATTCGGGCTTCCCAGGGCCGGAACATGGGTAACCCAGGTCCCGAGGGATCGATCAGCAAACTCGCTCTCGCCGAGCTGAACAAGGCCCTCTACGAGTTCGGGATGGACCTGATGGGAGCCAACGGGCTCATCGGTTTCGACTACACGTTCCGCCGGCCCGACGGGCTGAACGACGACACCTGGGGAGACCCGCGCTCCGCGTTCCTGCGCGTCCGGGCCAACTCGATCGAGGGCGGAACCAGCGAGATCCTGCGCAACATCCTCGGCGAGCAGGTGCTCGGCCTCCCGGGCGAACCCCGTGTGGACAAGGACCTTCCCTGGGCGAAAGTGCCCCGCAACTAGACCTATTGCGCCGACATAGCCTCCGCTTCGCTTCGGCATAGTTCGGCGTGCGGCTCGTCGCTGGCGCTTCCCTCGCCGCGTCACCTATTGCGCCGACATAGCCTCCGCTTCGCTTCGGCATAGTTCGGCGTGCGGCTCGTCGCTGGCGCTTCCCTCGCCGCGCTGGTTCAGACGCTGGCGGGCTTCCTGCGGCTGATCGTTACCGGCTTGCTGTGATCCATTGCAGGCTTGGGGGCGATCCCGGCCGGAACCTTGAGCAGTTGGCTCTCGGCGTTGCCGATGACGCACTCCGGGTCCGGCCCGTCGAGGGGGAGCCCGGTGAAGAACTTCGCCGCCATGCAGCCGCCCTGACAGGCGTCGTAGCTGCCGCAGCTGCTGCAGGCGCCGGCGCTCTCGGGCTCGCGCAGCGACAGGAACAGTTCGGACTGCTTCCACACCTTGGCGAAGCCGCCCTCATCACGCACGGAGCCGGCCTTGAACTGGTCGTGGATGACGAACGGGCACGCGTACACATCGCCGATCGGGTCAATGAGGCACACCACACGACCTGCTCCACACATGTTCAACCCGGGCAGGGGAGCGCCAAGCGCATTGAGGTGGAAGAACGAGTCACCGGTGAGCACGTTCTCACCATTCGCGAGGAGCCACTGGTAGATCTGCATCTGCTGGGCGTTGGTGGGGTGCAGGTCATGCCAGGAATCGGCGCCGCGGCCGGACGGGCGCAGGCGGGTGACCCGCAGTTGAGCGCCGTACGAATCGGCGATGGCCTTGAAGCCGTCGAGCTGGTCGACGTTGTGGCGGGTGACGACCACCGAGATCTTGAAGGGCCCGAAGCCCGCCTCGGCGAGGTTGTCCATCGCCCGACGGGCCATCGCGTACGAGCCCTCGCCGCGCACGGCGTCGTTCGTCGCAGCGTCCACGCCGTCGATGCTCAACTGGATGTCGAGGTAGTCCATCGATGCGAGTTGTTGGGATTTGGGCCGGTCGATGAAGGCCCCGTTCGTCGAGAACTTCACACCAATTTGGTTGGCGATGGAGTATTCGACGATCTCGAAGAAGTCACGGCGAATCATCGGCTCGCCGCCACCGATGTTGATGTAGAACACCTGCAGGTCGCGCAGTTCGTCCAGAACTCGCTTGGCCTCGGCGGTGCTCAGTTCCCGTGAGTCGCGCTGCCCGGACGATGACAGGCAATGGATGCACTGCAGGTTGCAGGCATAGGTGAGTTCCCATGTCAGGCAGATGGGGGCATCCAGACCGAATTTCATCTGGCTGACGAGTGATTCAGCGCTCACGGATTACCTCTGAGGTCTCGAGGGATTGCAGGGCAGTGACGAATGATGGCCAGCGGGACGCAGCGATCCCGCACGCCGAGAGGGCCGACCCGAGCGAGTCGTGACTTCCGAGGGCCTCGACGAGACGGACGACGTCTTTGTGGCGCAGGAAGATCAACCGGCGGTTCCCGTAGTGATAGGCGAGCGCACCGAAAGGCTCGGGCCTCAGCGCTACCTGGGGATGCAGTTCGAGGCGTCGCGCCAGAGCCTCGTCGAGGCCGGGGGCCGGCGCTACGTTCATGAGCGGCTTAGTAGACGCCGCACATGCCGTCGATGGAGATCTCCTCGAGGAGAAGCTCTTCCTCGACGGCGGAGTCGGCTGCTTGGGCCTCGGCAACAGTGGGATTCTGATCCATGGCGCGAAACCTTATCACCCGCCGGCCTAGCGCTCACCGCTGAACTTGGCTACATTCCACCAGTACCAGCAACTTTCTTTGGGGGAAATCTGTGAAGACTCAAGCCGCAATCCTGTGGGAGACGAACACGCCGTGGAGCGTGGAGGAGATCGAACTCGATGCTCCCCGCAACGGCGAGGTACTCGTCAAGATCGCCGCGTCGGGTATGTGCCACTCTGACGAGCACCTCGTCACCGGTGACGTGCCCTTCGCCCTGCCGATCATCGGTGGCCACGAGGGCGCCGGCGTCGTTGAAGAGGTCGGACCCGGTGTCACTTGGCTCCAGCCCGGTGACCACGTGGTGTTCGGCTTCATCCCGTCCTGTGGCCGCTGCGCAAGCTGCTCCACCGGCCACCAGAACCTCTGCGACCTCGGTGCTCAGCTCGGCGTTGGCCGCCAGATCTCTGACGGCACGGCCCGTCATCACGCCCGTGGGGAAGACCTCGGCCTGATGTGCCTTCTCGGCACATTCGCTCGCCACACCGTGGTGCACGAGGCGTCCTGCATCAAGATCGAAAAGGACATCCCGCTGTCCCGCGCATGCCTCCTCGGCTGTGGTGTGGTCACCGGTTGGGGCTCGGCCGTCTACGCCGCTGACACCCAGCCCGGCGACACCATCGTGGTCGTCGGCGTTGGCGGGATCGGCGCAAACGCCATTCAGGGCGCCAAGCTCGCCGGTGCGAAGCGCGTCATCGCCATCGATCCGCTCGAGAACAAGCGGGAGAAGGCCATGGAGTTCGGTGCCACGCACACGTTCCCGTCCATGACCGAGGCAGTGCAGGGCATCGCCGATCTCACCTGGGGCACGATGGCCAACAAGGTCATCATGACCATGGGTGCCGGCGACGGCTCCGTGCTCTCCGAGGCACTTGCACTCACGGCAAAGCGCGGTCGCGTGGTGGTCACCAACATTCACCCGGCCAGCGAGATGACGGCATCGATGAACATGTTCGACCTCACCCTCATGGAGAAGCAGGTCGTCGGCTCGCTCTTCGGTTCGGGCAACCCGCGCTACGACATCCCGAAGCTGATCGGCCTGTACCGCGAGGGCCAGATCGACCTCGACAACCTCGTCACGAAGGAATACACGCTCGAGCAGGTCAACGAGGGTTACGACGACATGCGCAGCGGTAAGAACATCCGCGGCGTCATGATCTACGACTGACCCTCATCGTTGATCAACGTGGGGCCGCCTGCCCCGCTTCAGCACGTAACGGTCGGGCCCTTCGGGGCCCGACCGCCGTTTTCCTGCCGTTTGTGTGCCGTTCTCGGTCCCGGAACGTACGAAACGTGCGGCGGGCTCAACGGGTGATTGGGGCTGGCGAGGTGCCCGTTAGTCCGGGATGCGCTTCGTGAGCACCCGAACGATTGATCGTGCCGTGCCGGGTGTGAGCACGCGGCGGGAGACCACGATGTACAGCGGCTCCACCCGGTCGGGGTCAAGTTTGGAACGGAACTGGTTGATCCCCCGGAACCGGTACTGGCGGTCGAAGAAGTTCACGACTCGCATCCCGACCGGGCCGAGCCGGTGAGCGTTCGGGGGCGCTCCCTCCGGGCTCCAGAACGGGAGCGGACCGTTGCTCGCGAACTTGTAGCCGTCGTCCCGGAACGCGTCCATGGCAGCAATGAAGCAGCCTTCGAGTGCCCCACGGGGTGCCGTGTCAAGCCGGACCGGGTCCTGGAGGTACCAACCCTCGGAACTCACCGGCGTGCAGCCCACGAAGGCGACGATCCCCCGCCCCGCTGCGGGTGACGTGTCGGTGGGCCCCTCGCAGACGAAGTACCGACGAATCTCGGCGAGTTCCGTGAACGACGTGCGCTGGAAGGAATCCGTCGCCCGTTGCCTGCGGGCGCTCTTCCAGCGGACCTCTGTCGCCTCGAGCGCCGCCCGGTCCGTCGGATCGTTCATCGGGTCTGCCTCACGCCACTCGAAGCCGCGCTTGCGGGCGTGGTTGCGCGCAAGGCGGAGCTTCTCCCGTCGCCCGCCCTGCATCGTCCAGTCGGGGAGGGAATGAAAGGTCTCGTGCGCCGCCCAGACCGGCCTCATCCCAAGGCGCCTCGCTGCTTGGCAGTAGGCGTCGTTCACGAGCACGCCGATCATCGTCTTGCGGCGCTGGCGGGCGTAGTCCTGGATGCGGCTGAGCATGTCCAGTTCGAGCCCCGGCGCTGCCACCGGCGAGCGCCAGACGAAGATGCAACGGCCCTCCTCGATGAATAGCACAAAGGCGGATCGGTCGTCGTTCCAGAGCACGTTCCAAGGGTCCGGGCTGAGCGCGTGGTACTGGCCGGCTTCGTGTCCCACGGTTGCGAGGACGATCGCCACCTCCTCGCGGCAGTCGTCGACACGCTGAACCACGAGATCGTCACTGAGGTACGGCTGTGCTCGACGAGTCACCATTGAACCCAATGTCCTAGCACACGTCCCGGCTCGGCTCCTCCCCGGGCAGATACGGATCTCCTCTGGCCCCGGGCCCGCCAACCGCCTAATCTGTGGAGATCTACGTGGGACTTGGGGGTCATCATGAAGTCAAAAGCAGCTATCTGTCACGGCGCCGGTACCGATTGGAAAGTGGAGGAGATCGATATCGATCCTCCGAAGGTCGGCGAAGTACTCGTGCAGTGGAAGTACGCAGGAATGTGTCACTCTGACGAGCACTTCCTCACCGGCGATCTGCAGCTCACTGCGGACCAACTTGCCGCAATCGGGCAGGATTCGTTCTACCCGGTACTCGGCGGCCATGAGGGCGCCGGCATCGTGCTCGAGGTAGGCCCCGGCGTCACCACCGTGCAGCTCGGTGACCACGTGTCGGCGAGTTTCGTGCCGTCCTGCGGCCGTTGCAAGTTCTGCTCCACCGGTCGTCAGAACCTCTGTGACAACGGCGCCGGAACGCTCACCAAGGGCATGATCACCGACGGCACCTCGCGTCACAACCTCGCGGGTCAGCCCATCGCGGTCATGGCCGGCCTCGGCACCTTCTCGCAGTACGCAGTGGTGTCGGAGAACAGCCTGATCAAGGTGGACAAGGACCTGCCGCTCAACGTCGTGGCGTTGGTGTCCTGCGGCGTGGCTACCGGCTGGGGCTCGGCAACCAAGCGCGCGGACGTGCAGCCCGGCGACACCGTCGTGGTGATCGGCATCGGTGGCATCGGCATCAACGCCGTTCAGGGCGCCAAGATGGCCGGGGCGAAGCACGTCATCGCTATCGACCCGATCGAGTTCAAGCGCGAGAAGGCGATGGAGTTCGGCGCAACCCACACCTACGCGTCGATGGCGGAGGCCATGGCACCCGTTACGGACCTCACTTGGGGCCAGATGGCCGAGAAGGTCATCATGACGCCGGGCATCATGTACGGCGATCTCGTCGAGGGCGCCAACCAGCTCTGCCAGAAGGGTGGCACCATCGTCATCACCGCTGTTGCCCCTGTGCAGCAGGAGGAAGTGTCGCTGAACCTCTTCAACTTCGCGATGTCCAACAAGGAGCTGAAGGGCACGATCTTCGGTTCGCTCAACCCGCGGGCAGACATCCCCAAGCTGCTTGGCCTGTACCGCGACGGCCTGCTCAAGCTCGACGAGCTCATCACACGCGAGTACTCGCTCGACGAGATCAACCTCGGCTATCAGCACATGCGCGACGGCGTGAATATTCGAGGGGTCATCAAGTACTGATGCGCGAACTGCTCCAACGCCTCGGTTCCGACGTCGTCGGTCGGCACCGAGAGCTTGAACTCGTTGTTGCCGCGCTCGGCGCGGACCGTCACATCTTGCTCGAAGGCCCTCCGGGCACGGGCAAGTCAACACTGTTGCGCGCTGTCGCCCGCGAACTCGGAATCGGTTTCGAGTTCGTCGAGGGCAACGCGGAGCTCACCCCCGCACGTCTGGTCGGTCACTTCGACCCGGCACGCGTCCTCACCGACGGCTACAGCCCCGATGTGTTCGAGGACGGCCCGCTCACGTCGGCGCTACGTGGCGGCTCGCTGCTTTACGTCGAGGAGATCAACCGCATCCCGGAAGAGACCCTCAACGTGCTCATCACCGTGATGAGCGAGCGTGAGCTCAACGTTCCGCGCCTCGGTCGGATCCCTGCGGCACGCGGCTTCCGCCTCGTCGCTGCAATGAACCCCTTTGACGCAATCGGAACCGCCCGGATCTCGTCGGCGGTGTACGACCGTGTGTGTCGGCTGTCGGTGGACTATCAGGGGCCAGAGGACGAGGAAGCCATCGTGGCAAGGGCGGTGGACGGATCGGCCTCGTACCCGCCCGACTGGCTCCACAAGGTTGTCAAGGTCGTTCGCATGACCCGGGCGCACTCCGATCTGCGTGTCGGGTCCTCGGTGCGAGGGGCGATCGACTGTGCGCTCGTGGCGCGGTCGCTGTCCGAACTGCGGAACCTGCCCATCGAGCATCCGCTGACGGGCCTCGACGCCGCGCTGGTTGCGCTTTCCGGCCGCGTGCGCCTGCGCGAGGGTTCGGTACGGCGCACCGAGGACATCGTTCGCGAGATCTGGGCCGATGTGTTCGGGACACAGGTTGAGGACAACCGCGAGGGAAAAGTTGGCGCCCCGACTGGGGCCACGACATCCCCCTCGTAAAAGAGGGAGCGGAGGCCGAGCAAGCCGTCGCCGAGGCGCAGAAGAAGACCACCTCGCGCCAGGAACTGGCGCGGAACAAGAACTTCGAGCAGATCTCGCCCGAGGTGGGCGAACTTGACGAGAGTGCCGTCGAGGATGCGATGAAGGACGACGCCGACGAGACGTTGACCCTCCTTGCGGACCTCGTGTCGGCAACGGACCCCAAACTTCGTGAGCTTGCTCGGCGTCTTGCCGGGCGTCTGATGCTCGACGTGAGCAGACGGGGCAAGGCCAAACCGCGCGGTATCGGCAAGCTCGCCAAGCAGAAGTATCGACCCGACGGTGGTGACATCGACATCGACGCCAGCATGGACGCCATTGTCGAGAGCCGCGCGGCCAAGGAGCCGGTCGATCCCGACGGTCTGTACCTGCGCGGCTGGGTGAAACCGCACACAGCGCTGTGCCTGATGGTGGACCGCAGCGGCTCTATGGGTGGCAAGCCGCTGGCCACGTCGGCCGTGGCCGCAGCATCGGTGGCCTGGCGCTCGCCCGACGACTACAGCGTGCTGGCGTTCGGCAACGATGTAGTGGTGGCCAAGAGCCAGGACGTGCCCAAGGCTGGGGACCGGGTGGTCAACGACGTGCTCTCGTTGAAGGGCTTCGGCACGACGGACCTCGCGGGGGCGCTGCTTGCCGCAGCGAACCAATTGTCACGCACGAGTGCGGGGCGCAAGGTTGCCATCCTGCTGTCGGACTGCAGGTCCACGGTGGACGGGGACCCTGTTGCAGCGGCCAAGGGTCTCGACGAGCTCGTCATCATTGCCCCGGCAGGCGATGACGAGGAGGCAAAACTTTTTGCGGCACGGACCGGTGCCCGGCTGGTGACCATCGACGGGCCGAGCGACGTACCCGAGGCGATCACCGCCGCACTCGGCGACTAGCGCACCGGACTGCTCAACACTTGGTGTCGGGGTCCGGAAGGATGCTCTTGGTCCCGTAGACGTTGTTCTGGTTCACGTTGGGGATGTTCTTGAGGTACGTGTCGCCCCGGAACGCAGTGAGGATGGTGCGCATCCGTGAACCCGACAGTTGCGGGTCGACAACCGATTGAGCACCCTTGTTGGTGATCTTCCCCTCGATGATGAAACTGCGTGTTGCTCCGGGGTCGAACCCCTTGAGCGCGCCGGCCAGCGAGAGGACGTCGCTCGCTGTGAGGTTCGCGTCCACCACGACGCGCTTCTCGAACGACTTGACGAGTTTGGTGACGAGCCCGATGTTGAGGGCCCCCTTGGAGCGGACTGCGTTCATGACCCGGCGGATGAAGTCCTGCTGACGCTTGATGCGGCCGATATCCGCGGTGCCCTCGCTCTGCCAGGTGCCCGCCGAGTTCTGGTACTGGAGGTGGCGGCTCCGGACGTACGCAAGGGCGTGATCGCCGTCAAACTTGAAGCAGCCGGCCTCGGGCACGTTGAGGCGGGTGTTGCGGTCGCGTAACGGCGTGAGGAACGGGATCTTGATCCCGCCGACGGCGTTCACGAGGTCCTTGAACACGCAGAAGTCAATGCTCACGTAGTGGTCGATCTGGAGCTGGAAGAAGCTCTCGATCGTGGCGATGAGCCGAGTCGGGTCGTTCTTCGTGAACGTGGCATTGATCTTGGACATCTTGTTGGTCCCGGCAACAGGCACCCAGAGGTCACGGGGGAACGAGAGCATCCCGACCGTGCCGGTACTGGCCTCGATGTGCAGCAGCATGATCGTGTCCGGTCGGTTGCCGCCCGCCCCGCCGCCGAGGAAGGTGCTCGCGAACTCCGAGTTCGGGTCGATACAACTGCGGTTGTCCGAACCGGTCATGAGGAAGTTGACCGACTCGATGGTGCCGGGGGCCACGGTGCTGATGGGGGCGAGTGTGTTGCCGGTGCTGTTGTCGACGATGGAGGTCTTCACGAGGCCCTCGGTGAGCGACTCCAGCGTGAGCGGCGTGGAGGTTCTTGTCTCGCCCACCGGGACGGCGCGGGTGTCGACACGCTTGATCTGCTCGAGGTTCCGCTGCACCACGACCATCACGAGGGCGATCACGAGGCTCACGGCCGCAAGGAGGATGCTGCCGGCCAGTACGAGTCGCTGGGACCAGGTCCGGCCCGCCCGACCGCTGGGGCCTCCGGAAAGATTCTGGTACGCAGACATCGCCTTCGCACGCTAGTCGGCAGTCCCCGCCGGGGCGGGGCAGGGCAGGGTCTCGTCGACGTCAGGCGTCAGGCCTCGATGGGGGCGAGTTCCACCCGGATCTCGAGTGCCGGCGCGCCAGACTCGAGACGGAAATCCCTCACCGAGCCGGCGGTGCAGAGGTCGGCCACGCCGACGGAAAGGGCCTCGAGCAGGGATGCCGGCCCGCCCACCG
>WLJO01000057.1 GCA_009701715.1 Actinomycetota bacterium
CGCGTGTCTGCCCCACCGCCCAGACGGCTGAGCCGGGCGACGAGCACCTCCATCACCAGCGACTCGGACCAGTCGCGGTGGCCACGCAGGTCGAGATCTGCCGATGCGAGCAGTGCAATCGCCCGTTGGACGGCCGAGGAGCCGAGCCGTCGGTAGAGCTCCATCGCCTTGCGAACTGTGAAACCCGGTTTCACCCCGAGCAGCGCCGCCGCGGCGTTCTCGTCGTGCACCTCTGCCCCGTCGAGCTTGAGCAGTCGGACGTAGTGGTTATGCAGGATGGCCATGATCTGTAGCGGGTGCCGCTCCCCTGCGTGCATCATCCGGTGCAACAGCATGAGCGCTGTGGTGGTGTCACCCCGGTCGACCGCGTCGGTGAGATCCCACGGCGGCACGCTTCCGGCCTCGCCGAGGAACGGCTTGACGTCGGCAGTCTTCAGGATCCGGGTCTTGCCGTAGGTGCTCGCAAGCGTCTCCAGCAGTGATGCGAGCCGGCCGGCGTCCTCTCCGAGCCAGTCGCGGACGAGCGTGAGCGCTGCGGCATCGAGGTGCATCCCCGCCTCCGCGACGTGCTGCTCCATCCAGATCCCGCGTTCTTTCTTGTTGGACGGAGCGGCAGTGCCCACCATCTGACCGCCCGCACCCTTTACGGCGTCGGTGAGTGCTTTGCCGAGCCTGCCGCCGCCAGCGACGAGCACCAGGTCTGTGGACTCGAGCGGGTCCGAGAGATAGCGGGTGAGCGCCGAGATCTCCTCGGCGTTAAAGCGGCCGATCTCCCGGGCGACGACCACCCGCCGTTCGGTGAGGAAGGGAGGGGTCTGGGCGGCATCAACCGCATCGGCGAGCAGGTAATCGTCTCCGTCGAAGTCGTCGACCATGAGCGAACGCTCCTCGTTGCCCACCAGGCGGTGCACGAGGTCCGAGAGGGTCGTGGACACGAGTGCTGCGTCCTCTCCGGAAATCAGGTGCACGGTCATCGGGGCGAACCTACCGCCCGCGCCGACCGCCGCAGGAGCCACGCCACCACCACGAGCCCGAATGCGGATACGAGCGGTCGCGCCCACGGCCAGTCCCCCAGCGCTGCGGTGCGGGCCACGAGCCTGAGCCACCGCAGGGCAAACAGGGTGGGGCCGTGCACCGCGGCGGCGAGCGGCGCGGGCAGGAAACCGGCCAACAGGCCGGCCGGAAGCCCGTAGGTCATCACGAACGCTGCCGCCGGCTCGGCGAGCAGGTTTGCGGGGAGTGCCCAGACGGCCTCCCGACCGAATCCCCACCACGCCACCGGTGCCACCCCGATCTGGGCGGACAGCGTCACCGCTGCAGCGAGGGCGAGCCAGCGCGGACCGGGGATACCGCCAGCCAGACGCCTTGCCAGCAGCACGATCCCGGCAGTGGCCGAGACCGAGAGCCAGAACCCCACCGAGTGCACGAGGAACGGATCCACCAGCACGAGCAACGTGACCGCGAGCCCGAGCAGACGTACCGGTGACGCCACCCGGCCGAGCCCGAACGCCGTTGCTGCAAGCCCCGCCATCACGGTGGCCCGCAGCACGGACGGCTCGAACCGGGTGAGCGCCGCGAACCAGGCGAGGAGGCCGACGGTGAGCAGCCATCGCCACAGGGGTCTGCAGCGCCGCAGCAGCGGCAGGGCGACTGCCAAAAGAAACGCCACGTTCTGTCCGGAAACCGCCGAGAGATGACCGAGGCCTGCATGGCGAAAATCGTCGACGAGCCTCGGCGGTTGATCGCGATCGTCGCCGATCACGAGCCCGAGGAACAGCGTGCGGTCCACCGGGTCGAGCGCTGATGCTCCCCGGGCGAGCGCTGCACGCGTGCGCTGGGTACTGCGCGCGAGCGGACTCCCCGGCGACCAGTCCACCACCGAGGTGACCTTCATCTCGCCCGTGATGTGCAGCAGCGCGAGCCGGCGCCATCGGGCCGCACTCGGCGGGCGCAGGACGCCATCCACCCACACCACCTCCTGGGCGTCGCGCCGCAGGAGACGCCTCCCCGACGAACCCGCCGCCCACACGTCGTACCGCTGCCGCCCGACGCGCAGCACGACATGGGTGAGCGGCCCACGCCGCACCGGGTCCGCAACGAGCGTTGCGGGGCCTGCGTAGTGCTGCACAGCGGCCGGTGCTGCCGCCGGACGAACCGCCTCCCACGAGCTCGCCGATACCGACGACCCGAGCAGCAGCGCGGCCGCCAGCGCGAGCAGGGGAACGCGTGCTGCCACGGCAATCACGCCGACCAGCACCGCCACGCCGAGCGGAACGGGGCGCGCGAACAGTACGCCGACCACTGCACATGCCGCCATGAGCAGCACCTCGGTATCGCTCATCGGTTTGCGCACGTCACACCATCACGAGCGAACGGAACTGCTGCAGTTTCGACGGCCCGATACCGGCAACCCGGAGCAGATCGTCAACCTTGCGGAACGGGCCCTGCGACTCGCGATAGCCAACGATCACACGGGCGAGGCTCGGCCCAACGCCCGGCAATGTGTCCAACTGCTCGACGGTCGCAGTGTTCAGGTCGAGGCGCAGCGCCGGGCCGGATCCGCCGTCAGCCAACACTCCTGGGGCCACCACCTCGCCGAGCCGCGGGACGTACACCCGGGTGCCATCCACAAGAAATGCCGCAAGGTTGAGAGCGTTCACGTCTGCCCCCGTGAGGGCGCCACCCGCTGCCCTCACGGCGTCGTCCACGCGGGAGCCGCTCACCAGGCGAACGAGCCCCGGTGTTGCCACAGCCCCGGCCACGTGCACCACGAGCACCGACGGGCCACTGCTTCCAAGGGGCGCAACGGCGACGGTGGTCGAGGACCCGAGCGGATCGCCGGGCGCGACCGATGTCCGGGGGGTGTAGGGCAGTGCCTGCTCGACGGCGGGCGGGGGGGCGTGGAGCAGCCACCATCCGCCCAGTGCTCCGCCGAGCACAACGGCCACCGCAACAGCGACACGGCGCGCGCCGGCCCATGCCAGCAGCCCCGACAGGTATCGAACAAGACGGTCCCGGCCGGACGGCTCGGGAGCACGACGGAACATCTCAAGGGGTTCCATCCATCACCTCCGGTACAGCGGCAACAGCCGCTCAACTCGGGGGAAGCATCCTCACCCTATCGGTGGCACCCGATGTGCCCGCCCGTCAGCGCATGGCACGCGCGACGAGGACCGACGCTGCGTGGGCGGTTGCACCTTCGAGCAGGGGCAGCAGATCCGCGAGTGATGCCACGTACGTTCCCGCAGGTTCGTCATAACCGTCCCCGCAGCAGTAGGAGGCGAGACCCGTCGCGATGACAAATCGCCCGAGACGGACGAACGCGGTCACCTCATTCAACTGCGCCGAGTACTCCCTGCCCGCAACCGTGGCCCGCACGAGATCGTCGACACGCAGCACGAGTGCCGAATCGACCCCGACAAAGACCAACCCGTCGGTTGCTGATGTCTCGGTGATCGTCCAGCGAGCGGTGCCGTCCTGCGCAACGTCCGCAAAGCCGTCATACGCCCCTCGACCCGAACCCTCCGGCACCTCGGCCGTGGCTGAACAGGCACCGTTGCGCTCGGTGAGGCGCATGAAGCCCTCGGCATCCTCTGAAGACGGAAACCCGAACACAGAGACGGACCCGGCCGCGCCCTCGTGGGTGTCGTAGCCGCCGTGGTGGGCTGCGCCCCACGCGCGGTTCGCCACTGCCCTCGCGTCGGCATTGCCGCCACTGCACGAACCGACGAAGAAGCCCTCGTCGGACACCAAACCGGTTGTAGGCGCGCCGGGGGACACAACCCAACCCTGTGGCGTCCGCGTTGCGGGGGGCAAAAGCGCGATCAGGTCGTCAACCGCACCCGGGGCAGTGGGTGCCGATGCCGTTGTGGGGATGGGCTGCGTGGTCGACGTGGCCTGGGGAAGCGCTGTGGGGATGGTCGTCCGATCCACTCCGGAGGTCACCAAGGTGGTGCCCGCTGTACGCGATGGCCCCGTGCAAGAGCCCAGCAACACTGCGCCGAGGACGAGAGCTGCGAGCCGGCCCGGGCCCGTCTTGGTCACGTTCGAGCGACGACTAGTACAGACGAGCGGTGAGCAGCTTGCGGTACCGCGCCGTGCGGGGATCCTCCGAACCCATCACCGCAAGAATGTCCACGAACTGCTGCCGGGCATCCTCGTCCGTCTTCACAAGGTCGAGCAGCGCGTCGAGTTCCTGCTCGAAGTTGTCCGTCGGCTTCTGGGCGAGGCGTGCGGAAGCGGCGATTCGGATCGTCTGTTCGTCCTCGGGGATTCGGGCGAGCAACTGCAGCGCACCGTCGGTGTCCCCATCGGCCACCAGCAGCTCGGCCAGTGCACAGACCGCGCCCGCATGACCCGGGTCCAGCTCGAGTACCTGGCGCAGGCTCGCCTCGTCGCCCGCCCCGAGGAGCGTGGCAATCGTCTGGTCTTGGGCCGAGGGCAGGAGCGCGTCGACAAACTCCTGTACAACGTGCTCTGGATAGGCCCCCATGAACCCGTCGACCACCTGTCCGTCCTTGAAGGCGAAGACGGCCGGGATCGACTGCACCTGAAACGCCTGGGAGATGGCGGGGTTGGCGTCCACATCAACCTTCGCGAGCACCACCTTGCCGCCGCTCGCGTCGCAGACCTTCTCCAGGATGGGCCCAAGGGTCTTGCACGGCCCGCACCAACTTGCCCACAGGTCCACCACGACGGCGGACTGGAACGAGCGCTGGAGGACCTCGGTCTCGAAGGTTGCGTCGGTGACGTCAATCGCCATGCCACCGAGACTAGCGGCACCCGGTGATGCCCCCAGCAGCCCATGGAAGTACCCTGCGCCCGGATGAGTGAAGTACCCGGAATCGACGTCCCCAAGGTCACCGACTGGCTCGAGCGCAACGTCAGCGGCGCACGCAGCCCGTTCCGCTTCGACCTCATCGCCGGGGGCCACAGCAACCTCACGTTCCGCGTCACGGGAGCGAATGGCACCCGCTACGTGTTGCGCCGCCCCCCGCTCGGGCACGTGCTCGCGAGCGCCCACGACATGGGCCGTGAGCACCGCATCATCTCCGGACTCTCGCGCTCGGCGGTCCATGTGGCACCTGCGCTCGGGTTCTGCAGCGATGTCGAGGTGAACGGTGCACCGTTCTACGTGATGGCCTTCGTGGACGGCCTCGTCGTCCACAACCGGAATGAGGCGCTCCAGATGCTCACACCCGAGGCGCGTGCCAATGCCTCGCGTTCGCTCGTCGACACAATGGCCGCCATCCACAGCGTGGACCTCAAGGCCGCCGGCCTCGACGACCTCGGCAAGCACGAGGGCTACATCGCCCGCCAGATGAAGCGCTGGTACGGGCAGTGGGCCCAGCAGAAGACCCGTGAGCTCGAGGCCGTCGACGAGTCCTTCGAGATCCTGAGCAAGTGCATCCCCGAGCAGGGCGCGGCAACGATCGTCCATGGCGACTACCGCCTCGACAACTGCATGGTCGATGACGCGGGCGACGTGGTTGCGGTCCTCGACTGGGAGATCTGCACGCTCGGCGACCCGCTCGCGGACATCGGCCTGCTCCAAGTGTACTGGACGGGCCCGGACGACGAGCAGAGCGCGTGGGCGATCACCGGAACGACGGCCCCCGGCTTCTGGAACCGGGCGGACACCGTCAAGCGGTATGCCGAGGTGTCCGGTCGGGACCTCTCGCAGATCGACTTCTATGTTGCGTTCGCGTACTGGAAGCTCGCCTGCATCCTGGAGGGCGTGTACGCCCGCTACCTCGGGGGCGCGCTCGGCGAGCACTCGGCCGCCGAGGTCCTCCCGTTCAAGGTGCAGGTGGACGCGGCCGCGGCAAAGTCCCTCGAGTACGCACGACGGATGAAGTGACACGGGCGGCGACATGAACCAGCACGAGGGAATCACGTTCTTCGAGCAGCCGGTACTGGACGCACCGCCGCTGCTCGTCATGCTGCAGGGATGGATCGACGCTTCGGGCGTCGCCTCCGCCGCCGCCCAGTCGATCGAGAACTCCACAGACATCCGCACGATCGCCACGTTCGACTCGGACCTGTTCATCGACTACCGAGCGCGCCGTCCGGTGATGCAGTTGCGGGACGGAATCTCCGAGAAGCTGGTCTGGCCCCAGATCGAGCTGAAGGCCGGTCACGACGAGTCGGGTCGGGACTTCCTGCTGCTCACCGGCTTCGAGCCGGACAACAACTGGCAGCGCTTTGCCGCACTCGCCGCCGAGGTGGGCATCGGCCTCGGCGCGAAGATCATGGTGGGGCTGGGCGCCTATCCGTATGCAACGCCGCACACCCGTGCGTCCCGCCTCTCGTGCACGTCTCCCTCGGAGAAGCTCGCCAGGTCGGTGAACTACCTGCGAAACTCAGTTGACGTCCCGGCCGGCGTGGAGGCCGTGCTGGAGCACTCGTTCCACGCACTCGGCGTGCCTGCCATCGGCCTGTGGGTGCAGGTACCCCACTACATCTCGAACTCCGCCTACCCGGCGGCGGCCGCAGCCCTTCTCGAGGGCGTGGCGGCAACCGCCGGGCTGTCGCTCGACATCTCGCACCTCACCTCTCAGGCGTCTGCGCAGCGGGCGCGGCTCGACGAACTGGTTGGAGGGAACCCCGAACACGTCGTGATGCTCCGTCAGCTCGAGGAGGTCTGGGACACGATCGAACCGGTGGAGATCCCGAGCGGTGACGAGCTCGTGGCCGAGGTGGAACAGTTCCTCCGCGAGCAGGACGGTTGAGCGGCAGGAACGCCGACCGACTACCGTTCGCCTCATGAAGGTTGATGGAGGAATCGGAAACGACCTGCGCCTCGCCCCCGGGCAGGCCAAGGATCTGGAGAACAAGGGCTACGCAGGGGCGTGGACGGCGGAGACGGCACACGACCCGTTCTTCCCGCTGCTGCTCGCCGCGGAGCACACCGAGAGGATGCAGCTCGGTACGTCCATCGCTGTTGCGTTCGCGCGGAACCCAATGATCCTCGCCAACATCGGCTGGGATCTGCAGGCCTACTCCAAGGGCCGCTTCATGCTCGGCCTCGGCAGCCAGATCAAGCCCCACATCGAGAAGCGTTTCTCGATGCCGTGGAGCTCGCCCGCCGCTCGCATGAAGGACATGATCCTCGCCATGCGTTCCATCTGGGACTGCTGGCTGAACGGTACGAAGCTCGAGTACCGCGGTGAGTTCTACAAGCACACGCTCATGACCCCGTTCTTCGCCCCGGGCCCGGACGAGCTTGCTCCGTACGGCCCGCCGAAGATCTTCCTCGCAGGCGTCGGTGAGCTGATGACCGAGGTAGCCGGCGAGGTGTGCGACGGGTTCCTCTGCCACGGCTTCACCACCGAGAAGTACCTCCGTGAGGTCACCATCCCCGCACTCGCACGTGGCCGCGCCAAGGCCGGCAAGACGATGGAAGGTTTCGAGATCGTCGGGCCGTCGTTCGTCGTCACCGGCACCACCGAGGAAGAGATGCGCCTCGCCGCTGCAGGCACCCGCCAGCAGATCGCCTTCTACGGATCCACGCCTGCGTACCGCGGTGTGCTCGACATCCACGGCTGGGGCGGCCTCCAGGACGAGCTGAACACCATGTCGAAGGCCGGCCAGTGGGTGGAGATGGGCAATCTCATCACCGACGAGATCCTCAATACGTTCGCCGTCGTGGGCGAGCCCGAGCAGATCGCTCCCGAGCTCAAGCACCGCTACGAGGACGTCATCAGCCGCATCTCGTTCTATGCGCCGTATAAGAGCGACCCGGAGCGCTGGCAGCGCGTCCTCGACGACCTGTCCCGCTGACGCCGACCGTCAGGCCAGTTCCAGCCCCTCGGCCACATAGGTCTCCCGGCACTTCGCGCGCTGCAGCTTGCCGCTCGAGGTCTTGGGCAGCGTGCCCGGCCGCACGAGCAGCACGTCGCGCGGCGGCAGGCCCGACACGTCGAGTGTCCGCGTGTGAATTCGGTGGCGGATCGCCTCTAGGTCGCCGGACGTGTCCGTGGGCTTCACCTCTGCCACCACGATGACAGTCTCCTTGCCCTTGTAGCCGTCGATGCCGAACGCGATCACGTTGCCGGCGCGTACCCCGTCGAGGTCGCCGACGGCACGCTCGATGTCCTCGGGGAAGATGTTGCGGCCGCCGACGATGATGACGTCTTTGATGCGACCGCAGAGCACGAGCTCGCCTTCGAGCAGGTAGGCGAGGTCGCCCGTGGCGAGCCAACCGTTGCGGAACGAGGCGGCCGTGGCCTCGGGGTGCTTGTAGTAGCCGGAGGTCACCGACGTTCCCCGGATCAGCAACTCGCCGACCTGGCGGTCCGGCAGGTCCTCGTCCTTGTCGGGGTTGACCACCCGGAACTCGAGTCCGGGTACGGCGGGGCCGAGCAGTGCGAGTCGCCGCGAGTTGTCGGGACTGTCCGCGTCAGCGACGACGGGTTTGGCTATCCGTTCGCGCTCGAGCGCGACACGGTCGACGGTGTCGCACACCAGGCCGCGCAGGGGGGCAGGGAACGCACCGGCAATCGCCACTTCGGCCATGCCGAATGCGGGGAACACCGCACCCGGCCGGAAGCCGAAACGCGAGGCCTCTGAGACGAACGCTTCCACCGCGTCCGGGTCCACCGGTTCGGCACCGGAAAGCGCTACCCGCATCGGGGAGAGGTCGAGCCCGTCCATGCGCCGGAGTGCACGCGCTGCCAGCACCCACGCGAAGTTCGGGCCGGCAGTGACGGTTGCCCTCCAGTCCGAGAGCCACTGCATCCAGTTACCGGGGTGTGCGAGAAAGTCCTGCGGTGCGGCCTGCACGAGTTCCACACCGGTGCACATGGGGATGGCGAGGAAACCGACCAGGCCCATGTCGTGATACAGCGGCAGCCACGACTGCATCACCTCACCGGGGAACAACTCGGCTGCCTGTACCGCTGCGTCGATGTTCGCACCGAGCACACGGTCCGGGAGCATGACGCCCTTGGGCTCGCTCGTGGACCCGGAGGTGTACTGCAAGATGACGAGGCGTTCGGGGTCGTAGGCGGGGGTCTCCAGGCGCTCCGCCCCGGGGAGGCCGGGGCCGCTGAGCACGCTGCTCATCGGCAGGATCGCAGGGTCGCCGGGGCCTGCTTCGTAGAAGGCCGCGAACAGGTCGTCGATGAGCACGATCCGAGCATCACCGTGGGAGATGCGTCCCCGGGTGGACTCCACGAAGGCCTCGAGCGAGCCCATACGCATCGGAAGCGGCAGCACCATCGAGGTGAGGCCGGCGAGCCAGCACCCCCGCACGATGGTGATGAGGCTGCGGCTCGTGGGCCCGAGGATGGCCACATGGTCGCCCGGCACCAGTCCCCATGCCTGGAGGGCCGCCCCTACTGCCCGCGCCTCGTCGTGCAACTGGCGCCACAGCACGTACGAGGGGCCGTCCGGCGGCTGGACCGACTGCCCGACGAAACGGACCCCGGTGGGGAGGTCCGCCGCTCGCTCGAGGCGCGTGAGGATCGGGGTCGGGTGGGTCATGCACGCAGAACGGTAGTCGGCGGTCCTGCCCGATGGCTCGTAGAGTTCTACGACGCTATGAGCACCGACTCCCCTGCCGATTTCCGAGCCGGCGACGACTCCCATTCGCACCGCTACACGGCGGACCTCGCCCAGCAGATCGAACTGCGCTGGCAGGACCGATGGGAGGCCGAGCACACCTTCGAGGCCCCCAACCCTGCCGGTCCCCTTGCGGATACCAGCGGGCTCGCCGGTCGTCCGAAGTTGTTCGTGCTCGACATGTTCCCGTACCCGTCGGGCGCTGGCCTCCACGTGGGGCACCCGCTCGGCTACATCGGCACCGACGTGTTCGGGCGCTTCCGCCGCATGAAGGGTTACAACGTGCTGCACGCGATCGGGTACGACGCGTTCGGCCTGCCGGCCGAGCAGTACGCCATCCAGACGGGTACGCACCCGCGTGTTACCACCGAGAACAACATCGCCAACATGCGTCGTCAGCTGCGCCGTCTCGGCCTTGCGCACGATCAGCGTCGCTCGGTGTCCACCACGGATGAGGACTACTACCGCTGGACACAGTGGATCTTCCTGCAGGTGTTCAACAGCTGGTACGACCACGATCTGGACCGCGCGCGCCCGATCACCGAACTGCTTGCCGAACTCGAATCGGGTAGGCGCACGCTTCCCGACGGCCGGGCATGGCCGGCGCTCAATGCTGTCGAGCGACGCGAGGCGATCGACAGTTACCGGCTCGCGTACGTCTCGGAGGCCCCAGTGAACTGGTGCCCCGGCCTCGGCACCGTGCTCGCGAACGAGGAGGTCACCGCCGACGGGCGCAGTGACCGCGGCAACTTCCCGGTGTTCAAGCGCAGCATGAGGCAGTGGATGATGCGCATCACCGCATACGCGGACCGCCTCATCGAGGACCTCAACCTGCTCGAGTGGTCCGACTCAATCAAGACGATGCAGCGCAACTGGATCGGTCGCTCGTCCGGCGCCCGGGTCACGTTCGACTCCCCCGTCGGGCCAATCACGGTGTTCACCACGCGGCCCGACACGTTGTTCGGCGCCTCGTTCCTCGTGGTCGCCCCCGAGCACCCTCTCGTGGAGGCGCTCACCACACCTGCTCAGGCCGGTGCCGTAACGGCGTACCGGGCGGCGGCCAACTCGAAATCCGACGTTGCCCGCCAGGTGGAGGACCGGGACAAGACCGGCGTGTTCACCGGGTCGTACGCCACCAACCCGGTCAACGGGGAACTGGTTCCCGTGTGGGTCGCCGACTATGTGTTGATGGGATACGGCACCGGCGCCATCATGGCCGTGCCCTGCGGTGACCAGCGCGACTTCGAGTTCGCCCGCAAGTTCGGCCTGCCCATCCCCGCCATCCAGATGCCCCCGGCTTCGTGGTTCGCCGGGCACGGCATCGACCCGACCGATGACACCGGTGCCTGGCCGTGCGCGTTCGACGGCGACGGCACGTACATCAACTCGGTCAACGACTCGATCTCGCTCGACGGCGAGCGCACGGTTGCCGAGGCGAAGGAACTCATCATCCCGTGGCTCGTCGACGGGGGCAGCGGTGAGGGCACCACCACCTACCGCCTGCGCGACTGGCTCTTTGCCCGCCAGCGGTACTGGGGCGAGCCGTTCCCGATCGTGTACGACGAGACGGGGATGCCCGTTGCGATCCCCGAGTCCATGCTCCCCGTCACACTGCCGCCGCTCGACAACTTCCGTCCCGCAGAATTCGACCCGAACGACGCGTCGAGCGAGCCGGACCTGCCGCTCGGACGCGTGAAGGAATGGGCAACAATCACCCTCGACCTCGGGGACGGCCCGAAGGAATACCGGCGAGACCTCAACGTCATGCCGCAGTGGGCGGGCTCGTGCTGGTACGAACTGCGTTACCTCGACCCGACGAACTCCGAGCGCTTCGTAGACCCCGAGGTGGAGCGGTACTGGATGGGCCCGCAGGCACCCGGCGACTCCGGCGGCGTGGACCTCTACGTCGGCGGCGTGGAGCACGCAGTGCTGCACCTGCTCTATGCGCGCTTCTGGCACAAGGTGCTGTTCGACCTCGGCCACGTCTCGTCGAGGGAGCCGTACCACCGTCTGTTCAACCAGGGGTACATCCTTGCGGCCGCGTTCAAGGACGAGCGCGAGGTCTACGTGGATGCGCTCGGTGTGACCGAAGAGCCCGACGGCACGTTCGCGTTCGAGGGCAAACCCGTTGCGCGTGAGTGGGGCAAGATGGGCAAGAGCCTGAAGAACGCCGTCGCCCCCGACGATATGTACAACGAGTACGGGGCGGACACGCTTCGCCTCTACGAGATGTCCATGGGGCCCTTCGACACCTCACGGCCGTGGTCCACCAAGGACGTGGTCGGCATGTACCGCTTCCTGCAGCGCGTGTGGCGCAGCTTCGTCGACGAGAACGCCGGCTCGTTCCGAGTGGTGGACGCTCCGTGCGACGACGCCACGCGCCGCCTGCTGCACCGCACGATGGAGGGCGTCGCTGCCGACTACGAGGGCCTGCGGTTCAACACGGCAATCGCGAAGCTCATCGAGCTGAACAACCACATCACCAAGGCCGCTGCTGCGGGCCTCGAGCGCGAGGTGGCGGTGCCGTTCGTACAGATGCTCTCGCCCCTGTGCCCACACCTCGCCGAGGAACTGTGGGCACGGCTCGGCCACAGCGGCTCGGTCACCTACGAGCCGTTCCCGCTGCCTGACCCGGCGCTACTGGTGTCCGACACGATCGAGTACCCGGTGCAGGTGAACGGCAAGGTTCGCGCCCGGCTCACCGTCCCTGCCAGTGCATCGGTTGCAGACGTGGAGGCCGCGGCCATAGGTGACGAGCGAGTGATCGCGAGCCTCGACGGCAAGACCCCCAAGAAGGTCATCGTGGTTCCCGGCCGACTCGTCAACATCGTCGTTTGATCGCAGTTCTCGCCACCACCGTCTGGGGGTTCCCGATCTGGAACCTCGTACTCGGTGCACTTGCAGCCATCACCATTGGTCTCGGAAAGACGGCGATTCCCGGTGCCGGCATGCTCGCCGTGCCACTCGTTGCTGCCGTTTTCGATGGCAGGCCGACCGTCGGGGCGACGCTCATCATCCTCATCACTGCGGACCTGTTCGCAGTCCGTTGGTACCGCGAACACACGCGTTGGGACGTGCTTCGCTCGATGGTGCCGTGGGTATTGCTCGGCTATGTCGCCGGTGCGTGGTTCTTCATCGCAATCGGCAACGGTGGACGAGCGCTCGACATCACGATGGGCGCGATGATCCTGCTCATGGTGGTCCTCCAGGGCCTGCGCATGATTCGCCGGAGCCCGGCCCGACCGCCAACCACCGGTGCATCTGCGTTCTACGGGACCACCGGGGGATTTGCCACGTTCGTGTCGAACAACGCAGGTCCGGTCATCAACTCCCACCTACTTCGCCTCGGACTGGAGAAGTCCGAACTCGTTGGCACCGCGGCATGGTTCTACTTCGGTGTAAACATCGCCAAGTTCCCGATCTACGCCGCGCTCGGCTGGTGGACCGGTGGTGGCGGCTTCTTCACCGTTGACGCGGGCAAGTTCGCCATCATGATGCTCCCAATCGTCGTGCTCGCCGTGTTGGTTGGCCGTCGGCTGTTCCACATCGTGCCGACGCAGATCTTCGTAACGATCGTGCTGGTGCTCGCCGCGGCGGCTTCCATCAAGTTGCTCGCCGGCTGGTGACTACGCTCGGCAAGACATGAACCTCGGCACCCGGGTCACGCCAGAGACCACCGACGTTGTCGGTCGTCTGTCTACCCTCGACCGCTTCCTCCCCCTGTGGATCGGGTTGGCAATGGGCGCGGGGCTCGCGCTCGGGGCGATCTTCCCGGATCTCGACAGCCAACTGGACAGCGTGAAGGTGGACACGGTCTCGCTGCCGATCGCGATCGGTCTGCTGCTCATGATGTACCCGGTGCTCGCGAAGGTGCGCTACGGGCAGGTGCGGGCCGACGGGGGCAGCCGCCGGGTGTACGGGCTCACGCTGTTCTTCAACTGGGTGATCGGCCCGCTGCTCATGTTCGGCCTCGCGTGGCTGTTCCTCAACGACCAACCCGGACTGCGAACCGGCCTCGTGATTGTCGGGATCGCCCCGTGCATCGCGATGGTCCTCATCTGGAACGACCTCGCGTTCGGCAGCCGCGAGTCTGCGGCGGTGCTCGTGGCGATCAATGCGCTCCTCCAGATCGTGCTGTTCTCCGTGTACGGCTGGTTCTATCTCACGGTGCTGCCCGACTGGCTCGGCCTCGACACCGCGAGCATCGACGTATCAGCCTGGGACATTGCGCGCTCGGTGCTCATCTTCCTCGGCATCCCGTTGGTGCTCGGTTACCTGAGCCGCAGGCTCGGCGAGCGCGTCAAGGGCGTGGAGTGGTACGAGGGCCGTTACCTGCCCCGCATCGGCCCGATTGCGCTGTACGGGCTGCTGCTCACCATCGTGTTTCTCTTTGCGATGCAGGGCGAGCGCATTACGGACGACCCACTCGACGTCGCGCGGGTAGCCCTCCCCCTCGCGATCTACTTCGCAGTGATGTGGGGTGCCTCATTTCTGCTCGCGCACCGGATGTGGCTGCCGTACGACCAGGCCGTCACGGTGGCATTCACCTCGGCGGGCAACAACTTCGAACTCGCCATCGCTGTGTGCATCGCCGTATTCGGCATCACCTCGGACCAGGCGCTGGCGGGGACGGTTGGACCACTCATCGAGGTTCCCGCGCTCATTGCGCTTGTGTACGTTGCGCTCCGGGCTAGGCGGCACTTCGCGCAGTGATACGGGGTGAGGTGCGGCGGCGCGGACTGGTGCAACCTCATGGAGCGCCAGCGCCGCCGCCGCACCTGACCCCAACAG
>WLJO01000058.1 GCA_009701715.1 Actinomycetota bacterium
AGGATCCTCGCTGTTGACGTGGGCACCACCTCGGCGAAGGCCGCAGTGGTGGACGGCGGGGCAATCATCGAGGTGGCCGAGGCCCCGCTCGAACTGACCCACCCGCATCCCGGCTGGGCGGAGCAGGACCCGGCTCATTGGTGGGCTGCTGTGGTGTCGGCAACACGTGCGCTTCGCTCGGTCGGGGACGTGGATGCAGTGGTGGCAACCGGACAGATGCAGGACCTCGTACCGGTGCGCGGTGCGCCCGGTGACGGTGACGGTGCCGTGCGCCCGGCGATCCTCTACAGCGATCAGCGGGCAGTGGCCGAGCACAGCGCACTTGCGGCGCTGCTCGGTACGGCATGGGGCGATGCCGCGTTGGCCCAGCCGGACTCCACGAACGTGGCCGCGAAGTGGAAGTGGCTCGTGGACCACGAGCCGGCGAACGCAGCGGCAACCGACGTGGTGCTGCTGGGGGCCGCGGCGTATGTCGTGTGGCGCGCAACGGGCGCGGCGACCTGTGACCCGACGGTCGCGGCTACCACCGGACTGGCCGACGTCGTGGCGAATTCGTGGTGGGGGCCGGTGGTTGCGGCTACGGGGATCCCGCTCCCGTCGATCGTCGGTGCCACCGAGGTTGCCGGGTACGTGTCGCCTGCTGTTGCCGCCGAGCTCGGCGTGAGGGCGGGCCTGCCCGTCGTGCACGCGTGCGGCGATGCCGTGGCCACCTCGATCGGGGTGCTCGGCGACGAGATCGACGCGCCGTATGCGTACCTCGGTACATCGGGCTGGGTGGGCGTGTTCCGGCCGCGGGCCGAACCGCGCCCGGGGGTCATCGTGCTGCCGGGACCGTCTCCGGACCGCTGGTTGAGCGTGATGCCGATCGCGACCGCGGGTGGCGCGGCCGACTGGGCGCGCGAAACCCTGTTGGGCGACGTTGATATCGCCACCTTCGACCGGCTTGCCGCCGGAGCATTCGCTGCGGGGGAGGGTGTGGGCTTCCTGTCGCAACTCGACGGCACGCGGTTCCCGTCGCCCGACCCGTTCGCGTGCGGTGTGCTGATCGGTGCACGACGGTCAACCGGGCGAGCGGTGGTCGCTGCCGCGGTGTACGAAGGGGTCGCCCAGGTGCTCGCGGCGATTGCGGACGTGGTCGTGCCGCAGTCAGGCAGCGCCGACCGTGCCGGTCTCGCCGTGTGCGGCGGCGGTGCGCGCAGCGATGCGTGGTGCCAGGTGATTGCCGACGTCACGGGCAGGACCGTGCGGCGCGTGAGCGACGACCATGCCTCCCTCCGGGGGGCGGCCTCGTGTGCGCTCGTCGCCCTCGGTGGCGCGCCGGTCGGTGCGGCCACGACGCTGGCAGTGTTCGGGCCCCGCCGGGACCGCCACCGGGCACACGCAGCGATGGGCCGGGTGCTCGCGGGGCTTGCCGGTTCGCTGGCCCCGCAGTTCGCCGAACTCGCCCGAATCCGGGCAGCCGAGGGGCAGCACACGCTTCCCTGAACGGTTCGGCGGCGGTAGTCGCTCAGTGGTTGCTGCGCTGCCAGAACGCGAGGCGCTCGGCGTTGCCTAGCTCCATGCGCTCGACGAAGTCGCACTTGGTGCGTCCGAAGACGGTGGAGACGAGGATGCGCGGATGCTCGGACACCTGAGGCGACTGGAACGACTCCTCGGTGGAACCGCGGTGGGTTGTGCAGATGTCGATCACGACGGCATCCCCGACACGGGCCTCGACCCGGTGAACGGGGATGTCGTCTGCCGGGACAGCAAACTCGTCGCTCTCAAGCGAGATGTCACGACGGTGCGAGCCGGGAACGAACTGCAGGGAGCTTGAATCCTGGAGGTACAGGATCACCTTGAAGAGTTTCCCGAAATGGTTCTCGCAGGGACGATCGTCACCGAGGTAGTGGCTGAATCGGCCACGGAGGAGATCCTTGTGCCATTGCTGGGAGCGGTTGACCGTGATGTCGCTGAGGCCGATCGTCCGATAGTCCGGACCGAGCAGGCCGGTCAGCACTCCTTGTGCTCGTCGGTTTCCCGTGATGAGTTGGTGCAGTGGCTCGAGCGCAGGGAAGCGGTGGAAACCGGCGAGATGGCGCTGCGACGGGGTCGGACGGGTGTTCTTCATCAGATCGAGGTGAGCGAGCACGGTGCGACGCGCCTGTTCGACCTCGGTGGGTTCGAACGCTGCTTGGATGACCCCGACGCCGCTCTGGTGAATGCCGGCGATCACGTCGTTGAGGGGAAGCGGTTCTCGGCTCGCACTGTTCGGTCCTCTTGTCGGCACAGCACAATCTTGTCACGCCGTATGCAGCCGAGGTAGCGGTAGTCGACGGCGGCGTGCCAACGGATCGGTGAGGTACGGGCAGGCAGCTTATTCCGGTCGAGCGCTACGATTCAGCGGTGCATCCAGTCATCGCTGTCGTGGTCCCCATGCTCAATGCTGCGGATCATCTTGAGGTGCTGTTCACCAGCCTGTTGAGCCAAGAGTTCGACGAGCCGTGGGAGATCATCGCGGTCGACAACGGCTCCGATGACGGCACTGCGAACCTTGCCCGCGCCCTCCTCGGTGCGTCACCCCCAGCGAATCTCACAAGAACTGAGGTCGTGGTCGTTCCGTCTCCCCGGGGCTATGCGACGCCCCGCAACGCGGGTGTCAGGGCCGCAACCGCGCCGTTGCTCGCGTTCTGTGACGCCGACGGTGCGGTCGATGCAGGATGGCTCGAGGCGATTGCGCGGTCGCTCGGACAGCACCCCCTGGTCGCGAGCCGCAAGTTCCGCACCGACAATGTCGCCATGCGCAGCACTGACGGGCTGTGGTCCGAGCAGCGCGAGTTGTTCGAACTGCTGGGCATCCCATACGCCACGACCGCCGGTCTCGGATGCACACGCGAACTGTTCGATGCCCTCGGCGGATTCGATCCACACTTCGACCGCGGTGGTGAGGACTGCGACTTCTCGCTGCGGGCCCGCTTTCGGCTGGGCGTCGAACCCGTGATGGAACAGAGAGCCGTCTACTGGACGAAGGTTCCGTCGCGACCGATGAGGTCCCTGTTCAAGGGATACCGGGACGGTCGCTCGCAGGTGCGTCTCTATGAGCGCCACCTCGGTCAACACTCCGAGCCGCCGTCGGGACCCGCGGCCACTGTCCGCGGCCTGTACCGGGCCCTTCGACGACTTCTGCGCTGGCATCGCCGTACCACGCAGCAGCGGGTCGGGATCGCGTGGGACGCGGGATGTCTCATCGGTCGGGCGGAGTGGTCCGTCCGGCTCAGGGTCCGCTCGTTCTGACAGGTCACGGCCCGAGCCGGTCGAGTGGCCCGTCCAGCTCACGGAGGTTCGAGATGAGGAGGGAGACCGGACACCGACGGTCGGACTCGCCCAACAGCCGATAGTCTCAGCGACTTCGTGAACACCGCGGGCCGGTTCTGCCGTACCGCACCTCTTCCCTCAGGAGACATTGCATGTCCAAGATCACCCGTCGTCGGGTGCTTGCTGGCGTCGTAGCACTGGCCGCTTCGGCCGGACTCGCTGCGTGCGGGAGCAAGAATTCCGACGAGACCACCACCACGGCTGCCGCAACAGAGACCACGGCTGCTGCAACCGAGACCACCGCTGCAACGGAGACCACGGCTGCCCTCACCGGCACCGGTAAGACCATTGCGATCGTGTCGCCGTACTACTCGAACCAGCCCGCCACCAAGGAAGTCGTCGACGCGTTCAAGACGGCTGCTGAGGCCAAGGGGTACACGGTCACCCTCGTCGACACCAAGGGCGACCTTGCTGCCGTCAACGGTGAGATGACCAACGCCGTTTCGCAGAAGGCTTCCGCCATCGTGCTCGGCATGGGCGACCCGAAGGAGTTCTCGGCGGGCCTGAAGGCAGCCAAGGACGCCAGCGTTCCGGTGTTCGGCCTCGATGCCGGCTCGGCTGACGGCGTCACCGCCAACTTCACCTCGGACAACGAATTCCTCGGCAAGACCAGCGCCCAGGCGCTGCTCGACGCCGTTGCCCCGGGCAAGAACGTCATCGTGATCCACTTCGACCCGTTCGAGCCGGTGCGCCTCCGTGGTGCAGCCGCCCGCGAACTGTTCACGGCTCAGGGCGTGACCGTGCTCGAGGACATCCAGGGCGACCCGGCCGACTCGACCGGCTTCGCGAAGACCACGATCCTCGACCTGCTCACCAAGTACCCCAAGGGCAAGCTTGACGGCATCTGGGTTGCATGGGACGCCTCGGCGCTCGGTGCCTACCAGGCAACGGTTGAGGCCGGTCGCACCGAGGTCAAGGTCGTCGGTGTCGACGGTCAGGACTTCGCCCGTGCGGAGATCAAGAAGGCCGACAGCAACTGGATCGCCACCGTGCGCCAGGACTGGGCAGGCATTGCCAACAAGGCAGTGACCGACATCGACGCACTGCTCAACGGTGGCGCAGCCCCCGCAGCAGTTGTCGTGGTCCCGGGTGAGCTCATCACTGCAGCTAACGCCTGATCGAGTCCGTCTGGTACATCCAGACTGATCGGTAACGCGAAAGGGGGCGGGTCCACGGACCCGCCCCCTTTGCTGTTCCCGCCCGCTGTCGGGCGCTTCGTTACTTGCCGAGCAGTACGGGTGCCAGTGCACGCCACTGCTTCTCGGGCATGGCCATGCCGTCCTGCAGCACCTGCACGCAGACATGGTCTGCTCCGGCGTCGTGGTGCTGCTTCACCCGTGCAGCGATCTGCTCCGGCGTTCCCCAGGCAACGATCGCGTCCACGAGGCGGTCACTGCCGCCGTCCGCCCGGTCGGCCTCTGTAAAGCCGAGACGGACCAGGTTGTTGAAGTAGTTGGGCAGGCTGAGGTAGATCTTCATGCCGGCCCGGGCAATCCGGCGAGCCTCCACGGGGTCGGTCTCCACCACCACCATCTGCTCGGGGGCGAGCAGGGAGTCGCTGCCCATCTCCTTGCGGGCGATCTCGGTGTGCTCGGGCGTCGTGAAGTACGGGTGCGAGCCATTGGCGCGCGATGCCGACAGCTGCAGCATCTTCGGACCGAGGGCGGCGAGGAGCCGACCGGGGTCGTGCTCGGGGCCCTTCGCCATGAACAGGGCCTTGTCCATGCGATCGAGGTACTCGACCATGTGGGAGTACGGCTTGCTCCAGTCGTGCTTGCGCACGCCGGCGACGAGGTGGCCGTGACTCACGCCGAGACCGAGGAGGAAGCGATCGGGGAAGGCCTCGGCGAGCGTCTTCTGCCCTGCCACCATCGCCATGGGGTCACGCGCATAGATGTTGTTGATGCCCGTGGCGAGCGGGAGCGTCGTGGTGGCCCCGAGCAGGATCGACGACGCCACGAATGGGTCGCGGCCAACTGCCTCTGCAAGCCACAGAGCGCCGTAGCCGAGCTCCTCAAGGACCTGTGCGGCACGGCGTGCCTCGGATGTCGGGAGGGCGTCGATGCCCCCGTACCAAACGCCGACCTTGCCGATATTGACGCGGGGCAAGCTCATGGGAAGTCCTTTCGTGGCGGGGTCCCGACCCGGGCCCCCGCGCAGTGTGAGCGGTGTTGGTGGGAGAGTCTCTCACGACTGCGCGTTTCGCCTGCAGAAATCCATGCTGGGCGTAGGAAGTCGTTGCTGAGAACGCAGGGGGATCAGCGGTAGGCGTCGAGGCGGGCGCCGTCGTAGGCGATCGGGAACACGGCGGCTGCCTCGTAGGCGAGCCCACTCGACAGCCCGCGGTCGAGTGCGTTGCGGTACAGGTCCTTGCACGCAGCGATTGTGGGCCCGTGGTTCGGGAGAATCATGTCGATGTACGACTGGACGAGCGCATCGAGGCCCTCCCGGGGCGCCGATGCCGTTGCGAGGCCCCACTGAGCCGCTTCGGCGCCGCTGAACGTACGCGCCGTGAATGAGAGGTCCCGGGCGCGTGCGGGTCCGACGAGCCGGATGAGGCGCTGGTTCATGCCCCACGAGGGACGGATGCCGAACTTCACGTGGGTGTCGCCCAGTTTCGCCTCGTCCGCCGTGAACACAAGGTCACAGGCAATGGCGATCTCGAGGGCGCCGGTGAAACAGAACCCGTTCACCTTGGCGATGGTGACCTTGGGCATGCCGGCGAGCGCGGTGGTGGCGCGGCGGGCCGGGATGTCGAGGATCTCGCCGATCGAGCCGTTGATGATCTCGCGACCGGCGAGCGATTTGAGGTCCACGCCGGCCGAGAATGCCCGACCCTCGCCGGTGAGCACCACGACGCGCACGCTGTCGTCCCCGGCAAGTTGTTCGAGGGTGCCGGCGAGTCGGTAGAGCATCTCGGGGGTGAGTGCATTGAGCGCATCCGGTCGCGAGAGCGTCACGGTGGCCACCGGTCCGTCAACGTGGAGTGCGATGCCGTCTTGGACTGAAGTCATATCGCTATCTCTAGCAGCGTTGACCCGCTGGCGCCGAAGTGTTCGGCGATGAACGGCCGGCGGGTACCGTTGCACTGGTGAGTTCCCCAGCGCGAATCGGTCGCCCACGACGTGACGGACGGTTGCTGGAAGGCAGCGTCCGTGAACAGGTCCTGGCGGAGGCCAGCCACCTTTTTGCCACCAAGGGAGTCGTTGCAACAACGATGAAGGAGCTCGCTGCAGCGGCCGGTTTGCGTACCTCGAGCATCTACTACTACTTCGACTCGAAGGAGGCGATCCTCCACGAGATCGTGGCCGAGGTGAACCGCGTCTTCCTCGAGGAGGTTCAGCGTGTCGATGCCCGGGGGGGTTCGGCCGCCTCGAAGCTGTATCGCCTCATCTGCCGGGACGTAGAACTGCTCTGTGGCCTGCCCTACGACCTGAATGAGGCGCTGGGGATTTCGATGCTTCAGGACGAGACATTTGCCTGGTTCTGGGAGGACAGAGAATCTTTGTACGACGCCGTTGAGTCAATCGTCAGTGCCGGGATCCTTGCGGGAGAGCTTCTTGCAGTTGATGCCCGGCTCACGGCGATTGCCGTGCTTGCCAACGACAAGGGAGTTCGCGGCTGGTTCGGACCGGTTCGGACGACCGGTCAAGCACGCTCACGTCGTCCGTCCGACTCGTACGAACCCCGCGAACTCGGGGAGTTCCTCGCGGATATCACGGTTGGGGGATTGCTTGCCGACCGCAGCCGGCTGGACCTTGTGCGTACCGAAGCCGGCAACGATTAGTCAGTCGATGTTTACGCTTGGGGAGAGCGATCGGTAACGCCGCGACGATACGACGGCGGCAACCCGGGGAGCGATCTCCTCGGCACGCGACCGAACTGCGTCGAGATCGATAGTGGTGAGTTCCCGGTCATCGACCAGCACCCGACCACGAACGAGGACCCAGCGGACCTCGTTCCTCGTTCCGTACCGAACGAGGTCAACCACGGGATGCTGCTGAGACATGAGGTGCGGCGAATCGCGGTCAATCACCACGGCGTCCGCCTGCTTACCGACCTCAAGGGAACCGATTGCATGGTCCCACGAGATCGCCCGAGCGGCATCGCTGGTTGCCATGTCCAAGATGTCTTCCGCGGGAAGGTGCTCGGGGTCGTAGCCCGGGATCGCACGGAGTGCACCCTGTTGGATCATGGTTGCACGCATCACCTCGAACCCGTCATTCAGTGCGTTGTCGCAACCGAGGCCGACGTTGACCCCCGCCCGCCGCCAACGCGCCACCGGCGGCACGCCGTTCAGGATGTTCAGGCACTCGAGCGGGGCGTGCGCCAGACCGCCTCCGCTCTCGGCCAGGAGCCTTGCCTCGACGTCAGTGAGCAGGATGCCGTGGATTGCGAGGAACCGCGGTCCAAGGACGCCGAGGTCGGCAAGCACCTGCAGCGGTCGTGCGCCGAGCACGGCAAGGCAGAACTCAATTTCCTCGCGGTCGCGCGCAACATGCACCTGAAAACTCGCCCCACGTTCTTCGGCGAGCTGGGCCGCCAGACGCACATAGTGGGGCGACGAACCGGTGAGGTGCGACGCAAGTACGCCGCCCTTGATGAGGGAGCAACCCGAGGGGTCGTACCGATCAAGGAAAGCCGCGGTATGTGCAAGGTCGCGTTCCGCCTCACCCGATCGAAGTGTTGCACTAGACGTACCGCTCACCTGACCGTATATCGACTCGTGGTGACACGACTGATCGCTGGAGCCACGCGCGACAATGGCTCGCATCCCGATCTCCCCGAGTGTCGCAAGGATCGTCTCCTCGTGCGACTGTGTCGCGGTCGTCTCGGCCACGCAGGTCACACCGGAACGCAACAGTTGCGACACGCAGAGACGCACGGACGTTGCGACGTCGTTGAGTGACATAGCGTCTTCAGCAGGGAGGTAGAGCCGCTGGATCATCGGGAGTTCGTGGGCGATGAGCGAGCGCACCAACGCTTGCGAGAGATGACTGTGGCAGTCGATCATCCCAGGCATGACCGTGCAGCGCGGCCCACCGATCGTCCGTTGAGCTGTGTAGGCGAGGTGGAGTTCTTCGCGCTTCCCGACTGCCAGAATCGAGCCACCGGCGATGGCAACAGCTCCGTCGGTGATCACCCGTCGTTCGGCATCGCAGGTGATTACGGTCCCCATGAGCATGGTGTCGATAGGACTCGTCGGGGTCATAGCAGGTCTCCATCTGGCGGGATCAGGTGGCAGGCAAGTTCTGTTCCACCGCGTTGCAGCAGCATCGGCTGCTCGGTCCTGCAACGGTCGTGCACCCCAGGGCACCTTGACGCGAATGCACAGCCCAGGTGCTGACCAATAGGGCTGGGCGGTTCACCTTCCAAGGTGGGTGCCAGGGTTCCCGCGTGTGCTGCAGGACTTGCCGCCAGCAATCCGACTGTGTACGGGTGTTGGGGGTTGGCGAAAAGTTTGATTGAAGGGGCTCGTTCGACCACTCGACCGAGATACATCACCGCTACGTCATCGGCGATGTATCGGGCCGCCGCCAGGTCGTGGGTGACGAAGAGAAGTGCTACGCCGAGCTCCCGACGTACCTCGTGCAGCAGGTCGAGGATCCTGACAGAGAGGGATGCGTCCAGCGCACTGATCGGCTCGTCGCAGATCAGGAGGCGAGGTTCGGATGCGAGGGCTCGCGCAATAGCGGCGCGCTGTCGTTGCCCACCGGATAGCTGGCGGGGCAACGCCTGCGCGACATGACTGTCGAGTCCGACCAGATCAAAGAGTTCCCTCGTCCGTTGGTTGCTGACGTTGCTTCCGAGCCCTCTCGCACGAAGTCGTTCTGTCACTTGTCGACCGATCGAGAACCAGGGGGTGAGCGATGCCCCCGCGTCCTGGAACACGAGTTGTGGGCGGCCGGACGTCCCCCAATTCACCGTGCCGTCGTCGGGCTGGGCAAGTCCGCTGGCAAGGCGAAGCAATGTGGTCTTGCCACAACCACTTTCTCCGACAACTGCAAGTGACTGCCCCGCTTGCAGCGAAACCGAAACGTCGGTTACGGCATGGAGGCGGAGCTTGCGGTTACCCGGGGCGACGAACGACTTGCTGACGGACACCAGGCTGAGCACGGTCTCGTCGGTTGCAGTGGCTCGACTCGGTGTCGGACTCGTGAGATGCGTGACCGTGCTCGGTGCGACGAGGAGGGTGGCGCTGTGCAGACAGGCCACCTGGCGACCGCTCGAACTGTCTCCCCCGATGGACACCGGAACGGGCGAAGGCAGGGTTTGCCGACAGGCGTCGGTTGCGAGGTCGCAACGTGGAGCGAACGCGCAACCACTCGGCAACGCAGCGGGATTTGGGGGCGATCCACGCATCGGTACGGGCGCAGGTGACGCCGGGGTAAGGGGCAGTCGCGCTGCGAGAAGACTTGCTGTGTACGGATGCGCAGGACGGGCCATCACCTCGGCAATCGGGCCTGTTTCGCAGACTCGACCCGCGTACATCACCACCACACGGTCCGCCACCGACGCCGCCGCTGCGAGATCGTGGGTCACCAGCAAAAGTGCGCATGAGTGCTCACGGCGAAGCCGATCGAACAACGAGAGCACCTGTGCCTGAACGCTCACATCGAGCGCGGTTGTCGGTTCGTCCGCGATGAGCAGAAGCGGGGTATTTCCCGCACTAACGGCTTCGTCAAGGTGGTCTGTCGGGGTTCGGGCGCTGTTGTTCGTAGGAAGTCGGCCGTCTGCACCGAGGGCAAACGCAATCGCCACCCGTTGCCTCAAACCGCCCGACAGCTGGTGCGGCCATTGTCGCAGACGTTGCGCCACATCGGGTACAGCAACGTCGCGCAGCACCTGTTCGGCCCGTTCCCGGTACAAGCCCCTTTCGCTGAGGAGGCGCCCGACTCGCATCGTGGGGTTGAGGGCACCGAGTGGGTCCTGGAACACGGCGCCGAGGAGGTGCTTGCGGACGCTGCGTCGCTGTGCGGCCGTTCCGTTGAGCATGTCGACACCCCCGACAACGACCTCGCCCTTCACTGCGGCGCGCGGGCCTGCCATTCCCAGCAGGCATGACGAAAGGACGCTCTTACCCGAGCCCGACTCACCAACGAGAGCAACGATCTCGCCCCGGGCTATCTCAAGGTCAACGCCGCGCAGGGCTTGGATGGTGCCGCGCTTTGCAGCAAACTCAACGCTCAGATTGCGGATTGATGCGATCGGCCCGTCTGTCACGCTCGTCCTCGCAGTCTTGGGTCGGCAACTGTCTGCAGCAGATCGACGACCGCGCTGGAGATCACGAAAACGACACCGAGCACGAGGACAACCCCGATCACTGCGGGAAAGTCGGCGAGCCGGATCGCTTGATTGAGGTAGAGACCGAGGCCCGGCCAGGCGAAGACGACTTCTACCACGACGACACCGGAGAGCAGCAGGCCTAGCTGCAGGCCACCCATGGAGATGGCGGGGAGCAGCGCATTGCGCAGTGCATGGCGCAGCACGATGGAGCGTTCGGTGAGACCGCCGGCGCGCATGGTTCGAATGTGTTCTTGCTCGAGTACGTCGAGCAAGGAGCCGCGCAGGATACGGCCGATGGCAACACCGGGAGCGAGCGCCAGTGCAACTGCCGGCATGGCGAGATGACGGATGGCCTCCCAGGTCTTGGAGGGTGAGCCCTTCGCGATGGAACGCAGGAGCACCCACCCGTTTCCCTCGGTGGCACTCTTGGTGCGACCGCCCGCCGGTAGCCAATGAAAGTGTCGGTAGAAGAGCAGCACCGCACCGAGACCGAGTAGGAACGTGGGAGCTGACGAGAACACAATGGCGATGACACGTACGATTGCTCCGCCTTTCCTGCGTAGTGCACCCGTGAGCGCAATGACGAGGGCGAGGAGCAAGCCGACAAAGGCCGCAGACCCTGCCAGTTCAAGCGTTCCCGGCAGGAAGTCCATGAGGTCGGACACCACCGGTCGCCGTGTCCGTAGCGAGGTCCCCAGGTCCCCATGGAAAAGTCGGTTCACGAAGAGGCCGTATTGCGAGAAGAACGATCGGTCGTAGCCGAGTTCGTGCTGCTTCTGTGCGATGAGTTCCTTCGACGCGTTGCGACCGAAGAAGATGCGCACCGGGTCAGAGGGAAGCGTTCGTTGGATAGAAAACACGACGAAACTGAGCACGAACAACACGACGATCATCCATGCCAAACGGGTCACGACAGCGCGGCGCATCAGCGGCTTCCCGCTTTCGCGAGGCGGTCACGCAGGAGGTCCCCGAGAATGTTGCCACTTGCCGCCAGAAGGAAGAGGCCGACTGCCGGACACAGCGAGATCCAGGGTGCGTTGAAGAGGAACTGCAGTCCCTGCGAGGTCATTGCCCCGAGTTCAGCCGCTGGAGCTGGCGAACCGAGACCGAGAAAGGAGAGACCCGCGAGGACGAGCACAACGGCACCGATGTCGAGCGAGGCGGCGATGACCACCGGGCCGACGGTCCCGGGGAGGACGTGCGCCGTGGCGACCCGGAGACTCCCGAGTCCTCCGAGCGATGCTGCTTCGACGTAAGGAAGTTTGCGAATCGATTGAACTTGGCCGCGCACAATGCGCGCGTACCACGGCCACCAGAAGGCAGCGACGGCAATGAGCGTGTGGCCGAGACCTGGGCCGAGCGCTGCGGCGATGGCGAGCGCCACCACTGGACCAGGAAGTGCGAGCGCCACATCGGTGATGCGCATGAGGACTGTGTCCACGATGCCGCCGGCAAACCCGGCGGCCAGACCGATGATGGTTCCGACAACGAGTCCGATGGCAATCACGATGAACGCCGATCCGAGACTGGTCCGCAGTCCCAGCACGCTGCGAACCAGGACGTCCCGTCCTTGAGAATCCGTACCCAGCAGGTGCCCGCTCAGCGGGTGTTCGAAGGGTTTACCCACGACCTTGCGGGACCCGTAGGGAAGCCACGCGGGCGCGAGAGCGACCACCAGGGCGAGGGCCCCGACGGTCGCTCCAACAACAATGGGTGCGCTCGGTCGTCGGTGTCGCGTGACACCGACGACCGTCGCTTCGGCCATCAGCCGACCCTGAGCACTTTCAGCGCCAAGGTCAGCGGCATCGGCAGCCAGTGGGCGAACCCCGTGATCCCCGCCTTGGCGATGAAGACGTCCGGGACATCAGCCAGTGTGATGATTCCCACCTGATCGTGGAGTTCCTTGGCGGCCGCGTCGTATTTCTCGGCAACCACCTTGTCATCAACAGCCGGGAGCCCCGCGTCCATCGCCGTATCTCCAGCCGTCGTGCCACTGCCGAGGAAGTTCAGGAATCCGCCGAACCCCGAGGCCACGTTGTTGTACCAGAACAGTCGAGCCCACGTGTCGGGGTGGTTGGAGTCCGGGAACGGCACTCGGTAGTAGAGGTTCGGGGCCGAGGACAAGTCGCTTGCCCATCCGTACGCATCGGCGTCCTGGGTCGGAACGAGTTCGACGTCCAGACCGGTAGCCGACAGTTGCGTCTGGAGTGCCTCGGCTGCCTGCTGGTCCGCAGGACGGTCAGCCGGGTAAGCAAGCGTGATTTTCTTGCCCGCAGCCAGACCGCTGAGCGGTGCAGGGTCGAATGTCCAGTCGTCGGCGGCGAGGCCGTCGGCGATCATCCCCGTCGGGTACATCTGCTTGGAAACGGTTGCGTACTTGCCCCACACCTGGTCAACCAGTGACGCACGGTCGATGGCAGATCGCAGTGCGGCACGGAACGCCGGATCAGCAGTGGGGCCAGCCTGGGTGTTTACCCACAACTGGGCCTTGCGGAGCACGGGGAAGGTGACGACCTGGAAGTCCTTGCTGCCCTCGAACGTCGAAGTGGTAGCAGCCGGCTGACCGGCGAGGATGTCGAGGTCTCCTCCTTGCAGTTGCACGACTTGGCTTGCTGCATCGGGAATGATTCGGATGCTCACCTTGGCGTAGTACGGCTTTTCGCCCCAGTAGTTCTCGTTACGGGTCAGTTGGTATTCCTGGCCGAGCACGAAGGTGGAGATGACGTACGGGCCAGAACCGGCTGACTGGGTTTTCAGGTACTCAATCGCATTGTCCGCAGCGTTATCCGCGAGCACCTTCGGGTTGATCGCCTTGGGCGAGAACGAACTTGCCATATAGGACAGAAACGCCGATTCGGGGTACTTCATCTTGACGATGAACGTCAGCGGATCGGGTGTCTCGTAGCCGGCTACCGGGAGGAGCATGTACGAACTCGGGGACTTGACCGCTTCGTTCGAGCGCCGCTCAAAGCCAGCCTTGAGCTCAACTGAGGTCAAGGGAGTGCCATCAGCAAAGGTGAGACCCGAGCGGAGCTTGAAGGTGTACGAGAGCCCGTCGGCGGCCGCTGTCCAGCTCTCGGCGAGGAGACC
>WLJO01000059.1 GCA_009701715.1 Actinomycetota bacterium
ACCGATGCCGCCGGATTGCGAGCCGAACGCGATGCCACCGACCGTCGGCGGTATCGCGGAGAACGTCGCGTCGAGCCCCACGGCAGGGGCGATGATGCCGAAGCAGTTGGGGCCGAGCAGCCTCATCCCGGACCGGTGCGCGATCGCGACGAGGTCTGCGTCCGTTGTCCCAGTTGTCACGCCCTGCTCGGAGAACCCTGCAGTGATCACGACGACCGCGTGCACGCCGGCCTGTCCACACTCGTCCAGCACGAGCGGTGCCACTGCGGCCGGAACGGCGATGACAGCAAGGTCGATCGCGAAGGGCACCTCGCTGACAGTTCGATAGCCGGACACTCCTGCGATCGACGCCCCGTCAGGACGGACCACCGCAAGGTCACCCGTGAAGGCACGCCGGACGTTCGCCGCAATGCGATGGCCGGGCGATGACGGCTCGCGACCCGCACCGATCACCACGACCGACCTCGGGGCGAGGTACGGCCGCATCGAGGCCGCCTGCGCGGCCCACTCGCGCTCGTCCGAGCGACGTGCGAACTCGACATCGTCATGAAGGTCCATCTCGATGTCCACGATTCCGGCATCGAGGCGCGTCCGGACGACGAGGCCCACGTTGGCGAACACGGAGAGCATCGGTCGATTGCCGGGGAGGGCATGCGCGACGAGCCGCGTGAAACCCATGGCCCTCGCCAGCACGGCGAGATCCTCAAGCAGCAGCGTGCCGATCCCGAGACCCTGATACCTGTCAGCAACTGCGAACGCGACCTCCACATCGTCCACGCTCTCGCGGTTGTAGGTGCCGGCTGCAACGATTGCGTCACCGAGGATTCCGACGAGGGTCACCCTGTGCTCCGGGTCGAAGCGCGTCATGTTGTCGAGGAACTCGTGCGGGAAATGCGGGCGCAGTCCAAAGAAGCGGTAGTACGCCGACGTATCACTCAACCCGTGATCGTGCAGTTCCTTGAGCTCACCCCTGTCGGTCGGCCGTACCGGGCGTATGTGCATCACCGTTGTGTCACCGAGCGTGACATCCCGCTCGAACCGGGCTCCCGACTGGCCCTCGATGTCGTTCACCCCCTCACGATGCCCCACGGACGGACAGGTTGCCAGTACCGAGTGGCCTACGATCAGAAGATGCCGGCCAGACCGCCCTCGCGGAGCGCGTCATCGGATTTCCCCCGCGGACCGGGTCCTTCGGCCCTAGGGGTGCGACCGCCCGGGTGTGATGATGGTCTCCGGAGACGGGAAACCGGTTGCGCTGCTCGCAGTGCTCACGGACCCGCTCGCATACCTGGATCTCCCAGGCCGGAGTTGGCGCAGCAACGGCCCTTGCACGGCGCCCCCGGCCTGGGATTCCACTTGGTGGTCGCATGAACACCCCGATTCGTCTCGGGCTGAGTACCGAACAGGTTGAAGCAGCCCGGCGGGCCGGCCAGACGAACACGTCGGGAACCGGTGCATCGAGAACGCTCCGCCAGATCCTGAGGGCGAACCTCCTCACACGCTTCAACATCCTGCTCGGCGGCCTGGCCGTCGTTGCGATCGTCGTCGGCCCCCTGCGCGATGCCACGTTCATGATCGTCGTCGCGGCAAACACTGCTGTCGGCGTGATCCAGGAGTGGCGCGCGTCGCGCGTGCTCGGGAGGTTGAGATTGCTCGCCGCACCCACGGTGTCCACTTGGCGCGACGGTGTGCTGGTTGACCTGCCAGCCGAGGCACTAGTGCGCGGCGACGTGATCAGCGTTGCCCGTGGCGACCAGATCCCTGTGGACGGCATGGTTGTGGAGTCCGGCTCGCTCGAGATCGACACCTCGCTGCTCACCGGCGAGGCTGATCCGGTGCTCGTCGCGGCGGACGAGGCCGTCAGCGCGGGGACCACCGTGGTGGCGGGTTCGGCCACCATCCGCGCCACCGGCGTCGGAGACCAGCGTCTCGCCAGCCGCATCGAGGCCGAGGCGCGCCGTTTCGACCTCGCGCCCTCGGACCTGCGCAACACCACCGACCGGCTGCTGCGCATCATCACCTGGGCAATCGTCGTACTCGGACCGTTGCTTGCGCTGCGCCAGGCGCTCGGACCGGAAAGCTGGCGGGAGGGCGCGCGGGGAACGGTTGCCGGCATGGTGTCGATGGTCCCCGAGGGACTCATGCTGCTCACGTCGGCAACACTCACGCTCGGGGCGCTGCGGCTCACGCGTCGGCGCGTGCTCACCCAGGAACTTCCTGCCATCGAGCTGCTCGCGCGGGTGGACACCCTGTGCCTCGACAAGACCGGCACCATCACCACCGGCCAGCCGAAGGTGACCGAGTTCCTCCGCCTCGTCGGCCTCCCAGACGACACGCCGACGCTCGAGGACTGCACTGCGGCGCTGGCCGCGCTCGCGCACAGTGACCCGCACCCGAACCTGACGCTGAGCGCGATGCTCGCCGCCTACCCGGATGACCCGAAGTGGTCTGCCACCGTCGTCATCCCGTTCTCCTCGCAACGCCGGTGGGGCGGCGCAAGCTTCACCGGGCACGCAACCTGGGTACTCGGTGCCTCCGACGTTCTCGACCCGTCGCTACCGCTTCCCGCAGCAGCAGACGGCAATCGCGTGGTGGCACTCGGACACAGCGCCGATCCCCTCGATGTAGAGAAGGCGTCGACGGGCATCATCCCCCGGGTGGCCGTGGTTGGACACGTCGTGCTCGCCGAACAAGTGCGTCCAACGGCACCCGCAACGCTTGCTTACCTGCGCGAGCAGGGCATCCGCCTGAAGGTGTTCTCCGGCGATCACCCCGCAACCGTCGAAGCCGTCGTCCGGTCCGCGGGGCAACCGGTGAACGGCTCGGCCGATGGTCGCCTGCTCCCGACGGAGACCGATGACCTGGTCCGACTCGTCGACGAAAACGATGTGCTCGGGCGGGTGGAACCCCACGGCAAGCAGCAGCTCGTCCGGGCCATGCGAACCCAGGGCCGAGTCGTCGGGATGACCGGCGACGGTGTGAACGATGTGCTGGCGCTCAAGGAGGCGGACCTCGGGATCGCTATGGGCTCCGGTTCCGCCGCAGCACGCGCGGTATCCGAACTCGTGCTGCTCGACGACAACTTCGACGTGATGCCGCTCATCGTCAACGAGGGCCGCCGGGTGCTCGCGAACGTCGAGCGCGTCTCGGTGTTCTTCCTCATCAAGACTGTCTGGGCCTGCACGCTCTCGCTGGTAGTCGGAATCAGCGGCATGCCGTATCCGCTGTTCGCGAGCCAGGCAACGCTGATCGGCTTCCTCGCGATCGGCGCACCCGCCTTCCTCCTCTCGTTCCGCAAGCAGGCGCCGCGCGCCCACTCCGGGATCTTCAACCGGGTGGTCCGGCGCTCCCTCCCTGCCGGGATCGTGAGCGCCGGGGTGGGAGCCGCAACGTTCGCGATCATCCACTACGCCCTGAACCGCACCACTGCCGAGGCTCGATCCGGCACCACGCTCGCGATGACGGCGATCAGCCTCACCGTCGTGGCCCTCAATCTCGGGGAGAACCCCGGCAGGTGGCGGTGGATGCCTGTCGCGCTGCTCAGCGCCGGACTGCTGATCGTGAAGATCGCGCCACTGCGTAGTTGGTTCAGCCTCGAGACACAGACACGCGGCGGGGGCTTCACCATCCTCATCGCCGCAGCGGCAGGCTCCGCACTCATCGCGGCAATAGACCTCGCAGTACGGCGTCGTCACAACTCCGGTATGTAGGTTCGGCCCAAGCGCAGAGGCCATAGGGCCCTCGCACAGCCGGCTCCCCTCGTGTTCTCTGGGGTTATGACGATGACCAGCCAGAATCCCACCCGCAGCGCGCTCAGGGATTTTGTGATGTGGACAACGGGACCGATCGTCAGCATCTTCCTGCCGCAGGACTCCACCCGGCCGGACAAGGATCCGTTGCAGTTGCGGAACGCGTTGCAGTGGGCACAGGAGTCGCTCGTGAGGGATCACGGGCAGAGCCCGCTGCAGGCCGCTGCAATCCTCGCACCGATCGGCGAGACGCTTGACTCGTTACCGCAGCCCGGTCACGGGGTGGCGTGGTTCGCCGCACCCGGTCGTGTGCTGTCGCTCCCCCTCCCGGGCGTGCCCGATCCCACAATCGAGATCGGCGACGCCGCGGACACACTGCGCCTGCTCCCGTACCTGTCGACCGGGCCGGACTACTTCGTGCTCGCGGTGTCCCAGAACCACACACGTGTCTTTCGCGCGAACCGGTACTCGATCGAGCCGTTCGAGGTCCGTGATCTCCCGAAGAGCCTCGGTGATGCCCTGTGGTACGTGCAGAGGGAGGTGACGTTCGAGCGTCACGGCTCCGGAGCGATGCACGCCTCGGGCGGCGGGCAGCAGTCTCGCAAGAGCGACCTTCACCAGTACCTGCATCAGGTGGACTCCGCCGTGTGTACGGCCCTCGCCGGATCGCACGCACCGCTCGTCGTGATGGGGGTCGGGTACGAGGCCTCGATGTACATCAACGAGTCCCACTACCGTCACGTGCTCCACACCCCGGTGGCGGGCAACCCCGATCTGCTCGATCTCCCGACGATCCACGAGCGGACGTGGGCCGTGGTCAGTGCGCGGTCGGGCCCCGCCGACGCTGCAGCGGCCCGTGCCCGCGACCTCGTCGGCACAGGCAGGGCCGTCACCGACCTCATCGAGATCACGGCCGCTGCCGAATCCGGTGCCGTTGATCAGTTCCTCGTGGCCCGCTCGCTCACCAACGGTGGGGAGCGCAGGGGTCGGCTCGACGAGGTGCGCTCGACGCTCTCGGGCGCGCTCAATTCGGCAATGGCCCACGGTGCGGCGGCACACGTGGTGGACGATACCGAGCTGCCCAAGGGTGCTGTCGCCGTCGCCATCCTCCGGTACTAACCGGCGTCCTAGTGCGTTCCTCCTTCAAGCTCTTCACGTGGCGGGGGATCGCCATCGGCATCCACTGGAGCTTGTTCGTGATCGCGGCGCTGATCTCGTGGCGCAGCGCCGGTCCCGCGGTCGACCAAGCACGGCACGTGCTTGCGGGCGTGCGCATCGCCTCTGTGATGACCCCAAACCCGGTCACCGTTGCACCCGACATCACCCTCGGCCTGCTCGTCTCCAACGTGCTCCCCCACCTGCGCAGTGGTGGACGACGCCGGTCAGCCGCATCGCCACCCCGGCCTCGCTGGTACCTACTGCCCGTCCCAGCGAGGAACTGCTCATCGTGCTCGACCGCGTGGGCAGCGACACCGGCAAGGTCGTGGTAACCGACAACGACAACCGGGTAGAGGGTGTGGTGACCTCCACCGACATCGCCCGCACCGTGAGGAATACCGCGTTCCGCGAACTGGCACAGCACCCGGACACACCGCTCAACCAGCGGTAGCCGCGGCCGCGCTCCTCAGCCCCGCCGGAGGCTGAAGCGCTCGCCGACGGACGGCGCGACCGCTGTCCACCCGAGTTCCTTGGTGACCGCTCGTCGCATGGACTCGGCGGCGCTCTCCTCGCCGTGGACGACGAGCACGGTCTCGGGTGCGCGCTCGGCCGTACCCAGCCAGGTGAGCAGTTCATTGCGGTCCGCATGCACCGAGAAGCCGGGGAGGTCGCACACCTCGGCGCGCACCGGGATGTACTTCCCGTGCATCTTCAGCACGTCGGCACCATCCAGCAGGGAGCGGCCGCGCGTACCTGCCGCCTGGAAGCCGACGAGCGCGACCGCATTCCGGCTGTTGGGGAGGAACTGTTCGAGGTGGTGCGTCACGCGACCCCCGGTTGCCATACCGGAACCAGCGATGACGATTGCCGACTCCGTGCGCCGCGAGATCCGCTTGGACCCGTCCGGGGTCTCGTTCTCCTCGAGGAGGGGCACCTCGAACAGCGAGCCGTCGCCACGGAGTTCCGGGCGAATATCCGCTCGCCCCTCCGCGATCGCTGTCCGGTAGAGGCGCAGCGCTGCAAGGGCCATCGGGCTGTCGACGAAGACGGGAACACGAGGGAGGCGTCCGGCCTGCGCAAGGCGAGCGAGGTGATAGAGGAGGACCTCGGTGCGATCGACGGCGAACGCCGGGATGACGAGTACTCCGCCACGGTCAACCGTCCGCCCGACGAGTGCAGCGAGGCGCTCCGCGGGGTCCTCCGGATTGTGCGAGCGATCGCCGTAGGTGGACTCCACGAGGATGAAGTCCGCCTCGCCCACCGGATCCGCCTCCCGCAGCACGGGGTGGTTCGGCCTCCCGAGGTCGCCGCTGAATCGCACCGAGATGCCATTGGGCAGTTCGCAGAACGCCGTGGCGCTCCCCAGGATGTGGCCCGCGACATCGAGGCGGAAGCGGAAGGCGTCCGCGATCTCGAAGGTCTCACCGAAATCCACCGGTTCGAGACACCGCAACGACGCAAACGCCTCGTGCTCGGTGTAGAGCGGAAGCGCCGGCCGGTGCTTGCTGGAACCGATGCGGTTCGAGAATTCCGCCCCCTCCTCGTGCAGCCGACCGCTGTCGGGCAGCACGACCCCCATAAGCGCAGCCGTATCGGCAGTGCAGTACACGGGGCCGTCGAAGCCAAGGCTCACAAGGCGTGGCAGGTAGCCGCCGTGGTCGAGGTGAGCATGTGTAACCACGACAGCGTCGAGGCTCGATGGGTCCACGGGGAACGGTGCCCAGTTCCGCTCGCGCAGTTCCTTGAGGCCCTGGAAGATGCCGCAGTCCACCAATACCCGACGACCGCGGGCCTCGAGCAGGTAGCGGCTTCCGGTAACGGTTCGGGCACCGCCGAGGACGGTGAGCGATGCGGGTTGTCTCGATGCCATGGTTGTCATCCTCCTCGCTGACCCCGGTGGCTCAGGTGGCTGGTTGGCGGATGACCGCGACCGGACAGGGGGCGTGCTGCACGACCGAACGGCTCACCGAACCGAGCAACAACGAGGTGAACCCGCCGCGCCCCCTCGACCCGACGACGACGAGGTCAGCATCGGCTGCTGCCGCGATGATCGCCTTCGCCGGGAGGTCCTCAACGAGACGCGTGCTGAGCGTTACGCCGTCCTCCTCGGCCCGCTCCGCCACGGGTGCAACGGCATCGGCAAGCTGAGCGGAAGCATCCGCCTGCATCCGCCTGCGGACATCTTCCTCACCGGAAACCGGATCCCCGTACGGGTACTGCCAACTGTGGAGCACCACCAAGCTGGCGCCAGCCAGACGGGCCTCCTCGTAGGCCCAGCGGAGTGCCTCGGCGGCGCACTCCGAGCCATCGGTCCCGACAACGATCTTCTTCATGGAACTTCCCTTTCTGGACGAAGGGGCACGCACTACCACCACCGGTTCCGCCGTGTGATGGCACACGGCCGTTGCTGTCGAACCGATCACATCGGCAAGTCGCCCCGAGCGCCCCGCTGCCCCCACCACCACTTCCCCACCGCGCTCGACGGCCTGCGGCAGCACCGTCGTGGGCGAGCCGAGCGTGACGATGCTGTCGACCTTGAGGTGTACAGCGACCCTGGCTGCCCGCTCGATAGCCGTGTGCACGAATCCCTCGTGTTCATTCTTGATCGCCTCGACCTGGCGCTCGATGGCGTAGGTGCCAATCGTCCCTGGCTCGCCATAAAAGGGAACCGAGTAGCACGACACGATTCGCAGCGGGATTCCGCGACGCGTGGCCTCGGCGGCGGCCCATTCGACGGCCACCAACGCGTTCTCGGACCCGTCCACACCGACCACCACCCGGGCTCCATCGGCGCCCGTAGCGGCATCGACGGCTGGCGGGTTCTTCATGCACCCAGCGTCGCCGCCTCCCACGGTTCTGGACAGTGCCGACCGACGCTTGTTGTGGGGCCTTTGTCCACTGGCACGTCCCACTGCAACGGAATGCCCCTACGGCACGTAAACAACCGGGACCCTCACCCGGCGGACCAGGACATCGGGTGACCAGTCGCCGAAGTGACCCTTGGTCTTGTCCGAGCGCCCGAGAACCAACAGGTCGGCGAACTCGGCGGCCTCCGTCACCACGGCTGGCGCCCAGCCCATCAGCGCCTCGCAGGTGATGAGCACCGATGGGTGCCGTTCGCGCACAGCGACGACAGCACGCTCGAGCGTCTTTTGCACCTTCTCGGGCGTGATCTGCGGATCGAACTCGTAGCCAGGCTGGTCGAGGAAGTCCCAGCCGAGCACGACCCGAAGCGCAACACCGCGACGCTCGGCGAAGCCGGCTGCCACCTCAACAGCGCGGTTTGACACCTCGGATCCACTCCAACCGACAAGAACAGGACGGGTCATTCGATTACCCCAGTACTTCGGTGGGGGTCACGGTGAGCCCCCGGGCCATACGCATGAGAATCAGGCGCACGGCGTATTCCAGCACACGATGTTGCATCATCCGGTCCGCCGGCGCGGCAGAGAGCGCCCCTGGCCCGCAGTAGCAGCCGTTGAACTCGAGGTGCACCAGCCGGGAACCGAGCGCCGAGAGCGTCACGTCTGCCTGCATGACCGGGTCCGATCCGCTCCCCGCTCCCGACTGCCACTGCACGTCGATAATCGTCCCACGCGGCTGGTGGGTCGGTAGTCCGACCTGCAGGTGGACCGGCTCCGTCGGGCGGCCGCACAACCCCTGGATGCCGAAACGGGCAAGTAGTACGTGCACACCGGGCTCTAGATCAGAATCAAGGGCGCGCCCCCAGAACCCGGGATCACTGACGGCGCTGACCGCCGTCTCGAGGGGAACGGGCACCTCGATGAAATCTCGAACCAACATGACGGCTCCTCGGTGAGTCGGTTCCAGTGTGCGTCAGGGTTGCTCATCGATGGGGTTGCCAAGCGGCTCACAACCCGGGGACCTTTGTCACAGCTGCGTACCGGGCGGAGCGGAGAAGATCACGGGTTGCGCATCCCGGCACAACATCGTGGGTGGGCGAGCAGGATCCTTTCCTGCGAGACTTGCCCATGCGTCCGGCGGAACAACAGTGGTTGCTGCTGGAGGCTGCTGCCGACGCCACCCTGGTGGTTGGGCGCGACGGATTGATCAATCGCGCCAACCGGCGCACGGCCGAGATTCTCGGCTGGCAGCCCGCCGAGCTCATCGGCCAGTCCGTCGAGGTGCTCGTTCCCCCGGCGTCGCGCACTGCGCATTCGTCATTCCGTAAGGCGTTCGTCGCGTCGCCCAGGCCCAGAATGATGGGAGCGGGCCTCGAACTCACGGCTATTCATCGCGATGGTCACGAGGTTCCGGTGGAGATCTCGCTCAACCCACTTGTTACCGAAGAGGGCGAATTCGTCGTGGTAGCAGTGCGCGATATCTCGTACCGACTGCACATCGTGAGCCAGCTCAACGAGACGGCCGCGAAGCTTGCGGTGGTGGACGAGCGTGATCGCATCGCCCGTGACCTCCACGACAACATCATCCAACGGCTCTTCGCTGCCGGCCTCCACCTCCAGGCCTCGCTCGGCCGGCCCGACCAAGACCCTCAGCTTGTTGGCGTCATCGACGAGATCGATGAGGCAATCACGCAGATCCGGACCATCATCTTCACGATGCACAGCCTCCGGGGGATGGACGCTGGCTTCGAGCCGGCGGTGCGGCTGGTCCTCGCCGAGTCCTCACGCGTCCTCGGCCACCACCCGAGCCTCATCCAGCACGGTGTCCTTGCCCTCGTTCCCGATTCCCTCGCGAGCGAGGCGACCGACGTGATCCGCGAACTGCTCACCAATGTCGCCAAGCACGCACGTGCCACGCATTCGAGCGTCAACATCTCGGTCGAGGACAACTGGCTCACCGTCACCGTGTCCGACAACGGTGTCGGGCCCGACCGGGAAACGACTCCGGCCGGGCTCGGTCTGGGGAACCTCTCACAACGGGCCAACGGCTACGGCGGGCGCTTCTCGTTCGACGCCGGGGAGGCCGGCGGTTCCATGGCGGTCTGGGCCGTCCCGCTCGCCTGACTGCCGTCCGCGGGGCCGAAGGTCCCGAACGTCGGGTCCAACTCCCCGTACCGGGTACCACCGAGGGTGGACAACCTACGCACATGAGCAAAAATGACGCCCGCGCCCTCAGCATCGGCTCGTTCGCTGTTGCGGTCGCTGCCCTGTTCTTCGCCGCAATCCTGTTGATCACGCGCACTAGCGACCAGGGCACGGCGGCATCGCCGTCGGAGGCAGCGATCGAGACGATCGCGGTCAACCTCGGCGCCATGAAGATCGAGCCGGCGGAACTGAACATTCCGACAGTGGGCGCACACCTCAAGATCGTCAACATCGATACCCAGGCGCACGCGTTCACAATCCCGGGTCTCGGTGTCGCCACCGAGAATCTCCAGCCCGGCGAGTCGGTGACCGTACGGATTCCCAAGCAGTCCGAGGGCACCTTCGAGATGTGGTGCAGCGTCCCGGGTCACAAGGACGCCGGGATGAAGGGAACCGTCATCATCGGCACGGCAGGGCCCGGCATGGACCACACGGGGTCCGGTGCCACCATGACCTGGCAAGAGATGGATGCAGCCATGCTCAAGCGTGCGCAGGCGTTCCCAGCCAAGACTGCCGGCCACGGCGGTGACCGGCTCGAGCCGACCGTGCTGGCTGACGGTACGAAGCAGTTCGACCTGGTGGCCAAGATCGTCCAGTGGGAGGTTGAGCCGGGCAGGCTCGTCGAGGCCTGGACCTACAACGGCGTGGTTCCCGGTCCCGAGATCCACGTCAACGTGGGTGACCGGGTGCGGATCGTGCTGAAGAACGATCTGCCGGAGTCGACGTCGCTGCACCTCCACGGCATCCGGGTGCCCAACAACATGGACGGCGTGGATCCATACACACAGCCACCGACCGTTCCGGGCGACTCGTTCACCTACGAGTTCGTGGCCAAGGCGGGCGCCAACAGCACGTTTGCCACCGGCATCTATCACTCGCACCACAACGCTCAGACGCAGATCCCCAACGGCATGTTCGGAGCGATCACCATCGGCGACATCCCAATCCCCGACGTGCTCAAGCCCATGGGGTACACGAGCATCGCCAAGTCGGTGAACATGGTGCTGAACGATTCGGGAACGATTGGGCTCAGCCTGAACGGCAAATCCTTCCCGGCCACCGAGCCCTACACGCTCAAGAAGAACGAGGTCATGCTCGTCAACTACTACAACGAGGGCCTGATGGGGCACCCGATGCACCTGCACCAACCGATGGGTTGGGTGATTGCCAAGGACGGGGTGCCGCTCCTCACCCCGATGCCGACCGACACGCTGTGGGTTGCCCCGGGCGAGCGCTACACGGTGCTCTACAAGGCGATCGAGCCCGGTGTCTGGGCTTGGCACTGCCACATCCTCACCCACGCCGAGGGCGCGCAGGGGATGTTCGGCATGGTGACTGCACTCATTGTTGAGCCGTAACCGTTCGACGCGAATCGGCGCGACAGGTGGCCGGCAGCAAAACACGACAGGGCCGGTTGCCGTCCCGAGGGAACAACAACCGGCCCTGCAGCAGAACTGGTGCGATTACTCGCAGCCGATGGTGATACCACCAAAGGCAACGAGCGTACAGAACGACTCCTGGCTCACGAGCCACTTGCCATCGACGAGGACAGCCACGCCCTGCGAACCCGTCATGGCGGCTGTGCCGTTCAAGAGAACGTCAAAGGTAACGAGTGCTCGGGTCTCGGACTCGAACGCCACGGCACTCACCTTGGAGGTCACCTGCTTGAGCATCGGGCTGGCCACAGCCTGAGTAATCGTTTCGGCGAGTTTGTCTGCGTTCTCGAGCAGCGGGATCCGCTCCTCGGTGGCAGTCTTGTTGTCGAAGAACTTCTCCCAGACGGCCACGATCTCGGTATGAGCGGCCGGGATGTCAGCGATGGTGGACACCGTTGCCGTGGTGGGGGCAGCCGTCGTCTCCGGGGCGGTCGGGGTGGTGGGCGCGGCCGTCGTGGTGGGCGCGGCCGTCGTGGTGGGCGCGGCCGTCGTGGTGGATTCGGCCGTCGTGGTGGATGCAGTCTTGCTGCCCCCGCACGAGGCGAGGACGAGCGTGAGCAGAACAGTGGAACAGGAAACGAAATGGCGTGTCTTCATGGGAGGACATCCTCCCACCTTTGGCCCTGAAAGGTGCGATCAGCATGGATAACTGGGCGAGGCGCTGCGCTGACCCCGATCGCTAGCGTTATCCGGAGTGGATTCCCTCGTCCTGATCGCTCGCCTGCTCACGGTTGCCGTGTTTGTCGTCTCGGGCGGCGCCAAGCTTGCCGACCGCGGCGGAACGCGCCGAGCGGTGGCCGACTTCGGCGTTTCCCCGTCGCTCGTACGGCCCGTTGCGGAGGTGCTGCCCTGGACGGAACTCGGCGCCGCGGCACTGGTCCTCGTTCCTGCGACCGCGTGGTGGGGTGCGCTTGTCTCGCTGCTCCTGCTGGCCTCCTTCACCGTGGCCGTGTCCGTGAACCTCGGCCGCGGCCGTACCCCTGAGTGTCGGTGCTTCGGGCAGTTGACGTCCTCGACGGTCGGACCGGCAACGCTCATCCGCAATGCGGTCATCTCGATCCCGGTGTTCTTCCTCGTGCTGGTCGCCTGACGGTCAGGCGCGCGTGATCCGGCGCAATACCGCCGGCGCCGATCCGCTGCCGTGCTCGGTCGCGTGCCCAACGGTGTACGCGGCTCGCAGCGCGCGTGCGGCAGCCTCGGCGTCGGAGTCGTTCCGAGCGTGGACCATTGCGAGCGGACGGTCGGAGCCGACCGCCTCGCCGAGCCCCGAGACCTCGCTGAGACCCACAGCAGGGTTGATGCGATCGGTTGTCCGCGCACGGCCACCACCGAGACCGACGACAGCCATACCCACGGCCCGCACGTCGATCGCGTTCACCGTGCCGCTGCCGGCTGCGTAAACCGGCACCACGACCGGGGCTGCGGGAAGGTGCTGCGTCGGTCGGTCAAGGAGGTTTGTCGGGCCGCCCAGCGCCGACACCATCTTCGCGAAACGTTCGGCAGCGCGACCGGAGTCCCGGGCGGCGCGGAGTTGGACGCGTGCATCATCGGTGTCGCGCGCGAGCCGACCAAGCACGAGCATCTCCGCGCCGAGCGCATAGACAACCTCGTCGAAACGTGGATCGCTGAACGTGCCGGTGAGCCACCCGATGGTCTCGTGCACCTCGAGGGCATTGCCTGCCGAGCGGCCAAGCACCTGGTTCATGTCCGTGAGGAATGCGGTAGTACGCAGGCCCGCGCCCTCTGCGACATCGACGATGCTGCGGGCGAGTTCGTCGGCGTCGTCGACCGCGGTCATGAAGGCACCGCTACCGAACTTCACGTCCATCACGAGTGCATCGAGATCCGCCGCGAGCTTCTTGGACAGGATGGACGCGGTGATGAGCGCGATCGACTCCACCGTGGCGGTGACATCACGGATCGAGTAGAGCCGCCGGTCCGCTGGAGCGAGGTCCCCGGTCTGGCCAATCACCGCACACCCGGCTGCGAGGACAGCGCTGCGGAACTGCTCCTGCGACGGCGT